>NZ_JBBCPF010000005.1:0-288182 GCF_037150835.1 Microbacterium sp. LB12 | reverse complement strand
CACCCAGATGGCGTCGGCGACCGCGCGTCCCGTGGCGGGCAGCAGGTCGAGCACCGAGAACACCGTCTGCGATTTGCCGGATCCCGACTCCCCCACGATGCCCACGACCTCCCCCGGTGCCACGTCGAGGGTGACGCCGTGCACGACCTCAGTCTCACCGCTCGGCGTCGCGTGCACGACCCGGAGGTTCTCGACGCGCAGCGCCGACTCCTCGGCTGCGTGCTGAACGCTGCCGGTAGCGGGCCTGCGAGGAGTCGCCGGGGCGACCTCGCCACCGGCCCGACGCCGGGAGACGCGGGGGGTGCGCACCTGCACCAGTTCGGCGAGCGTCGACCCCATGATCGCGAGCACAGCGATCGTGAGGCCGAGAGCCGCGGAGGGCCACAGCAGCATGAGCGGGAACGTGAGCATCAGGCGGAAGCCCTCGAGCATCATCGCGCCCCAGCTGGGGACGTTGGAGTCGCCGATGCCGAGGAACTGGAGCCCGGCCTGCATTCCCATCGCGATTCCTGCGGTAAGGGCGGTCTGGATGATGACGGGCGGGTACACGGCCTTGATGACGTGCCGGAAGATGATGCGCCCGTCGGACAGGCCCGAGACCCGGGCGGCGTCGATGTAGGGCTCGCTGCGGACGGCGAGCGTCTGCGAACGGGCGATGCGGAAATATCCGGGCACCATGAACACGCCGACCGTGGCCATCAGCAGCTCGAAGTTGTTGCGGCTGCCGGCGGCGACCACGAGCAGAATGATCATTCCGGGGATCGACTGGAGGGCGTCGCTGATCCACGTCGCGACACGGTCGAACGTGCCGCCGAAGTAGCCGGCGGCGACACCGGACGGCACGCCGATCACGAGGGCCGTCACGATCGTGATGAGCGCTCCCCACAGCGTCGTGCGGGTGCCGTAGATGAGCCGGCTCAGGATGTCTCGACCGGTCGAGTCGCCGCCCAGGAGGTGTTCCGGGCCGGGAGGGGCCTTGGCCGCGGCGAGGTCGACGAAGTTCGGGTCCATCGGTGCGAGCAGCGGCGCGAACACCCCGACGAGCACGATGAGCAGGAAGATCGCCAGCGGGATGTATCCGCCGGGGTGCCGGAGGAACCGGCGGAACAGGCTCGACCGTCGCTTCTGCGCCGCCCGGTCGAACGCGACCCGGATGTCTGTGGTGGTCATGCGACGCGCACCTTCGGGTTGATCCAGCCGAGCACGAGATCGAGCAGGAGGTTGATGAGGACGACGAAGACGATGGAGATCACGGTGATGCCGAGGAGCATCGGGATGTCGCCGTTCTGCGAGGACTGATTGGTGAGCTGGCCGAGGCCGGGGAGGCTGAAGATCTGCTCGACGACGATCGCCCCGGAGAGCAGTCCGACGAACATGAGCGCGATCACCGTGAGCGCGGCGGGCGAGGCGTTGCGCAGGATGTGCAGGTTGACCCTCGTGGCCGAGAGGCCACGGCTGCGGAGCGTGCGCACCCAGTCCTGACGGCTCTGCGCGATCACGGCATTGCGCAGCTGCTCGGACACGGCGACGATGCCGCCGAGGGCCAGCGAGACCGCGGGAAGCGTGATGGAGCGCAGCCAGCCGTCGACCGATTGCGTCGGCGGCACGTAGCCGACAGCCGGGAACCATTTGAGCTGCACCGCGAGCCACATGACGAGCACGAGGCTGACCCAGAAGCCCGGAAGGGCGAACAGGACGACCGAGATGCCCTTGATGATGCGGTCGAACCAGGTGCCGGGCCGGAGGCCGGTGATCATTCCGAAGGCGATGCCGACCACGGCGGTGATCAGCGTCGCGAACGTCACGACCGACAGGGTCACCGGGACCTTGATCGCGAGCTGGGCACTGACGGGCTGGAAGTTGCGCCACGAGACGCCGAAGTCGAGCAGTGCCGCGTGGGAGAGCCAGTCCCAGAACTGCACGAGGAGCGGACGGTCCAGACCGATCTTCTCGGCGAGGGCGGCCTGCTGGGCAGGACTGGCCGTCGTGCCCAGGAGTGAGGCGGTCGGGTCGCTGATCGCGAGATGCGCCAGGAAGAAGGTGCCGATCGAGACCGCGACGAGCAGCAGGATGCCGGACAGCACACGCTTCGCCGTGAACAGGAGCATGGGGACCTCTCGGGAGGTGGACGGGTCGGAGGGGGAAGGATTCCGGGGCGGCCGTGGTCGCGGCCGCCCCGGCGGGCGTCAGCCCTTCGTGATGTAGCGCAGTGTCGGGAACATCATCCCCACCACCGGCTGCAGCTGGATGCCGGGCGCCGTGTAGTAGATGTTGTTCGCCTGGTACCAGACCGACCACCACGCCTGGTCGACGAGGGCCTTGTTGAGCTCTTTGATGGCAGCGGTCTGCGCGTCGCCGCGCTCGGTCTGCACCTTCTCGACGAGCGGGGCGATGACCTCGTTCTTCGCGTAGTCGGGTTCGGGGTTGAACCACTGCACGCTGGTCACCTGCCGGGCGACGGTCGCGACGTCGTTGCCGTCCATCGCGAGGAACGAGATGAACATCGGGTAGTTCGGCGCGTTGAGCTGGTAGTCCGGCATCTGCATGTTGTCCCAGGTGACGGTCACGCCGATCTCGTTGAGCGCCTGCTCCGCGGAGGGCTTCCACATCTCGAAGATGGGAGACATGGGCATCGAGATCGCGAAGCCGTCGGGGTAGCCGCCTTCCGCCAGCAGCTTCTTCGCCGTGTCGATGTTGTAGGCGTAGGTCTCGTTGAGCGACGGGTCGTTGATCGTCCCGCCGTCGGGGAACACCTGGTTGGTGGCGACACCGGCACCGCTGCCCACGGCGGCGAGGATCGCCGCGCCATCGAAGGCGTAGTTCAGCGCCTGGCGCACTTCCAGCTTTCCGAGCGGTTCGCTCTTCGCCCCGGTGTGGTCGGTGATGACCAGGCCCGCCCAGCCGGAGACGCGCTCCGCGGTGTTCCAGCCCTGCTGCGTGGCCTGCTCGAGGTTGGCGACGTCGCCGTACTGCACGTTGATCTGGCCACTGAGCATCGCGTTGTGTCGGGCGGTGGCATCGGTGATCGGGAAGATCGCCAGCTCGGAGAACGGATAGGCCTTCGCGTCCCAGTGGTCGGCGGTCTTGGTGAAGTGGTACTCGGCACCGGCGACGCTCATCGTGCTGTCGAGGACGTACGGACCGGAACCGATCGGCTCGCTGCCCAGGGTGCCGGCTTCGATGGCTGCCGGCGAGGCGACATAGCTGCGACCGAGGCCCATGAAGTAGAGGATCGTGTCGTCGCGCTGCGTGAGAGCGATGCGGACGGTGTCATCGTCGACCTTGTCGAACGAGGCGACGTTGACGTAGGCCTCACCGGAGCGCGCCCCGGCCTTGAGGTACTCGAGGCTCGTGATCACGGCGTCGACATCGACCGGGGTGCCGTCGCTGAACACGGCGTCGGTGCGGATGTCGAGGTCGATGCTGAGGTCGTCGTCGGCGACGGTCCACGCGGTGGCGAGCGACGGGATCGGGTCGCCGTCGGCGTCGAGGGCGATCAGGGCGTCGTAGACGGCGGAGAGGTACGGGCCGTCGAACCCGATGTCGGCGAGCGAGGGGTCCCACGACGTGATGTCGAGGAAGTTCCCGATGTTGAGAGCATCGGGGCCTTCGCCGCCGCCGTCGGACGGCGAGGGCGTTGCGCTGCCGCTGCAGCTGGTGAGCGCCAGTGTCGCGGCAAGGGCCGCGGCGAGGGCGAGGGGCATTCGTTTCATGGTTCCTTCTCTCGGGTGCAGGGGTGGTGAAGAAGGTTCGAGGTGCCGCTGACCGGAGGCCGGATCCGACGTCACTTCGATGTGTCGTGCTGTTTAGTCTACAGATGTGGAAAAAGAGCGCAAGAGCGTTTCTCGCTCCCGAGGCGTGGGGTCATGCTCCGGGGCGCACCAGGCTTGTCCGAGCGCGCAGGCATCGCAATCCAGCGACACAGGCACCCGACGCGATCACGCGGCACCCTCAGGCGGGCACCCTCAGGCGGCACCCTCAGGCGGCGATGTCGAACCGCGCCCTGCCGCCCAGACGCGGGACGCGCGCCGGGTCGACCGACGCAGGGGGCACGAACCACACCCTCCCACGCCCATCCCCACCACCATCGATGCGCACATCCCACCCGTTGTCGTGGATGCGGTGATGGCAGGTCTCGCACAGCAGCACGCCGTTCGAGAGGTCCGTCGGCCCGTGATCTCGCTGCCACCATCGGATGTGGTGCGCCTTCGTCATCTCGGGTGGCAGGCCACACATGGCACAACCGCCATCCCTCTCCACCAGCGCCAACCGTTGCGCTCGCGTGAACAGGCGCTTCTCCCGCCCCGAGTCGAGCACTTCGCTCGCGGCGCCGAGCACGCACGGGATCACTCCACCGCCGGCGGCCATGCGCCGCGCGGCTCCGATGCTGATCGACTGCTCCATCCCGTCGATCTCGGCCGAGCCCGCGCCCGACTCCAGGTCGTCGAGGCTCATCCGCACCACGATCGTCGCCCCCGCCAGCGGCACCTTGGCATCGCACCCGAGCACGTGCGCGGCGAACACGGCGAGCGCATCGGCCTGAATCATCGGCACTGTGCGGCGATCCGCATCCGGCGCCTCCGGCACGGTCGAGCCTTTCCGCGCGGCGAACGCCGCCGTCACATATCCGCGAATCGCCGTCACCACGGGAGCGGCGGTCTCGGCATCGAGGACCGCATTCAGATGCACCATCCCGTCACGCTCATACACGGCGAGCGACCGCCGAGAACGCTGCTCGTCCAGTCGCGGCTCCACCCCATCGGGATCCAGCCACGCCTCCGCCCGCACGACCAGCTTCCGCACGTCGTCGAGCGCGAGCCCGGCCGCCTTCTCGACCAGCAGGCGCTCGGCCTCAGCGATACGCACCAGCCCCACCGCGACGCGACACCGGTCCAACAGGGCGATGACCACGGCCGCCGCCTGGGCGCTCAGCGTTCCCGCGCCGAGCGCCTCCCGCACCACCGGATACCTCGCCGGCAACGGCGCCCCCAGAAGATCCGCACGCGGCGCGACCGCTTCTCCCACCTTCACGAGCCGGGTCGCATCACCCCGCGAGACACCCACGGTGGCCGCGATCAACGTCGCCGGACTGCGGAAGCCCTGCTGCTTCGCGAGCCCATCGGGCCCCAGCTCGGGGCGGGACTCGCGAGAGATGCACGCGGCCACCTCGACGTGCACCGCATCCAGCCTCCGCTGCAGCACGCCGAGAGAGGAACTCACCGCGATCAGTTGCGCGCGCGACAGCTCGCCGGAGTCTTCAGCATCAGCCCACGCCGCATCGAGGCGGGACATCGCCTCGTGCAACACGGCCAACTTCGACATGACTCGATTCTACCGAGAATCACACCCGACTTTAGAAGATTTGTTCGAGAGATTCCGACATGCCACCATACCCGGAGCCTCGACGACACACGGCGTTCACCGGCAGCAGAGAGAATCGAAGACCTGCCCCACGGATGCACCGCTTCTCTCGATCGCCCCCCGACGAGGGAATCTGGCGCCCCCTCGGCACGTTTCCCTCCTCGAACCGCCACGAAAGGCACGCGATGACAGACCGCACGCGCCCGTCGGCATGGCCGCCACTGCTCCTCGCGATCGGCCTGGAGGTCACCGCGACACTCTCACTGCGCGCGGCCGAGGGGTTCACGCATCCGCTCTGGCTGATCGTCGTCGTGATCGGCTACACGGGCTCGCTGTGGCTGCTGTCGGTCGTGCTGGATCGCGGGATGGCGGTGGGCGTCGCGTACGGCATCTGGTCCGCGATCGGGGTCGTGCTCACCGCCGTGCTCGGCACCGTGCTGTTCGGCGAGGAGCTGGGGCCGATGCAGATCGTCGGCGTCGGCGTGATCGTGGTCGGCGTGCTGCTGGTCGAGCTCGGCTCGCATGAGCGCGCGTCGACCGAGGTCGCGTCATGACCTGGCTGCTGCTCGCCCTCGCGATCGCCAGCGAGGTGACCGCCACCCTGAGCCTGCGTGCCTCCGAAGGGCTTCGGCGCCGGCGCTGGATCCCGGTGATCGTCGTCGGCTACCTCGCGGCCTTCACGCTGCTCGGAACGATCCTCGCCCTGGGGATGCCGGTGGGGGTCGCCTACGGCATCTGGGCGGCTGCCGGTGTAGCCGTGACCGCGGTGCTCGGGCGCGTGATCTTCAAAGACCACTTCTCCCTCTTGATGGCGCTCGGCGTCGCCCTCATCGCGGCCGGCGTCGCGATGATCGAGTTCGGCGGCGCGCACTGAGCCCTCACCACACCCCGTCGGCCCGCACATCCCGGTCGACCCAGCATCCGGCGAGCGCCGCCCGCACCTCTGTGCCGTGGTCGCGCGCGAGTGCGAGCGCCGCGTGGTTCTCCTCCAACTGGGAGAGGCGTGAGGCGCCGAACAGCACGTTCGCGGTGGCGGGGTTCGACAGGCAGAAGGCGATGCCGAGCGCGGCGGGCGTCACACCGAACTCCCCCGCCACCCGCGCGACCTCGGGGTAGACCGCGGCGATCTGCTCGCGGATGCCGCCCACATCGGCGCCGATCTTGCGCTCGGGCATGCGCCCGGTGGCGAGGATGCCACCCTCGAACACGTCCGACGCCTGGAGTGTCAGCGTGCCGTCCGCGAACAGCGGACCGTAGGCGTCGCCCTCAGCCATCGACCTCCGGGCGATGCCGTACTTCAGCTGGGCGAACACCGGACCCGCCGCGCCCTGTTCCTCGGCCTGCGCGAGCGCCTCGCGCGTGTGCTCGACGCGCCAGTTGTTGATGCCCCAGGAGTCGACGAGCCCTTCCGCGATCAGCTCGTTCACGTCGGCGACGAGTCGCGGCAGGTCGGGGGCGTCGAGATAGTCCCCCACCACGAGAGTGTCGAACCGGTCGAGTCCTGCGCGTTGCAGCGACTCCACGAGCTGTGCACGGAACCCCTGGTTCGGCCAGTCCCACAGCCAGAGCTTGCCGCACAGCACGACGTCCCCGCGCGCGACGCCACTCGCCCGGAGCGCCTGCCCGAAGAGGATGTCGGTCTTCGAGTTCTCGGCATGCGGACCCATGTTGTAGTACGCGACGTCGAAGAAGCCGGCGTCCCCCTCGACGGCCCGGCGGATCAGCGCGACCGCCTCGTCGGCATCCATCCGGTCCCACGTGTTCCACGAGCCGAGGGCCAGCGGAGGCACGGGGAGTCCCGCAGGATTCAGGGACTTCCGGGGATATGTCGTTTCGGGCATGAAGGCTCCTTCGCCGTCTCGAGACACGGGGTTGTGTTTTTCTATGTTTGTAGAATATAACGGAGACACCCCTTCAGAACAGCCGTCAGTGAGGACGAACATGACCGCATCCCCCCGCCGCATCCTGGTCACCGGAGGCGCATCCGGCCTCGGTCGCGGCATCGCCGCCGCCTTCCGCGACGCGGGAGACGAGGTGTTCATCGGCGACGTGAACGCGGATGCCGCTGCCGCCGTGGCGGCCGAGATCGGAGCCACCGCCCTCACGCTCGACATCGGCGACGAGGCCTCCGTCCGAGCCGCCGCCGATCGCCTCGCCGCCGACGGCGGTATCGACGTGCTCGTCAACAACGCGGGCATCGTCGCGGGCGGCGGCACGCTCCAGGAGGTCCCGGTCGACGTCGTGGATGCGGCTCTTCGGGTCAACGTGCGCGGCACGTTCCTCATGCTGCGGGTGTTCGGCGCCCTGCTCGCCGAGGCCGGTCACGGCTCGATCGTCAACATCTCCTCCATCGGCGCACGCCAGCCCACCCCCGGTCTCGGTCACTACGAGGCGACCAAGGCCGCGGTGGACGCCCTCACCCGCACCGCCGCTATCGAACTCGCCGCTTCCGGCGTGCGCGTCAACGCCGTCGCTCCCGGTCCCGTGCTCACACCGCTGACCGCCGACTTCGCCTCGAACCCGGAGGCGCGCGCGGCATGGGAGTCGCGCATCCCCCTCGGCTCGATCGCCGAGGTCGACCAGATCACCCCGCTCGTGCTGTTCCTCGCGAGCGATGCCGCCAGCCACATCACCGGAGTGTCCGTCGCCGTCGACGGCGGCCAGCTCCTGGTCTGACGCGGGATCGATTCCACCCCTTCCCGCCCCTTCCCAGGCCCCTTTTCCGATCCGCCATCCGCCCGCGACTGGAGAATCCGCATGCCACTCCCCACCACCACCCGCGCCGCCGTGCTCACCGCGCACGGCGAACCGCTCGCCCTGCAGGACCTCCCGCTCCCCGCCGAGATCGAACCCGGCGCCGCCCTCGTGCGCATCGCCTGCACCACGCTGTGCGGCACCGACATCGAGATCTGGGAGGGGCGGATGACCTTCCCCGGCATGCTCCCGATGGTGCTCGGCCACGAGATGGTCGGTGAGATCGTCGCCACCGGACCGGACACGAAGGACGCCCTCGGACGTCCGCTCTCCCCCGGCGACCGCATCGGCTGGTCCGAGTCGACCTGCGGCGAGTGCTACGGCTGCGTGGTGCTGCGCGAGCCCGTCGCCTGTTCGCATCGCGGGTACGGCTTCCTGCAGCGCGCCGACGTGCACCCCTTCGCCACCGCGGGCCTCGCGGAGTACGCCTACGTGACCCCCGGTGCGGCGAAGCTGCTGCTCCCGTCATCCGTCAAGGACACCTGGGCCTCGATGGCCGGATGCGCGGCCAAGACCGTCCTGCGGGCGTTCGAGCGGGCAGGACGCATCCGTCCGGGCTCGAGCGTGGTCGTGCAGGGCGCGGGTGCGCTGGGCATCTTCGCCACGGCCGTCGCGAAGATCTCCGGCGCGGGCCAGGTCGTGACGGTCGGCGCCCCCGCGTCGCGCCTGGAACTCGCCGGCCGCTTCGGCGCCGACGCGGTCGTCGACTTCCGCGATGGTCCGGTCGTCGACCAGGTCCTGGCGCTGACGGGAAGCCGCGGTGCCGACCACGTCTTCGACTTCGCCGGCGCTCCGAGCGTCGGGCCCGACGCGATCGCGATTGCCGCCCAGCGCGGCACCGTCACGATCGTCGGGTCGACCGGACCCGCGGGCGACGGCTTCCCGATCAGCAGCATCATGGGCAAGGAGCTCACCGTCGTCGGCTCGCTCAACGGCGACATCTCCGACTACGCGCGCGCGATCGACTTCTTCACCGCGTTCGCCGACCGATTCCCCTGGGACGACCTCTTCAGCGAGCCGGTCGGTCTCGCCGAGGCGTCGTCGAAGATCGCCCACATGCACCACCTCGATGAGGTCAAGGCCGTCATCGACCCGAGACGGTGAGGACTCCCATGACCACTCCCCTCCTGCCCCTCCGCGAGATCGGCCGCAGTGGCATCGACGCCTCGCTGTTCTCGCTCGGCTCCTGGCACACCTACGACCGGATGGACTTCGCCGACGCGGTCTCCATGCTCCGCGAAGCAGTCGACCGCGGCGTGAACCTGTTCGACGTCGGCGTGTACTCCGCCCCGGGCGCACCGCCCGTCTTCACGGATGTCATCTTCTCCGCGATGGTGCGCGCCGCAGGACTTCGCCGCGACGAGTGGCTGCTGTCGTCGAAGCTGTGGCTCGAGGCGTTCGGCGACGACGGTTTCCGCCCGCAGCTGGAGAACGCCCTGACACGCGTCGGGGTGGAGCACGCCGACCTCGTGATCCTCGGCGACCTGCGCCGTGACGACCTCGACCTGCGCGACCTCGTGCTCGACCTCGCCCGGCTCGCGGAGGCCGGTCTGATCCGCGCGTGGGGAGTGAACAACTGGTCGGCGTCGAGCATCCAGGCGCTGATGGACATCGCGTCCGCAGAGGGTGTCGCCGGCCCGCAGATCGCCCAGCTCAAGTACAGCGTCTCCCGACGTTCGATCCCCGACGGCGAACCGTTCGCGCGCCTCTGGGAGCAGGGGCTGGCCCTGCAGGCCTCCGACTGCCTGGAGGGCGGTGTGCTGGCCGGGAAGATCAGAGGCGACCGGCAGATCGGACGCGACCCGGGTGACATCCGGGAGCGGATCATCGCGGACGTGCCGGCCTTCGCCGACCTCGCCTCCTCGCTCGCCGTCTCACCCGCGCAGCTCGGGATCGCGTTCACGCTCACGCATCCGGCTCTCACGACCACGCTGTTCGGCGCATCGAGCATCGAACAGCTGCGCGCGAATCTCGACGCCGCAGCCCTGGTCGACCGCGTCGGCGCCGAGGAGCTGCGCCGCCTCGTCGAACCGTTCTGGGCCGACGAAGGGGTCGTCGATCCCGAAGGCCCCTGACCCCCGCTCCCCCACACCGCTGCAAGGAGAACCATGACCACCACCGCCGTCGGACACCCGACCGTCACGCCCGTGCCCTTCGATCCCGAGGTGCAGGCCGTGCTCGACGAGCTCGCGAAGAACCCGCAGCCCGCCCTCACCCGTGACACCCTTCCACGCGAGGGCGTCGACCGGATGTTCCCCGACAACGACACGGTCATCGCCGGCCGCGACATCGAGTGGGCGGACCGCGTCATCCCCGGTCCTGACGGCGCGCCCGACATCGAGATCACGGTGTTCCGCCCGACCGGCACGCGCGGCGATGTGCTCCCCGGGTTCGTGAACATCCACGGCGGCGGCATGATCGTCGGCCACCGCTCCTGGGAGACCGGCCGCGTGGTCGACATCGTCGCCGAGCACCGAGTGGTCGCGGTCAACGTCGAGTACCGACTCGCACCCGAGGACCCCTACCCGGCCGGGGTGGAGGACTGCTACGCCGCCTTCGTGTGGGTGCACGCGCACGCCGCCGAGCTCGGCATCGATCCGCAGCGCATCGTGGTCGGCGGCGGGAGCGCGGGTGGAGGCCTCACGGCCGCGGTCGCCCTCCTGGCCCGCGACCGGCAGGGCCCGGAGATGGCGGGACAACTGCTGCTGTGCCCGATGATCGACAACACGAACACCTCCGTCGCGAGCCGTCAGTACGACGGCATCGGCACCTGGCAGCGCGAGCTGAATCTGCTGGCGTGGTCGTGCGTGCTGGGCGACGACCTGGCCTTCCGTGCGGATGCTCCCGCCTATGCGGCCCCGAGTCGCGCGGCCGACCTCGCCGGACTCCCGCCCGCGTTCATCGAGGTGGGAGAGGCCGAGGCGTTCCGCGATGAGGACACCGAGTACGCACTGCGCATCTGGGCGACCGGCGGACAGGCCGAGCTGCACGTCTGGGGAGGCGGGGCGCACGGATTCGACATGTACATGCCGGAGGCCGAGATCTCGCGCGCCGCCCTCGCCGCCCGCGCGTCGTGGTTGCGCCGGATCTGGCGGGCCGCACTATGACCGCGCCGCGGCCGGTCCCCTACGACCCGGAGCTCGTCGCCGGGCTCGACGCCTTCGTCGGGATGGTCGAGATCATCCCGCTGCGTGCGGAGACGATCCACGCGAACCGGGACCACTTCGCGACCATCATCCCGTCGATGGCCGTGCAGGCCGAGGGGCGCGACGTCACCTGGGAGGACCGCGTGATTCCCGGCCCTGTCGGCGCGCCCGACATCGAGATCACGATCGTGCGTCCCACCCGATCGGCAGCCGCGCCCGCCCCCGCGGTGCTGTCGATCCACGGCGGCGGCATGGTGCTGGGCACCCGGTTCTTCGGCACCGCGGAACTCATCGACCTCGCTGAAAGGCACGGCGTCGTGGGCGTCGCGGTCGAGTACCGCCTGGCACCCGAGCACCCGGGACCGGCGCAGGCCGAGGACTGCTACGCCGCGTTGGAATGGATGGCCGCGCATGCCGAGGAACTCGGCATCGATCCCGACTGCATCATCGCCTCGGGGATGAGTGCCGGTGGGGGCCTCTCCGCCGCCGTCGCCCTGATCGCCCGCGACCGCGGCGGACCGCGCCTGGCCGGTCAGCTGCTCGGGTGTCCGATGCTCGACGACCGCAACGAGACCTCTTCCAGCCGACAGTACGACGGCTTCGGCGCGTGGGATCGGAACAACAACGACACCGCGTGGGATGCCATCGCCGCGGACGACCGGTTCACCGATCGGGTCTCTCCGTACACGGCCCCCGCCCGTGCCACCGACCTCGCAGGCCTCGCTCCCGCGTTCATCGAGGTGGGCGCCGCGGAGACGTTCCGCGATGAGGCCGTCGACTATGCGCTGCGCATCTGGGCGACCGGAGGACAGGCCGAGCTGCACGTCTGGGCGGGCGGCTATCACGGGTTCGCCGGGTTCTCTCCCGATGCTGAGGTCTCCCAGGCCGCCGTCGCCGCCCGCGAGAGCTGGTTGCGCCGCATCCTGCGCCGGGAAGGATGAGCCTGCCCCTCGCCGAGGGGCCCGCGCGCCCGCGCATGAGCACGCTGCGGGCGATGCTGGTGCTCGGGATGCTGGAGGCGTTCGGCCCGCTGTCGATGGACCTGTATCTGCCGCAGCTGCCGCAGCTGGCCGCGTCGCTGGGCACGACGGAGGCCCTGGCGCAGGTGACGATGTCGGCGTGCATGATCGGTCTCGGTCTCGGGCAGCTCGTCGCGGGACCGCTGAGCGATCGCCTCGGTCGGCGCCTGCCGCTGATGATCGGGGTCGCCGCTTTCGCCGTGCTCTCCCTCGTGTGCGCGGTCGCGCCGAACATCGAGCTGCTGCTGGTCGCCCGTTTCCTGCAGGGGCTCGCCGGCTCGGCGGGCATCGTGATCTGCCTGGCCATCGCCCGCGACCAGTTCGAGGGCGTCGAGCTGTCGCGGATGCTGTCGCTGCTGTTCCTCGTGTCGGGCACCGCGCCGATCATCGCGCCGGTCGTCGGCGGGCAGCTCGCCCGGATCATGGACTGGCGCGGAATCTTCGGCGTGCTCAGCGCCGTCGGAGTCGTGCTGCTCCTGATCGTGGTGTTCGCCCTGCCTGAGACGCTGCGACCCTCCGAGCGGCACGGCGGCGGTCTCATGGCACTGGGCACGCATGCCGGCGCCGTGGTCCGCGATCGGCTGTTCGTGGCGGTGCTGTGCGCCGCGGCGGGAGGCGGCGTCGCGTTCTTCACCTACCTGTCGATGTCGTCGTTCGTGCTGCAGGATCAGTTCGGCCTGAGCCCGCAGACCTTCGGTCTCGCGTTCGCGGCCGGCGCGCTGGCGAGCATCGCCGGCAGCCAGACCAGCCGGCTCGTCGTACGCCGATGGGGACCGCTGCGCGTGTACCTGGGCGGCATCACGGCGACGCTGCTCGCCACGCTCGTGCTGCTGGTGCTGGCGACGACCGGCACCGGGGCATACGGCGTGATCGCGGCGCTCATCGGCTTCATGCTCTGCTCCGGCCTCGGCGGGCCCAACGGCCAGACGCTGGCCCTCGCCCACCACGGTGCCCGCGCCGGCACCGCGTCCGCACTGCTGGGCATGGCGACGTTCCTGTTCGGACCGGTGCTCGCACCGCTCGCCGCCGGAGTGGGCGGCACGAACGCGGTCACGATGGCCGTCACCATGACGCTCGCCGCGGCGGTGGCGGCCGTCGCGGCGTGGGTGTTCGTGCGCCCCGCCGCGGCGCCTCAGTAGCGGGCGGAGAACGCGCCGTCCGATTTCAGCAGCTGCCCGGAGATCCAGCGACCCTCGTCGGAGACCAGGAACTCCACGACCGCGGCGACATCGGCCGGACGCCCCAGCCGGCCGAGTGGTGTCATCTCCCCGAGCGAGGAGCGGGTGCCGTCGTCCATCCATCCGGTGTCGATCGGGCCGGGGTTCAGCACGTTCGCGGAGATGCCGCGGGGACCGAGCTCGCGTGCCGCCGAGATCACGAGCCGGTCGAGCGCGCCCTTCGAGGCACCGTACGGGAGGTTGCCGGTCACGTGGTCGCTGGTGAGCGCCAGGATTACTCCCCCGTCGCCGGCGGCCTGTCGCGCGAAAGCCGCGATCAACAGCAGGCTCGCGCGTGCGTTCACGGCGATGTGGGTGTCGAAGCTCGCGGCGGTGGTGTCGAGGATGCCCGACTCGACGTCGTGGGCGTGGCTCAGGATGAGGGCGGTGATCGGACCGTGTGCGGCGTTCACCTCGGCGATCAGCGCCTCAGGCCCGTCGGCCGTCGAGAGGTCGGCGGGGTGGTCGGCATCGTGCAGGTCGCTGGTGACGACCGTCCAGCCCGCCGCGCGCAGTCGAGGGACGATGCCGGCGGCGATGCTGTTCGCACGGGCGGCGCCGGTGATCAGAGCGAGGGGCATGCGGCCACGGTACCGGAGTGTGCAGGGGGCGCGCCCGGTCAGAACCCGAGGCACATCACGGCGACGCCGGCGGCCATGGCCCAGGACTCGGTCGTCAGCAGTCGCGCGGTCCTCCCGTGATGCACCGGTGCGACGAACCACTCCGCGAGGACGGTCCACAGCACGACGCCGACCACCCCGACCAGCACGAGGACGGACAGCACGCCGTTCAGCTCGTGTCCGCCGTGCCCTGCGGCCGCGACCTCCGTCACCGCACCTGTCGTCACCGCGCCTGTCGTCACCGCGCCTGTCGTCGCCGTGACTGTCGTCGCCGCCCGCGTGGAGGCGCTCTCGAACGAGCAGATCGCCATCACGAGCGAGACGAGGGCACGGTGGCAGCACGTCGCGGCCGACGCCGTGCCGCGCACCCCCATCGTGCCGAGCATCGCCGAGACCAGGAGCACCGCACCGAGGACCAGTCCGGTGAGGGCGTTGCCATCCGTCACGGCGATGATCAGCATCGCGGCGGCCATGATGAGAGCCGTCTGCCGCCCCTGCCAGGGCACCGCGCGCCACGCCGCCAGGCAGGCCACCGCCGAGACGATCGCCGCTGCCGCCATCAGCCACGGTGCTGCGGGAAGGAGATGCTCCACCCGGGCAGTATATTGATCGATCGCTCAACATAGCCAGACCCAGGTGCGATACGACAGGATAGTCAGGTGCCCCGCATCGTCGATCACGCGGAGCGCCGCCGGCAGATCGCCGAGGCGCTGCTCTCCGTCGCCGCCCGCGACGGGCACGAGAGCGTCTCCTCACGCGCCGTCGCGAAGGAGCTCGGCGTCGCCACCGGCTCGCTGTGGCACTACTTCGACGGCTTCGACGAGGTCGTGCGCGCGGCAGCCTCCGAAGTCACCCGCCGCACCGACGCGCGCATCGCGGAAGCGACCGAAGGCCTGCGCGGACTGACACGACTGCAGGCACTCATGCGCGAAGTCCTCCCGATCGACGACACGACCCGCACCGAAGCGCACGTGGTGGTCGGCTTCTGGGGACGCCTCGCGACCCTCGCACCGGTCCCGGACGGTGCGACGCCGACGCTCGCGACCTGGCAGGACAGCATCCGGATCGCGCTCACCGAGGCGGTCGACGATGGCGAGTTGCGCGCCGACACCCCCGCCGACGCCGTGCTGTCGCTGCTGCGCTCGATCACCTACGGGCAGCAGATCGTCGAGGTCACCGAACCTCAGCCCGCCGCCGCGCACCTCGCCGTGCTCGACGGCGTCCTCGCCCCCTGGCGCGCCTGAGCCCCGCGCGAGCGGCGTCCGACCGCACCCGCATCGATGGTTGTGGAGCGTCGTCGCGCCGTCGTATCATCGTCGCAACCCGTTTATTGAGCAGTCGCTCGAAAATAGTGAGGTCGATGATGTCCCACCACGCTCCGCAGCCCGTCTCCATCGAGAAGATCGCCGCCCCGCATCCGCACGACCCGCTCACCGGCGAGGAGATCGCCGCCGCGCGAGCCATCCTCGACGCCGCCGGGCTCCTGACCGAGAGCACCCGGGTGCCGATGCTGCTCCCCGACGAGGCCACGAAGGAGGAGATCGCCGCGTGGCGCCCTGGCTCCCCGATCGACCGCCGCGTCGATGTGACACTGCTGGACACCACGACCGGCGTCGCGACCGAGGTCATCGTGTCCCTCACCCGCGGCGAGGTCCTGCGCACCGAGCGCGTGCCGAACGACGCCCCGCCGTACGGTCAGCCGCAGTACCTGTTCGAGGAGTACGAGCGCGCCGAGACGATCGCGAAGGCCTCCCCCGAGTGGCAGGCGGCCATGACCCGCCGCGGCCTCGCCGATCACATGGACCTCGCCTTCTGCGGGCCGCTCGCCCCGGGGTACACCGGCCGGGCGGATGAGGTCGGGCGGCGCGTGATCCGCTCCCTCACCTTCCTCAAGTACGACGAGCAGGACTCCCCGTGGGCGCACCCGGTCGAGGGACTCATCGTGCACATCGATCTCACCGCGAACGGCGTCATCCGCGTCGAGGACCACGGCGACGTGCCGGTTCCCGCCGGCCACGGCAACTACTACCCCGAGGTGCAGGGCGCGGCGCGCACCAGCCTCAAGCCCATCGAGATCACCCAGCCGGAGGGTCCGAGCTTCACGGTCTCCGGCTCGCTCGTCGAGTGGGAGGGGTGGTCCATGCGCGTCGACTTCAACGCCCGCGAAGGACTCGTGCTGCACGACGTGACGTTCCAGGGTCGCTCGGTGCTCAGCCGGGCGAGCGTGCCCGAGATGGTCGTGCCGTACGGCGACACCGCCCCCGGTCGCTTCTGGATCAGCTACTTCGACGCCGGAGAGTACCTGCTCGGCAAGAACGCCAACCACCTCGAGCTCGGCTGCGACTGCCTCGGAGTGATCCACTATCTCGACGGACACGTCGCCGACGACCACGGTCACCCGGTGCGCATCCCCAACGTGATCTGCATGCACGAAGAGGACTACGGCATCCTCTGGAAGCACACCGACCTGTCGGGTCGGGCCGACGTGCGCCGCTCGCGCCGCTTCGTGGTGTCGTACTTCTCCACGATCGGGAACTACGACTACGGCTTCTACTGGCACTTCTACCTCGACGGATCGATCGAGGTCGTCGCGAAGGCGACCGGCATCGTGTTCGCGGCGGCGGGTGAGCCCGGTGTCCGCCAGAAGCACGCCACGGAACTCGCCCCCGGAGTGTTCGCGCCCGTGCACCAGCACCTCTTCTGCGCACGCCTCGACGTGGCGATCGACGGCGAGGACAACCGCCTGGTCGAGGTCGACGCCCAGCGCGTGCCGATGGGCGAGGACAACCCCTTCGGCAACGCCTTCTCCTGGTCGGAGACGACCCTGGCGACCGAGTCGCAGGCGCAGCGCGAGGCCGACAGCTCGGTCGCCCGCGTCTGGGAGGTGCAGAGCACCTCGCGGACGAACCACGTCGGTCGCCCGACCGCCTACCACCTCGTGCCGGAGCCGACCGCGCTGCTCATGGCCGATCCCGCCTCCTCCGTCGCCGCGCGCGCCGCGTTCGCCACCAAGCACCTCTGGGCGACCAAGCACGAACAGGGGCAGATCTGGCCGGCCGGCCGCTACCCCAACGCGCACCAGGGCGGCGCGGGACTCCCCGAGTACACAGCGGGAGATCGGTCGATCGACGGTGAGGACATCGTGCTGTGGCACACGTTCGGGTTGACGCATTTCCCGCGCCCCGAGGACTGGCCGATCATGCCCGTCGACTACGCCGGCTTCTGGTTCAAGCCCTACGGCTTCCTGGACCAGAACCCCGCCATGGACGTGCCGGAGTCGACGCAGGCGCACGCGGGCGCCTCCGGCAGGTGCTGCGACGGAGGCGTCTGCACCTGTGACCACTGACTCCGGGAGAGGCGACCACTGACTCCGGGAGAGAGGCATCCCGTTCGCTCGCTGCGGTGATAACATCGCGGAACGGATCGTATACAACGTCGTCGTTCCACCACCCGAGGTGATCAGTCATGAACGGTGCACCCGCTGCCGAACTGGTGTCCACGCTCGTCGCGCGCAACATCAGCGACTTCCGTGCGGCCGTCTCCGAGTCCTTCGTCCCCCTGCAGGTCACGACCGACGGCCCGGACCATTTCCGAGGGGTCATCCGCGGCGCGTCCGTCGATGAGGTGCACGTGAACGATGTGCGCGCCACGTCGCACGTCGTCGAGCGCACCCCCGAGCTCATCGCCCGCGGAGACCGCTCCTACTTCAAGGTCAGCCTGATGCTCTCCGGCACCGGTCTGCTGATCCAGGACGACCGCGAGGCCGTGCTGCAGGCGGGCGACCTCGCCGTGTACGACACCGACCGCCCGTACTCGCTCGTGTTCGACGAGGACTTCCGCACGATGGTCGTGATGTTCCCGAAGCACCTCATCAGCCTCCCGGCCGACATGGTCGGGCAGCTCACCGCGGTGCGCATCTCCGGCCACGAAGGCCTCGGCGGCATGGTCGTGCCCTATCTGACGCAGCTCGCCGGCAACCTCGACCAGCTCGCGGGGACGACGGGGGCACGACTCGCGCACAGTGCGCTCGACCTCGTGACCACCGTCTTCACCCGCGAGCTCGGACTCGACCAGGTGTCGGCCGATCCGCATCGTGCGCTGGTGCAGCGCATCCGCTCGCACATCGACCGCAACCTCGCGTCGACCGACCTCGGACCCGCATCGATCGCCGCCGCGCACTTCATCTCCACCAGGCACCTGCACGGGCTCTTCCAGGAGCAGGGCGTGACCGTCTCGACCTGGATCCGCACGCGTCGCCTCGAGCAGTGCCGCCGCGACCTGCTCGATCCGATGCTCGCCGATCGACCGGTCGCGGCGATCGCCGCCCGCTGGGGTTTCGTGGACGCCGCGCACTTCAGCCGCGCGTTCAAGTCGACCTTCGGCGTCTCCCCCAGCGAGTACCGCGCCGCACACTGACGCGCCTCGGGCGCTCACGAGCTGGCCGCTTGCCCCGGAGGGCACGCCGGTTGACTCTCGGCGCGCGATGATCGCCACGACCTTGAGGGGATGCGGGGCGCCCAACCAGCATGAGGCAAGCGCACCACGATGACGCGGTGCCCGGGGCGATGCGGCCCCGCCGCGTGCGACGTCAGGACCCTCATGACCGACATCTCCACCGACCCTGCGCTCGACCAGTGGCGCACGTACGATGAGTTCGCCGCGGGTATCGACACCTTCCGCCTGCCGAACACGCCGCTCGCCGGCACGGCGCTGACCCTCACCCTCGACGACGACTCGACCCTGAGTCTGCGGTTCTCCGAGGACACCGTCGACTGGGCCGGCTGGGCCGCCTCCGGCACCGACCCGTACGACGCCGTGCGCGTGCGCGACGACGTGGTCTTCGTCAACATCCCGATGCGCAGTCGCTCGCGCGAAGCCGTCACGGTGGTGTTCTCGACGACGACGAACCGGGCCACCGTCGTCCGTTCGCGGATCGCCGCCGAGGCCGTGGAGGGCACACCACAGGTCGGACAGGACTTCTGGGCGGCGACGACCGACGCGGGACCCGCCAGCGGTGAGGTCCCCGGCCCGAGCCGCGACCTCATCGGCAAGCGCAACGTCTACCGCTACAGCCCGCATCACCTCTACGAGCACGTGTACATCTCCAGTCAGCGCTACGCCTGGCAGTGCCTCGAGGGCGTGCAGCGGGGTCACGGCGACATGGACCTGTCGACCGTCTGGAAGTTCGCCGACGGCCTGTACCTGTTCTGCTTCCGGGAGTTCCGCATCGCCGTGGCCAGCGTGTGGCTGCACGACCTCGGCTACCAGCTGATGACCACCGGGATCTTCCTCGGACTCACGGGAGACGGCGACGCCGAGCATTCCCGGGGAGGCGGCCACATCTACCCGCTCGGCTCCGTCGACTACCCCGACGCCCAGCCGGTCTGACGCCGGACGGCCCGGAACCGAGGAGAACCCATGAGCAATGCCGACCTGATCCGCCAGCACTACACCGCCAACGACCGCGGCGACCTCGACGGGATGCTGGCCCCCTTCGCCGCCGACATCCACTGGACCGAGGCAGCCGGGTTCCCGTACGCCGGCACCTACATCGGTCCGGATGCCGTGGCCCGGAACGTGTTCGGACGCATCCAGGAGGAATGGGACGACTACACGGTCGCGATCGACGAGGTCATCGACGGCGGCGACGTCGTGGTGGCGATCGGCACCTACTCCGGCACCTATACGCAGACCGGGCGCTTCTTCGCCGCACGGGTCGCCCACGTGTGGCGGGTGGCCGATGGCGAGATCGTCGCCTTCGAGCAGTTCACCGACACCGAGCTCGTCAACCGCGCTGTGCGCGCCTGAACACCGCACCACCCGAACACAGCACCACCGAACACAGCACCACCCGAACACGAGAGGCAGGAAGCACATGAACACACGAGCATCCGGCACTGCGGCGCTCCTCGCCGTGGCCGCCCTCACCCTCGCCGGCTGCGCCGGTGGAGACGGCAGCGCCGGCGGTGGCGACGGCGACCCGATCGTCGTCGGCTCCGTCAACACCATCAGCGGGCCCGCGACGTTCCCCGAGGCCTCGCAGGCCGCCGCGGCCGTGTTCGACGCCTTCAACGACGCGGGCGGACTCGACGGACGCAAGATCGACTACAAGATGCTGGACGACAAGGGCGACCCGGCCACGGCCACCGCCTCCGCCCGGGAGCTGGTCGGCAGCGACGGTGCCGTCGCGCTCGTCGGTTCCGCCAGCCTCATCGAGTGCGAGATCAACGCGAAGTACTACGAGCAGGAGGGCATCCTGTCGATGCCGGGCATCGGCGTGGACACCGGCTGCTTCGACAGCGACAACATCTCGCCCGCGAACGTCGGACCGTTCAACGACATGACGCTGACGCTGCAGTACGGCTCGGAGGTGCTCGGCCTCGACGACATCTGCATCCTGCTCGAGATCGCCGGATCCACGCGTCCGACCTACCAGGCCGCGATCGACAAGTGGACCGAAATCACCGGCAAGAAGCCGAAGTACGTCGACGACACCGTCCCGTACGGCGCCTCCGACTACACGCCCTACATCGTCAAGGCGCGCGACCAGGGCTGCAAGGCTCTGGCGATCAACCCGGTCGAGCCCGACGCGATCGGACAGGTCAAGGCCGCGAACGCACAGGGCTGGGACGACGTGACCTGGCTGTATCTGACGAGCGTCTACAGCGAGAACTTCGCCGAGGCGATCGACGACGCGGGCGCGGGCATCTACGTGCCGGCGGAGTTCTACCCGTTCACCGACGAGAGCGACATCAACGCCGACTGGCGCGAGCTGATGGAAGCGAACGACATCCCCCTCACCTCGTTCAGCCAGGGCGGGTACCTCGCTGCGACCTACTTCATCGAGGTGCTGAAGAGCATCGACGGCGACATCACGCGCGAGAGCGTGTCGGCGGCGCTCAAGGGCATGGACCCGATCGAGAACCCGATGGTCGGCACGCCCTACGCCTTCGGCACGCAGAACACCGCGGGCTGGCCGATCATCCTGAAGTCCGGCACCAACGCCTGGGAGAAGGTCGCCGACGACTGGCTCCGCATCGGCGAGTAGCCCACCGACCGCCTGCCGCCGGGCGCATTCCCGGCGGCAGGCCCACCCCCAGCGGAACCGAAAGCCCCCTCGGAACAGAAAGGACGCCTCATGCTGCAAGGCGCCATCGCCGGTCTCGCCGCCGGCGGGCTCTATGCCGTCCTCGGCGTATGCCTGACATTGATGTCCCGCCTCGTGCGGGTGGTGAACTTCGCCCAGGCGGCGACCGGGATGTTCGGCGCCTTCACCGCCGTGTGGTTCGTGCGCGAGCTCGACCTGCCGATCTGGCTCGGCTCCGTGCTCGGTGTCCTGGTCGCCGGGCTCCTCTCCGCCGCGATCGGATTCATCGCGGCGACCTGGCTGTCCGAGGCCTCCACCACCACCCGTTCGGCGATGACCGTCGGCCCTCTCCTGCTCCTCATCTCGCTGTCGTTCATCCTGTTCGGCAACAAGCCCCAGCCGTTCACGCCGATCATCGCCGGGCCCGCGTTCTCGTTCGGCGGCGTCGTGATCAGCCAGGTCACGGTCGCGACCGTGGCGATGGCGATCGTCACGGCCATCGCCGTCCAGCTCGTGCTGCGCCGCACCCGCGTCGGCACGCAGCTGCGCGCGCTCTCGGAGCGGCCGACCACGGCCGAGCTCCTCGGCATCCGCTCGCGTCCGCTGTCGATCGCGGTCTGGTTCGTCACCGGCGTGATCAGCGCGATCGCGATCATCATCGTGGCGCCCTCGCAGTCCAACGATGCGACCAGCCTGTCGATGCTCATCGTCCCGGCTGCGGCGGCCGCCCTGCTCGGCGGTTTCCGCCGACTCGACCTCGCCGTGGTCGGCGGGATCGTGCTGGGTGTCCTCGGCGGGCTCGTCGCGCAGATCGACGAAGTGGCGCTCGTGCGCAACTTCCTCCCGTTCCTGTTCATCGTCGTCCTGTTGCTCTGGACGCAGCGCAAGGAGGTGTGGGATGCCGCTCGCTGACCGTCCCTGGTTCCGGATCACCTGGCCGTTCGCGGTCGCACTCGCCGGCATCGGCGTGGGCGCGATCCTCAGTGCCGCGCTGCCGGGATACTTCGTCTTCCTCGCGATCAGCGCGGTCACGGCGGCGATCGCCATCCTCGGTCTCGGCATCGTCACCGGATCCGCCGGGATGATCGCGCTCTGCCAGCTGACCTTCGCCGCCGTCGGCGCCTGGATCGTGTCGCTGCTGAACGTCCTGCAGGCGCCCGGCGGATTCATCGTGTGGCTGGTCCTCGGCGGCGTCGCGGCAGGCCTGGTCGGCATCCTCGTCGGCCTCCCGGCGCTGCGACTGCGCGGGGTGAACCTCGCCGTCGTCACCCTCGGCTTCGCGGCTGCCGCCGGAGTGACCCTCGTGCAGATCCAGTTCCCCGGCTCGGCCGACGGCATCGCGGTCGAGAGGCCCGAGATGTTCTCGAACGACCGCCAGTTCTTCTTCCTCTCGATCATCGTGCTCGCCGTCTGCGCACTCGGCGCGTTCTTCCTGCAGCGCGGCCGCTGGGGATCGAGTTGGAAGGCGGTCGCATTCTCCGAACGAGGCACGGCCGCCGCCGGGCAGAGCGTGCAGACCGCGAAGCTCACCGCGTTCGCGGTCTCGGCCGCCCTCGGCGGCATCTCGGGCGGGCTGCTCGCCGGCCAGGTGCAGCTGCCGTTCGCATCGAGCTTCACCCCGTTGCAGTCGCTGGCTCTCTACGTGCTCGCGATCATGTCGGGCGCGCACCTGATCGACATGGCGATCTTCGGCGGGCTGCTGTGGGTGCTGGTCCCCGAGCTCCTCAAGCGCTGGGGAGTCCCGCAGGACTGGGCCTTCGTCGTGTTCGGCGTGCTGGGCGTGCAGGCGCTCACCAGCGGCACGAACCTCGGCCAAGGCATCCGCAACCTGATCTGGCGTCGCGCCGACCGCAGGACGACGAGCGCCGCGCTGACGGCGCTCCCCCCGGACGCCGACGCGGATGCCGGGACGATCACCACGACGACCACCGCCACGGTCGACGCAGCGGCGCTCGACGGCGCACCGGTGCTGAGCGTCGAAGGCCTGACGGTGCAGTTCGGCGCCCTCAAGGCGCTGGACGACGTCTCGTTCCAGGTCCCCGCCGCGTCCATCATGGGGCTCATCGGCCCGAACGGCGCCGGGAAATCGACGTTCGTCGACGCGATCAGCGGATTCCTGCCTAAGCACGGGGGCCGAGTGGTGCTGGGGGACCGTGATCTCGCCGGTCTCTCCCCCACGCGGCGTGCCCGCCTGGGACTCCGGCGCACCTTCCAGCAGGACCGCGTGCCGCCGTCCCTCACCGTCGGCGCCTACGTGCGGTTCGTGGCCAGGCGCCGGCTCGCCTCGTCGGACATCGACGAGGTGCTCGCGTTCTTCGGCTGCCCGCCCGCAGGGGCACGGCTGTCGAGCGTCGACGTCGGCACGCGGAGGCTCGTGGAGGTCGCCGCCAATGTCGTCTCCCGACCTCGACTCCTGATCCTCGACGAACCCGCCGCCGGCCTCTCGCACGACGAGCATCTGGCACTCGCGGCGCGGCTGCGGGAGCTGCCGGAGCGTTACGGCGTCGCGCTCATCATCATCGAGCACGACCTCGATCTCGTCCGATCCGTGTGCCCGACCCTGACGGTGCTGGACTTCGGCCGCGTCCTGGCCAGCGGACCGCAGGCCGAGGTCCTCGCGAACCCCGACGTCGTCAAGGCGTACATGGGAGAGACGGAGCTGTTGAAGTGAGCGAACTCGTCCTGGAGGGCATCACCGTCAGTCGTGGTGCCGGCCCCGTGATCTCCGATGTCTCGCTGCGCGTCACCGGCGGCGAGGTGCTGGCACTGGTGGGCCCGAACGGTGCGGGCAAGACGAGCCTGATCGAATCGGTGTCCGGCGTCACCGCGCACTCCGCCGGCAGCATGACCCTCGACGGCGAGCCGATCGACAAGTTCTCGCGCGTCACGAGGACCCGGCGCGGGATCGTGCACATCGAGCAGGGGCGCGCGGTGTTCCCCTCGCTGACCGTGCGGGAGAACATCTCCCTCACCGCACGCACCCCCGGAGAGCTCGAGGCCGCGCTCGCGCAGTTCCCCGAGCTGGAGAAGCGGATCGACGCGCCGACCGCGCTGCTCTCGGGCGGCGAGCAGCAGATGGTGGTGCTCGCACGCGCGTTCGCCGCGAAGCCGCGCATCCTGCTCATCGACGAGATGTCACTGGGACTCGCCCCCGTCGTGTTCATGCGCCTGATGCCGATCGTGAAATCGATCGCCGACTCCGGCGTGGGCGTGCTGCTGGTCGAGCAGTTCACCCAGCTCGCACTCGGCCTCGCCCAGGAGGCCGTGGTCGTCGCAGGAGGCCGGGTGTCCTTCCAGGGCACATCCGCGGACCTGCGAGCCGACCCCGGCCTCCTGCACCGCGCCTACCTCGGCGGGTGACCGCGCAGGGTCACATGCCGGCGTGATCGAAGGCGATGGTCGGCACGTCGACCACATGCGAGCCGCCGTCGGCGACGATCACCGCCCCCGTGACGTACGACGACTCCCCGGAGCCGAGGAACCGCACGACCGAGGCGATCTCGGCCGGTCGGGCGGGACGACGCAGCGGCACGTCCGCGGTGACCTTCGCATAGGCCTCCTCGCGCGAGTCGAGGCCCGCGTGCGTGGCGAACTCGTCCATCTCGTCATCGGCCATCGGCGTCTGCACCCAGCCGGGACAGATGGCGTTCACCCGCACGCCGTGTCGACCGTAGTCGCGGGCGAGGGTGCGCGTGAGTCCGATCAGGGCGTGCTTGCCCACCGTGTACCCGGCGACGGAGGGTCCGGCGAAGAGCCCCGCGAGCGACGACACGATCACGATCTGCCCCTTCGCCTCGATCAGCGCGGGCAGCGCCTCCCTCGACATCGTGAACGCCGTCGTGAGGTTGGCGCGGATGGCCGCATCCCAGCTCCCGTCGTCGGTCTCGCCTACGGGAGAGAAGCCGTGACCGCCGGCATTCGCGACCAGCACGTCGATGCGGCCGAACCTCGCGAGCACCTCGGCCACGGCTGCCTTCGCCGAGTCCGTGTCGGCCGCATCCGCGATGATCGGCACGGCACCGACGGCACGCTCGACCTCGTGCAGCGGCTCGGGACGACGACCGACCACCACGACGTGTGCCCCTTCGGCGGCATACCGCTCGGCGATGGCGGCTCCGATCCCGGTTCCCCCTCCGGTGATGACGATGACGCGTCCGGAGACGGTCGATCCGACCACGGTTCCCATGTGTGCTCCTCTGGTGTTCTGGCGCGCATGCGCTCGTTGCCACCGGACGCGGTCGCATCAGGCGGGGAAACCCGAACGGGCGGTGTACCCGAAGTCGCAGACGACCGTGGTGCCGTTGATCGCCCTCGCGCGCGGCGACACGAGGTACGTCACGTGCGCGGCGACCTCCTCCGCGCTCTGCACGGGGAAGAACGGTTCGTCGAACGCCGCGGCGCTGAGGTCGCCACGGCTCATCGGAGTGTCGACGATCGACGGCGCGACCGTGTTCACCCGGATGCGGGTGTCGGCGAGGTCGACCGACAGGGCGCGCCCGAACTGGACCACGGCAGCCTTCGACGTGCAGTACGGCACCATGCCGGGCGACGCCACGAGAGCCGAGTCGCTGGCCAGCAGCACGACGGACGCGGCGTCCGCCGCCCGCAGCGCCGGCAGCGCGTGCTTGAGCACCAGGAACGGTCCGGTCACGTTGACGGCGAGCACCCGGTTCCAGCTGTCGAGGGCGGTCTCCTCGATCGGAGTCCCCACCGGGCCGGACACCCCGGCGCAGCAGACGACCGCATCGAGCCGCCCCAACGCCGTCACCCCCGCATGCACGGCGGCCCGGACCTGGGTCTCGTCGGTGACGTCGCCGACCAGGGCCACGGCCTCCGCGCATTCGCGAGCCACCTCCTGAAGGCCGGCGCCGTCCGCGTCCAGCAGTGCGACTCGAACGCCCTCCGCGGCGAGCGCGAGCGCGGTGGCGCGCCCGATGCCGCTGGCCGCTCCGGTGATGAGAGCCGTCGTGTCGTGCAGCTGAAGATCCATCTCGGTCATCCTGCTCCCCGCGGCGGGCTCTGCGAACCTTCGCCGACGGGCTGTGCACGGTGGCACCATCGTCTTTCACTCAGGGTCAAGCGCGACCGCGGCGGCACGAGCAGACTCGCTGTATCGATGATCCCCCTCGTCATCGACGCCGTGCCCGCACGGCCGTCACCCGCAAAGGAGCCGACGTGGCAGACCCGACATCTGCGTCCACGACGCAGAACCATACTTCCCTCCGTCCCGGCGCCCTCGGCGTCGCCGGCATCGTCTTCCTGGTCCTCGCCGCGGTCGCACCGCTGACCGGCATCGTGGTCGTGGCCTCGCTGGCCATCGCCCTCGGCAACGGCGGCGGCACACCGATGTCGTTCTTCCTCGTGGCGGGGATCCTGCTGCTCTTCGCGATCGGCTACGCGCAGATGTCGAAGCAGCTGGTCAACGCCGGCGGCTTCTACGCCTTCGTGGTGAAGGGTCTCGGACGCACCGGCGGCCTGATCGCCGGCCTGATCGCGACGCTCGGCTACAACTTCTTCGTGGTCGGCACGATCGGCACGAGCGGCTTCTTCATGCAGACCATCATCCGCGACCTCACCGGTCTCGATGTGAACTGGCTGGTCTGGGGGCTCCTGTCGATCGTGGTGTGCTTCGTGCTCGCCCGGATCGGCGTCGACTTCAGCTCGAAGGTGCTGGGCGTGTGCCTGGTACTCGAGGTGCTCATGCTCGTCGTGTTCGACATCTCCGTGCTCGTGCAGACCGGCTACGATCTGGCGGCGTTCAGCCCGGAGGCGGTGTTCTCCGGCTCGCTGCCGATCGGTCTGCTGCTGGCGGCGACCGGCTTCCTCGGCTTCGAGGCGACCGCGCTGTTCAGCGAGGAGGCCAAGCAGCCGCTGCGCACGATCCCGCGCGCCACCTACACCTCGATCATCGCGATCGGTGTGATCCTCGGCGTCACCACCTGGGCCGTCGTGAGCGCCACCGGCGTCGCACAGGCACAGGCCACCGCCCTCGAGCATCTGCCGACCGGTGACCTGATCTTCTCGATCTCGCAGCAGTACCTCGGCGGCCCGCTGACGACCGTGATGATGATCCTGCTCCTGGTGAGCCTGTTCGCGGCGATGCTGGCGTTCCACAACTCCGCGACCCGCTACCTCTACTCGCTGGGCCGCGCGAAGATCCTTCCGCAGGCGCTCGCCCGCACCCGCGCGAACGGCTCCCCGCAGATCGCCGGCGTGGTGCAGGCCGGGTTCGCCGGCATCGTCGCGATCATCTTCGCGATCGCGGGCGCCGATCCGATCCTCACCCTTGTGCCGGCGATGCTCGGCTTCGGCACCCTGAGCGTGCTGATCCTGCAGGGACTCGCGGCCATCTCGATCGTGGTCTACTTCCGTCGTCGCCAGGACCCGCGGTGGTGGAGCACGTTCATCGCCCCCGGCATCGGATTCCTCGGCATCGCCGCGATCTCGATCCTCGCGATCGTCAACTTCAACATCGTGGCGGGGTCCGAGGAGCTCGCGATCCGCCTGATGCCGCTGCTGCTGGTCCTCGCACTCATCGGCGGCATCGTCTACGGCGCCTACCTCAAGCGCTCCCGGCCCGCCGTGTACGAGGGCCTCTCCTCCGACCTGGAGAAGCTCAGCGACCGCTGACCTCTCCCCGCACCGACGTAAGGACATCGACATCATGACGACGCTGAACCCCGCAGACACCTCCACCTGGCTGCCGCTCGAGGGCCTGGCACCGGGCTTCGACGCCAACAAGGCTCCGCACAGCACGGCCCTCAGCGGCCGCGAGATCACGGTCGTCGACGGCCGCGGCACCCGCATCGTGCACCGCTTCGCCGACAGCACCGTGACCTGGGAGTACCAGCCGGGCGCGGAAGACCCGACAGAGGCGGCATCCGACACCGACGACTACGAGGCGTTCGAGGTCGATCAGGACCTGTACTTCGTGCAGTTCCACCACCGGTACCTGCCGAACGAGGCCGTCTCGCTGATCCTCGACCTGCGTCACGGTCGTGCCCTGGCCGTGATCTCCGACATCCTCCCCGCTCCCGAGAAGGGGCGCACCCGGGTGCAGCACCACTTCGCACCGGGCGTGATCGAGGGCGCCGAGGTCACCGGCACCGAGGCCGCACCGACCGCGACGCTGATCGGTCGGCGGGTGGAGTGGGTCTACAGCACGGAGCACGCGTACGAGCACGTGTACCTGTCGCCGCGGTGGTACTCCTGGCAGTGCCTCGCCGGCCCCGAGCGCGGTCTGGCCGACACCGACGAGAACAGCGTGTGGGAGGTGCGGCCGGGTATCTATGTCTTCGCCTGGCGCGAGAAGGTGATCCCGTGCGCGTCCGTGACGATCGCCGACCACCGCGACGTGAACGCGATCCGCTCGCACGGCGTGCTGTTCGGCCTCGACGAGAGCGGCGAGGTGCCCACGCACTTCACCTTCGGCGCCCATGGCCGGCTGCTCTCCACGACGGTGCACACGCCCGAGCTCGAGCCCGCGACCTTCGGAGACATCTGACATGACCGATCTCGTCGCCGACCTCATCGTCACCGGCTCCGTGATCCGCACGGCCGACCGGGCGCACCCGATCGTCGAGGCCTTCGCGGTCCGTGACGGGCGGATCCTCGCGGTCGGGTCGCGGTCCGACATCGAGTCGTTCCGCGGCCGCCGGACGCAGGTGCTCGAGGTCGGCGACGCCGCCGTGTATCCCGGCTTCGTCGATGTGCACAACCACCACGCGCTCGCCGGGCGCACCGAGCTGTTCGAACTGTCGCTGGCTCCATCGCTCACGCGGGACGAGATCCTCGATCGGGTGCGCGAGAAGGCGGACACCCTTCCCGCGGATGCCTGGATCGTGGGTGGAGCGGTCGCCACGACACTGCTGCCGTCGCTCGCGAACACCGCGAGCCGGCGGCTGCTCGACGATGCCGCCGGCGGGCGACCCGTGGTCCTCATGGAGGACTCGCGGCACAACCGGTGGGCGAACAGCCGGGCGCTGGAGCTGGCGGGCATCACCGCGGACAGCATCCCGTCCGCCGGTGTCACCGTGCTCGATCCCGACGACGGCACCCCCACGGGCGTGCTGCTGGAGGCCGCAGGCATCCCGGTGCAGGAGGCCTACGACCGCAGCGGCGGACTCACCGCCGCACAGCACGCGGCCGCCTCGCGCCGCGGCGTCGAGATCCTCAACTCGTTCGGGGTCACGGCGTTCCAGGATGCGGGTGTGTCCGTCGAGATCCTCGCCGCGCTCGCCGAGCTCGACCGCGCCGACGAGCTCGACGCCTGGGTGGTCTCCTCCCTGCTGATCAACGACGAGATCTTCGGCTTCGACCCGATCGGCGAGCCGCTGCTCGACCGCGGCGAGGAGTTCCGCACCGCGCACCACCGCCCGGACTTCGTGAAGATCTTCCTCGACGGCGTCCCGCCCGCGCGCACCGCATCATTCCTCGAGCCCTATCTCGCGGATGCCGCGCACGGAGCGCACTTCCACGGCGAGACGACCATGACCCTGGACGAGCTCGTCGGATGGCTCCGTTCCGTGGCGCGGCGCGGTCTCGGCGCCAAGGTGCACTGCACGGGCGACGGCTCCGCCCGCCTCGTGCTCGATGCCACCGAGCAGCTGCGCAGCGAGGGCTTCACCACCCCGATCCAGATCGCGCACGGGCAGTTCCTGGCCGAGTCGGACATCCCGCGGCTGCAGGCCCTGGACGTCTCGGCCGACATCTCGCCGTTCATCTGGTACCCCGGTGTCATCCCCCAGGCACTGGCCGAGGTCCTCGGCGAGCGCGCGGAGCACTCGCAGCCGAACCGGGCGCTGATCGACGCGGGAGCCCGCGTCGCCGGCGGTTCGGACTGGCCGGTGAGCGAGTCGCCGAACACGCTCGAGGGCCTGCAGGGACTCGTGACGAGGGCCGATCCCTTCGGCCGCGCGCCCGGCACGCTGTGGCCCGAGCAGGCCATCACCGCCGAGGAGGCGCTGGAGGTCTTCACGATCAACGCCGCCACCGCGATGGGGCTGGGCGAGGAGACCGGCTCGCTGACCCCCGGCAAGTCTGCGGACTTCGTCGTCCTGTCCCGTGACGCGATCGCCGGTCCCGCCGAGGACATCGTGCGCACCGCGATCGTCTCGACCTGGTTCGCCGGGCGACGGGTGCACGGCGACTGACGAGAGAGCGGGCGGTCGATGCCGGCGACCCCTCAGACGCCGGCATCGACCGCCCACCCGGTCAGTCGGCCAGTGCCAGCACCGCCTGGCCGACGGCACGCAGCACCGTCGCATCGTGCGGCGAGCGCGCACCGGGGACGTAGCGCACACGGCGCAGCTCCCCGTCGCGGAACGGATACGAGCGCTGCCGCTCATGGAGGTCCCAATCGACGGGACCGCCGAAGTCGTAGCCCACGCTGATTCCCGTGAACGGCGACATCCCGATCAGCATCGGCACGCTGTCGATCGTGGCGGCATGGGCGCCGTCGACCTCGACGGTCAGGCTCCAGCGCAGTTCCGGATGCTCGTCGACCCGCAGCACGATCCGATGCTCCCCGGACGAGAGCCGGACGCCACGGGCACGATGCATCTCCCCGTAGGCGTTGTAGACCACGAGCGGAGCGCCGTCGTCGATGGCCAGGAGGTAGCCGCCGCCCTGATCTCCGTGCGCCACGATCACCCCCGCGGTCTCCTGCCCCGTGAGGAGATCGACCTCGACCGCGAAGGAGCGCAGCACGGTGAGCTTGGCCGAGCGGAACCGCTCCAGCGGCGGACGGAAGGGCACCAGGTCGATCGGGGCGGACAGAGGCTCCTCGGTGTCGGGGCGCAGCCGGAACAGCGCACCCTCGTCGTCGAGGGGGAACACAGTGTTGCGCCAGGCCTCGACCTGCCACTGTGCGGCGAGCGCCGCCACGCGCTCCGGATGCTCGGCGGCGACGTCGGTCGTCTCCGTCGGATCGGCGGCGAGGTCGTACAGCTCCCACACCCCGCCCGCGGGGCCTTCGGCCTTCGTCGGAGCCACGCGGGACAGGGCCTTCCAGGCGCCGTCGACGACAGCCCGCCGCCCCACGCATTCGAAGTACTGGCTCTCTCGTCCCGGAGCTGCCGGATCGGCCAGGACCTCGACGATGCTCCCGCCGTCCATGTCGAGCGCCGGCTGTCCGTGACGCTCGTCCAGCGGGGCGATGCCGCAGAGGTCGAGCAGCGTCGGTGCGAGGTCGGACACGAAGACGAACTGGTCACGAAGCCCGCCCTGGATCGGTGCATCCGGCCACGAGATGATCAGCGGCGCGTGCACTCCCCCCTCGTACGTCGTGGCCTTGAACGAGCGGAAGGGGGTGTTCGAGACGCGCGCCCATCCGGTGGGGTACTGACCGAACAGCCGCGGACCGCCGATCTCCTCGACCTCCCGCGGAACATCCGTCACCCAGCCCGCGGGCATCGCACCGTGTGCGCCGAACTGCGCGAAGTAGCTCCGGGTGCCGGTCGGGCCTCCCTCCGCCGTGCCGCCGTTGTCGCTGGCGATCACGACGATGGTGTTCTCGCGCTCCCCGCTCCGGTCGAGCCGGTCGAGCAGCCGCCCGACGCTCTGGTCGATCTCGTCCACGGACGCCGCGTACACCTCCATGTGTCGGGCGAAGAGCCGCCGATCCTCCTCGGCCAGGTCGTCCCAGGCCGGGATCTGCGCACCGTCCGCGATCGCGTCCGCCGGCAGCTCCGCATGCGTCGGCACGATGCCCCGCTCGCGCTGCCGGGCGAACCGCTCCTCGCGCATCCGATTCCAGCCGGCTTCGTAGCGGCCGCGGTACTTCTCGATGTCGATGTCCTTCGCCTGGATCGGCCCGTGCACCGACGTGTGCGCGTAGTACAGGAAGAACGGCTTGTCCGGATCGTTGACGCGCAGGTCGTCGATCATGCCGATCGCGCGATCGGTCAACTCGTCGGTGAGGAAGAAGCCGTCGGGGTACTCGCGGACGTCGACCACGGAGTTGTCCTGCACGAGCCGGTGCGGGTGATGGAGCGAGGTGAAGCCGTCCATGCTGCCGAAGTACCGGTCGAACCCGCGTTGCAGCGGCCAGGAGCTCCGGTCGGCGCCGTCGTGCAGGCGCGACTCGAGCGTGAGGTGCCATTTGCCGACCATGAAGGTCGCGTAGCCGCCGGCTCGCAGCGACTCCGCCAGCGTGGGGGCGGCTTCCGGCAGCTCGCAGCTGAAGCCCGGGTAGCCGGGGTCGATGTGGGCGACGAAGCCGAAGCCCGCACGATGCGGGTTCAGCCCGGTGAGCAGCGCTGCCCTGGCCGGTGAGCACATCGGCGCGGTCCGGTAGTTCGTGAACACCCAGCCGTCGTCGGCGAGGCCGTCGATGCGCGGCGTCTCGATCTCGCTCCCGAACGGCCCGAGATCGCTGAACCCGAGGTCGTCGATCAGCATCACGATCACGTTGGGCGCGCCCGCCCCCGCGCGACGCGGCTCCGGCCACCAGGGCTCGGCGTCGGACGTGAACTCCGCAGCACGCCCACCGAATCGCTCGTAGCCGCGCGCCTCCATCGGCACCGACATCTAGCCCGCCTTCCGGATCAGGCCGAAGATCTCGGTGCGCAGCTCCGCGAAGGCCGGGAGTGCACGGGTCGTCAGCTGATCGCGCGGCCCGCCGAAGTCGATCTCGAGGATCTCGGTGACCTTCGCCGGACGCTCGCCCAACACCACCACACGGTCGGACAGGTACACGGCCTCGTCGATGTCGTGCGTCACGATCACGATCGTCATGCCGAACTGCTCGCGGATGCGCAGGCACAGGTCCTCGAGCTCGAAGCGCGTCTGCGCGTCGACCGAGGCGAACGGCTCATCCATCACGAGCACCTCCGGTCGGTAGGCGATGGCCCTGGCGATCGCGACGCGCTGCTGCATGCCGCCGGACAGCTGCCACGGATACTTCGACTCCGCGCCCGCGAGCCCGACCGCGTCGAGCGCCGCGGCGATCCGCTCCTCGCGCTCCGCGGCCGGCAGGTGCAGGTGCGTGAGCGGCAGCCGCACGTTCTTCTCGACCGTGAGCCACGGCATCAGCGACCGCGTGTACTCCTGGAAGACCAGGGCCATCTCCTCGGGCGGACCGTCGATCACGGTCCCGTCGATCGCCGCCGTGCCCGCCGTGACGCTCTGCAGACCGGTGAGGCACTTCAGCAGCGTGGTCTTGCCGATGCCCGAGGGCCCGACGATGCAGCACACCTCGCCGACGTGCACGTCGAAGGTGAGGTCGGCGATCACCGGGACGAGACCGTTCTTGGTCGGGTACGACTTGGCGAGGCCGCGCACGCTCAGGCGCACGGGGGCGTGTTCGGTGAGGGTCATGCGTTCTTCTCCTGTTGCTGGGAGGCGATGTACCAGCGCAGCACGCGGCGCCGGAAGAGGGTGAACACGGCGGTGGCCGCGTAGCCGATGATCCCGAGGACGAGGATGCCCGCCCACATGTCGGGGATCGCGAAGGACTGCTGGGCGAGCAGGGTGGCCGCGCCGAGTCCGGTGGACGATCCGAGCATCTCGCTCGCGATCATCACGACGAAAGCCGTGATCAGGCTCACCTGCATGCCGGACAGGATGCGCGGGCTCGCCGCCGGGAGCATCACCGAGAACAGCCGCTCCGGTCCGCTGAGCCGATAGACGCGGCTGACCATCTCGAGCGTGGGTTCGCCGGCGCGCACGCCGTCGATCGTGGAGATGAGGATCGGGAACACCGCGGCCAGGGTGATCGAGAGGATGCGGGTCTCGGTGCCGAAACCGATCAGCGACACGAAGATCGGCACGAGCGCCACGGGCGGGATCGCCCTGAAGAAGTGGATCGTCGGCTCGACGAACCAGCTCAGCGGGCGGATGAGACCGAGCAGCAGCCCCAGGAGCACGCCGATCACGGTCGCCAGCAGGAACGACACGACCAGGTTGCCGACCGACGAGGCGATGTCCAGCAGGAAGGACGGCGTCTGCAGGAGCTGCCCGAGCCGTTGGAGGATCACCTGCAGCGGTGGGAAGAACGCGTTGGTCGATGCGGCGGAGGCGAACCACCACAGCACCAGCAGCAGCACGGGAACCGCGATCTCGGCGCCGATCAGTACGCTGCGCGGGAGGCCGCCCTGGCCGCGACGTCGCGCGAGCCGCGTGCGGGTCTGGATCGACGAGGTGAGCGTCATCAGAAGACCTGCTTCCGGTACTGCGGGTGCCAGTGCAGGAGCGTGCGCTCGCCCCACTGGCTGAGCCCTTGGATCAACAGTCCGAGCACGCCGAGGATCAGCACGTAGGCGAACAGCTGCGCCTGGTTCCCGGAGATCTGCGACAGCAACAGGCTCTGACCGAGCCCCGGTCCGCCCCCGAGCAGTCCCGCCACCACGGCGATGACGAGGGAGGTGGGCGCTGCCGCCCTGACCGCCGTGCCGATGTACGGCAACGCGCTGGGCAGGACGATGCGGCCGAGGACCTCGGATCTCCCCATGCCGTACGAGCGTCCGGTGGCGCGGGCGACCGGATCGGTGTCGAACACCCCGGCCGATGCCTGGACGGCGATCGCGATGAAGCAGCCGAAGAACACCAGGAAGATCCCCATGCTCGCCGTCGGCCCCATCACCAGCACCACGACCGGCAGGATCACGATGGGCGGGATGGGCTTGAGGAACTCCAGCGGCACCCTGGTGGCATGCATCGCGAGCGGCGAGGTGCCGATGGCGACCCCGAGGGCGACGCCGATGAGGATCGCGAGGACGAGCCCCACGAGCGCCATCGTGAGCGTGTCGCCGAGCGCCGTCCAGGTCGTGGCGGTTCCGAGCAGGCGCACCGCCTCGCCGAGGGCGGCGGTGGCGGCCGGCAGCGGTGACGCGGCGAGGGGGCCGGCGGTCGCCGACCACTCCCAGAGTGCCAGCGCCGAGACGACGCCGACTGCTCCAACGAGCGGCGGGAGGAGGGAGGAGCGGTTCATGAGCATCATCCGGCGGCGACGACGACGCCTTCGAGGTCGACCGGGGCCTCGAGGAACCCGAGGGCCACGAGCTTGTCGTTCACGCGCTCGAGGTCGATGGGCGCGACCGCCGCCGGCCAGTAGGGCAGCTTGATGTCGTCGACCGACAACGTGGATCCGGTGGCGTCGATGCCGGCCTGGATCGCGTCCTCCGGGTGCTCGTTCGCGTACGCGTTGCTCTTGGCGACGGCCCGCTGGAATGCGGCGATGGCGTCGCCCTTGGCCGCGATCGTGCTCTCCCCCGCGGTCCACAGGCCCACGGCACCCTCCTCGAAGAACCCGACGGACGGCGAATCGAGGTACACCGCGCCCGCAGCCGCGGCCTCTGCGGTGAACGGGCTGACGAGACCGGCGGCATCGACCGTGCCGCTCTGCAGCGCGGCGACCGCGGACGTGAAGTCCAGGACGACCCATTCCACGGAGGCGGGATCGACCCCCGCACGGTCGAGGGCGTCGGAGATCACGACTTCGAGCTGCGCCTTGCGCGCGGGGATCGCGATGGTCGCGCCTTTCAGGTCGGCGACGGACGTGATGCCACTCGCCGCCGAGGCGAAGAGTCCGGTGTCGTCGACTGCTGCAGGGTCCTCAGCATCCGCGGCCCCCGCGACGAAGCCGTCGGCGGGGGCGACCACCTTCAGCGGGACGCCGCTGCCGAGCGCGTTCAGGAGCGGGATGCTGGGAGCGTAGGCCACGTCGACCTGTCCACCCTGGGCTGCGGCGAGTCCGGCGGGAGGGTTGGCGACGACGGAGGTCTCCAGCTTCAGGCCCTCCTCCTCGAAGAAGCCCTGCTCCTGCCCCAGCACGAGCGCTCCGTCGGAGATCAGGCCGATGGTCGCGACCTTGAGCGTCGTGAGCTCCCCGCTGTCGCCGGACGGCGTCCCTGCCGGCTCGGATGAGCAGGCTGCGAGTGCCAGGACTGCGGCTGCCACGACGACGCCGGATGCCCGGCGTGCGAGTCGTTTGACGTTCATGAGAACTCCTCTTCGAGTTAGTCACCGTCTGGTGATTTTAAAGATCGTACTCGTCCCTTTCATGCGATAGGTTACGATCGGATTACATTCGTCACCAGTTGGTGACTAAAAACATCAAATAGAGAATTGTGGATGCGAGACACGTTCGCGCGAGGAAGGAACACGATGCCGAAGATCGTCGACCACGAGGAACGTCGCGCCCACATCGCCGACGCAGCGACGCAGGTGATCATCCGGGTGGGGTTCGACAACCTCACGATGCGCGAGATCGCCACGGAGGCGGGCTACGCCCACGGCGCGATCGCACGGTACTTCCCCGACAAGCGGAGCGTCCTCACCGCGGCCTTCCTGCGGTTGTACACCCTCGCGAACGACCGCATCCACGCCCGCATCGAGGGCGTGCGCGGGCTGGAGGCCCTGGGGCGGATGTGCCGGGAGATCCTGCCGTACAGCCCCAACGGCCCGCTGTACGCCAAGGTGGTGATCGCGTTCTGGGATCACGCCTCGCAGGACGACGAGGTCACCAGGATCCACCGCGTCAACAACCTGCACTGGCGCGACCTGTTCCGTCAGTGCCTGGTGGAGGCGCGTGAGGATGGAGAACTCGCCGACGGCATCGACATCGAGACGGCGGTCAACGAGATCGCGTCGCGCAACGCGGGCTGGCAGATGATCTCGGTGCTGATGCCGGACTCGGCGGGCGACGGCCGGCTGAACGACGGACTCGACGCACTGCTGTCGACGCTCCGCCGCCCTGCGGCGCCCGCCGCCCGCTGACCGCATCACGCGCCGCGCCTTCAGCCCTCGAGCACGAAGCGCGCGCCGCGCTCGCCGATCATGGCCGCCGGGGCGTTGGTGTTGCCGGTGGGCACGGTCGGCATGACCGAGGCGTCGATCACGCGCAGACCCGCCACACCGTGGACGCGCAGCTGCGGATCCACCACGGCCTCCGCGTCCGTCCCCATGCGGCACGTGCCGACCTGGTGGTGGTACGTGATGGCGGTGCGGCGGATCCAGTCCTCGACTCCGGAGTCGGACACCTCCGGCCCCGGATACACCTCGACCGCGCCCCACTCCTCGCCGAGCGCAGGGCGCGCTCCGATCCGACGGCACTGCCGCACGGACGCAGCCAGCGAGGCCACGTCGCGCTCGTCCTCCAACGCCGCCAGGTCGATGGCCGGCAGGTCCGCGAGCGTCGCCCCGGTGAGCCGGAGAGTGCCGCGGCTGCGCGGTGTCACGAGCCCGGCCATGAGGGTGAAGCCGTCGTCGCCACGCGGCTCGAGCTCACCCCACATGGGCACCGAGAAGTTGATCGGCTGCGTGTCGGGCTCGCCGAGATCGTCGCGGCTGCGCCAGAAGAGGTGCGTCTGCGTCACCGAGACCCCCGGCTGCGGAGGTCCGACCGGACGCCCGGTCGCGAAGATCACGGGCGAGAGCAGGTGGTCATGGAGGTTCTTCCCGACGCCGGGGGAATCGTGCACCACGGGGATCCCGAGCGTCGTGAGCTCGGCGGCGGGGCCGATCCCCGAACGGAGCAGGATCACGGGAGTGCCGATCGCACCGGCGGAGAGGATCACCTCGTCCGCGAGGACCTCTTCGGAGTCCTCCCCCTCCCCCAGGCGCACACCGACGGCACGCCCGTCGCGGACGATCACGGAGTGCACCTCACGACCGGTGAGGAGCGTCAGCTTCTCTGCCACCGGCTGCGCGTAGGCGGTCCAGGTGTTGACCCGGCGCCCGTCGCGCATGGTCACCTGCTCCTGCGAGACCCCGTCGAGCGTGCCGCCGTTGTAGTCCGGGTTGTGCGTCAGCCCCTCCTGCACGGCGGCATCGATGATCGACGCCTGGATCGGCGAGAGGGGGTAGTCGTCCGTCACCGGGAGCAGATCGTTCTCGATCGCGTCGTACACGGGTTCGACATCGGCCCAGCTCCAGCCGGTCGCCCCTCCGCGCTCCCAGGCGTCGTAGTCGGATGCGGCTCCGCGCACCCAGATCATGGCGTTCAGCGCGTGCGATCCGCCGGTGACCTTGCCGCGCGGCAGGTACAGTCGGCGTCCGCCCGCGTGCTGCTGCGGAACGGTGAAGTAGTCCCAGTCCTCGGCGGAGTGCCAGAGCTCGCCCGCGCGGGACGGGTCGTGGATGGCCGGGTTGGTGTCGTACCCGCCGGCTTCGATGAGGGTCACCGCGACCCCGGCGTCGGCGAGACGACGCGCGACGATGGCCCCCGAGGTGCCGGCTCCGACGACGATGGCAGAGCGCACGGGTCAGGCCTTCCGACCCGGACCGGAGACAACCTGGGTGACGGCGACGGACTTGAGCCCCTCGACGCCGAACTCCAGCCCGTAGCCGGAGCTCTTGACGCCACCGAACGGCACCATCGGGTGCAGGCCGCCGTGCGAGTTGATCCACACCGTGCCGGACTGCATCCGCGAAGCCGCCTCACGCGCCGCCTCCGGGTCGCTCGACCAGACCGAGGCGCCCAGGCCCACGTCGAGGGAGTTCGCCAGGGCGAAGGCCTCGTCGACGTCGCTGTACCGGATCACCGGCAGCGCGGGACCGAACTGCTCCTCCTGCACGAGCGCCGCGTCGTTGTCGATGTCCGCGACGATGGTGGGCCGGTAGAAGAGCTCTCCGAGCTCGGGCGCGGACTCGCCGCCGGTGACGATGCGCGCGCCGCGGCTCTTGGCGTCGTCGACCAGGCGGCTGACGATGTCGAACTGGGCACGGTTCTGCAGCGGCCCCAGCACGTTGTTCTCGTCGAGGCCGTTGCCCATCGGCACGGAGCCGGCGATCGAGGCCAGCGCGTCGACGACCTCGTCGTACACCGAGTCGTGCACGTACAGGCGCTTCATCGCGGCGCAGGTCTGGCCGGTGTTGATGAAGGCTCCCCAGAAGAGGTCTTCCGCGATCGCTGCCGCATCGGTGCCGGGGAGCACGATGCCGGCGTCGTTGCCACCGAGCTCGAGGGTCAGGCGCGCGAGGTTGCCGGCCGAGCTCTCGATGATGCGGCGTCCGGTGGCGGTCGAGCCGGTGAACATGATCTTCGCGATGTCCGGGTGGGAGGCGAGCCGCGCGCCGACCTCGCGATCGCCGGACACGCCGATCAGGACGTCGTCGGGCAGCACCTCGTTCATCACGGCGATCATCGCGAGCACGCTCAACGGCGTGTACTCGCTCGGCTTCGCGACGACGGTGTTCCCCATGCGCAGGGACGGACCGATCTGCCAGATGCTGATCATGAGCGGCCAGTTCCAGGGGCCGATGGCGCCGACGACGCCGGCCGCCTTGTAGACGAGCTCGGCGTGCAGCGTCTCGTCATCGACCAGCACCTGCGGCTCGATCGCCGTCGTGGCGTTGGTGCGCAGCCAGGCGGAGCACGCGCCGAGCTCGAAGCGGGCGTTCGGACCGTTCAAGGGCTTGCCCTGCTCGCGGGAGAGCAGGTACGCCAGGCCTTCCGCGTTGGCGTCGATGGCGTCGGCCGCGGCAAGCAGCAGCGCGCTCCGCTCCTCATGCCCCCGCGCTTCCCACGCCGGCTGGGCGGCTTTCGCGCGCGCGATCGCCTCGTCGAGGTCACCGACCGATGCGACGGGAGCGCGACCGATGATCTCCCGGGTCGCGGCATCCGGGATGTCCCGGCCGGCGCCCTCCGGCGCCTGGATGCGGTCGAGCAGCGCGGCGGCTGCGGAAGCGGCGGAATCGGACATCGGGGACTCTCCTTCGAGCGTGGCGCGGGCCAGCGACAGTCGAGAAGCTGGTCGTCTTCTCATTGTCGACTGCCGCTTCCGGCCGCACTTGTCGCGGAGCGCGCCGCAGATGTCCGAGTGCGAAGGATGCCCCGACGCGGCAGGGCCTCGGGTCCCTGTCGTGCGGGCTCGAAGATCAGGCGAGCGCGGCGATCGCCTCGCGCAGGATGCCGTCGGCCTCGTCGAGCGCGGAGGCGGCGGCCTGCGGCGTCGCATCCGCGGCGAGCATCAGCAGAGCGAGCTTGACCGAGCCCTCCGCGGCGTGGAGCGCCGTGGCCGCCCGGTCGATGTCGACGCCGGCGAGCTGCGACACGGTGCGGATGGAGCGCGCGTGCAGCTTCTCATTCGTGGCGAGCAGGTCGACCATCACGCCCCGATAGGTCTTGCCCAGCTTGATCATCGACAGGGTCGTGAGCATGTTCACGACGAGCTTCTGCGCGGTGCCGGACTTGAGCCGGGTGGATCCGGAGATGAACTCCGGCCCGGTCACGACCTCGATCGCGACCTCCGCCTCGGCGCCGATTTCGGAGTCGGCGTTGGAGGCGATCGCGACCGTGTACGCACCGATGCTCCGCGCGTACGTGAGTCCACTGACCACGTAGGGCGTGCGTCCGGAGGCCGAGATGCCGACCACCGTGTCGTCCTCGGTGAGGCCGAGCTCCCGCAGCGATGTCTCCGCGGCGTCGGGGTCGTCCTCGGCGTTCTCCACCGCGGACCGGATGGCGGTCTCGCCGCCCGCGATGAGCCCGACCACCATCGACGGGTCGGTGCCGAACGTGGGCGGGCACTCGCTCGCGTCCAGCACGCCGATGCGCCCTGCGGTTCCTGCACCGATGTAGATCAGCCGACCGCCGCGGCGGAACCGCTCGGTGATGCCGTCGACCGCTGCCGCGATCTCCTCGGCCCGACCGGCGACGGCCTCGGGAACCCGGCGGTCCTCGGCGTTCATCCGGCGCACGAGCTCGGCCGTGCCCAGCAGGTCGAGGTCGCCGCGCTCGGTCGTCGACGCCTCGGTGTCGAGGCGCTCGAGCACGGCGAGGAGAGCGGCAAGGCGGGAGTCATCGTTCGGCACGGTGGACGAACCTTTCATGTGGGAGGTCGGTACGGCGCGCCAGGAGCAGCGCCCCGTCGAGGGCATCCCCGCGCGCGGACACGATCCGGCGCCCGGCGGTCTGCAGGGAGGAGGTCAGGGCGGCGCGGAACCACGGGTGCTCGGTGAGCCCTCCGTGGACCACGACATCGGAGGTGACCGTGGAAGCGGTCGTGGCCGTGGCGGTCAGCAGGCGGATGCCCTCCGCCACGATGCGGCCGGCGACGTCGTCGCCCGCCTCGGCTGCGTCGAGCACGAGGGGGGCGAGGGTCGCGAGCCGTCGCGGGAGCGGCCCGTCCTGCGCGAGCCAGGCCTGGACGTCGGATGCCGCACCGACGGGCGTGGCGATCGCAGACGTGAGGGCGGTGATCGGGCCGAGTCCGTCGTCGGCGCGAAGCACGGCACGCAGCGCCTCGCGTCCGAGCCAGGAGCCGCTGCCGAAGTCGCCGAGTTCGGGCCCCCATCCATCGATGAGGCGTGCACCGTCGGCGTCGATGCCGAGGGCTGCCGCGCCGGTCCCTGCGATGAGGAGCACGCCCGCATCCCCGGCGAGTGCACCGGCATGCGCGGTCACCACATCGGAGGCGACGGCGACCATGGCGCCGGTCGCTGCGGCGAGGTGAGCGGCCAGTTCCGCGGCGGCCGTCGGGGCGAGCCACGCGCCCGCGGCGCCGACGCCGATCGAGGAGAGATTGTGGGCGTCCGCGAGGAGCGGCAGGATCGAGTCCAGAGCCGCGGTCGTGCCGCCGGCGGCGGCGAGCCCCGGGGCTCCGGCATCTTGACGTTCGATGCGCGCGCCGTCACCGGTGAGGGCGACCCGGCATCGAGACTTGCCGAGATCGACGGATGCGGTCGTGTACACGTTCAGCGGCCCTTCTCTCCGTCAGACGAAACAGGTAGTGAAAAGAGACTACATGGCAAGTAGACTCAACGAAAAGAATTTACACCGGACCACCGGAGGACCATGAGCATCCAGTCGACGATCGAAGCGGCTGCCTCGACCCTGCCACCATCGCTCTCCCGCATCGCGAAGGCGGTCCGCGAGAACCCCTCGGTGGTGATCGACAAGACGATCAACGAGCTGGCCGACGAGTGCCGCACCTCCGTGGCATCCGTGGTGCGCTTCTGCCGCGCGATCGGCTTCAGCGGCTACGCCCCGCTGCGCATGGCCCTCGCGACCGAGCTCGGCAAGGAAGCCGCGCAGTTCTCGGCACGCGGCGCCTTCGGGTCGGAGATCTCCGACGACGACACCCTGCAGGAAGCCGTGTCGAAGCTCGCGTCGCTCGAGCTGCTCGCGATCGAGGAGACCGTCGCCAGACTCGACTTCGACGTGCTCGAAGCCTCGATCGACATGATCGACGGCGCCGAGCGCATCCTGCTGTACGGCATCGGCGCGAGCCAGTTCGTGGCAGAGGACCTGGCGCACAAGCTGCTCCGCGTCGGCCGCAACGCCCACGTGCTCGCCGACCCGCACGAGGCCGTGGCCGCGAGCGTGCTGCAGACCGCGCCGACCGTCGCGATCGGCTTCTCGCACGCGGGCTCCACGATCGAGACGCTCCGCTTCCTGGAGACCGCCCGTGCGCACGGCGCCGGGACGATCGCGGTGACCTCGGCGAAGGACTCCCCGCTCGCCCGTGCGGCGGACCACGCGCTGTTCACCGAAGTGCGTGAATCCTCGTTCCGCGCGGGCGCCATGGTCAGCCGCATCGCGCAGCTCACGCTCGTGGACTGCCTGTTCATCGGTGTCGCGAAACGGCGCTTCTCCGAGACCGTCGATGCCCTGCAGCGCACGCACGACGCGATGCGCGCCCTCCGCGACTGAGCGGGACCGCCCAGATCAGACGGTCTCGGGCCGCTGCGCGCCGGCCGTGCGCAGGAAGACGATGATCCAGCTGAAGATCAGCACCGCGGCGATGAGCTCGACGGCGGTGAGGTTGTAGTACCCGACCGCGAAGAACGCGGCCAGCAGGATGATCACCAGCACGTACACCCAGCCGAACGCGACGAACACCCGCGGAATGCTGTGCAGGAACCACGGCAGCCCCACCACGACGACGCCGAACACGACCGTCATGCCCGTCGCGACCGTGTTGTGCAGGAGGAAGAACTCGTCCACCGGGAAGATGCCGACGCACGCGAGGAAGATCCCCATCAGGATCAGACCGCCGCGCACGATGAAGCGCCCTCGCCGCTCCTCGGGCGTCTCGGCCGGCAGCCCCGCGGTGGCGTAGCGCGAGATCGTGGTCACCATCACGCCCGCGATGATCAGCGTCACGTTGAACGCCACCGAGGAGCTGTTGGTGCTCATCCCCAGCGCCGAGAGGTTGTCGCGCCACCAGTGCACATCGCTGGAGGCGAGCATGCTGGCGAATGCGCCGATCACGAGGAACACCGCGAGCACGAGCGACAGCACCATGGGAGTGAGCGCCACGGCACTGAGGAACGACACGTAGCCGGTCAGCGCGAAGGCGACGGCGACCAGCACCGCCCCGGGGAACGGATACACCGGCGCGTCGGTGAAGCTCCGCTCCAGCAGCGCCGCGATGCCGATCCAGCCGAGGTAGGCGATGGCCGCATGAGCGAACGCGATCGCGGCGAGGTCGTACCAGCGCAGCCGGTCGCCGGGAACGGTGAACCCGTCCCGCACCGCCTCCGGATCCCGCACCTCGGGTCGCACGGCGAGACGGCCGAGCGTGAAGGCGATCGCCGCGGTGATCGCGCCGCCGACGGCAGCGAACACGCCGATCGAGCCGCTGCCGCTGATCGACAGCTCGTGCCCCCAGAACACCGGGAGCCCGATCACGAAACCCGCGACGAAGAAGCCGCTGCCGACGATCAGCGCGGTCGCCTCGAACACGGCCTCCGCCGTCTCCGGGCCCCGCACCTGTCGCAGTACCTGCATGACCCTGCTCGCGAGCGCGTTCATCCTCGTCCTCCCGGACCACATCCTAGGAGTCCGGCGTGCTCGGCCGCGGCAGTAGCCTGGACGGGTGACCCAGACCCTCTCCGCCCGCGCCGTCCTCCTCGACATGGACGGCACCCTCGTCGACTCGACCGCGGTAGTGGAACGGCTCTGGCTGGCGTGGGCCGAGCCGCACGGCATCGACCCCGAGACGGTGCTGCACGTCGTGCATGGCCGACAGGGGCATCAGAGCATGGCCATCATGCTGCCCGAGCGCGACCACGCCATCAACCTCCGCGAGAACGACGACATGCTCGCGACCGAGGCGAGCGATGTCGACGGCGTGGTCGAGATCCCGGGGGCGCGCGCGCTGCTGGAGGCCCTGCAGCCCCACCCGCACGCGATCGTCACCTCGGCGAACGTCGCCCTGATGACGGCGCGGATGCGCGCGGCCGGGCTCACCCTGCCCGCGCACAGCGTCACGGCCGAGGACGTGTCGGCATCCAAACCCGACCCCGAGGGCTTCCTGCGCGCCGCCGAACTGCTGGGCATCGACCCGTCCGATTGCGTCGTGTTCGAGGATTCGGGCGCCGGCATCCAGGCCGGGCTCGCGGCCGGCATGCGCGTGGTCGGCGTCGGCCGGCATGCGGCGGCACACCACCCGACGGTGCAGGTCGCCGACCTGTCGCAGGTCTCGGTCACCGCCACCCCCGACGGGTTCGCGCTCACGATCGACTGACCGGCGCCGCGTCGCCCGTGCGCCGCGTCGCCAGTACGATGAGGCGATGCGACGTTTCCCCGCCTCGGTGTACGGCGTCGGGGAGGAACCCGATCCGCGGTTCTCCCTGGCCAACGAGCGCACCTTCCTCGCCTGGACGCGCACCGGTCTCGCGCTGATCGCGGGCGGTGTCGCGCTGGAGGTGCTCGGTCTCGACCTGCACGCCGGGTTCCGTCTGGCGGCATCGCTGGTGCTCATGATCACGGGCACCGCGGTCGCACCGCTCGCCTGGTGGGAGTGGATGCGCGCCGAGCGTGCCCTGCGTCGCTCGCGTCCGCTGCCCGGCGCGTTCTCGGCCGTCGTGCTCGCCATCGTGGTCACGGTCGTCGGACTGCTGGTCCTGGCCGGGGTGCTCTGGCGGTGAACCGTCGGGTGGTGCCCGCTCCCGGACTCTTCGATCCGGGTCTGCAGCCCGAGCGCACCGAGCTCGCATGGCGGCGCACCGCGCTGGCGATCGCGGTCGGCTCCCTCGTGTCGCTGCGGATCTTCCCGCTCGTGCTGCCTCCGTCCGTCGCGGGCTGGGGCGTCGTCCCCGGAGCGATCGGACTGGTCACGGCGTGCGTGCTCTGGTTCGGGGCACGGCGCCGGCAGCTGCGGATGACCGCGTGGCTGCGCTCGACGCTGCCCGATGCCCCGCGGAGCCCGACCGTCCTGCCGCCCGGCGCCGGGATGCTGCTCGCGCTGACCGTGCTCGCGACCGGCTTCGGCGTGCTGTCGCTCGCGATCGTCGCGGTGTCGTCGCAGCTCGCGACCGGCGGCTGACGACCACCGCGCGACACGGCGGGGTCAGCGCGTGCGGAGTCCGTCGAGGGCCACCGTGAGCACGTCTCCGGCGAGCGCGTCCGCATCTTCCGCTCCCCCGGGTCGGTACCACTCGACGAGCGAGTTGACCATGCCGAACAGCAGTCGTGTCGCCACGGAGGCATCGACGTCGGCGCGCACGGCGCCTTCGCGCTGCGCCTCGCGCACGATGCGGGTGACCTCCTGATCGAACGCACGTCGCCGTTCGAGCGCCCGCCGTTCGATCTCGCTGTTCCCCCGCACGCGCAGCAGCAGCGTGACAGCGGGCAGCTGTGCGGCGAGGACGCGCACCGCTCCTTCCAGGACCGCCGCGAGCCGGTCGCTCGCGATGATGTCCCGCGTGTCGTCGAGCACGCCCTCGAGCCCGTCGAGCGCGTCACCGAGGGCGGATTCGAGGATCTCTTCCTTCGAGGAGAAGTGGTGGTAGAGGGCGGCCTTGGACAGGCCCAGCCGGGTGGCCAGGGCCGCGACGGAGGTGGCGTCGTAGCCGGATTCGTTGAAGACGGCGATCGCCGCGTCGAGCAGCCCCCGGCGGTCGTACCCCGGGCGTCCGCGCCTGGCCGGCTCCGTCTGGCCGCTCACCGTCTGACTCACAGCCCCAGTGTCCCACGGGCGCGGGTGCGGGCTCAGTTGCGCGGGTAGTCCTCGAAGATGAGGGTGGTCCGCGTGGAACGGATCGACGGGATGGCCTGGATGTCCTCCAGCACGATGCGGCGCAGGTCGCGGGCGTCGCTGGCCCGCACCAGGAGGATCACGTCGAAGTCGCCGCCGACGAGTGCCATGTGCTCGATCTCGGGGATCGCCCGGAGCCGTTCGCTCACCGCCTGCCACGTCGCCTGCTCGATCGCGAGGGTCACAAACGCGCTGGCGTGATGTCCGAGCAGCACGGGGTCGGTGCGCACCGTGTAGCCGGTGATGACCCCGGCATCCGTGAGGCGCTTGATCCGGGCATGGGCTCCGGCGCGGGAGATGTGCACGGCATCCGCGATCGCCGTCATCGAGGCACGGGCATCCCGTCGCAGCTCCTCGAGGATCGCCCGATCCGTCTCATCCAGCGCGACCATGCGACCCCTTCCTTCCGTGCAGTATTTCTGACACTTCGATCAAGAATGCACCACAACAGACGCTTTCATCCAGGATTCGTCATTTCCTGTTGGACGAGTGTCGCATCGGCGGCATGCTGTCCTCATCGAGTTCGGCAAGGAGGGCGAACGCATGCTGCACACCGACATGCTGCCGCGAGACACCGCGGTGCAACTGATCGACGAGAACGGCGCGCCGGTCGCCGACGAGCACTACGCGCTCCCCGACACCGCCACCCTGCTGGCCGCGTACCGCGATCTGGTCGAGGGCCGGCGCATCAACGATCAGGCCGGTGCCCTGGTGCGTCAGGGCCGCCTCGCCGTCTACCCGTCGTCGCACGGGCAGGAGGCGTGCCAGGTGGGCGCCGCGATGTCCCTCGGCGACACGGACTGGCTGTTCCCCACCTACCGCGACTCGGTCGCCGTGATCGCCCGCGGCGTCGAGCCCGCCGATGCGATGGTGCTCCTCAAGGGCGACTGGCACTCGGGCTACGACGTGCGCGCGCACCGCGTCGCGCCCCAGGCAACCCCGCTCGCCACCCAGCTGCTGCACGCGGTCGGCTTCGCCCAGGCCGCCACGCACCGCGGTGAGGACACGGTCGTGCTCGCCCTCTGCGGCGACGGCGCCACGAGCGAGGGCGACTTCCACGAGGCGATGAACTTCGCCGCCGTCTTCCACGTGCCGGTCGTGTTCTTCGTGCAGAACAACGAGTTCGCGATCTCCGTGCCCCTGTCCCGGCAGACCGCTGCTCCCTCGCTCGCCCACAAGGCCATCGGCTACGGGATGCCAGGACAGCGCGTCGACGGCAACGACGTCGCCGCCGTGCTCGCGGTGCTCGACGAGGCGATAGGACGAGCGCGCTCGGGTGGCGGACCCACTCTCGTCGAAGCCCACACCTACCGGATGCAGGCGCACACGAACGCCGACGACGACACGCGCTACCGCGAACGCGACGAGGTGCAGGCGTGGATCGCCCGCGACCCGCTGACGCGGTTGCGCACCCACCTGACCGCCATCGGAGCCCTCGACGCCGATGCCGAGGAGCGCTTCGCCGCGGGGGCGGAGGAGATCGCCGCGGCCATGCGCACCGCCCTGAACACCGATGCCGACCTCGACCCGGAGGACCTGTTCCGGTTCGTGACCGCGCACCGCTCCCCCCAGCTCGACGAGCAGTGGCACCTGCTGCGCGACGAGATCGAACGATCGCACCTCGCCGATGCCGGGGCGACGCCGAACGGAGGCCACCGATGACCATCGCCCAGGACGACACCCGCGCCGACGCCGAGGCGGGCACCGTGTCGACCATGACCATGGCCGCCGCGTTGAACCGCGCCCTCGCGGACGCGATCGCGTCCGACCCGGACGTGGTGGTGTTCGGAGAGGACGTGGGCGCGCTCGGTGGAGTGTTCCGCATCACCGACGGCCTCACGGCGCGCTTCGGCGAGGACCGCTGCTTCGACACCCCGCTCGCGGAGTCCGGGATCGTCGGCACCGCGGTCGGCATGGCCATGAACGGCATGCGTCCCGTCGTGGAGATGCAGTTCGACGCGTTCGCGCTCCCCGCCTTCGAGCAGGTCGTCAGCCATGTCGCGAAGCTCGGCAACCGCACCCGCGGCGGCATGCGGATGCCCCTGGTGATCCGCATCCCGTTCGGCGGCGGCATCGGCGGCGTCGAGCACCACTGCGACTCGTCCGAGGCCTACTACGCGCACACGCCGGGACTCACGGTCATCAGCCCGTCCACCCCGCAGGATGCGTATTCACTGCTGCGAGCGGCCATCGCCTCGCCGGATCCGGTGATCTTCCTCGAACCGAAGAAGCTGTACTGGGCCAAGGGCGAGGTCGACACCACGATCACCGCCGAACTCGGCACCGCACGCATCGCCAGGGAGGGCACGGACGTCACGCTGCTCGCCTACGGCAGCTCGGTGCCGCTGGCGCTCGAGGTCGCCGAGGTCGCCGCCGCAGAGGGCCGCAGCGTGCAGGTCGTCGACGTGCGCTCGCTCTCGCCGTTCGACGACGCGACCGTGACAGCCGCGGTGCGATCCACCGGTCGCGCCGTGGTCATCGCCGAGGCGCCGGGGTACGTGAGCGTCGCCTCCGAGATCCAGGCGCGCGTGTTCGAGCGGTGCTTCGAGTACCTCGCCGCTCCCGTGCGCCGGGTCACCGGGTTCGACACCCCGTATGCGCCGCCGAAGCTCGAGCACTGGTATCTGCCCGACGTCGACCGCGTGCTCGACGCGATCGACACGCTGCACTGGGAGGAGGACGTATGAGCGCCCCCTTGAAACCGCACACCGGAACGCTGGTCTTCCGCCTGCCCGACCTCGGAGAGGGACTGACCGAGGCCGGACTCGTGCAGTGGCTCGTCGCGGTCGGCGACACCATCGCCACCGACCAGCCGATCGCCGAGGTCGAGACCGCGAAGAGCGTCGTCGAGCTGCCGTCGCCGTTCGCGGGGGTCGTCACCGCGCTGCACGGCACCGCGGGCGACACGATCGACGTCGGAGCTCCGGTGCTCGAGGTCGCGGATCCGAACGCCTCCGCGTCCGACACCGCCGCGCCGGCGACGCCCGCACTCGCCGAGCCCGGTGAGCCCGGTGAGCCCGGTGAGCCCGGTGAGCCCGGTGAGCCCGAGCACGAGGCGTACCGCGAGGAAGAGCGCGCCGGGTCGGGCAACGTGCTGATCGGCTACGGCACCACGTCCCGCAGCACGACGGGGCGCCGCCGTCCCGCGGCGTCGGGTGCGAGCCGTGCCGCTGCCCCGCCCCCCGAGCCGGCACCCGCGCCGGCACGCACGGACTCCACGGATCGTCGTCCCGTCGCGGTGCGCTCCCCGCTCGTGCGTCGCCTCGCCCGCGATCTCGGGCTGGACGTGCACGCGATCGTCGCGACCGGCCCCGACGGCGCCGTCACGCGCGCCGATGTGCTGCAGGCCGCGGTCGAGAACGCCGTCGACGGCGCCGCCGCGCACCACCGCTCCACCACCGGCTCCAGGACCGGCGCAGCGACCAGCCGCGCGGCTGGGACCGGCGAGACGCTCGACGGACTCGGCGTGCTCTCCCGCGAGCGCATGTCGGCCCTGCGTCGCGCCGTGAGCGCCACCCTCACCCGCAGTCGCTCGGAGATCCCCGAGGCGACCGTGTGGGTCGACGTGGATGCCACCGCGCTGTGGGACCTGCGTGCGCAGATGGCCCCCGCGGACGGCAAGGCCCCGTCGGTCACGGCACTCCTCGCTCGCTTCGTGCTGCTGGCGTTGGAGGACTACCCCGTGCTGGCCTCGCGCCTCAGCGAGAGCGCCGAGGAGCTGATCTCGTTCGACGGCGTGAACCTCGGAATCGCCGCCGACACCGAGCGCGGCCTCCTGGTCCCCGTGCTCGCGCGTGCCCACGAGCTGACGGTCGAGCAGCTCGACACCGCCCTGCGCGAGCTCGCCGTCACCGCCCGCGCCGGCACGATGCCACCCGAGCGCCTGCGCGGATCGACCTTCACCCTCAACAACTACGGCGGTCTGGGGGTCGACGGCTCGGCCGCGATCATCAACCACCCCGATGTCGCAATCCTCGGCATCGGGCGGATCATCGAGCGCCCGTGGGTCGTCGACGGCGCCATCGTCGCGCGGCGCATCGTGCAGCTGTCCCTCGCCTTCGACCACCGCGTGTGCGACGGCGGCTACGCAGCAGGGTTCCTGCGCCGGGTGACCGAGCTGATCGAGCATCCGCTGCGCGCGTTCGGGAGGGTGTGATGGCAGACGCGTTCCTCGTGGGAGGGGTCCGCACGCCGGTCGGACGCTACGGCGGCGCGCTCGCGAGCGTGCGCCCGGACGACCTCGCCGCCCTCGTCGTGCGGGCCGCCGTGGACCGCGCCGGCGTCCCGGACTCCGCGATCGACGAGGTCATCCTCGGCGCGGCGAACCAGGCGGGCGAGGACAACCGCAACGTCGCGCGCATGGCCGCACTTCTCGCCGACCTCCCCGACAGCATCCCCGGCATCACCGTCAACCGGCTCTGTGCCTCCGGGATGTCGGCGATCGCGATGGCCGCGCAGGCGATCCGTGCGGGCGACGCCGACCTCATCGTCGCCGGCGGTGTCGAGTCGATGACGCGCGCGCCGTGGGTGCAGGCCAAGCCGGAGCGGCCGTGGGCGAAGCCGGGCGAGGCGTTCGACACCTCGATCGGGTGGCGCTTCACCAACCCGCGCCTCGCCGCGCGCGACAAGGCCACGTTCTCGATGCCGGAGACCGCGGAGGAGGTCGCCCGTCGCGACGGCATCAGCCGCGAGGATGCCGACGCCTTCGCGCTGCGCAGCCAGCGCCTGGCCGTTGCCGCGATCGATGCGGGCCGCTTCGCACCCGAGATCGTCGCAGTGCCCACCCGCGCGGGCGAGGTCACGGTCGATGAGGGCCCGCGCCGAGACACCGATCTCGACGCACTCGCCGCGCTGCGTCCCGTCGTCGCGGGCGGCAGCGTCGTGACCGCGGGGAACTCCAGCTCGCTCAACGACGGCTCCTCCGCGATCGTGGTGGCGAGCGCCGAGGCCGTCCGCGCGCACGGCCTCATCCCGCGCGCACGGATCGTTTCGGCGACCTCGGCCGCCCTCGCGCCGGAGATCATGGGTCTCGGCCCCGTGCCCGCGACCGAGAAGGCACTGCAGCGAGCCGGACTCGCGCTCTCACAGATCGGGGCGGTCGAGCTGAACGAGGCGTTCGCCACCCAGTCGCTCGCGTCGATGCGCCGTCTCGGACTCGATCCCGACATCGTCAACCGCGACGGCGGCGCGATCGCGCTGGGGCACCCGCTCGGCTCCAGCGGGAGCCGGCTCGTCGTGACCCTGCTGGGACGGATGGAGCGCGAGGACGTCGACCTCGGACTCGCCACCATGTGCGTCGGCGTCGGCCAGGGCAGCGCCATGATCGTGGAGCGTGTGCGATGACGCTGCAGATCGAGGAGCACGACGACCGCGTCGTGGCGACGCTCGACCGCCCCGACAAGCGCAACGCCATCGACCAGGAGACCATCGACGCCCTGCACGCTCTGTGCGCCGCGCTCGAGGAGCACCCGCGCGTGCTCATCCTGACCGGCTCGGAGGGCGTGTTCGCCGCCGGCGCCGACATCGCGCAGCTCCGCGAACGCACCGCCGAAGACGCGCGCCGCGGCATCAACGCGATGGCGTTCATCCGGATCAACGAGCTGCCGATGCCCGTGATCGCCGCGATGGACGGCTGGGCGCTCGGCGGCGGCGCGGAACTCGCGTACGCGGCCGACATCCGCATCGGAACCCCCGCGCTGCGCATCGGCAACCCCGAAACGGGCCTGGGCATCATGGCCGCGGCCGGGGCGACCTGGCGACTGCCCGAGATCGTGGGTGCCGCGCGCGCGAGCGAGCTGTTGCTCACCGGACGCATCCTCACCGCGGAAGAGGCCCTGAGCTGGGGGCTGGTCTCGGCGCTGTATCCGCCCGCCGATCTGCTCGATGCTGCGCACGAGCTCGCCGACCGCATCGCCGCGGCCGATGACCTCGCCACCCGGCACACCAAGCGCGCGCTGCGGGCGCCGCGCGCCCAGCATCCGGCCGTCGAACTCGCGCTACAGGCCGAGCTGTTCGAGTCGCCCGAGAAGCAGCGCCGCATGACCGAGTTCCTGGAGAAGAGGTCCCGACGATGAGCGAGACGAGCAGTTCCGCCCCCGCCCGTGTCGGGGTGCTCGGCGGCGGCCGGATGGGAGCGGGCATCGCGCACGCGTTCCTGCTCGCCGGCTCGCGCGTGAGCGTCGTGGAGCGCGATCACGCGGCCGCTCGCTCGGCCGCGGAACGCCTCGGCGACAGCATCCGCCGCTCGCTCGAACGTGATCCGCAGCTGGAAGAGGTGCCGCTGCGCGACGGTTTCGAGTGCGGCACCGACGTCGCACTGTTCGGCGACTGCGACCTGGTCGTCGAAGCCGTCCCCGAGGACCGCGCGCTCAAGGAGCAGGCGCTGGGTCGGGCCGAGGCGGCAATGCCCGAAGGCGCCGTGCTCGCCTCCAACACGTCCTCGATCTCGATCGACGACCTTGCGGCGCAGCGCGCCCGCCCGGAGAGCTTCCTCGGGCTGCACTTCTTCAACCCGGTGCCCGCCTCGGCACTGGTCGAGCTCGTCCGCGGCTCGCGCACCGATGATGCCGTCGTCCACCGCGCACGCGCCTGGGTGCAGGCGCTCGACAAGGCCGCGATCGTGGTGCGCGACTCCCCCGGCTTCGCCTCGTCGCGACTCGGCGTCATGCTCGGGCTCGAGGCGATCCGCATGCTCGAGGAGGGTGTCGCGAGCGCGGCCGACATCGACGCGGCCATGACGCTCGGCTACCGGCATCCGGTCGGCCCGCTGCGCACCACCGACATCGTCGGACTGGACGTGCGACTCGGGATCGCGGAGGAGCTCGCCGCCTCGCTGGGCCCCCGATTCGAACCGCCCGCCCTGTTGCGGGCGATGGTCGCCGACGGCCGGCTCGGCCGCAAGAGCGGCGAAGGCTTCTACCGATGGAACGAGGAGACACCATGACCGAGCAGCTGTCGAGCACCGTCCTGCCGAGCTATGTCGAAGGCGCGTGGTGGACGCCCACCCCGACCGGCGCTCCCACGGTGGTGCGCGATGCCTCGACCGGGGAGATCGTCACGACCGTGAGCACCGAGGGCCTCGATCTCGGCGCCGCGTTGGAGTATGCGCGCACGGTCGGCCAGGCGAGCCTGCGGACGCTCACGTTCCACCAGCGCGCCGTGCTGCTCAAGCAGTTCGCGATCGCCCTCACCGCGCGCAAGGACGAGCTGTACGCCCTGTCCGCGCGCACCGGTGCCACCAAGACCGACTCCTGGGTCGACATCGACGGCGGCATCGGGGTGCTGTTCTCGTACTCCGGGAAAGGCCGTCGGGAGCTGCCGAACGGCACCGTGCACGTCGACGGACCGGTCGAACCCCTCTCGAAGGACGGCACGTTTCTCGGCCGCCACGTGTACACGACGCTTCCCGGCGTCGCGGTGCAGATCAACGCGTTCAACTTCCCCGTGTGGGGGTCGCTGGAGAAGTTCGCGCCGGCCTTCCTCGCCGGCATGCCGACGCTCGTGAAGCCCGCCACACCCACCGGCTACCTCGCCGAGGCGATGGTGCGGATCCTCGTCGAGTCCGGACTGCTGCCCGAGGGATCGCTGCAGCTCGTGAGCGGCAGCGTGCCGACGCTGTTCGAGCATCTGCGCCTGGGCGACCTCGTCGGGTTCACCGGCAGCGCCTCCACCGCCGAGAGCCTGCGGGCGCATCCCGCCGTGCAGACCGGTGGCGTGCGTTTCACGGCCGAGACCGATTCGATCAACGCCTCCGTGCTCGGCACCGACGCCGTCGCGGGCACTCCGGAGTTCGACGCGTACGTGCGCCAGCTCGTCACGGAGATGACCACGAAGGCGGGGCAGAAGTGCACGGCGATCCGGCGGGCGCTCGTCCCGACGGCGACGGCGGACGCCGTGATCGACGCGGTGCGCGCACGGATCGCCGAAAAGACCGTGCTGGGCGACCCGCGGGCCGAGGGCGTGACCATGGGCCCGCTCGCCTCGACCGCCCAGCGCGACGAGGTGCTGCGCCAGGTGCGCGCGCTGCAGGACGCCGGTGGAGAGCTCGTGATCGGGTCGACGGAGGCCCCCGAGGTGCGCCTCGCCGACGGCAGCATCGGCACACCGTCCGAAGGCGCGTTCGTCGCGCCCGTGCTGCTGCGCTTCGACGACCCGCAGAGCGACGCGGTGCACGAGGTCGAGGCGTTCGGCCCCGTCGCCTCGCTCCTCACGTACGACACCACGGCGGATGCCGCGGCCCTGGTTGGACGCGGCGGGGGTTCGCTCGTGACGAGCATCGCGACGCACGACCCGGTGCAGGCCGTCGAGCTCGCGACCCGCATCGCCCCGTTCAACGGCCGCATGCTGCTGCTCGACCGCGACGACGCCCGATCCTCGACCGGACACGGATCGCCACTGCCGAACCTCGTGCACGGCGGGCCGGGGCGTGCCGGCGGCGGTGAAGAGCTGGGCGGCATCCGCGCCGTGCTGCACCACATGCAGCGCACCGCCGTGCAGGGTTCGCCGCAGATGCTCACCGCCCTCACCAGCATCTGGCATGCGGGTGCCGCGGCGCACAGCGAGGGACGGCATCCGTTCCGCAAGTCGCTGGCCGAGCTGAACATCGGCGACCAGGTCGCGTCCGCCTCCCGCGAGGTCACGCTCGACGACATCGAGACCTTCGCGCACTTCACGGGAGACACGTTCTACGCGCACATGGACGAGGCTGCGGCTGCCGCGAACCCGTTCTTCCCCGGACGCGTCGCGCACGGCTACCTGCTCGTCTCCTGGGCCGCCGGGCTCTTCGTCGACCCGGAGCCGGGGCCTGTGCTGGCCAATTACGGCCTGGAGAACCTCCGGTTCGTCACGCCCGTCTCCCCCGGCGACCGCATCCGCGTCGAGCTCACCGCGAAGCAGATCACCCCGCGCGAGACCGACGAGTACGGCGAGGTGCGGTGGGATGCCGTGATCCGCAACCAGGATGACGAGACGGTCGCGACCTACGACGTGCTGACGCTCGTGACCAAGGAGCCCGTCGCCGCCGCGGTGCCCGCATGAGGGAGATGATGCGCCAGGATCGCGCCTCCGCCGCGCTCGGCATGGTCGTGGAGCACGACGAACCGGGACGCGCCGTGGTGTCGATGCGGGTGCGCGACGACATGCTGAACGGCTTCGCGATCACCCACGGCGGCCTGGTGTTCGCCCTTGCCGACACCGCCTTCGCGCTGGCCTGCAACGAGGACGAACGCGTGACGGTCGCCGCGGGCGCCGACATCACGTTCCTGAAGTCGACCACGAGCGGTCAGACCCTCACGGCCACCGCGGTGCGCCGCATCATCAGCGGACGCACCGGCCTCTATGACGTGACCGTGGCGGATGACACGGGCGAGACGGTCGCGGAGTTCCGCGGCCGCTCGCTCACCACGAACCGGGCCTGATCACCACCCGGGACCGGTTCCGCCTCAGCTCTCCGGCGAGAAGCCGTAGTGCCGCCGCAGGTTCGCATCCTCCGCGGTGATGCCGATGATGCGGGCTTCGGGATCCGCCGCATCGCGGTCCGTGTGGAACATCATCACGTGTCCGTCCCGCGTCGCGACACCGTAGTAGTCCAGCCCCGCAGAGATCACGTGCACCACGGTGCCCCCGGGGAACGCGGTCATCGCGGCGCTCACGGGATCGCCGACGCCGACCGTCCCCGCACGAGGGAGCGCCGCGCCGTCGGGCTTCGGAGCCTCATACGCGGCGAGAGCTCCGATTCGGAGTTGCGTGACGATGGTGGACGTGTCCTGCGTCCGGACCAGGATGCGCGCGCTGCCGTCAGGGCTCACCAGGGTGCCGTCGCCGGCTCCCCCCTCGGGCGCGATGACCTCTGCCCCCGGAGCCGCGGCGGCCACGGTCGCGAAGTCCTCGCCGAGGCGCAGTTGTCCGACTCCGTCGAAACCGATCGTCCATGTGCTCCATGCCGACGCCGGGTCTGCGGCGGGCGGCTCCTCGCGCGGCACCGGCGGGTTCTCGGTCAGCGTCTCCACCAGCCGGTCTCGAGCCGCTTCCGCCTGATCGGCGAGCAGGCGCGCGGCCGCGGCGGAGTCCAGGCCCGGCTCGCCGGTGAAGGGCTGCCAGAACTCGACGATGACGTTGCCGACCGAGGAGATGCCGAAGTACGTCCAGACCCACTCGCCCTGATCGCCGGGAATCATGAGCGGTGCGGCGATCGCCTGCACACCCTCCGGCTCGTCGACGACGACGGCCGCGTACGAGGAGTCATGTCCGTCGAACGTGAACTGCCCGCACGCCCGGGCAGCGGCGAGGTATTCGTCCATCTTCGCCTGCGTCTGCTTCTCGTCGGCGAACTGCAGCGCGTGCAGGTAGCCGTCGCGGCCGTCGCCCGCGGCGCCCGTCCAGGTGATCGTGCGGGCGCCGATCGAGCCCAGCGACGCCTCGTACAGGAGCACCGTGCAGATCTCCGGATCGATCGTGGCGCCCCATCCATCCGACACCTGCTGAAGGTTCGCGTCGGGATCGCTGATCTCGCCGGCCCCGGGGATCGTCGCCGCGATCTGCTCAGCCGTCGGCAGGAACCAGTCCAGCTCGTCTCCCACGAAATGCACCGGTCCGGCGTAGGGCTCCGGTGCTGCCGCGGTCGGCGTCGGCGTCGGGGTCGGGGCCGCCTGCGGCTCCGACGCACAGGCTGCGAGAGCGAGCAGTGGTCCGACGGCGACGATGCCGAGAGCGGCGGTGACGAACGAACGCGAACGCGACATGATCCTCCGATGGACACGTGGGTCGCGACTGCGACGCCCCCCCTCTGCTGCGAGGCTACGGGGTGCGGTGGCCCTCAAGAGGAACCACCTCCATGTCGAGATGAGAATGATACGGATCGCATTCCGTCTCACGCATACACGGTGCGCTCAGGAGCGGTTCAGCGGGTACCGGCCTCGCAGAGGACGGCTTCGGCAGCGGCTCTGGCCTCCTCCGCGGTCGCGACGGCCAGCACGGCGTCGGCCGCGCGTCGGCAATCCGCATCGGACACCTCGGCGAGCGCTTCGGCCACGCGTCCGAGCGATCGCGCCGTCATCGACAGCGACGTCGCCCCCAGCCCGACGAGCACCGGGGCGAGCAGCGGATCGCCGCCAGCCTCTCCGCACACGCCCACCGGTTTTCCCGCGGCGCGCCCGGCCGCACCGACCGTCCCGATCAGGCGGAGCACGGCGGGCTGCCACGTGTCGTTGAGGTCGCCGAGGTCGCTGAGCAGCCGATCCGCCGCCATCGTGTACTGCGCGAGGTCGTTGGTCCCCAGACTCACGAAGTCGACCACCTCGAACAGCTCGGCGGCCAGCAGCGCCGCAGACGGCGTCTCGATCATGATGCCGACCCGGCTGATGCCGGCGGCGCGCGCCCGCTCCGCGAACCCGCGCGCCTCCTCGACCGTCGCGACCATCGGCGCCATCACCCCGACCTCGGCGGACTCGTCCGCGGCCGCCGAGGCGAGGGCGCACAGCTGATCGTCCAACAGCTGCGGACGACGACGCGCGATCCGCAGTCCGCGCACGCCCAGTGCCGGGTTGTCCTCGTGCTCCGCGTTCGCGAAGGGCAGGGGCTTGTCACTTCCGGCGTCCAGCGTGCGGACCACGACCTTGCGTCCGGGGAAGGCGGCGAGCACACCGCGATACGCCGCGGTCTGCTCCTCGACCGACGGGGCATCCACCTGATCCAGGAAGCAGAACTCGGTGCGGAAGAGCCCGATGCCCTCCGCGTGCGCGGCGGCGGCGGCGATCGCGTCCGGCGCGCCACCCACGTTCGCGAGCAGCGCCACCCGCTCGCCGTCGGCGAGTCGTCCTCTGCCGTCGAACTCCACGACCCTCGCCGCGTCCGCGGCATCGGCTATGCGCGCGGCGGACGGGTCGACCTCCACCGTTCCGCGCCCGCCGTCGACCAGGAGGGTGGCGCCGATCGGGATGCCCGTGGCTCCGCCCACACCGACGACCGCGGGAAGGCCGAGCGAACGCGCGATGATCGCGGTGTGCGAAGTGGGACCGCCCTGCTCGGTGACGAGCGCGACACAGCGGCCGCCTTCGAGCGCGGCCGTGTCGGCGGGAGCGAGATCGGTCGCGACGAGCACGAACGGCTCATCGCGCTCCGGCACACCCGGCATGTCGACTTCGAGGATCTCGGCGATGATGCGGTCGCGCACGTCGCGGATGTCGGCGGCGCGCTCGGCCATGCGCCCGCCCAGCGCCGCCAGCCCCTTCTCATGCTCGGCGGCGGTCTCCCAGACGGCGCGCGCCGCGCTTCGTCCCTTCGCCCGCACGAGCGCGGTCGCCTCGGACACCAGTTCCGGATCGGAAGCGAGCAGCCGGGACGCATCGAGGATCGCCCTGGCCTCGCCCGTCGCCTGTGCGGTGCGGGTGCGCAGCTGGTCGGCCACGGCCACGGCCGCCCATTCGATCGCCGACACCTCGGCGTCGCGACGCTCCACCGGAACCTGCGCGCCTGCTTCGGGCTCCGGCAGCGGTGGCGCGATGTGCACCACGGGTGCCGCCACCCGACCGGGGCTCACGCCGCGGCCGTGCAGGACGGTGCCTGCCTCGATCACGGGTGCCGGTTCCGGGGTCGCCGTCGGCTCCGCGTCCCTCGGCGTCGGAGCGGCCGCGACCCCCTCGGTCCCTTCCCCGAACCCGTCGTCGAACAGCGCGACCAGACGGTCGAGCGCTGCGGCGGCGTCAGTTCCCCGGGCGGTAAGCTCCAGCTCGTCGCCCTGTCTCGCGCCCAGGATCAGCAGGCGGGACAGGCTCGCAGCCGCGGCCTCCGGGCCATCGGGCAGCCGTCGCACCCGCACGTCCGTGCCCGCGGACGCCTGGGCGATGAGCGCGGCGGGGCGGGCGTGGATGCCCTGCGGATTGCGCACCCGCACGCGGCGGACGATGTCCCCCTCACCCGCCGCATCCTCCGTCGAGCTCACTGGCAGGGACGGGGTGTCGTCCTCGGGGACGTCCAGCTGTCCCGTCTTCGCGGCGAGGGCGGCAGTCGCCTCTGCGGCGACCGCGTCGAGAGACGCCCCCGCGGCCGCCGCCACGACCGCGGCGAGCAGACCCTCCACGAACGGCGCGGGTGCCAGGCGCACCGGAACATCGCTCGCCCGCAGCTCCAAGGCCAGCTCGGCGCTCAGCACGGCCGAGCCGAGATCCATCAGGACCAGCACGCCGTCGCAGTCCGCCGCGAGCTCGTCGATCGCCGACGCCACCGCGACGGCATCCGTGCCGAGGATCGGCGCACCGTCGGCGTCCACCCCGGCACCGGCCGCGACCTGCACGCGGGCTCCCCCACCCGGCACCATCTGCAGGGCAAGCTCCAGGGCCGCCTCCCCGAGCCGCGCGCTGTGGGAGACGGCGACGATGCCGATCATCAGGCGCTGCCCGCCACCGCCGCGGCGAGCGTCTCGAACAGGATCGCGGTCGAGGCCGCCCCCGGATCGAGGTGACCCGCGCTGCGTTCGCCGAGGTAGCTCGCCCGGCCCTTGCGCGCGACGAGCGGCAGCGTGGCATCGCGCCCCACGTCCGCAGCCGCAGCCGCAGCCGTCGCGGCTTCCGGGATCGACGACCCCGCGGCGAGCGCGGCATCGAACGCGTCCACCGCCGGCGCCATCGCGTCGAACATCGTCTTGTCCCCGGCCTCGGCCTTGCCCCGCGCCACGATTCCTTCGAGCCCGGCCCGCAGCGCCGCTGCGAGGCCGGGTCCGTCGAGCTCTGTGACCGGTCCGGCGGTCATCCCCATGCGCAGGAAGAACGTGCCGTACAGCGGACCGCTCGCGCCGCCGACCGAGCTCACCAGCGTCATGCCGACGGTCTTGAGCAGGTCGTCGACCGTCGCGGGCGTGCCGGCGGAGAGCTTCTCCGCGACCGCGCTCATTCCCCGCGCCATGTTGGCCCCGTGGTCGGCGTCGCCGATGGCGGAGTCGAGTTCGGTGAGCCAGTCGCGCTTCTCGGTGACCGCAGCCCCGAAACGCGAGACCCAGTCCGCGAGCACTGCCGTGTCGATCGCCGCCATCACGCGCCCCACCGCAGTCCGGGGGTGTTCACGGGGGCGTCCCACAGCGCGAGGATCTCGTCGTCGGCCTTGAGGACCGTGACCGAGCAGCCGGCCATGTCGAGCGAGGTGATGTAGTTGCCGACCAGGTTGCGCACCACCTGCACACCCGCCTTCTCCAGCAACGCGGCGACCTCCGCGTACATGAGGTAGAGCTCGATCTGCGGGGTGGCGCCCATGCCGTTGACCATGACGATGGCCGGTCCGGTGAAGTCGAAGTCGGCGAGGATCGGCTCGACCAGCTGTCGGGCGATCTCGGATGCCGGGGCGAGGGGTTCGCGGTGACGGCCGGGCTCGCCGTGGATGCCGATGCCGATCTCCATCTGATCGTCCGGGAGGTCGAAGGTGGGCTTGCCCGCGGCCGGCACGGTGCAGCTGGTGAGCGCCATGCCCATCGAGCGTCCCTGGCCGTTGACCTTCCGGGCGAGCTCGACGACCGCGGCGAGGTCGCGCCCCTCCTCGGCGGCGGCGCCGACGATCTTCTCCAGCAGCACGGTGAGTCCGACGCCGCGACGTCCGGCGGTGTAGAGCGAGTCCTGCACGGCCACGTCGTCGTCCACGATGACGCTGCCCACTTCGATGCCGTCCATGGCGGCGAGCTCGGCCGCCATCTCGAAGTTCAGCACGTCGCCGGTGTAGTTCTTCACGATGTGCAGCACGCCGGCGCCGCGGTCGACGGCCTTGGTCGCGACCTGCACCCGGTCGGGCGTCGGCGAGGTGAAGACCTCTCCGGCGACGGCTGCGTCGAGCATGCCGGGTCCGACGAAACCGCCGTGCAGCGGCTCGTGGCCGGAGCCGCCTCCGGAAACCACCGCGACCTTGCCCTGCGCCTTGGGCGTCGCCCGCGTGATGACGTGGTTCTCCAGGTCGACCGAGAGCTCGGGATGAGCGAGCGCCACACCCTTCAGGGATTCGACGAGAACGTCCTCGGGGGCGTTGATGAGCTTCTTCATCGTTCGATCTCCTTTGATCCTTCGTGATTTTCGCGAAAATCGGAAAGCAATTCGTTAATGTCGAATATGCTCGGAGCCTGCCGGGTTGTCAAGATCAATCCTGAAGACCGGCACGACGAACCGGATCGACGACGAACCGGAAGGAGGAGGGCCGTGATCCAAGCGATCGACCGCGCAGCGAAGATCCTCGAACTGCTCCAGGGAGCGCGCCATCTCGGCATCACCGATCTCTCCCTCGCGCTCAGCCTGCCGCCGTCCACCGTGCACGGGATCGTGAAGTCGCTGCGCTCGCACGGGCTCGTGGCGAAGGAGCGTGGCGGTCAGCGCTACATGCTCGGCCCCACCCTGCTGCGCCTCAGCAACGTGTACCTCGACACGCTCGACGTGCGCGCGAGGGCGATGCGCTGGACGCAGGAGCTCGCGCGTCGCACGAACCTGTCCGTACGGCTCGGCGCACCCCACTTCACCGACGTCCTGGTCATCCACCACAACCTCCGCCCCGACGACAGTCAGCAGATGCTGGAGACCGGCGTCGCGATCCCGGCGCACGCCTCCGCGATGGGCAAGGTGCTGCTCGCTTACGACCTGGGCTTCCAGCAGAGCGTGTTCGAGCAGCCGCTGCGCAGCCTCACCGGAGACACCGTCACCGACATCGCACGGCTCACCCTGGAACTGCCGTCGATCGCGGAGCGCGGCAGTGCGGGCGAGTTCGACGAGGCCGTGCTCGGCGAGTCCTCGATCGCCGCTCCCGTCGCCGATGCGTCGAACGACATCGTCGCCGCCGTGGCCGTGGTGATGCCGACGTCGCAGACACCGCCCTCCGACGCCATCCTCAACGCCCTGCGCGAGACCGCACGGAACATCTCGCGCGAGCTCGGCGCCACCTCGTGGCCTCCGCGCATCGCCCCCGCCGACGACTGAACGCCCCGAGCGGCCGGCTCAGCCGCGCAGCGCCAGCGCGAAGGGCAGCACCTCGGTCGCACCCGCCCTGCGCACCTCGCGCGCCGCGACCGTCATGGTCCAGCGACTGTCGACCAGGTCGTCCACGAGCAGCACGGGTCCGACCGGAATGTCGAGGTGCGCGGCGCTGAACCGCTCCCAGACACCGGCGAGGCGGAACACGCTGTTGCCTCCCGGCTGCCCCGACGGGCCTCCCCCGACCGGGTCGAGCGCCCCGAGGTAGGGCAGGCGTCCGACCTCGGCGATGCCGCGAGCGAGCGAGTCGACCAGCAGCGGATGCGACCGCGAGGGCATCGCGATGACGGCGACCGGACGCTCGGCCCAGCCCCACGCGGCGAGCACGCGCACGCATCCGTCGAGCAGGTGCGGCGTCACGGCGGCGTCCGGCGCACCGGAGGCGAAGCGCTCGCGCAGTACGCCACCCCAGCCCAGATCGGTGAGTCGCGCGAGCGCCCGCCCCTCGCCGGCCTGCTCGTCGGCGGCGATCCGGCCACGCACGGGCACGTCCAGCCGATCGGCTCCGGTCGGCCACGCACGACGCGGCTCGATCGGCACCCCGACGCGGTCGAGCGACTCGGCGGCCTGCGTCGTCGCCGCGGTGCCGATCTCCCGCGGGAACCATTCGCCCGCACAGTTGTCGCATCGCCCGCAGGGTGCGGCCGTGTCGTCGTCGAGCGCCCGCTGCAGGAACTCCATGCGGCAGCCGTCGGTCTGCTCGTACTCAATCATGTGCTGCTGCTCGGCGAGACGCTCGGCGGCGATGCGCTGGTAGCGCTCGGCGTCGTAGGTCCACGGCTCTCCGGTCGCGACCCAGCCGCCCTGCACGCGCTGCACCGCGCCGTCGACATCGAGCACCTTCAACAGCAGTTCGAGGGGCGTGCGCCGGATGTCGACCATGGCCTCGAGGGCGGGCGTGGACAGTGGCGCATCGCCGAGCGCGCCGATCACCCGTTCGGCTCGTTCCCGGTCGGGCATCGACGCGGTGGCGAAGTAGTGCCAGATGTCACGATCCTCGACGCCGGGGAGCAGCAGCACGTCGGCGCTCTCGCTGGCACGACCCGCGCGACCGACCTGCTGATAGTAGGCGACTGGCGATGACGGCGCCCCGAGGTGCAGGACGAAACCCAGATCGGGCTTGTCGAAGCCCACGCCGAGAGCACTCGTGGCGACCAGCGCCTTGACCTCGTTGCGCTTGAGCAGGCCCTCCGATTCGGCGCGCTCCTCGGTGTCGGTCTGCCCGGTGTACGCCCGCACGTCGTGACCGTGGTCACGGAGCAATCGGGCGGTGTCGACCGCGGCCGCGACGGTCAGGGTGTAGATGATGCCGGATCCGGGCAGGTCGTCGAGGTGGCTGAGCAGCCAGGCCAGGCGGCTTGCGGAATCACGCAGCCGCAGCACGCCCAGTCGCAGCGAGGTCCGGGCGAGCGGCCCGCGGATCGTGAGCACGGGAGCCGCGGCGCCCGCGTCCGCGGGGAGGTCGCCGTGGAGGCTGCCGAGCTGTTCGGCGACGTCGGCCACCACGCGACTGTTGGCGGTCGCGGTGGTCGCGAGCACCGGCACGTCGGCGGGCATCTGCGCGATCAGGTCGCGCAGCCGCCGGTAGTCCGGGCGGAAGTCGTGACCCCAGTCGCTGATGCAGTGCGCCTCGTCGACCACGAGCATCCCGATGCGACGCACGAGCGCGGGAAGCTGCTGCTCGCGGAATGCGGGGTTGTTGAGCCGTTCGGGCGAGACGAGCAGCACGTCGACCTCGTCGCGGTCGAGCTGCCCGAGCACGTCCGCCCACTCGTGCGCGTTGGTGGAGTTGATCGCAACGGCGCGCACGCCTGCGCGTTCGGCGGCGGCGATCTGATCGCGCATGAGCGCCAGCAGCGGCGACACGAGCACGGTCGGCCCAGCCCCCTGTCGTCGCAGCAGCCGCGTCGCGACGAAGTACACCGCGGACTTGCCCCATCCGGTGCGCTGCACCACGAGCGCGCGCCTTCGCCCTTCGACGAGCGCTGCGATCGCCTCGTACTGCCCGTCGTGGAAGTCGGCGTCCGGTCGGCCGACGAGCTCGCGCAGCGCGGCGAGGGCGGCCCCACGGGTGTCGACGGGTGCGTCAGAGGTCATGACTCCACTCTGCCCCACCCCGCCGACACCCCTCCGCTCGGGGTCGAAAACGTGCTTCCCGACCCGTTCCGGGGCGCGTTTTCGACCACGCGGTCACTCCCAACGCCGTCTTGAAAGCCGGCGCCCGATATGTCAGAATTACCTAACGATCGGTCAGTAAAGATGACCGGAGCCGAGGAGTCGACGATGACCAGTCCCGCAGACCTGTCCCTGGTGGGCGAGATCTCCGATGAGGAGCGTCTGTTCGACGAGCTCATCGCCAACGAGCAGCGCATCGAGCCGCGCGACTGGATGCCGGACGCGTACCGCAAGACCCTGGTGCGCCAGATCTCCCAGCACGCCCACTCCGAGATCATCGGCATGCAGCCGGAGGGCAACTGGATCACGCGCGCGCCGAGCCTCAAGCGCAAGGCGATCCTGATGGCGAAGGTGCAGGACGAAGCCGGTCACGGCCTCTACCTGTACTCCGCCGCACAGACGCTCGGCACCACCCGCGACGAGATGATGGACCAGCTCATCAGCGGCAAGGCGAAGTACTCCTCGATCTTCAACTACCCCACCCCGACCTGGGCCGACATGGGCGCGATCGGCTGGCTCGTCGACGGCGCCGCGATCTGCAACCAGGTGCCGCTGTGCCGCGCCTCATACGGCCCCTATGGCCGCGCCATGGTGCGCGTCTGCAAGGAGGAGTCGTTCCACCAGAGGCAGGGATTCGAGATCCTCCTCTCCCTCATGCAGGGCACCGAGGAGCAGCGCGCGATGGCGCAGGACGCGGTGAACCGCTGGTACTGGCCGAGTCTGGCGATGTTCGGGCCGCCCGACGACCAGTCGCCGAACTCGGCGCAGTCGATGAAGTGGAAGATCAAGCGCTTCTCGAACGACGAGCTGCGCCAGCGCTTCGTCGGGATGCTCGTGCCGCAGGCCGAGATCCTCGGCATCACGCTCCCCGACCCGGATCTGCGCTTCGACGAGGAGACCGGGCAGTACGTGATCGGCGAGATCGACTGGGACGAGTTCTTCGAGGTGCTGCGCGGGAACGGCCCCTGCAACGCCGAGCGGCTTGAGCGCCGCAGAACCGCGCACGAAGAGGGCGCCTGGGTGCGCGAAGCCGCGGCCGAATACGCCCGCAAGCAGTCCCTGAAGACGAAGGCGGTGGCGTGATGGCGACTCCCGGCGCAGACGAGCGCGAGCCCTGGCCGCTGTGGGAGGTCTTCGTGCGCGCGAACCGCGGGCTCAGCCACGTCCACGTCGGCTCCCTGCACGCGCCGGATGCCGAGATGGCGATCCGCAACGCCCGCGACCTGTACACGCGTCGCGGCGAGGGCGTGTCGATCTGGGTCGCTCCGGCCGAGGCGATCACGACCAGCGACCCCGACGCCAAGGGCGCGTACTTCGAGAGCCCCGCCGGCAAGAACTACCGCCACGCCGTCTACTACACGGCGTCCGAGGGGGTGCCGCACCTGTGAGCGCCATGCACCCGACCAGCGCGCACGACGACCTCGACATCCACGGCGACGTCTCGGTCGACCAGCTCCGCCTCTCGCAGGAGCTATCGGGCACGGGCGCGGTCGCCGCGTCCGCGGACGTCGCCGAGTACGCGCTGCGCCTCGGCGACGACGCGCTGATCCTCTCGCAGCAGCTGGGCGCCTGGATCTCTCGCGCCCCGGAGCTCGAGGAGGACGTCGCCCTGGGTAACATCGCCCTCGACCTGCTCGGCCACGCCCGCTCCTTCCTGCACTACGCGGGGTCGTACGACGGGCGCAGCGAAGACGACCTCGCGTTCTTCCGCGACGAGCCCGAGTTCCGCTGTGCGTGGATCGTGCAGCAGCCCAACGGCGACTTCGCGCAGACGATCGCCCGGCAGTTCGTGGTGGCGACGTACATGTTCGAGCTGTACTCCGCGCTCCGCGCGAGCAGCGACGAGACCTTCGCCGCGATCGCCGAGAAGTCGCTCAAGGAGGTCGACTACCACCGCGATCACGCCGTGCAGTGGGTGCTACGCCTCGCCGGTGGCACGGAGGAGTCGCGTGCCCGGATGATCCGCGCGCTGGGTGACGTCTGGCCGTATGTGGACGAGCTGTTCCGCGACGACGAGTTGATCGAGCGACTCGGCGACGCGGCGGTGCGACCGTCGACCCTGCGCGGCGGATTCGACCGCGTGGTCGGCACCGTCTTCGCCGAGGCCGAGCTGTCGGTTCCGGCCGTCGCGGCCTCGTCCGCGGGCGGACGGCACGGTGCGCACGCGACGCCGCTCGGACACCTGCTCGCCGAGATGCAGGTGCTGGCGAGGCGACACCCGGGGGCGACATGGTGACCCTCACCCCGAACCAGGCGGCGTGGCGGATCGCCGCATCCGTGCCCGATCCCGAGGTGCCGGTGCTCACGATCGAAGACCTGGGCGTGCTGCGCGCGGTCGAGGTCGACGGGTCGCGCGTGCACGTCGACATCACGCCCACCTACAGCGGCTGCCCCGCCATGGACACCATCCGCGACGATGTGGTCCTCGCGCTCACGGCGGCCGGCTACGACGAGGTCGAGGTGCGCCTCGTGCTCTCCCCCGCGTGGACCACCGACTGGATGACCGACGCCGGCAAGACCAAGCTCGCGGCCTACGGCATCGCCCCGCCGTCCGGTCGCGCGGCGGTGTCGACCGGACCCATCCGGCTGTCGTTGAGCGTGCGCTGCCCTCGGTGCGGCTCTCTCGACACCCGCGAGGTCTCGCACTTCGGATCCACCTCCTGCAAGGCGCTGTTCGAGTGCCGCGCGTGCCTCGAACCCTTCGACCACTTCAAGGTGCACTGACATGTCGCTCTTCACCTCGGCTCCGGCACCTGCGCCGCGCGCGACCACGCCGCGCGCCGTGTCCCCCCGCACCCGGGCCCGCTTCCACACGCTCACGGTCGAGGATGTCCGCCCACTGACCGACGACTCCGTCGAGGTCACCTTCACCGTGCCCGCCGCCCTCGCCGACGAGTACGACCACCTGCCCGGCCAGTACGTGGCCCTGCGCACCACGCTCGACGGAGTCGAGGTGCGGCGCTCGTACTCGCTGTGCCGGGCCCCGGAGCATCGCGACGACGGACAGGACACGCGCCTGAGCGTGGCCGTGAAGCGCGATGAGGGCGGCCTGTTCTCCACCTGGGCGCAGACCGGCCTGCACCCCGGATTCGAGATCGACGTGATGAGCCCGCAGGGCACGTTCACCTCGGGGCTCGACGACCTCGACCACCGGCACGTCGTCGGCATCGCGGCGGGGTCGGGCATCACCCCGCTGATGGCGCTCGCCCACACCGTGCTGACCCGCTCCGACACCTCACGGTTCACTCTGCTGTACACGAACCGCGCGACGCTCGACGTGATGTTCCTGGAAGATCTCGCCGACCTCAAGGACCGCTACCCCACCCGGCTCGTGCTGCACCACGTGCTCTCCCGCGAGCAGCGGGCCGCCCCCGTGCTCTCCGGCCGGATCGACGAGGAGAAGCTGCGCACGGTCCTCGGCACGCTCATCCCGCCGTCGACCGTCGACGAGTGGTTCCTGTGCGGGCCGCTCGCGCTGGTCGATCTGTGCCGCGAGGTGCTGGCGGATGTCGGGGTGGATCGCTCGCACATCCGCTTCGAGCTGTTCACGACCGGCGACGAGCCCGCGCGCACCGCTCGTCCCGTCGAAGTGCGGGCCGGCCAGAAGACCTTCCGCATCGAGGTGACGCTCGACGGCGTCTCGTCGACCGTGGAGAGCCCGGTCGACGCGCACGAATCGGTGCTCAACGCGGCGCTGCGCGTGCGCCCCGACGCGCCCTTCGCCTGCGCGGGCGGGGTGTGCGGCACCTGCCGCGCCCGCGTGCTCGAGGGCAGCGTCACGATGACCGAGAACTACGCCCTGGAGCCGGACGAGCTCGAGCGCGGCTTCGTGCTCACCTGCCAGTCCCACCCGACCAGCGACCGCGTGGTCGTGGACTACGACGTCTGACCCGGAGGCCCCATGATCGACCTCACCATCGCCGACGACGTCGCCACGATCGTGTTGAACGCGCCGGCGAAGCTCAACGCGCTCGATGAGCAGGCGCTGGACGAGGTCGCCGCCGCCTACGAGGCCGCAGAGGCCGCGGGCGTGCGGGCACTGGTGCTGCGAGGCGAGGGACGCGCGTTCTGCGCCGGGCGCGACATCTCGGGCGTCGATCCGCGCGACGATGACGTGCTCGGCTTCCTGGGCGGCCTCGTCACCCCGCTGCTGCAGCGCATGGCACGCTTCCCCGCCCCGACCTTCGCGGTCGCGCACGGCGCCTGCCTCGGGGTCGGACTCGGCCTGCTGATCGCCACCGACGTCGTGTACGTCGCGGAGTCGGCGAAGATCGGCTCCCCGTTCGCGGCGCTCGGCGCGACGCTCGACTCCGGCGGTCACGCCCTGTTCCTGGAACGCCTCGGCGCCCACAAGGCGCTCGACCTCATCTACACCGGACGCCTGATGAGCGGTGCGGAGGCCGTGTCATCCGGCCTGTTCTCGCGCGTCTTCCCGGACGACGAGGTCGTGCAGGCGACGACCGAGGCCGCCGCCGCTGCCGCGCGAGGGGCCACCGCCGCGTTCCTCGCGAGCAAGGACCTCATCGCGCGGATCCGCGACGAACGGCTCTCGCTGTGGGAGTCGGTCGGTGTCGAGAACGCGGCGCAGGCGGCCCTGTGCGATACGGACGACTACCGCGAGGGGTTCGCCGCGTTCCAGGAGAAGCGCCGGCCGGAGTTCCACGGCCGCTGAGCGGATGTCCGACCCCGGTGCGAGAATGCGGGGATGAAGCTCGACGAGCTCGTCTCCACCGCCGACCGTGTCGGGGCCACATCGTCCCGACTCGCCAAGATCGACGCGCTCGCAGACCTCCTTTCCCGCGCCGCTCCCGACGGGATCCTCGCCGTCGTCGGCCTCCTGCTCGCGACTCCTCGTCAGGGCAGGCTGGGCGTCGGCTGGCGCGGCATCGCGACCCTCGACATCGCGCATGCCGAGAGCCCGACCCTCACGGTCGGCGACGTCGACCGTTCCTTGGAGGCGCTGGCCACGACCTCGGGGTCGGGCTCGGCGGCGACACGCAGCGGCATCCTCGGCGACCTCGCCTCCCGCGCCACGGCCGAGGAGTGGGACTTCCTCGCCCGCTCGATGCTCGGGGAGCTGCGGACGGGTGCGCTCTCGGGGGTGCTCCTCGACGCCATCGCCCGCGCGAGCGGACAGCCGCCGGCGATCGTGCGGCGCGCCGCGATGCTGTCCGGCGATCTCGGTGAAACGGCGCGCCTCGCCCTCACGGGCACGGCGGGCGAGCTCGAAGCGGTGGGCCTGCGAGTGGGCCGTCCGGTTCTGCCGATGCTGGCGGCCACGGCGGCGACGCCCTCGGCCGCCCTCGAGATCACCGGCCCGGCGTCGGTCGAGTACAAGCTCGACGGTGCCCGCATCCAGGTGCACCGCCACGGCGACGAGGTCGGCGTCTACACGCGGAGCCTGGCCGACATCACACACCGGGTGCCCGAGATCGTCGAGATCGTGCGCGCGCTGCCCGCGCACGACCTGATCCTCGACGGCGAGACGCTGTCACTCGATGAAGACGGCGGCCCGCGTCCCTTCCAGGAGACCATGTCGCGGTTCGGGGCCGACGTCTCTCGCGAGCTGGCGCTGCGGCCCTGGTTCTTCGACGTGCTGCACGTCGACGGGCGCGATCTGATCGACAAGCCCCTCTCCGTCCGCCTCGCCGAACTCGACCGCGTGGCCGGCGACTGGCGCATCCCCGGCATCGTCACCGAGGAGCCGGACGCGGCGGAGCAGCTGTCGCGCGACGCCCTCGCCGCCGGGCACGAGGGCGTGGTCGTCAAGGCGATCGAGGCGCCCTACGCGGCCGGTCGCCGCGGCAAGTCCTGGGTCAAGGTCAAACCCGTGCTGACGTTCGATCTGGTCGTGCTCGGCGCGGAGTGGGGTTCCGGGCGTCGCCGCGGCTGGCTGTCCAACCTGCATCTGGGCGCGCGTGACCCCGACGGTGAGTTCGGCGACCCCGACGAATTCGTCATGGTGGGCAAGACGTTCAAGGGACTCACCGACGAGCTTCTGCGCTGGCAGACCGCCGAGTTCCCCGAGCACGAGTCGCACCGCACGGCGTCAACCGTGTTCCTGCGCCCCGAGCTGGTCGTGGAGATCGCGATCGACGGTGTGCAGCGTTCTCCGCGGTACCCCGGCGGGATCGCGCTGCGTTTCGCCCGGGTGAAGGGCTACCGCCCCGACAAGATTCCCGCCGAGGCCGACACCATCGCATCCCTTCGCGCGCTGCTGAGGGGCTGAGCGACCCGATCAGGCCGAGGGAGCGAGCCCCTCGTCCTCTTCGCGCACGGTGCCGCGGAACGACCAGGGGAAGTTGATCCAGAGATCGGTGTCCTTCCACGCGAAGTCGGGTTGGATGATCGTGGAGGGCTTCGTGTAGATCGTGACGGACCGCACGTCGGCGCCCTTGTCCTGGAGCAGCTGCACGGCCAGGGCGAGCGTGCGCCCGGAGTCCGCGACGTCGTCGACGAGCAGCACCCGGCGCCCGTCGAGATAGGCCATGTCGAGCTCGGGGGGAAGCACCTCGGGGGCGTCCAGCACCGTGCCGATGCCGGTGTAGAACTCGACGTTGATCGCCCCGCAGTTCTTCGCGCCGAGCCCGTATGCGATGGCCCCCGCCGGCAGGAGTCCGCCGCGCGCGATGGCAACCACCACCTCGGGCATGAATCCGCTGTCGAGGATGGTCCGCGCAAGGTCGCGCGTCGCCGCCCCGAAGCCGTCCCAGGTGAGTGTCTCGCGCTCGATCGCTGCATCAGTCATTGCGGCATTCTCGCGCATCCCGCTGTGGACGACCCGCCCGGTATACTGGGCGCGTCCGGCCCTGCCGGTGTCTGCAAAAGAGGCACGAAGCGCTTCGCGAGGTCGCGAAGGCGAGACACATACGGAATCCGCACTCCTCCGTCCCTGTCTCGAAAGGCCCTCGCATGCCCTCCGTCTCCGCGCACGTCGCACTCACCCTCGCCCAGCACATCGACGCCGTCTTCGGCGTGATGGGCAACGGCAACGCCTACTTCCTCGATGCGATCGAGACGCAGACGGATGCCGTGTTCACCGCGGTGCGTCACGAGCAGGGCGCCGTGGTCGCGGCAGACGCCCATTTCCGCGCATCCGGACACATCGCGGCGGGCACCTCCACCTACGGCGCAGGATTCACGAACACCCTGACCGCGCTGGCCGAGGCCGTGCAGGCACACGTGCCGCTCGTGCTCGTGGTGGGCGACGAGCCCACCTCCGGCCCGCGCCCCTGGGACGTCGACCAGATCGCCCTCGCCTCCGCCGTCGGCGCGCGCACCTATACGGTCGGCCGTGCGGATGCCGCCGCGACCACCGTGATCGCGATCGAGCATGCTCTCACGTACCGCGTGCCGGTCGTGCTCGCGATCCCCTACGACGTCGCCGCGCTCGAAGCCGGCCCGGTGCCCGAGGCGCCGTCGCCGCGCATCCCGGCCCCGCTCGCCCCGCGCGGGGAGTTCGCGGAAGGGATGCTCGACGAGATCGCCGCGGCGCTGGCGAGTGCGGAGCGTCCGTTCCTGCTGGCCGGGCGCGGCGCCTGGCTGTCCGGCGCGAGTGCGGCGTTGGGCGAGCTCGCCGAGGCGACGGGTGCGCTGACCGCGTCGTCGGCGCTGGGCCGGGGTGTCTTCCCCGACCCGAGGTACGACCTGGGCGTGACCGGCGGCTTCGGTGCGGACGGGGCCATGGAGCTCGTCCGCACGGCCGATGTCGCCGTCGTGTTCGGAGCGGCGCTGAATCAGTTCACGATGCGGTTCGGCGAGCTGTTCGCGCCGGGCACCCGCGTGTTCCAGATCGATATCGCCCCCGCAGCGACCCACGCGCACGTCGGCGGGTTCGTCCGTGCCGATGCCCGTCTGGCCGCCGAAGCACTGGTCGCGCGGATCGGCGCAGACCGCCCCGCGACGCCGTGGCGCGAGTCGGTCGATATCGCGGCGGCCCGCACCTACGAGGCAGGCGACGAGCTCGCCCCGGACGGACGTCTCGACCCGCGATCCGCAGCGCGCCGCATCGCCGAGCTGCTGCCCGAGGACCGCGTGGTGGTGTCCGACGGCGGACACTTCATCGGCTGGGCGAACATGTACTGGCCGGTCGCCGCCCCCGACCGCATGATGATGGTCGGCACGGCGTTCCAGTCGATCGGGCAGGGCTGGCCGAGCGTCGTCGGTGCCGCGCTCGCCCGCAGGGAGTCGACCGTCGTGCTCACCTCGGGCGACGGCGGCGGGCTCATGGCGATCGCCGACCTGGAATCCGCCGTACGTGCGGCGGGTGGTCGGGGCGTGGCCGTGGTCTGGAACGACGCCGCTTACGGGGCCGAGGTCAACCTGTACGGGCTCAAGGGCCTGGCCGAGGGACCGATGCGGATCCCCGAGGTCGACTTCGCCGCGTTCGGCGGCGCCGTGGGCGCGGAGGGCGTGGTCGTTCGTACGCTCGCCGACCTCGATCGTCTGGCGACCTGGGCGCAGGAGGATCCCGCGACCCGACGCTTCCTGCTCCTCGACCTGCGCATCTCAGGCGATGTCATCGCGCCGTATCAGCAGGAGATCATCCGCGTGAACTCGTGAGACCGCGCATCCCCGTAGGCTCTCGCCATGTGGAATGACGTGCAGATCCTGCGTTTCAGCGCCTTCGCGGCGACACCGGACGGCGGCAACCCGGCCGGGGTCGTGCTCGATGCGGAGGGTCTCGACGACGCCGACATGCAGCGGATCGCGGCGGACGTCGGCTACTCGGAGACCGCGTTCCTGGTCGGGCGTGCGGATGATGCCGATGTGCCGCGCTACCAGGTGCGGTACTGGTCACCGGCCGCCGAGGTGCCGTTCTGCGGGCACGCGACCGTGGCGACCGCCGTGGCCCTGGCCGAACGCGATGGCCCCGGCCCGATCCGGTTCGACACGGTGGCCGGCGCGGTGACGATGAGCACCGTGCGCGATGACTCCGGGGCGGTCGAGGTGTCGTTCACGAGCGTCGAGCCGCGGGTGCGCGAGCTCGACGACGACGTGCGCGACCGCCTGCTCACGCTGCTCGGGCTGGACGCATCCGACCTCGACCCGCGCTTCCCCGCCCGTGAGGCGTTCGCGGGCAACTGGCATCCCATCCTGTTCCTGTCGGATCGGGAGCTGTTCCACCAGTTCCGCTTCGCCCCCGCCGAGGTCGCTGCCCTGATGCGCGAGCAGGGGTGGCTCGGCACTGTCACCGTGCTCCACGCCGATGACCCCGCCGAGCTCGAGGCCCGCAACCTGTTCCCGGTCGGTCGCATCACGGAGGATCCGGCGACGGGCTCGGCAGCGGCATCCGTCGGCGCCTACCTGCGCAGCGCGGGATTCACGGGAGCCGACGTCCGCATCCGCCAGGGCGCGCACGTCGGCCGTCCCAGTGAACTGCGCGTCATGATCCCCGCGACCGGGGGCATCGTCGTCTCGGGCGGCGCCTCGCGCATCGGCTGACCACCCGCTGAGCCCTAGGCCCCGTAGTCGGGCAGCTCCTGCAGGGTCCAGGTGTTGCCGTCCGGGTCGTCGAACGACACGAAGCGCCCCCAGTCGAGGTCCTGCACGCCACGGGCTTCCACGCCGACGCCCTGCAGATGCGCCAGGGCTTCATCGGCGTCGGGCACCACGACCTGGATCGTGTTCTGCTTCCCCGGCTCGAGGTCGATGCCCAAGCCGGTGCCGAACGCGATCGAGCAGGCCGACCCCGGCGGCGTCATCTGCACGAACCGCAGGCCGTCGGTGGGTGTCTGATCCCAGTCGGGGTTGAAGCCGATCTTCTCGTAGAACTCCTTCGACCTGTCCACATCGGTGACCGGCACGAAGATGAGCTCGATCTTCCAGTCCATCACGCACTCCTCCTGTCGGGCGCCGTCGCCCGTCGGCGTCCACGGTACGCGCGGCCACCGACACCCACCAGGGTCCGCCCGGAACACCCCGGCGCCGTGCCCGACCAGGCGATCCGGCCGTCAGATCCAGCCCTTGTCCTGCGCGATCCGGACCGCCTGCGCGCGATTCACCGCGCCCGTCTTCCCGATCGCGGCGGACAGGTGGTTGCGCACGGTGCCCGCCGACAGGAACACCTCCGCGGCGATCGCTGCCGCCGAACGTCCGTCCGCCGCGAGGCTCAGTACCTGCCGCTCCCGGTCGCTCAGGGGGTTCGCCCCCTCGAACAGGCTCTCCGCGGCGAGCGCAGGGTCCAGCACCCGCATCCCGGAGTGCACGCGGCGCACCGCCTCGGCCAGCTGTTCGGCCGGCGTGTCCTTGACGATGAAGCCGCTCGCCCCGGCATCCAGCGCCGAGCGCAGGTACCCCGGGCGGGCGAAGGTCGTCACGACCAGTACCCGCGTCGTCGGGCTCGCCTCCCGGATGCGCCGTGTGGCATCGACCCCGTCCATCCCGGGCATCTGGATGTCCATCAGGCAGACATCCGGCCGCAGCTGCTCGACGAGCCGCACAGCCTCCGCGCCGTCGGGAGCCATGCCGACCACGGTCAGATCGGGTTCCAGGTCGAGCAGCGCACCGAGCGCGCCGCGCACCAGCGCCTGGTCGTCCGCGATCAGCAGCCGGATGCCGTCGCTCGATGCCGTCACCACGTCACCTCCACACGCGTGCCGCCGGCCGGATCGTCGGATGCCCCCACGACGAAACCCGCCCCCGCCGCGGCCGCGCGCTCGCGCATGCCCCGGATGCCGTTGCCCTCCGCCGCGCCGGCTCCCACACCGTCGTCCTCGAACACCAGTCGCCCCGGCGCCAGCTGCACCCGCACTGTGCGAGCCCGCGAATGACGCAGCGTGTTCGTGGTCGCCTCGCGCAGGATCCAACTCGCGGTGATCGCCTGCACCGGGGAGAGCGCGCCCGGCTCCCCCGTCACCTGCAGGGCGATGTCCGCCGCGCGCAGTGCATCGCGCGACGACGCGAGCTGCTCGACCAGGGTGGTGGCCCGCGCTCCCGCCACCGTGGAACGCACCCCCGCGATCGCCTCCGCCGTCAGCTGCTCGATGTCCGCGAGTTCGGCCTTGGCCCGCTCGGGATCCGTGTCCATGAGGCGCCGCACCAGCTGCGCCTTCAGACCCACGACCGTCAGCGAGTGCCCGATCAGGTCGTGCACGTCGCGCGCCACGGCCTCGCGTCCTTCGCTCGTCGCCAGTTCCAGTCCCAGCCGCTCGGCCTCCGCGGAGCGCAGGATGAGCCAGGTCGTCACGGTGTTCACGATCCCGAGCAGTCCCACGATCGCGAGCACGGACAGGTAGCCGAGTCCGCCCGGCAGCAGGAACACGCACAGCGCCGTGATCGCGACGGCCGCGATCGTCGTGATCCAGTGCCACACCCGGGTGAGTCCGTACGAGGCGAACGACATGATGAACGGCAGGAAGCTGAGGGCCGAGCCTCCCTCGGCGGGCACCGAGATCAGCGCGCACGCGATGAGCGCCGCGAACGTCACCCACTGTCGCGTGGACGGCGTCCGACCGAGCCCTCCGCCGCCGCGCATCCCGTGCATGAACCCGGTCACGTAGAGCACGATGAAGGCGACCAGGGCCACCCAGCCCACGACCACCCACACGAGCGGAGCCTCGGAGCGCACGAGCGCGATCACCGGATAGACGAGGAACACCAGCCAGATCACGGCCATCAGCCATCCGAACCGCGCCCACGGATCCTTCCCCGCCGTGCGGCGTGCCCCTGGTGCCGACCAGGCCGCCGGGGCCGCACCCGCCGCCGCGAACTGCGCGGCGTCACGGGTGGGCCCCGGTGATCCCGGATGCTCCGGGTTCGCGTGCTGCGTCATCCGTCCAACCTACTGTCGGCGCCCGCGACTACTGCCGCGCCCGCGACCGCTTCATGCCCATCATGACCAGGGCGGCGAACAGGGCGAGCCAGACGGCGACGTTGAGGAACAACATCCACAGCGGGTCGGTCTGCCCGGTGGTGAGCACCCCGTCGGTCAGCGGCCAGCGGCTGAGCGCCACGAAGCCGTACAGGGGCGTGAACCGGGCGATGTCGAGCATCACTCCGTCGAGCGGCATGAACACGTTGCCGAAGAACGCGAAGAACGTCATCGAGATCGATGCGAGAGCGGCCGCGGAATCCGAGCTGAAGAACAGTCCGACGCCGAGCCCGAACAGCCCGCACATCAGACCGATCCCGAGGATGATGCCGGCCGTCGCGGCCCACCGCCAGACGTCGTCCACGTGCGCCCCCGTCATCGCGCCGGCGGTGAACACCGCCACCAGGGCGAGGGCCGCGAACGACACCGCCGTGAGCAGCTTCGTGAGCGCGTAGCCGGCGGTGGTCAACGGTGTCATAGCGAGCTGGCGGCCCCAGCCCTGCTTCGACTCGGTGGCGGCGAGCGAGGTGAGCGAGCTCATCGCGACCGCCGTGCCGTATGCGGCCATCGACGTCATCACGTAGAAGGAGACGTTCCCGTGGCCGGCGGAGAGGCTGCCGTAGCCCATCCCGGCACCGAACAGCAGGTACATCGCGACCGGCATCGCCAGGGTGAACGCGAGGGTGTAGGGGTTGCGCAGCTGGCGGACGCCCTCGATGCGCAGCATGGTGGGTGAGACGAGCATGTCAGTTCTCCGTGAGGGCCGTGAAGGCGGTTTCGAGGGTGGGGGCGGCGATCTCCAGATCGTGAGCACCGTGGTCGAGCAGGATGCGCGCGGCGGCATCGGAATCCGCGGCCCGCAGACTCAGTCGATCGCCGTCCAGGCGCACGGCGGTGACACCGTCGACCGCCCGCAGCGTCCCGGCGAGAGCCGCGGAGTCGGCGTCGACCGTCGCGGAGACCGTGCGTTCGCCGAGGCTGGCGCGCAGGAGGGCGGTCGGGGCATCCGCGACGATCGTGCCGTGGTGCATCACCACGGTCCGTCGAGCGAACTGCTCCGCCTCCTCGAGGTAATGGGTGGCGAAGATGATGGTGCGACCGGCGTCCGCGTCCGCCCGCATCACATCCCAGAAGTGGCGGCGTGCCGTGACGTCCATCCCCGCCGTCGGCTCGTCGAGCACCAGGATGTCGGGATCGGAGACCATGGCGAGCGCGAACTTCACGCGCTGCTGCTCCCCGCCGGAGCACTTCGACACGCGGCGACGGGCGAGCGGTTCCAGGTCGGCGCGCGCCATCACCTCGGGGACACGGCGGAGGGCGTCGGCACCGTGCAGCGAGGCGATCAGGCGCACGGTCTCCCCCACCGTCAGGTCTCCGAGCAGTCCGCCGGTCTGCAGCACCGCACCGATCTCGCCGCTCGCCGTGGCCCGCTCCGGCGAGACGCCGAGCACCTGCACGGTGCCGCTGCTGGGGGTGGTGAGCCCGAGCAGCATGTCGAGGGTGGTCGTCTTGCCGGCGCCGTTCGGACCCAGCAGCGCGACGACCTCACCACGCCGGACCGAGAGGTCGATCCCGTCGACGGCCTGCACGCGGCGGTCGCCCGTGCCGAAGTGACGGCGCACACCGCGCAGGTCGAGCACCACAGGTGCGGAGTTCGAGGGTTCGGATGCGGGTCGTGCGGCGACCTGCGGCGCCGCTGCATCCACGGAGGAACTGTTCATGCTTCCAGCCTCGCCGGATGCCGCGCACGACACCGGAGGGAGATGTCATCTCCTCGACGTGACACGTGTCATGCCGAGATCGCCCGCGGAGGAGATCTCACGCATCGCAGGACCAGTCCGCGCGAGCTCTCCTTCAGATCGGGAGAACTCCTTCAGACGCGGAGACCCGCCCTCAGCGCGCCGGCAGCAGAGCGCCTTCGAGGAACGCCGCGAGCTCGTCGACCGTGTCCAACGGAAGGATCGCCGCCACGTACTGGTCGGGCCGCACCACGACGACCACGCCGTCACGGGACAGCTCGCGCGCGGCGAAGATGTCGGTCTCGCACCACTTGCTGGGACCCGCCGCGTAGACCTTCTCCCAGTCGGTGAGACCGAGCGGACCCGTCTTCGGCTGGAACAGCGCGGGGGCCGTGGTGACCTCGACCTCGTCGAACGGCTGCTGGTACACGGCCTTCACGTCGAACACCGCGTCGACGTCGTCATCCGCCGGGGTGAAGCGCGCGAACACCGGTGCGGCCTGCTCGGCCCAGGCCGCGAGCGTCTCGCCGGTGCGGTCACCGAACGCGTAGACGCGCCAGCGGCCGTCGGCCTTCGCGTGGTGCCCGAGGTGGGTCACGTTGCCGTCGCCCACGCGCACGACCTCGGCCGACTTGAACCGCTTGCCCAGCGGGAAGCCCGCGGCGAGCGCCTGGTGCGCGTCGGTGCCGGTGATCATCGACGAGGCGTACTGCGTCATGAACCCCGACGGGAACTCGGCCGTGGCGAGGTAGTAGGTGGCGAGGTCGTTGGGGTCGGAGATCTCCTCGGGCTTGCGGGCCATCAGGCTCGACCACTCGCGGTCGAAGTCGATCAGCTGCTGCGCCACCGGACGCCGCTCTGCACCGTAAGTCGCGAGCAGCGTCTCGGGCGCGCGGCCCGTCAGCACCGAGCCGAGCTTCCAACCGAGGTTGAAGCCGTCCTGCATCGACACGTTCATGCCCTGACCCGCCTTGGCGCTGTGCGTGTGGCAGGCATCGCCGGTCAGGAAGACGTGCGGTGTGCGTCCGGAGTCGTCGATCACGTCGTCGAAGCCGTCGGTCACGCGGTGGCCGACCTCGTACACGCTGTGCCAGGCGACCTCGCGCACATCGAGCGTGTACGGGTGCAGGATCTCGTTGGCCCGGCGGATGATCTCCTCGATCGGCGTCTGTCGCACGCGGTGGTCGTCGTCGTCGGCGACCTCGCCGAGGTCGATGTACATCCGGCTCAGGTAGCCGCCCTCGCGCGGGATGTGCAGGATGTTGCCCGCTTCGGAGTTGATCGCGCATTTGGTGCGCCAATCCGGGAAGTCGGTGTTCACGAGCACATCCATGACGCCCCAGGCGTGGGCGGAGATCCCGCCGACGTGCCTGCGGCCGATCGCCTCGCGCACGCCGCTGCGGGCCCCGTCGCAGCCCACGACGTAGGTCGCGCGGATGGTGCGCTCCTCGCCCGCGCGCTCCCCCGCCACGTAGCGCACGCGCACCTCCACGGGGTGCTCGCCCTCGGGGTGCGCGGTGAGGCCGATGAACTCGACGCCGTAGTCGGGCACGATGCGTCCTGGTCCGTTCGCGGCGGCCTCGGCGAAGTAGTCGAGCACGCGTGCCTGGTTGACGATCAGGTGCGGGAACTCGCAGATGTCGTAGGCGTAGTCGGCGGTGCGCGAGGTGCGGATGATCTCGTCGCGCTTGTCGGGGTTCGGGCCCCAGAAGTTCATCCAGCCGATGTTGTACGCCTCGGCGATGATGCGCTCGGCGAATCCGAAGGCCTGGAAGGTCTCGACGCTGCGCGGCTGGATGCCGTCGGCCTGGCCGAGGGGCAGGCGTCCGTCGCGCTTCTCGATGATGCGCGTGGAGATGCCGGGGTACTGGGACATCTGTGCGGCGAGCAGCATCCCGGCGGGCCCGGAGCCGACGATGAGCACGTCGATCTCGTCGGGCAGGTCGGCGGGGCGGTCCGCGCCGATGCCGGCGGCGTCCTGCACGCGCGGGTCAGCGGAGACGTAGCCGTGGTGGTGGAACTGCATCGTCGTCGATTCCTTCCGGACTTCTTCGTCGGGTGTTGCGTTCGTCGGGTGTTGCTTTGCGAAGCGGCATGTTCTATATTCGAACACACTGTTCTACTATTGAACACAGCCTAATCCGCCCTGTCCGCGATCGCAAGGGAGCGCACGCATGCCCGAGAGCACGACCAGCTCCCCCGCGTCGCAGACGCTCAGCCGCGGCATCCGCATCCTCGAGGTGCTGGCCGACGCGCGCGGCCCCCTCACAATCGACGAGATCGCGACCCGCCTCGGCGTGCACCGCTCGATCGCCTACCGCCTTCTGCGCACCCTCGAAGACCACGGACTGGTCACCCGCGACGCCGCGGGTGCCGTGAGCCTCGGAGCCCGCATGGCCGCCCTCGCCGCCGGCGTCGCGCACGACCTGCAGGCGGAAGCGCTTCCCGAGCTCACCGCGATCGCGAACGAGCTGGGCATGACATGCTTCCTCGCCGTGCTCGACGGCGCCGAGTGCATCACGCTCGCCAGCGTCGAGCCCCGCCACGCGGTCGCGAGCGTCGCCCAGCGGCCCGGTGCACGACACCCCGTCACGGTCGGTGCCCCCGGCAAGGCGATCCTCGCGCAGCTGCCGACGACGGAGTGGCCGACCGATGTGCCCGCGTCTCTTCCTGCCGACGTGGCCGCGACCGAGGGGCGCGGATACGCCACCAGCCACGACGAGGTGATCCCCACGGTGCAGTCGGTCGCGGTGCCCCTCGTGCTCCGCGGGCAGCGCCCCGCCGCGATCGCCGTCGTGCACGTGGCGACCGACCTCGACGACGCCGTGATCGCCGCACGACTGCAGCGATCGGCGACCGTGATCCGCGAGGCGCTCGACGGCTGACCCCTCCCGCCCCAACAGCGCGTGGCGCGATCGAAAACGCACGCCTACGGGTGAATAGACGCGCGTTTTCGATCCCGCAGCGCGACGAGGCGGGATCAGGCCTTCGCGAGTCCGTAGATCGGGCTGACGGCCTGCTTCTCCTCGCGGTCCGGTCCGAGCGGGATGCCGGAGCGGTCGCGCAGCAGCAGCGTCGCGACGAGGCCCAGCACGGTCATGCCTGCGAGGTACCAGGTGACCGCGTTGGTCGAACCCGTCGCCTGCACGATCGCCGTGGCGATGGTCGGCGCGAAGGCCCCGCCGGCGATTGCCCCGATCGCGTACGAGATCGAGACGCCGGAGAACCGGATGCTCGCCGGGAACAGTTCCGTGTACAGCGCCGCCTGCGGCCCGTACGTGAACCCGAGACCGATCGTGAGGATCGCGATCCCCGCGAACAGCAGGCCGACTTCACCCGTGTTGACGAGCGGGAACAGTGCGAAGACACCGACCAACTGCAACACCCACCCGATGAGGTAGGTCGTACGACGGCCGATGCGGTCGGAGACCCATCCGGCCAGCAGGGTCGTGAGCAGCCAGGTGACCGCGGATCCGGCGACCGCCCACAGCACGGGACCGCGCTCGAGGCCGATCGGCCCCTCGGGGTTCGTGGCATAGTTCTGGATGTAGCCGCCGGTGGTCATGTAGCCCACCGCGTTGTTGCCTGCGAACACGAGCGCGGCGATGATCACGAGGAGCAGGTGCTTGCGGAACAGCTGCACGATCGGCATCTTCGCCTTCTCCTTGCGTGCGGCGAGCTCGGCGAATACCGGGCTCTCCTCGACCTTGCGGCGCACGTAGTACCCGACGAGGATCAGCACCACACTGAGCAGGAACGGCACACGCCAGCCCCAGGAGAGGAACTGGTCGCCCGGCGCGATCGCGGTCATGATGGCCATGACTCCGGAGGCCAGCAGCAGCCCGAGCGGCACACCGATCTGCGGCGAGGCGCCGAAGATGCCGCGCTTCTTGCGCGGAGCGTGCTCGACGGCCATCAGCACCGCGCCACCCCACTCGCCGCCGGCCGAGATGCCCTGGATGATGCGCAGGAGCACCAGCAGCATCGGCGCCATCACGCCGATGCTCTCGTAGGTCGGGAGCAGACCGATCAGCGCGGTCGCCGCGCCCATCAGGATCAGCGTCCACATCAGCACGGCCTTGCGCCCGAGCTTGTCGCCGAAGTGCCCTGCGAGGAACGCCCCGAGCGGGCGGAACAGGAAGCTGACGCCGACGGTGGCGAAGGCGACGAGTGCGCTGTCCGCTCCGAGCGGGGCGAAGAACAGCTGCCCGAAGACGAGGCCGACGGCCGTCGCGTAGATGAAGAAGTCGTACCACTCCACAGTGGTGCCGACGACGGTGGCGAACACGACGCGGCGTCGATCGGCCGCTGTCGCGATGGTTCCGGTGGGCGTGAACCCATCCTGTGACTGCCCGCTCATGGGGTGTCTCCTTTGGTTGTGACCGCATTGTCACGGCGTGCGCGGACGTGAATCCGAAGTGCTTGCCGAGGGGTGAACCGATGATATATGATTTCGAATACGACGCACAAGGCGTCCCCTGCACCACACCAGACGAGCGCGAGGAGGCGCCCCGTGACGGACCCGATCAGCCGACCCGGCAAGATCATCGCGATCCATCTGAGCTACGCGTCCCGCGCCGACCAGCGCGGCAGGCGCCCCGCTGCCCCCTCCTACTTCTTCAAGCCGGCGAGCTCGGTCGGCGTCTCCGGCGGCGCGGTCGAGCGGCCCGCCGGTACCGAACTCCTCGCTTTCGAGGGCGAGATCGCGCTCGTGATCGGCACGGCCGCGCGGCGCGTGTCGCTCGACGAGGCGTGGGCGCACGTCGGCGCGGTCACCGCCTCGAACGACCTCGGACTGTACGACCTGCGGGCGAACGACAAGGGCTCGAACGTCCGCTCCAAGGGCGGCGACGGGTACACGCCGCTCGGTCCGCAGCTCATCGACGCCCGCACCGTCGACCCCACCGCCCTTCGGGTGCGGGCCTGGGTGAACGGCGAACTCCGACAGGACGACACCACGGCCGGGCTGATCTTCCCGCTCGCCCAGCTCGTGGCCGACCTCTCCCAGCACTTCACGCTCGAGCCGGGCGACGTCATCCTCACCGGCACTCCCGCGGGCTCCTCGGTCATCGTGCCCGGCGACGTCGTCGAGGTCGAGGTGGATGCTCCGGATGCACCCGGTGCCCCGACCTCCGGCCGCCTGATCACCACCGTGACGCAGGGTGAGGTGCCGTTCGACGGCGACCTCGGCTCCCTCCCCGCCGTCGACGACCTGCAGCGCACCGAGGCGTGGGGCTCCCGCGAGGAGGCCGGCCTCCCGCCCGTCGAGACGACGCCGCTGCTGTCCGACGACCTGCGTGCGCTGCTGCTCGAAGCCCCCACCGCCGGGCTCTCCGCACAGCTGCGCAAGCGCGGACACCACTCCTGCTTCATCGACGGCGTCGCGGTGAACATCCCCGGCCGCAAGATCGTCGGCACCGCCAGGACGCTGCGCTTCGTGCCGTTCCGCGAAGATCTCTTCCGGAGCCACGGTGGCGGCTACAACGCCCAGAAGCGCGCGTTCGATGCCGTGGAGGACGGCGAGATCATCGTGATCGAAGCCCGCGGCGATGCCACGACCGGCACACTCGGCGACATCCTCGCCCTCCGCGCGAAGACCCGCGGCGCCGCCGGTGTCGTCACCGATGGTGGCGTGCGCGACTTCGACGCCGTCGCCGAGATCGGCCTGCCCGTCTTCTCGCAGGGCGCGCACCCGTCCGTGCTCGGCCGCAAGCACGTGCCGTGGGATGTGGACGTCACCATCTCCTGCGGCGGGGCGACCGTGCAGCCCGGCGACATCATCGTCGGCGACAGCGACGGTGTGATCGTGATCCCGCCCGCGCTCGCCGCGGAGGTCGCCGCCGATGCCGTCGCGCAGGAGATCGAAGACGCCTGGATCGCCGAGCAGGTCGCCGCCGGGCATCCGGTCGACGGACTGTTCCCGATGAACGCCGAATGGCGCGCCCGCTACGAGGCCGCCATCGCCGACCGGAGTGCGCGATGACGATGACCGCCGCGAGCAAGTCCGAGGTCGCGTACGAGTGGATCCGCTCGCGCATCACGGCGCGCATGTTCAGCCCCGGTTACCGCCTCGTGCTCGGCTCGATCGCCGAGGAGCTGCAGATGAGCGTCGTGCCGGTGCGCGAGGCGATCCGTCGGCTCGAGGCCGAGGGGCTCGTGACGTTCGAGCGCAACGTCGGCGCACGCGTGACGCTCGTCGACGAGAGCGAGTACGCCCACACCATGCAGACCCTCGGCGTCGTGGAGGGTGTGGCGACCGCGCTGTCGGCGCCCCTGCTCGATGAGGATGCGCTCGACGAAGCCGCCCGCATCAACGACCGCATGGCGCAGATGCTCGACCATCTCGACGCCCATGCGTTCACCGAGCTCAACCGCCAGTTCCACTCCGTGCTGTTCGAGCCGTGCCCCAACCCGCACCTGCTCGACCTCGTGCACCGCGGCTGGTCGCGGCTCTCCGGCATCCGCGACTCCACGTTCGCGTCTGTTCCCGGACGCGCCCAGCACTCGGTCGAGGAGCACACCGAGATCCTCGAGCTCATCCGGGCGGGGGCCGATCCGCTCGAGATCGAACTCGCCGCCCGCAACCACCGTTGGCGCACGAGGGACGCGTTCCTCGATGCGCTGCACACCCGTACCGCTCACGTTCCAGGAGGACTGTCATGACCGACTCGCGCATCCCCGCCGATCTGCCCGACCACATCCAGCACTACATCGACGGCGCCTTCGTCGACTCGGTCGACGGCGACACGTTCGACGTGCTCGACCCGGTCACGAACCAGACCTACACGACCGCCGCCGCGGGCAAGAAGGCCGACATCGAACTCGCCGTCGCCGCCGCGAAGCGCGCATTCGATGAGGGCCCCTGGCCGCGGATGCTCCCCCGCGAGCGCTCGCGGGTGCTGCACCGGATCGCCGACATCGTCGAGTCCCGTGATGCCCGCCTCGCCGAGCTCGAGTCCTACGACTCCGGTCTGCCGATCACGCAGGCACTCGGCCAGGCCCGCCGCGCGGCCGAGAACTTCCGCTTCTTCGCCGACCTGATCGTGGCGCAGTCGGACGACGCCTTCAAGGTGCCCGGCCGCCAGATGAACTACGTCAACCGCAAGCCCATCGGCGTCGCCGGGCTCATCACGCCCTGGAACACCCCGTTCATGCTCGAGTCGTGGAAGCTCGGTCCTGCGCTCGCGACCGGCAACACGGTCGTGCTCAAGCCGGCCGAGTTCACGCCGCTGTCGGCTTCGCTGTGGGCGGGCATCTTCGAGGAGGCCGGTCTCCCCCAGGGCGTCTTCAACCTCGTGAACGGCCTCGGCGAGGATGCGGGCGACGCGCTGGTGAAGCACCCCGACGTGCCGCTCATCTCCTTCACCGGCGAGAGCCGCACCGGGCAGATCATCTTCGGCAACGCCGCGCCGTTCCTCAAGGGTCTGTCGATGGAGCTCGGCGGCAAGTCGCCTGCTGTGGTGTTCGCCGACGCCGACCTCGAGGCCGCAGTCGATGCGACCATCTTCGGCGTCTTCTCCCTCAACGGCGAGCGCTGCACCGCCGGATCGCGCATCCTCGTCGAGCGCTCGATCTACGAGGAGTTCGTCGAGCGCTACGCCGCGCAGGCGAAGCGCGTGAAGGTCGGCTACCCGCACGACCCGGCCACCGAGGTCGGCGCGCTCGTGCACCCGGAGCACTACGACAAAGTCATGTCGTACGTCGAGATCGGCAAGTCCGAGGGCCGTCTGCTCGCCGGTGGCGGTCGCCCCGAGGGCTTCGACGAGGGCAACTTCGTCGCACCGACCGTGTTCGCCGATGTCGCCCCCGACGCCCGCATCTTCCAGGAGGAGATCTTCGGCCCGGTCGTCGCGATCACGCCGTTCGACTCCGACGAGGAGGCGCTGTCGCTGGCGAACAACACCAAGTACGGCCTCGCGGCGTACATCTGGACGAACGACCTCAAGCGCGCGCACAACTTCGCCCAGTCGGTCGAGGCGGGCATGGTGTGGCTGAACAGCAACAACGTGCGCGACCTCCGCACCCCGTTCGGCGGCGTGAAGGCCTCGGGCCTGGGGCATGAGGGCGGCTACCGCTCGATCGACTTCTACACCGACCAGCAGAGCGTGCACATCACGCTCGGCGGCGCACACAACCCGACCTTCGGCAAGAACTGACACACCCGCACGGACGAGCAAGGACGCTGACATGACCGACAAGACCGCCAAGACCCTGACCTCCTCGGGCTACTACGTGAGCCAGGAGGCGCCGATCCAGTCCGACAACCCCGTCGCGACGCCGAAGAGCACGCCGCCCGACATCCTGCGCTGCGCGTACATGGAGATCGTCGTGACCGACCTGGCCGCGTCGCGCCAGTTCTACGTCGACATCCTCGGCCTGTACGTGACCGAGGAGGACGACGAGGCGATCTACCTCCGCTCCACCGAGGAGTTCATCCACCACAACCTCGTGCTCCGCAAGGGCCCGATCGCCGCGGTCGCCGCATTCTCCTACCGGGTGCGCTCGGCGGAGGACCTCGACCGGGCCGTCGCCTTCTACACCGAGCTCGGCTGCGACGTGCGCCGCAACGAGAACGGCTTCGTCAAGGGCATCGGCGACTCGGTGCGCGTGGTCGACCCGCTCGGCTTCCCGTACGAGTTCTTCTACGCCACCGAGCACGTCGAGCGCCTCTCCTGGCGGTACGACCTGCACACGCCCGGCGAGCTCGTGCGTCTCGACCACTTCAATCAGGTCACGCCCGACGTGCCCCGCGCCGTGCGGCACTACCAGGACCTCGGCTTCCGCGTGACCGAGGACATCCAGGACGACGAGGGCACCGTGTATGCGGCGTGGATGCGCCGCAAGCCCACCGTGCACGACACTGCGGCCACCGGCGGCGACGGACCCCGCATGCACCACGTCGCCTTCGCGACCCACGAGAAGCACAACATCCTCGCGATCTGCGACAAGCTCGGCGCGCTCCGCCGCTCCGACGCGATCGAACGCGGCCCCGGCCGTCACGGCGTCTCGAACGCCTTCTACCTGTACCTGCGCGACCCCGACGGCCACCGCGTCGAGATCTACACGCAGGACTACTACACCGGCGACCCCGACAACCCCGTCGTCACGTGGGACGTGCACGACAACCAGCGCCGCGACTGGTGGGGCACCCCCGTCGTGCCCTCCTGGTACACCGACGCCTCGCTCGTGCTCGACCTGGACGGCAACCCGCAGCCCGTCATCGCGCGCACCGATTCCAGCGAGATGGCCGTGACGATCGGCGCCGACGGCTTCTCCTACACGCGAGCCGACGAGGGCGAGAACTCGATGCCGGAGTACAAACAGGGCGAGTACAAACTGGGTCACCAGCTCTAGGAGGCACGGATGCTCTCTGACGAGACGATCACGCAGATCGCGGCGGAGCTCGCCGACGCGGACCGCACGCACGGGGTGATCCCGCGGATCACGGCACGCTGGCCCGAAGCGACGGTCGAGGACTCCTACGCGATCCAGGGTGTGTGGCGCGACTCGCAGATCGCGGCGGGCCGTCGGCTCGTCGGCCGCAAGATCGGCCTCACGTCGAAGGCCATGCAGCAGGCGACCGGCATCACCGAACCCGACTACGGCGTGATGTTCGATGACACCGTCTACGAATCCGGCGCCGACATCCCCGTCGACCACTTCTCCAATGTGCGCATCGAGGTGGAGTTGGCCTTCGTGCTGAAGCAGCCCCTCGCAGGCCCGGACTGCACACTGGAGGATGCCCTCGCCGCGATCGACTACGCCGTACCGGCGCTCGAGGTGCTGAACTCGCACATCGAGCTCGAGGGCCGCACGATCGTCGACACGATCAGCGACAACGCCGCCTACGGCGCGATGGTGCTCGGCACGGTGCGCAAGCGCCCGGACGAGATCGACCTGCGCTGGGTGCCCGGCGTGCTCTCCCGCAACGGCGAGATCGAGGAAACCGGGGTCGCCGCCGGCGTGCTCGGCCACCCCGCCACCGGCGTCGCGTGGCTCGCGAACAAGTTCCACCAGCACGGCGCGCGTCTGGAGGCGGGCGAGATCATCCTGGCAGGATCGTTCACACGCCCGATGTGGGTGTCGCGCGGCGACGAGGTGCTGTGCGACTACGGACCGATGGGAACAATCGCATGCCGCTTCGTCTAGCCCCGTCCTTCCGCGAACAGCTCGCGGATTCCGACCACGCGTTCGTGGGCATGTGGGTGTGCTCGGGCAGCCCGCTCATCGCCGAGGTCGCCGCCGGATCGGGCCTGGACTGGCTGCTCATCGACATGGAGCACTCGGCGAACACGCTCGAGTCGGTGCTGCTGCAGCTGCAGGCCGTGGCCGCCTATCCGATCACTCCGCTCGTGCGCGTGCCGTCCAACGACCAGGTCGCGATCAAGCAGGTGCTCGACCTCGGCGCGCAGAACCTGATCGTCCCGATGGTGTCGTCCGCTGAGGAGGCGCGTGCCGCGGTCGCCGCGACCCGGTATCCGCCCGAGGGTGTGCGCGGAGTGGGCAGTGCCCTCGCCCGCAGCGCTCGCTGGAACCGCGTCGACCGCTACCTGCAGGACTCCGCGCAGCACACCTCTCTGACCGTGCAGATCGAGACGACCGCGGGTGTCGAGGCTGCCGCCGAGATCGCCGCGGTCGACGGCGTCGACGCGGTCTTCGTCGGCCCGTCCGACCTGTCCGCCTCCATGGGCCTGCTCGGCCAGCAGACGCACCCCGAGGTCGTCGCGGCGGTCGAGGGGGTGTTCGCCGCCGTCACGGCAGCGGGCAAACCCGTCGGCGTCAACGCGTTCGACCCCGCTGCCGCGGACGCCTACCTCGCCGCGGGTGCCGAATTCGTGGCGGTCGGCGCCGACGTCGCGCTCCTCGCCCGGGCGTCCGAAGCGCTGACCGCACGCTTCCTCGGTGCCGATGGCAGCGCACGCGCCAGCTACTGATCCGCTCGACGAGATCCGCGTGAACTAGCGGATTCATAGCATTCCCCGCGAGACTGTGGGCATGACCTTCGCCGCGCTCCAGCCCCTCGCCGACCGTGCCGCCCTCTTCGTCGCGCTGCGACAGGACGCCCTCTCCGCCGCCGCCGACGCTCTCGGCGAGCACCGGTGGGACGCCGATATGGCCGCCGGCACGCTGACCTTCACGGCCAATGCCGACCCGTCGCGTCAGCTCGTCACCCGCGCGCACCTGATCGCGACGATCGCCCCCGGACCCCGCTCGCTGCTGTGGGCGTGGGCGCACCCGAGCGGCGATGCGCAGGGCGTCGCGGCGCAACTGCACGCCTACGGCGCCGAGCACGGCATCGTCGAGCTGACCACGGCCGAGGTGCCGTTCCCCGCCGATGCCGCGGCAGACGACGAGTGGATCGCGCAGGCCGCCCACACGATCGGCGGTGTGGCCGTCGAGCTGACCGGACGCGCGCCGTACTACTCCGCGCCGGTCGGCAACGGCACCCGTGCGGTGTTCCTGCTCGACGCGCCGCTCGCACCGCTCACGGTGGCCGACGCGGTCATCGCGCTCCCCCGGGTGCTGTCCGGTCTCGCGCTCCCCGACGCGCGGACGGCCGTGTGGGATCTGGCCCGACTCGCCGGCTGGACGCTGTCCTGGACCGACGAGGCCTTCTCCGGGGCCACGGTGGTCGACGCCTCCGGCACCGCGACGTTCCGGTTCGACGACCAGGCCCGCATCAGCGGCATCGAGAGCTCGCTGCACGCACAGGGCTGATCGGGCACGCAGAACTTCGCAGAGACGCAGAAACGTCGCAGAGATCCTGGAGATTCCTGCGACGTTTCCGTCGTCTTGCGAAGTTCCGAGAGGGCTGACCGTGCGGGAGTGCCCGCGGCTACCATGACCCCATGAGCGACCTCGACCTGATCCCGGCTGGACACACCTTCACGGCGCAGGAGATCACGGTCTTCGCCGACAGCGACAACAGGACCCTCGACGAGGCGATCGCCGAAGCCGACGTGCTGGTGAGCGCCCCGCATGCCGGCGCGCGCATTCCCGAGGAGCTCGTCCCGTTCCTCTCGCCCGCGCTGACCCGTCGACTGCAGTACGACTTCACCGACGTCGCCACCGACGCGATCGTGCGCGAATGGGCCCGCAACGACCGCCGCATCGTCGCCGTCATCAACCCGCATCCGCGCCTGGTGCGCGACCCGAACCGTGCGCGTCCCGCCGACATCGCCGCCGACCTGACCGAGGCGATCGCACGCACCCGGGCCGCAGGGCCTTGGCAGAAGGTCGATCTTGCCGGCGTCGATGCGATCCGTCCGGTGACGTTCTCGTTCTTCCCCATCCTCGACGTGCCGGAGGACGACGCGGAACTCGACCGACTCGTGCACACCTTCGTGGAGGTCGGCGAGCGCGGGCTGGGCGTCTACGAGAGCACCCGCGATGCGTTGACCGAGCGTTTCGTCGCGGAGAAGCTCCGCACCGGCGGGCAGTTCACGCGCCTGTCGGTCCACGACACCATGAACACCACCACGACGCGCGACGGCGCCGTGAGCGTGACCCGTGCCCCGGAGGACCGGCTGCCCGCGGTGGTCGCGCTCTCGAACCGCGGCGACGCCCGGGGCGATGAACGCGACCCCGCCGATCCGCCCACCATGGATCCGGAGCGGCTGCGCGCACTCGCGGACGCGCACCGCGCGGGATTCCGCGTCGAGCAGCCCGACGAGGTGGCGCTGAACACGCCGTATCTGGGCAGCCAGGAGATCCGTGCGGCCGGAGTCCGTTTCCGCGAGCTCGCCGACCGCGCCGCAGAGGCCGCGCTCACCCTCGACGCGGTGCAGGCCGAGTTCCTGCGCGAGTACCTGCTCGGGCCTGCCGCCGTGGAAGAGCTCCACCGCCCCGGCACCGAGTGGATCACGGAGGACCCCGTGCACGTGCGGGAGGTCGCCGCGGCCTGCCAGCGCGCCTGGGACCTGTACCGGGCGCTCTGAGCCGAACGGGCGGCGAGATCGCCTCGCCCGGACCCCCGGGTACGATCAGCGGCGTCGCGGGATGATCAACGGCGTCGCGGTCTCCGGATCCGGGATGACGGTGCAGTCGAGGTCGAACACGCCCGCCATCACGTCGGGCGTGAGCACCTCTGCGGGCGTTCCCGTGCGGAGGATCGCTCCGTCACGCATGGCCACGATCCGATCCGCGTAGCGGGCTGCCTGGTTCAGGTCGTGCAGAACGGCGACGATCGTGGTCCCGTGCTCCCGATTGATGGCACGGAACAGATCGAGCATGTCGAGCTGGTGCGTGATGTCGAGGAACGTCGTCGGCTCGTCGAGCAGCAGCACGTCGGTCTCCTGCGCGAGCGCCATCGCCAGCCAGACCCGCTGACGCTGCCCGCCGGAGAGCTCGTCGATCGGGCGCTCCGCCAGCTCCTGCACGGAGGTGCGCTCCATGGCGTTGCGGACCGCCTGCTCGTCCGCGTCGCTCCACCCGGAGAAGGCACGACGGTGCGGGTAGCGGCCTCGTGCGATGAGGTCGGCGACGCGCATGCCGTCCGGCGCTTCCGCGGACTGGCTCAGCAGGCCGAGCTCGCGCGCCAGCTCTTTCGCCCCGCGCGTGCGGATGTCGCGGCCGTCGAGCAGCACCGATCCGGCGAGCGCGGGCAGCAGTCGGGCGATCGTGCGGAGGAGAGTCGATTTGCCGCAGGCGTTCGGTCCGATGATCGCGACGAACGAGCCCCGATCGATCGACAGATCGAGGCCCACCGAGATCGGCGCGGCGTGCGGATACCCGGCGGTGAGACCGCGGATGTCGAAGGTCGTATCGGTCACAGCCCGTTCCTCGTCAGCAGCTCGTCGACCCGGTCCCGCTGGGTCTCGTCGTCTTCGCCGCTCTCCCAGATCTGCGCGATCCGCTGCTCCAGTCCCGGCTTCCGGTCGAACTCGGCACTCCAGCGCTCCGCGTCCCGTCGCCAGTACCCCATGGTCATGTAGCGCGAGGTGGGCCACCCGAGCGTGTGCCTGACGTGTCGCCGCACGTCTCGCATGAGCCCCGACTCCCCCGAGAACCAGAGGTAGGTCGCCGGCTGCGGGGCCGTCGTCTCCGCGACGATCGCGGCGAGCATCTCGCCTGCGGCGACCCAGCGCACCACGTCGTCGTTCCGGAACGGGAAGGTCTGCTCGTCCGCCGGATCGTCGACCGAGAGGATGGCGCACACGGGCGGCGCGGATGCCGTGCGCTCCTCGAGGATGCGTCCGATCGCGGGCAGAGCCGTCGCATCGCCGACGAGCACCACGCGCTCCGTCCCCTCCGGTGGCGCATAGTGTCCGCGGGCCGAGTCGAAGCCGACGCGGTCCCCCGGTTTCGCCGCACGAGCCCACCCGGTCGCCGGCCCGTGCGCGTGCACGACGAAGTCGATGTCGAGCTGGCTCTCCTCCGCCCGCCACTCCCGGACCGAGTAGTAGCGCTTCACGCCGCGCCCGTCGGGGGTCGGCAGCCACAGCCCGAAGAACTCGTCGGGGCGCCCGCTCGACACGAAGCTCCGCCCCTCCGCATCCCGCACATCTCCGAGCGTGATGCGCAGCATGTGCGGGGTGACGGTGGTGCGGGCCACGACCTCGGCCGTGTAGACGGGGGCATCGGTGCGCATCAGCGCCTCCTTCGATTCGCGCCGGAGAGCATCCAGGCGAGGTAGAGTCCGCCGATCCCGATGGTGACGAGTCCGGTGGGGAGCATGGTCGGTGCGAACAGTCGCATGGCGAGGAGGTCGCTCAGCACGAGCAGCACGGCGCCGGTCAGGGCGGATGCGGCGAACGGGATGGGACCGCTGCGCCACAGGCGTCGCGCGATCTGCGGGGCGGCCAGCGCGATGAAGGCGAGTGGTCCGGCCGCGGCGATGGTGACGGCGAGCAGCACCACGCCGACCAGCATGGCGGTCAGCCGCAGCCGCATGGGGTGCACGCCGAGCGAGGCCGCACGGTCCTCGCCCAGCTCGTAGAGCGCGAGTGCCGGACGCAATGCCGCGATCACCGCGGCGCCGAGCAGGAGGGTCCCCAGCATCACCGGGATCCATCGACCGTCGATGCCGTTCAGCGACCCCGCGCCCCAGATGGCGGCGCTGCGAGATACCACGTCGTCGGCCGCGAGCTCGATCATGGTGTTCACCGCGCCGAGCATGGCGGTGAGGGCGATGCCGACGATGATCAGGCGGGTGCCGCTCGCACCGCGCCAGGCCACGAGGGCGAAGACGAGAGCGGCCGACAGGATGCCGCCGCCGATCGCACCGACCGTGAGGGCGAGGGTGCTCACCGACCCGCCGACGATCACGACCAGGGCGCCCGTGTATGCACCCGCGGAGAATCCGAGGATGTCGGGGCTGCCGAGCGGATTGCGCGTGACCACCTGGAACAGCGCACCGGAGAGCGCGAGCATCGCGCCGATCGCCGCGCCGAGCACGACGCGCGGCAGCCGCCATCCGAGCACGATGAGCCGCGTGCCGGGCTCTCCGCCGCCGAACAGTGCCATGAGCGCGTCCGGGGCCGACACCGGAGCGTCTCCGAGGGTGAGCCCCGCGATGCCCAGCACGAGCAGTGCGACGGTCGCGACGACCCAGATGATGATGCGGCGGCGGCGCGTGGACGGCGGCACGGCGACGACCGAGCCGACGATCACGAGGGTGCTCCGTCGGCCTGCACCCGGCGCGACAGCACGAGGGCCACGAGCACCGGCGCACCGAGGAAGGCGGTCATCACGCCGACCGGGATCGAGCGCGGGGCGATCAGGATGCCGCCCAGCACGTCGGCGACCAACAACAGGATGGGGCCGGCGAGAACGCTGTAGACGAGCAGGCGGCGGGTGTCCGGCCCGAAGACGGCCCGCAGCGCGTGGGGCACGAGGAGCCCGACGAACGCGATCGGCCCGGCCGCGGCCGTCGCTGCTCCGCAGAGCACGGCGATCGCGATGAACCCGCCGATGCGCACGGCTCCGACCCGTCCGCCGAGCGCACGGGCGGTGTCCTCCCCGAGCGCGAGGAGCCCGATGCCCGGGGCGAGCAGCACCACGAGCAGAAGCCCGGCGCCGACCACCGCGAGGGTGAGGACGGCGGCGTCGAGCGAGCGTCCGCCGAGCGCACCGGCACCCCACAGCCGCATCGCCTGGTACGACGCGGGATCGATCAGGCTCAGTGCCGAGGTCGCTGCCGACAGCACGGCCGCGACCGCGACGCCGGTCAGGGCGAGCCGACCGATCGAGGCGCCGCGTCCCACTCCGCCGATGAGTGCGACCACGGCACTGGCGATCGCGGCGCCGGCGAACGCGAACCACATCGTCGCGCCGAAGTCGCCGACGTCCAGCACCACGATGGCGATGGCCACCGCGAGGGAGGCCCCAGCGTTCACGCCCAGCAGCCCCGGCTCGGCGAGCGGGTTGCGCGTCAGCGTCTGCATGATCACACCCGCGACGGCGAGTGCCGCGCCGGCCGCGATCCCGATGAACGTACGCGGCAGGCGCACGTCCCGCACGATGAGGTCCGCTTCGGTTCCTGTCGGGGCGGTGAGTGCGGCGAGGAGTTCTTCGGGCGACAACGTGCGCGGCCCGACCGCGATGCTGACCCCGATCGCGGCGATCAGGAGCAGCAGCACGATCGGGAGGACGATCGCGTCGGACGGACGGCGGACGCGCCGCCGACCGTCCGTGGCGAGTCCGGTCACTGCGACAGCGGCTCGAGGACCTTGGCCGTGAGCTCGTCGATCCACGCCTCGGCGCTGCGGTAGTCCGTGACGCTCGTCGAGAGCCCGTAGACGCGTCCCGACGTCGCGATGTCCAGCTGCTGGAACAGGCTGCTGTCGATCACGTCCTGAATCGCGGGCATCATCGTGCCGTCCGGGTTCTCGAAGGTGAGGCCGACCGTGACCCCGTCCAGAATCGTGCCGATCTGCTCCAGTGAGAACGAGGCGTAGCCGAAGCCGCCCTCGTCCTCGAGCGGGATGCCCTTCCCGTAGGCGAGCCCCATCTCGTTGACGATGAGGTTGCCCGTCGCGCCGGTCGGGAGCTGGATGGAGAACTGCCCCGCCTCGTCGCCGAGCGAGAAGTTCGCCCAGGTGTTGGCGGAGATGACGTCGGCGTACTGCTCCTTCACCTCGTCGCGGCGCGCCTCGTACGAGGCCTTCGCCTCCGCCCAGGTGTCGTGCGCACCGAGCGCCGTCGCCAGGTCCTCGGTGAGCGTCTGCCAGTCGCCCCGCTCGTCGCCGCCGACGATCACGGTCGGCGCGATCTCGCTGAGACGCGTGAACGTGGCCTCGTCCACCTCATAGGCATCTCCCACGATCACGTCGGGGGCGGCACCGGCGAGGGCTTCGAAGTTGATCTCGCCGTAGGTGCCGACGGCGGTGGCGTCGGCGATGTAGGCCTGCTGATCCTCGGTGTACGTGTCGATCCACTGCGTGTAGTCGATCGTCGCGATCACGGGCACGTCGAGGGACATCACCTGCCACGGGGTGTCATACGACACGGCGGCCACGCGCTCGGGCGCGGCGGGAACCGTCACCTCCCCGTACACGGTGTCGACGACGACGGTGTCTCCGCTCGCGGCGTCACCACCGGACGATCCGGCGGAGGCACACGCGGTGACGGCGAACAGGGGGACGATGACGGCTGCTGCGAGCGCGGCTCGCAGGCGCGGTGATGGGCGCACAGGTTCTCCAATTAAGGCAAGGGTTACCTAATTATGTCGCGCCGTCGTGCCCGGTTCGATGGCGATAGTTGCGCCGATCGGTCGACTATGCGCGCGAATCGGTCACCGAGCCGTGCGTGCGCGCGAACGTGCGTGGCGAGACGCCCGCCCGCCTTCGGAACGCGGCCGAGAACGCGGCGAGCGATTCGAAGCCCACAGCCCGGGCCGTGCGTCCCACCTCGGTCCCGTTCGCGAGCATCGACATCGCCAGCTGGAGACGCAGCTCCGCCCGCCAGCGCGAGAAGGTCATCCCGGTCTCCGCCGCGAACTGCCGCATGAGGGTGCGCACGCTCACGGAGGAGTGCGCAGCCCAGGCGTCGACGGTGCGACGGTCTGCGGGGTCGGCGATGAGCGCATCGGCGACCGCGCGCAGCCACGGACTCGTCGGCGTGGGCAGCCCGACTCCCGTCTCGCGCGAGTCGGCGAGCAGGTCGAGTGCGAACGCCTCCGCGCGCGCCCGTCGCGCCGGGTCGGTGTAACGCACCAGCTCCGCGAGCACGCGGTCGAGCAGCGGAGGCACCGTGGTCACGACCACCCTGCTCGTGAGCATCGCCCCCGCGTCCGGCTCGAACCACGTGCATCGCATGCTGTTGCCCGGAGCCGCGGTCACCTCGTGCACGACTCCGGCCGGGATCCAGATGCTCGTGCCGCGCGGGGCGATGTAGACCGCGTCGGGAGTGACGACGGTGACCGACTGGCTGATCGCGGAGAGCAACTCGTGATCGTCGTGCGAATGAGCCTCCCAGTGCGCACCGTCGGCCGTGGTCAGGATGTCGATCGAATCCAACAGCGGATCGAGGTCGATCGTCATGACGTCTCCCGGGGCGCGGAGGGGGTGGCAGGGTCGCCGGGGTTCAGTTTACGGCGGCGAGATCGCCTCGCCCGGACCCCCGACGATGTGGGATTCTGGTCGCATGAAGAACGGAATCGTCCGGTTCGTCGCCCTCTACGTGTTCAACGTGGCGGTGCTGCTCCTGATCGGCCTGCTCCTGCCCGGCGCCTCGGTCGGATGGAATGCGCTGTGGGCATCCGTCGTCCTGACCCTCGCCACCCTGTTCGTGAAGCCCCTGCTCTCCCGGGCGTTCCGCAAGTCCGCCGCGAAGTCGGCCGCCGACCGGACGAAGGCCGGTGAGAAGGTCGTGCAGTACGTGCTCGTCTACCTCGTCGAGCTCATCGTGTGGGTGCTGACCGTGTGGTTGAGCGGTGTGCGGGTGTCCAGCTTCTGGGGCTTCGTGCTCCCGCCGATCGCCCTGCTCACCGGGTGGATGATCTACGACCGGATCGATGACCGCCTGCACGCCAAGGTCGGCGAGATCTACGACTCCGCGCAGGCACGGGTGAAGAGCGGCGCGCAGTCTTCCGCCGCCGCGTCACCTGCGCCGGAGACTCCCGAGACCGCCGCCGCTCGCGAAGAGCTCAAGGACGGCCTGACGGCGGAGCAGCGCCGCATGCTCGACGAGCTCGGCTGACCGAGCGAGAACTTCGCAGAAGCGCAGAAACGTCGCAGGAATCCCGGGGATCCCTGCGACGTTTCTGTCGTTGTGCGAGGCTTCGGCGCGGGTCAGACGAGCCGTTCCGCCGCCTCCACCACGTTGGTCATGAGCAGGGCGACCGTCATCGGGCCGACACCGCCGGGGTTCGGGGAGAGGTATCCCGCCACCTCCGCCACGTCGGGGGCGACGTCGCCGAACACCAGGCTCTTGCCGGTCTCGTCGTCGGTCTCACGGGTGACGCCGACATCGAGCACCGCGGCGCCCGGCTTGACGTCTTCGGCACGGATGAGGTGCTTCACCCCGGCCGCGGCGACGATCACGTCGGCCTCACGCAGGTAGCGGCCCATGTCGACCGTTCCCGTGTGCGTGAGCGTGACCGTGGCGTTCAGGTCGCGACGCGTGAGCAGCAGACCGATCGAGCGGCCGATCGTGACTCCGCGCCCGACCACCACGACGTGCTTGCCCTTGAGGTCGTAGTCGTTGCGGAGCAGCAGTTCGATCACACCCCGCGGCGTGCACGGCAGCGGGGTGTGGATCGGCCCGTTGACGTTCAGCACGAGGCGCCCGAGGTTCGTCGGGTGCAGACCGTCGGCGTCCTTTGCCGGATCGATCCGCTCGAGGATCGCGTCGGTGTCGAGGTGCTTCGGCAGCGGCAGCTGCACGATGTACCCGTGGCAGGCGGGATCGGCGTTGAGGTCGTCGATCAGCGCCTCGACCTCGGCCTGTGTGGCATCGGCCGGCAGCTCGCGCTGGATCGAGTTCATCCCGATGCCCTCGGACTGCCGGTGCTTCATCCCCACGTAGAGCTGCGACGCCGGGTCGGCGCCCACCAGCACGGTCGCGATGCCCGGGGTGATGCCCTTGGCCTTCAGCGCGGCGACCCGCTCGGTCAGTTCGGCACGGATCGCCGCGGCTGCGGCCTTGCCGTCGAGGATCTTCGCGGTCACTGCTGCAGGTCCGGGTAGAGCGGGAACGCGGCGGCCAGGGTGTCGACGCGGGCACGCAGCGCGTCCACGTCGGCGCCCGGGAGCAGCGCGAGCGCGATGATGTCGGCCACCTCTGTGAACTCGGCGTCGCCGAAGCCGCGGGTCGCGAGCGCCGGGGTGCCGATGCGCAGACCCGAGGTGACCATCGGCGGACGCGGGTCGTTCGGGACCGCGTTGCGGTTCACGGTGATGTGGATGTCGTGGAGGAGGTCTTCCGCCTGCTTGCCGTCGATCTCGGCGTCGCGCAGGTCGACCAGCACGAGGTGCACGTCGGTGCCGCCCGAGCGCACCGCGATGCCGGCGTCCTTCACGTCCTGCTGCGAGAGACGCTCGGCGATCAGCTTCGCACCACGCAGCACGCGCTCCTGGCGCTCCTTGAACTCCGGCGTGCCGGCGAGCTTGAACGCGGTGGCCTTGGCGGCGATCACGTGCATGAGCGGACCGCCCTGCTGGCCGGGGAAGACCGCGGTGTTGATCTTCTTGGCGAGCTCGGGGTCGTTGGTGAGGATGAAGCCCGAGCGGGGGCCGCCGATCGTCTTGTGCACGGTCGAGGAGACGACGTGTGCGTGGGGCACCGGGTTCGGGTGCAGCCCGGCGGCGACCAGGCCGGCGAAGTGCGCCATGTCGACCCAGAGGAGTGCGCCGACCTCATCGGCGATCTCGCGGAACGCCGCGAAGTCCATGGTGCGGGGGTAGGCCGACCAGCCGGCGATGATGACCTTCGGCTTGTGCTCGATCGCGAGACGACGCACCTCGGCCATGTCGATCGTCGAGGTCTCGGGGTCGACGCCGTAGGCGACGATGTCGTAGAGGCGTCCCGAGAAGTTGATCTTCATGCCGTGCGTGAGGTGGCCGCCCTGGTCGAGGGACAGGCCGAGGAGCGTGTCGCCGGGCCGGGCGATCGCGTGCAGGACCGCGGCGTTCGCGGAGGCGCCGGAGTGCGGCTGGACGTTCGCGAACTCGGCGCCGAACAGGCTCTTCGCCCGCTCGATCGCCAGCGACTCGGCGACGTCGACCTCTTCGCACCCGCCGTAGTAGCGGCGACCCGGGTATCCCTCGGCGTACTTGTTGGTGAGGACGGACCCCTGCGACTGCAGCACCGAGACCGGCACGAAGTTCTCCGAGGCGATCATCTCGAGGAAGGTCTGCTGACGCTTCAGCTCGCGATCCAGGACCTGGGCGATCTCCGGGTCGACCTCGGAAAGCGGGGCGTTGAAGTAACGGTCGGTCATGACGTGCTCCTTTGACAACGGATTCGAAAGGGGTGTTCCTATCGGCCCAGGCGCGCGGTCGAATTCCGTGGTCAGTCGCTCCCCGGTGGTAGTCCACCCAGACGCCAGTCGCGACGGTTACGAGCATAGCCGATGCACACGGCATCGAACGCGGGCACTCCCCCGCGACCGGCACAGAATCGATTCGACATCCACCATTCCGCTGGACGACTGCGACGGGTAGGTTTTGTTCATGGTCCTTCCTCATCCTCTTCCCCTCGTCCCCGTGCCCGTCTCCGCCGTCGCACGAGAGGCACGGATGCCGATCACCGCGACGACGCGCGTGCTCGGCTCCTCGCCCGCCGTGGCCCTGCTGATCGAGGCGATCGAGAGCCGCACCGGCCTCCGCCTCTCCCCCGTCGAGACGGCGCCCGCCGACATCGAGCTGATCATCGACGCGGAATCCTCCGCCCCCGAGGGCTACACGCTGGAGATCGGCGACCGCGCGGTCATCGTCGGCGCCGACGAGGCCGGCGTCTTCTACGGCGTCCAGACCCTGCTGCAGCTGCTGCGACAGGACGACGACGGCTGGTCGCTGCTCGGCGCCGATATCGCCGACTCCCCGCGCTTCGCCCGGCGCGGCGTCATGCTCGACGTCGCGCGGCACTTCTTCGGCGTCGACGACGTGAAGAGGTTCATCGACAGCACGAGCGCCCTCAAGTTCAACCACCTGCACCTGCACCTCAGCGACGACCAGGGCTGGCGCGTGCACATCGACTCCTGGCCGCGGCTCACCGAGCTGTCGTCCGCGACCTCGGCGAACGGCGACCCCGGCGGCTTCTACACGAAGGACGACTACCGCGAGATCGTGGCGTACGCGGCCGCCCGGCACATGATCGTGATCCCGGAGATCGACCTCCCCGGACACACCCACGCGATCGGCGTCGCCTACCCGGAACTCGTCGAGGCTCCCGTGCTCAACGACAATCTCGTCGCCGACTCCGAGCGCCTCGGTCAGCCACTCCCCGTCGCGGGCGAGACCTACCTCGGGTGGGGCGTCGGGCACTCCAGCGTGCGCATTCACGAGGAGCGCACCTACGACTTCGTGCGCGATGTGGTGCGCGAGCTTGCTGAGATGACCCCCGGCCCCTACATCCACATCGGCGGCGACGAGTCCCTCGGCACCCCGCAGGCCGACTTCGACCTGTTCGCGGAGCGGGCGACCGCGATCGTCGTGGAGGCGGGCAAGACTCCCGTCGCCTGGCACGAGATGGGCTCGGCGGCGAACATCGCCGAGGGCACCGTGGGGCAGTACTGGGGCAAGACCACGCCGGAGGGCACCCACGCCGAAGAGGCCGAGCACTTCGTCGCGCGCGGCGGCGCGCTGATCATGTCGGCGGCCAACGTCACGTACCTCGACATGAAGTACAGCGAGGACTTCCCCCTCGGGCTCACCTGGGCCGCGATCATCGACGTCCGCTCCGCCTACGAGTGGGAGCCGACCGCCGTCCTCGATGTGCCGGACACCGCGATCCTCGGTGTCGAGGCCCCGTTGTGGTCGGAGACGACCCGCACCCTCTCCGAGGTGGAGCAGCTGGTCTTCCCGCGGGCCGCAGCACAGGCCGAGATCGCGTGGTCGCCGAAGGAGGGTCCGGAGCGCGCCTGGGAGTCGTTCCGCGTGCGGGTCGGCTCGCTCGCCCCGCTGTGGAAGGCTGAGGGGGTCGATTTCCACCCCGCATCCGAGATTCCCTGGAGCGCACGTTGAGCACCCATTCCTCCGCGACAGGTTCGCTGGTCATCCACTCCGCCCGGATCATCGACCGCGGTGAGATCGTCGAGGACGGCTGGGTCCGCATCGAGGACGGCCTCGTCGCCGCACGTGGTATCGGAACGGACTGGGCGGCGGCCGACGAGGTCGTGGATGCGACCTCCGTCGCCGGGCCCGGCGCCCTGCTGACGCCCGGCTTCATCGACATCCACGGGCACGGCGGTGCGGGTGCGGCCTTCGACGACGGTGTGGATGCGATCCGCACCGCACGCGCGCTGCACCGCGAGCACGGCACCACACGCGCGGTCGTCTCGCTCGTGACGGCCTCCCTGGACTCACTCGCGCAGAGCGTGGCGCTCATCGCCGAGCTGACCGAGACCGACGCCGACATCCTCGGGTCGCACCTCGAAGGACCGTTCCTCGACCCCGGCCACCACGGCGCGCACGAGCCGTCCCTGCTGCGGCACCCCGCCGCCGCGGACGTCGCCCGCCTGCTGGAAGCCGGCCGTGGCACGATCCGTCAGGTCACGATCGCCCCCGAGTTGCCGGGCGGGCTCGAGGCGATCCGCCAGATCGTGGCCGCCGGGTCTGCCGCCGCCGTGGGTCATACCGACGCGGACGCCGAGATGACGGTCGCCGCGTTCGACGCCGGAGCCTCGATCCTCACGCATGCGTTCAATGCCATGCCCGGCATCCACCACCGCGCTCCGGGGCCGGTTCTCGCCGCGGCGGCGGATCATCGCGTGGTGCTGGAGGCGATCGCCGACAACGTGCACCTCGACCCGCACGTGATCAAGCTGGTGTTCGACGCCGCCCCCGGTCGGGTCGCCCTGATCACGGACGCGATGGCGGCGGCGGGAAGCGCCGACGGCCACTACGACCTCGGCGCCGTGAGCGTGACGGTCGAGAACGGCGTGGCCCGTGCCGATGACACCGGGTCGATCGCCGGATCGACGCTGACGCAGGACGTCGCTCTCCGGCGGGCCGTCCAGGCGGGAGTGGCGCTCGCCGATGCGGTCACGGCGCTCACGGAGACTCCGGCGCGGGCGATCGGCCGCGACGCCGCGCTCGGCGCTCTGCGCCCGGGCCTGATCGGCGATGCCGTGCTGCTGGATGCGGAGCTGCGCGTCGCACGCGTGTGGTCGGGTCCACGGCTGCACGTCTTCTAGAAGGACGGCTCGGCGAGCGACGCGCAGCTCTGCGCTCTCCGGTCATGCGTGGGTGAGGGATGGGAGGCCGCCGTTCCCCAGATCGGCGGCCTCAGTCCCCCCTCGAGAGATGGGGGGCCGGGCACTCCTCCCCCGAGGCTCCCGAACCGCCCTCCTGGTGCAGTTACCCCCCGCACCAGCGCCTGGATCCCGCCCCCCGGTGGGATCCATACGGCTGTCTCTATGGGATGAGACGGTGGTCTCCCGGATTCATTACGCGACTTCTCGAAAATCTTCGAGAAAGTTCTCCGCGGGCTGATCTTCCCCCGGGGATCGGCTCGGAATTCCGCGGAAGGGTGGCTTCCCTGGGAGATTCGCGAGAGAATGGTGACGTCGCGTGATGAGTGGCGCTCTCACGCGTCTCTTCCTGTGGAGGCGCATCTGCGTCCCGCGACAGATGGATGATTGTGCACGAAGAGAAGACGACTCACGACGAATCGGTCGGCGACGCCGACCTGATCCTCCGCACCCGCTCGGGCGACACGGAGGCCTTCGGTGAACTGTGGCGCCGCCACTATCCGTCCGGCCTCTCGGTCGCCCGCTCCGTCACGTCCTCGATCGACCCCGACGACCTGGTCCAGGAGGCGTACACCCGCATCTACCAGGCGATCGTCAAGGGCGGCGGGCCCAACGGCTCCTTCCGCGCCTACCTCTTCACGAGCATCCGCAACACCGCGGCCGGCTGGGGTCGCTCCCGCCGAGAGACCGCGATCGACGAGCTCGACGCGGTCGCCGATCCCGAGACCACCGACCAGGCGGCGAACGAGGCACTCGACCGCAGCCTGACCGCACAGGCCTTCCGCAGCCTGCCCTCCCGCTGGCAGGAGGTGCTCTGGTACACCGAGATCGAGCAGATGAAGCCGCAGGAGGTCGGTCCCCTTCTCGGGATGAAGGCCGGCGCGGTGTCGCAGCTGGCGTTCCGCGCCCGTGAGGGTCTGCGCGAGGCCTGGATCCAGGCGCACCTGCGCAGCGCGGCCGAGGGCTCCGAATGCCAGTGGACGATCGAGCACCTCGGCGCGTACTCCCGCGGTAACCTGAGCACTCGCGATCACAAGCGACTCGAAGTCCACCTCGACGAGTGCGCACGGTGCATGATCGTCGCCGCCGAGGCGAAGGACGTCTCCACCCGCCTCGCACTCGTGCTGCTGCCGCTCGTGCTGGGCGTCACCGGCGCCGCGGGATACCTCGCCACGTTGCAGGGCGGCGGCGCTCCGATCGTCGCGCTCGCGGGCGGCGCCTCGACCATCCCCGGTGCCGTGTTCGGCGGAGACGGCGGCGCGGTGCAGGCAGCGACCGGGATCGCCGCGGGCGGCGCCGGAGGTGCTGGCGCCGGTTCGGGCGGCTCGGCCGGCGGCGCCGCGGGTTCGTCCTCGGGCGCAGCTTCTTCGGGAGGCGCATTCACCGGGATCGGCGCGCTCGTCGGAGCCGGATCGGCAGCCCTGGTCGTCGCGGGTGTCGTCGCCGCGGCCGCGATCATCCCGGGGCTCGCGGGTGCGAACCCCGCTACCTCGTTGCCCAGCGCCGGCGATCAGGACTCGTCATCGATCGCTGCCGACGTCGGCCCCGACGAGGCGATGAGCCTTGAGCAGCCCGTCGCCGCCGAGCCGCCGGTGGTCCCGCCCGTCGAGCCCGCTCCCCCGGCCGACGAGCCGGCCACTCCGGAGCAGACGGATACGGCCGCGCCCGATGTCGCACCGCCGCCGGTGACGACGCCACCGACCACTCCGGTCGACCCGGCGACGCCCGTGGAGCCGGAGAAGCCCGTCGATCCAGTCGACCCCGTCGACCCCGTGGACCCGGCCACTCCGACCACGCCGCCGGTGTGGGGAACCGCGAGCGTCGAGTTCTTCGACGACCCGCTCGGCCTCCGCATCGTCTACACCGTTCCTGTCACCGGCGCCCCGGGGTCCACGATCGAAGCCCTGCTCGACGGCAGCACTGTCGGCGGAGGCACGGCGGTGCTCGACGCCGCCGGAGCCGGGACGATCGTGCTCACTCCGACGGTCCCGCAGTACGTCTTCGCCACGGTCACCACCGTCACGTTCCGGTACGTCCTCGCGTCGGCGCCCGGACCGTCGGCAGACACGACCCTGTTCTCGCTCGAGCCGCGCGGCGGCCTTGGCGAAGAGCCGCCCGTCGATCCGGCACCGGTCGAGGATCCGGCACCGGTGGAGACGGCACCGACGGCGGACGATGCCGTGCTCTCCGTGGAGAAGGCGACGCCCGCCGAGTCCGCACCCGCCGCGTCGGCGCCGGCGCAGGATGCGCCCGTTGCGGACACGACTCCCGTCGAGACGGCTCCTGCCGCTCCCGCCGCGGCCCGGGTCGAGACCGCACCGGCGGCCGAGGCTCCCGCCGTCGACGCCGTCGAGTCCCCCGTCGCCCCGGCCGAAGGCCCCTCCACCGCCGAATAGACTGGATCCATGTCCTCGGATCCCGCTCCCGTCCCCGGCGTCGACCGCCCGGTCATCACCGCGCTCGACGTCGTCCGCGCCATCGTCCTGGTGGTCGCGGTGGCATCTCTCGCCCTGTGGGGCTTCGCCAGCTGGGATCTCCCCTGGAACATCGTCATCGGCATCGGGGCACCCGTCGTCGTGATCCTGATCTGGGCGCTGTTCCTCTCCCCGCGGCCCGTCCTGCGCGTGCACCCGTTCCTGCGCGCCGCAGTCGAACTGCTGATCTACGTCGGTGTCACGATCGCGTGGTGGTCGATGGGGCAGGCCCTGATCGGCACGGCGTTCGCTCTCGTGGCCGTCGTGGCCGGCGTCCTCAGCGGTCGGCGCGCCCTGTCATGAGCCGCGCGTCGTGAGCGCTCCGTCGTGACCGTGGTCACCCTCCTGCGGGAGTCCCTCGGCGCGATCGTCGACACCAGCGAGGCCTCGCTCGAAGAGGCCAGGGCCGATCGTCCCGGCCATGCCGCGGCGGGCCGTCCACTCGCCGTCGTGCACGCGGAGCGGGTCGACCATGTCCAGCAGACGATGCGCATCGCCACCGAGACCCGCACACCGGTCGTGGTACGCGGCGCGGGCACCGGTCTCGCCGGGGCGGCCAATGCCGGTGCGGGTGAGATCGTGCTGTCGATGCGGCGCATGACCGCGATCCGCGAGATCCGCCCCGACGATCTGCTTGCCGTGGTCGAGCCGGGCATCCTGAACGCCGACCTCAACGTCGAGCTCGCCCGCCACGGACTGTGGTGGGCACCCGATCCGGCGAGCCGCGACATCTCGACGGTCGGCGGCAACATCGCGACGGGTGCGGGCGGCCTGCTCTGCGCCAAGTACGGTGTGGTCCGCGACGCCGTGCTCGGGGTCGATCTGGTGCTCGCCGACGGTCGGCTGCTGCACCTCGGGCATCGCAGCGTGAAGGGCGTCACCGGACTCGATCTCACTGCCCTGGTCGTGGGGTCCGAGGGCACACTGGGTGTCGTCGTCGGTGCGACGCTCAAGCTGCGCCGGCTCGTGCAGGGCGAGACCTGCACCGTGACGGCCACGTTCCCCGGTGTACGCGATGCCGCTGCCGCATCGGCCGCCGTGACCGCAGCGGGCGTGCAACCGGCGATCATGGAACTGATGGATGCGGCCAGCCTCGCGGCGGTGCACGCGCTCCTCGCCCTCCCCGCCCCGAGCGCGGGAGCCGCGCAGTTGACCATCCAGACCGACGGCCCCGCGGCCGGAGTCGAAGCCGACACGATCGCGGAGATCCTGCGCACGCACGGCGGCGTCACGGCCGTCACCCATGATCGCGAGGAGGGCGAGCGTCTGCTCGCGATCCGCCGGTCGATGCACGCCGGGATGGCCTCCCTGGGCACCACGCTGATCGAAGACGTCTCGGTGCCGCGCAGCGCCATGCCCGCGATGTTCGACGAGATCGCCCGCATCGAGCGCGAGCACGGACTCACGATCCCGACCGTCGCCCATGCGGGTGACGGCAACCTGCACCCGAACTTCGTCTTCGAGGGGCCCGAGGTGCCGCCGCAGGTGTGGGCGGCAGCAGACGACCTGTTCCGTGCGGCGATCCGCCTGGGCGGCACCCTCACCGGCGAGCACGGCATCGGCGTCCTCAAGCGGCGTTGGCTCGCCGAGGAGCTCGGCGACGACCAGTGGATGCTCCAGCGTCAGATCGCCGCGGTGTTCGACCCGCTCGGCATCCTCAACCCCGGAAAGGTGTTCAGCCCCGATGCCTGACATCCATGTGAGCGCCGCCGTGATCGTCGACGACGACGGCCGCGTGCTCGTCGTGCGCAAGCACGGGACGACCCGGTTCATGCAGCCCGGCGGCAAACCCGAGCCCGGCGAATCCGCGGCCCAGACGCTGATCCGCGAGCTGCACGAAGAACTCGGTGTGCTGCTCGCCGAGGCCGACCTGCGCCCGCTCGGCCGGTTCGTCTCGGCGGCGGCCAACGAACCGGGCCACCGGGTCGTCGCAGATGCCTTCGCGGCATCGGTCGATCCTGCGGCCGTCACGGTTCAGGCGGAACTCGCCGAGCTGCGCTGGATCACACCCGCCGATGTCGCGACGCTTCCGCTCGCGCCGCTGAGCGTCGAGCATCTGCTGCCGATCGCCTGGCCCGCCCTCGCGGGCTGAGCAGGCGTCCGGCGGGGGTCAGATGCCCTGCCAGGCGGGCTTGTTGGCGAACGTGTAGCGGTAGTAGTCGGCGAGCGCGAGGCGCGAAGCGGCGGCCTCGTCGACGACGATCGTCGCGTGCGGGTGCAGCTGGATCGCCGAGCCCGGCAGCAGCGCCGTCAGTGGCCCTTCGACAGCCGCGGCGACGGCCTCGGCCTTGCCCTCCCCGAAGGCGAGCAGCACGAGGTGGCGCGCCTTCAGGATGGTCCCGAGCCCCTGCGTGATGCAGTGCATCGGCACGTCGTCGATCGAGTCGAAGAAGCGGGCGTTGTCCTCACGGGTCTGCTCCGTGAGCGTCTTCACGCGCGTGCGCGAGGCGAACGACGAGCCGGGCTCGTTGAAGCCGATGTGTCCGTCGGTGCCGATGCCGAGGATCTGCAGGTCGACCCCGCCCGCCGCCTCGATGGCGGCTTCGTAGTCGTCGCCGGCGTGCTGGATCGTCGCCTGGGCGCCGTTGGGGACATGGATGCGCTCGGGGTCGAGTCCGAGCGGCTCGACGACCTCGCGGGTGATCACCGAGCGGTAGCTCTCCGGGTGCGCGGGGTCGATGCCCACGTACTCGTCGAGCGCGAAGCCGCGCACCTGCGAGACGTCGCGGCCTGCGAGCGTGGAGCGCAGGGCCTGGTACACGGGCAGCGGAGTCGATCCGGTGGCGAGTCCCAGAACCGCATCGGGACGACGTTCGATCAGTGCGAGGATCTCGGTGGCGACCAGCGCGCCGGCGGCCTCGGAATTCTCGACGATGACGACCTCAGCCATGCGGAACGGTCTCCTTTTCGGTGATGGATGCGCCGACGAGTGCGGCGCCGAAGGCGGCTGCGGGCGAACCCGCGGGGAGCAGTTCGATTCTCTCATCCAGGCGGAGCGACCGCATGAACGGCGATGCCTCCGCGCCGGCGTGCAGGGCGCTGCGGATGCCGTTCTCGAGCCGTTCGCCGAGCGCGGTGAGACCTCCGCCGATGACCACGGTCTCGACGTCGGCGGAGAGCACGAGCACCCGCACCGCTGCCGCCGCCCCGTGGAAGAGGTCGTCACGGAGGGCCAGAGCGAGCGCGTCGCCCGCGTCGGCCGCGTCGAAGATGTCGCGGATCGGCAGCGCGCCGGGACGCCCCCAAGCCTTGGCGAGGGCACCACCGCCGCAGAAGGTCTCGACGCATCCGTGCTGTCCGCACCCGCACAGTCGGCCGTGCGGGTCGACCGAGAGGTGCCCGACCTCGCCGGCCGTGCCGCGCGAGCCGCGCCAGATGCGTCCGTCGATGACGATGCCTGCGGCGACACCGGTCCCCAGGTTCAAGTACGCCATCGACCCGGCCACACCACTGAGGACGGCAGCACCGAGGGCGGCCGCCTTCACGTCGTTCTCCACGCGGAAAGGCACTCCGAGGGCCCGCTCCGCACGGGCCGCGAGGTCGAGGGACTCCACGCCGAGGTTGACCGCGTGGTCGACGCGACCGGCGTCCGCATCGACGAGACCGGGGATGCCGATCCCGACGGAGCCGACGTCGGAGAGCGGGAAGCCGCACTCCTCGGCGAGCGCGGCCACGGTCGTCACGATGCTCTCGACGACTGCGTCATCGCCCCAGCCCGTGGGGCGGCGGAGTCGTCCGCGGATGTCTCCGGACGGGTCGACCGCCACCGCGTCGATCTTGGTGCCGCCGACGTCGAGGCCCACACGAATCTGCCGACCGAGACGGTCGGCAGTGCCTGCACCCGTCATCGGATGCCGCTCCCCGCCGCGCCGGTCCTGGTGAAGACGCCGATCACGAGACTCCCAGCTGTCCGGAGAGCACCATCACGGCGGCTCCGCGCAGGACGATGTCGTCCTGGTGGGTCAGGCGCACCACGACGTCCTCGAAGACGCCCTCGAGCGTGCGTGCGTGCAGCGTCTCGATCGCCGCGTCGATCAGGACGCCGTCGAGCAGGTCGGCGGGCCCCGAGAGCACGACCTCGGAGAGGTCGAGTGCGGCAACGATGGGGGCGATGGCGATCGCCATGCGCGTTCCGGCGTCCCGCAGGATCTCGTCACGCGTGTCGGGCTCCGCCGCGATCGCCGCGCCCAGGCGGTTCACACTGAGCCAGGCCTCGAGGCAGCCGTCCTTGCCGCACGCGCAGCGCGGGCCGCCGTCGGTTCCGACGACGACGTGTCCGATCTCTCCCGCGGCGAAACGGCTGCCCAGCAGCGGCTGGCTGCCGGTGATGAGGCCGGCACCGACGCCCTTGCCGATCTTGATCAGCATGAAGTCGGCCTTGGCTTCGCCGAAGGTGTATTCGGCGAGCACGGCCGCGTTGGCATCGTTGCGGGCGAGGACGGGCAGGTCGAGGTCGACACTGAGCTTCGCCTCGAGAGGGAAGTTCGTCCAGCCGAGGTTCGGCGAGCTGAGCACGACGCCGTCGGGGCGCACGACACCGGGAGTCCCGATGCCGACGCCCAGCAGCGGCTGCGTCGAAGCCGCGATCAGGCTCTCGGCGAGCTCGCGGAGGGCGGCGTAGGCGGCTTCGCCGTCGGGCGATGCCGGGCGTGGCACCTCACGGCGCTCGAGCACGTCGCCGTCGAGACTCAGGACGGCGCCGGCGAAGGCATCGGGTCCGGAGAGGTCGAGGCCGACGATCTGATGCCCGACACGGTCGATGTCGATGAGGATCGGGGGTTTGCCCGGGCCGACCGCTTCACGGACGCCCATCTCGATCACGATGCCGTCGACGATGAACTCGGCGACCAGGTCCGAGATGGTGACCCGGGTGAGTCCGGTCTCCCGCGACAGGTCGGCGCGACTCATCGCGCCGGCGTGGTAGAGCGTCTGCAGCACGAGCGCACGGTTGTGCCCGCGGGCGTGCTCGGGAAGCACCTTCGATCGCGAGCGCAGGTGGCGCCCCGGGCCGAAGGCGTGCGCATTCGCACCGGCGTACTCTGACGGCGATGTGGGACGCGGTTCATCCGAAACGGACATGTTTGTTAGTAGACCTTACGAACAAAATTTACGCAACCTCTCCCCGCAGACGCGCGGGGAGGGTTACCGAAACGTTACATTACTTTCGATCACCCGCGGCGACCGAGTTCGCGCGCTCGACGAGACGCTCGACCAGCCCCGCGACGATCGCCTCCCGCGCCTCGATCGTGAGGGGCTTCCCCGGCACTCCCGCCCGCCGCTGAACGGGCGTCGGCCCGTCCAGGGGACGATACCGCACCCCTGCCGCCGCGAGGCGTCGCAGATGCGTCGGCAGGCGCCGCCCGAAGTCCGCGAAAGGCGCAGGATCGCCGCCCTCCCACAGCCGTTCGGCGAGCGCCGCCAGACGGGGGAACAGCGCGAAGTCGACCCGGTCGCGGGTGGGCAGGTGCTCGCTCCAGACGTTCGCCTGTCCGCCCACCGCCCCGTCCTCGACGCGCAGCGTGTAGGCGCGCTCGATAGTCAGTGGCGGACCGACTCTGATCGGCTCCTCCTCCGACTCCGACTGCGGGTAGTCCAGGTACACCTCGAGATCGGGGCACGCGACGACCTCGATGCCACGGCGCAGGGCCTCGCGCATCGCCACCGGACCACGCCATGCAAGGATGCGGACCCCCTCGGGCACGTCACCCTCGAGCACCTCGTCCCATGCCAGCGCCACGCGGCCACGAGAGCGGACGTGCGCGACGAAGTGTGCGGTGAACCAGGGCTGCACGTCATGCGGCGTCGCGAGTCCGAGCTCGACCATCCGCTCGGCGGCGGCCGCGCTCTGCGCCCACTCCGTCACGGGCACCTCATCGCCGCCGATCCCGATCCACTCCGAGTCGAACACGTCGCACAGCGCATCGATCGCCGCGCGACCGAACGCCAGCGATGCCTCGGTCGGGGCGAGCGTGCGCGGATTGACCCCGAATCGCTCCCAGGCGGACTCGACCGGCTCCCCCACGTCGCGGTTGCCCAGCTCGGGATAGGCCGCCAGGCCTGCCTGGATGTGTCCGGGCAGCTCGACCTCGGGCACGAGCGTCACGAAACGCTCGCGCGCGTAGGCCACGAGGTCGCGCAGCTCGTCCGTCGTGTAGTAACCCTCGTGCACACCGGGCTCGACGGTCGCGAGTGGACCGTGACCGAGTTGCGTGGCCTCCCGCCGGGCACCCACCTCGGTGAGCCGTGGATACCCCGGCACCTCGAAACGCCAGCCCTGATCATCGGTGAGGTGCAGATGGAGCACGTTGAGGTGGTGGTCGGCGAGGAGGTCGATCAGACGACGGACCTCGTCGGCGGGACGGAAGTGCCGGGCGACGTCGAGCATCGTCCCCCGCCAGCTGTATGCGGGCGAACCTTCCCAGACCCCAGCCGGGATCAGTCCCTCTGCGGCCTCCGGGTCGCGCAGCTGGCGCAGACAGGTCGCGCCGCGGAACACGCCGGCCGCACTCGCACCGCGGATCTCGACGCCGGAGACGGTGACCGTCACCCGGAACGCTTCCGCTCCGATGCGGCCTGCCGATGCGGCATCCGCCCCGACGCTCTCGTCGACCAGCAGCCGGATCGGAGCAGCGCCGTCGTCCGGCGATCCCCCACCCAATCGGGCGGCGGAGGGGGCGAGCTCGGGGGCGGCGAGCACGGGTGTCGCCGTCGTCCAGGCGAAACCTGCAGCCGCCGGGTCGATACGCGCATCCACGCGGGGAACCGTCGCCCGGTGCGCCGGAGGCGGCATCCGCAGCGCACGACCGGGCGTGCGACCCGTGATGTCACCGTCGACCAGAACGGGCACGCCGCCGACCAGCACCTCGACGATGCCGCGCGGAGCGGTGAAGGGCTCCTCGAACGTCGCACCGGCAGCGACCGTCTCGGGGTCGAACAGCACCAGGTCGGCCGTCGCTCCCTGCCGGATGACGCCACGGGGGGCGTCGCCGCGGTCCAGGCCCAGACGCCGCGCGGGGGTTCCCGCGAGGTGGCGGACTGCCTCTTCCAGCGTCAGGATGCCGACCTCGCGCACGTAGTGCCCGAGGTAGCGCGGGAACGTCCCGCGGCCGCGTGGGTGCGGTCGCGCCCCGATGAGGATGCCGTCACTCCCGCCCGCATGCTGCGGGTGGCGCATGATGGCGCGGACGTTCTCCTCATCGCCGATGTGCATCAGGATGCCCGTGGCTCCGGCGTCGGCGATGATCGTGTCCACCACCACGTCGACCGCGCGGTGGCCCGTGGCCTCGGCGATCTCCGCGACGGTGCGACCGACGAGGTCCGCGAGCGCGGGGTTGGCCACCCCTGAGATCTGGATCTGGGTCCAGTCGGCCTTCTCGCCGTGGAATCCGTCGCAGCCGACCTCTTCGAGCTCGACGCGCAGTGCCTCACGACCGGCCGCATCAAGAGCGGAGACGGCGCGCAGCAGATCACCCGTCGCCGCCAGACGACTCGGCAGGAGCGCCGCGAGCGTGGTGGCCCCCGGCAGGTACGGATAGGTGTCGAGGGTGACGTCGACACCATCCGCGATGGCCTCGTCGATCAGCGCGAGGAGCTCATCGGCACGCCCACGATTCGGAGTGAAGTTCATGGTCGCGTGTGTGAGGTGCACGGGGCAGCCGGTGCGCCGACCGATGTCGAGAGCTTCCCGGTATGCCTCGAGCGCACCCCCGCCGTAGCTGCGGGTGTGCGGCGCCCAGTAGCCGCCACGCTCGGCGACCACGCGGCACAGCGCTTCGAGCTCGGCCGTGTCGGCGTACATCCCCGGGGTGTAGGTGAGCCCGCTCGACATCCCGAACGCGCCGGCGTCCAGAGCCCGACCCAGCAGGTCGGCCATCCGCGAGATCTCGTCCGACGTCGCCGGGCGGTTCTCGTGGCCGACGACCATCATCCGGAGGTTGCCCTGCGGCACGAGCACGGCGGCGTTCCCGACGGCGACCGCGTCGATCGCGACGAGCAGGTCGTCCACCGTGCGCCACGGCGCGTCTGTCGGCAGACCGTTCCATCCCGCGATCTGGGCGGGGATCACGGCAGCCGTCGCATCGTCGAGCGGGGCGTAGCCCAGTCCGTCCTGGCCGAGCACCTCGGTCGTGACGCCCTGGCGGATCTTCGCCTCGTGCGCGGTGCCGCTCAGCACGGCGAGCTCGCTGTGCGCATGCATGTCGATGAAACCGGGTGCGAGGACGAGCCCATCGGCCGCGACCTCGACCGCACCCTCGGGGAGTTCGAGCACCCCGGATGCCGCTTCTCCGGCGGGCAGGATCGCGACGACCCTGGCGCCCTCCACGGCGACGTCGGCCACGTAACGCGGCGATCCCGTTCCATCGACGACCGTCGCCCCGCGGTAGACCCGGACGAGCCCAGCGGCGGCCTTCTCCGCACTCAGAAGCATGTCGCCACCGCTCCGATCACACGGGGGTCGTCGGCGTCGGGATCGTCGATCACGGCGACCACCCGCCACTTGTCGAATGCGGTGCACGGGTGCGAGAGCCCCAGCCGCACGACGTCGCCGACCTCGACCGTCGCCTCGTCCGCGAGGTGCAGGAAGGCGTGCTGATCGTTCAGTGCGGTGATCTCACCGGCCACCGACTGAGGGACGGGCAGATCGAGATCGAACGGCACGTCGCGCCGGCCCGCGTCGAGCAGCGCCAGAGAGTCCTCCGGCTGCGAGACCACGCGCGACCAGGCGTGCATCGCCGAGCGCAGCGGCGCCGTGCCGACGAGGGGACCGAACGGGGACATCCGCGAGTAGAAGCCGTCGTCGTGGATCTGGAACGCGCCCGAGCGGAGCACGACGTCCGCGTCGCCGTTCCGTGCGGAGAGCACTGCCGCCGCCCGATCCGGGAAAGAACTGCCCCCGGCGCTGAGCACCGGCCGGACACCCGCGGGGTAGTCCAACCGGTCGTGCAGCTCGACGAGCGTGCGCAGGTACGCATCGACCGCGGCGACGGATGCGTCGCTGCGGTCCGGGCCGAACGGGCCCTCGTATCCGGTGACGCCCGCGAGGCGCAGACCCGGGGCGTCCGCGATCGTCTGCGCGATCCGCTCCCCCTCGGCGACGGTGCGCGCGCCGGTGCGACCATGCGCCCCACCGAGTTCGACCAGCACGTCGAGCGGACGCGCGGCCTCCCCCATCCCCGCGGCGAGGATCGCGACGCCGGCGAGCGAGTCCGCCCAACACAGCACGCGCAGCCCCTCGTCGGCGGCGAGCAGCGCGCCCAGGTGTCGCACCGCGGCCGGATCCGTGACGGCGTTCGCGATCAGCACGGTCGGGACGCCGGCATCGACCGCGACCTCCGCCTGCCACGGTGTGGCCACCGAGATCGCCCAGGCGCCGGCATCGAACAGCCGCTGCCACAGGGCGGGCGCCATCGTGGTCTTGCCGTGCGGAGCGAGCAGCACTCCCTGCTCCTGCGCCCACGAGAACACCGTCTCCTCGTTGTGCGTCAGCGCGTCCTCATGCACCGTGAGCACCGGCGTCACCAGGTCGGACAGGCGCAGGTCGGCACCGGCGACCTCCGAGAGGCGGAGGCCCGCGGCGTGCGCCGGGAAGCCCTTCGTCCAGGCGCCGAGAACGGGATCCGGAATTTGTAGAGGCATCTAACAAGGCTACTAGGCTGGCGGCATGACCGCGAAGATCCGAGTTTCCACCGATGCCGCCCCCGCTCCCGCCCACACGTTCTCCCAGGGGATCCGCAAGGGTCCGTTCGTGCAGGTCTCGGGCCAGGGCCCCGTCGACCCGCAGACCAACGAGTACCTCTTCCCCGGTGACGTCGCTGCGCAGACCACCCGCACGCTCGAGAACGTCAAGGCGATCGTCGAGGCTTCCGGCGCCACGTTCGACGACGTCGTGATGCTGCGCGTCTACCTCACCAAGCGCGAGGACTTCCCCATCATGAACGACGCCTACGGCGCCTTCGTGACCGCGCACACCACCAACGGCGTCCTGCCCTCGCGCACGACGGTGTTCACGGGCCTGCCCCGCGAGGAGATGCTGGTCGAGATCGACGGCATCGCCATCGTCGACTGACCCTCTGGGAAGGCAATGTGAGTCCGGCGACCGTTGCCTTCCCGTTATCCGCCATCCCGTACCATTGAACGCTAGGACACGTTTGAGAACCGGGGGGTGAAGTTCGTGACCGATCTGATTTCTGCGCCGGGCGAAGCGGCCGAGGCGCACGGCGACGACACGGCATCCACCGCGGTGCTCTCCTCGACCGACGCGCCCACCGCCATCGTCCCGCCCACCACCGGCGAGCAGCCGCTGGCCTGGGCCCCCATCGAGCCCGCACCCAAGAAGCGCCGCCTCGGCCTGTGGATCGGCCTCGGCCTCGGCCTCGGTGTCGTCGCCCTCGGCGCAGGCGCTGCCTCGATGATCCTCATCGCTCCCGGAACGACCGTCGCGGGTATCCCCGTCGGCTGGATGACACCGGGAGCCGCGGCCGACGCCATCAACTCCCATCTCGCGCAGACCGAGGTCACGCTCACCGGCGACGGAGACGGCACTGTGCTCACCGGAACCGACCTCGGTGCCAGCGTCGATGCGACCGCACTGGCCGACAAGGCCTTCGCCGAGCACCCGCTGTGGAACCTCGGCGCCTGGATGGGCGATCCGGTTCCCGCCGAGATCACCTTCGACACGGCCAAGGCCGATGCCGCACTGCGCGCCGCGGTGCCGACCAGCTTCGACGACCCGGTGGATGCCGGTGTCGTCTTCGATGCGGCCAGCGGCACCTACGTCATCACGCCGTCCGAGACCGGCACGGGCATCGACGTCAACGCTCTCCGGGCCGCCTTCACCGACGCGATCGCCGACGGCTCCACGGCGCTGGAGTACTCCGGCGATGCGGCGGAGGCATCCCCGTCCGTGAGCGACGCCGACGCGACGACGCTCGCGACCGAACTCAACACGATGATCACGACAGCCGGTTTCTACATTGGCGACGAGCGCACCGTTCCCGTCGATGCCGCGACCGTCGCCAGCTGGCTGACGATCGTCGACGAAGACGGCACGCTCAAGATCGACGCCGACCCGAAGGCCATCCAGGCCACGGTCGACGGGCTCCCCGCTGCGGTCGATCGCGCCCCCGTCAACGCGACCAACATCGTCGACTCGGCGGGCACCGTGCTGCGCGCCGAGACCGAGGGAGTCGCGGGTCGTTCCGTCGGCGACACCTCGAAGATCGCGGCCGACTTCGCCGAGCAGCTGCAGACCGGCAACGGGGTGTACCCGCTGAGCGTGAGCGAGACGCCGTTCGAGACGGTGAGCCTCTACCGCCACATCGACATCAACCTGAGCACGCAGCGTGCCACGCTGTACGAGAACGATGCCGTCGTGAACTCCTGGGCGGTCTCGACCGGGCTCCCCGGCACGCTGACACCCACCGGCAACTTCAAGGTGTTCGCGCACACTCGCATGCAGGACATGGGCTGCTACGAAGGCGCCCCGTACTGCACCAAGGATGTCCCCTGGATCACCTGGTTCGCGCCGAACATCGGGTTCCACGGCACGTACTGGCACAACAACTTCGGCCAGCGCATGAGCCACGGTTGCGTCAACCTGCCGATCAACCTCGCCAAGTACGTGTACGACTGGTCGCCGAAGGGTCTGGAGATCTCCGTCCACTACTGACGCGCGATCCACGCGAAAGCGGTGGGAGACCTTCTTCTCACCTCGTTTCCGGATATGAAGAAGGGGCGGATGCCGCAGCATCCGCCCCTTCTCCGTCTCGTCAGCGCAGTGCGTCGACGATGCCGTTCAGCGTCGCGGACGGGCGCATGACCGCCTCGACGAGCGCGTCGTCCGGGCGGTAGTAGCCGCCGATCTCCACCGGGGCACCCTGCACCGCGTTGAGCTCGGAGACGATCTTCTCCTCGTTCTCGGTGAGGGTGGCCGCGATCGGCGCGAAGGCCGCGGCGAGCTCGGCGTCCTTCGTCTGCTTCGCCAGCTCCTGCGCCCAGTACAGGCTCAGGTAGAAGTGGCTGCCGCGGTTGTCGATCGTGCCCAGAGCACGACCCGGAGACCGGTCCTCCTCGAGGAACGTGCCGGTCGCGGCGTCGAGCGTCTCCGCAAGCACCCGGGCCTTCTCGTTGCCGGTGCGGTCGGCGAAGTGCTCGAGCGACGCCGCGAGAGCGAAGAACTCGCCCAGCGAATCCCAGCGCAGGTAGTTCTCCTCGACGAGCTGCTGCACGTGCTTCGGAGCCGAGCCGCCGGCGCCCGTCTCGAACAGTCCGCCGCCCGCGAGCAGCGGGACGATCGAGAGCATCTTGGCGCTCGTGCCCACTTCGAGGATCGGGAACAGGTCGGTCAGGTAGTCGCGCAGCACGTTTCCGGTGACGGAGATCGTGTCGAGACCGTGACGCATGCGCGCGAGCGTGTAGCGGGTGGCCTCCTCGGGCGCCAGGATCGTGATCGTGAGGCCCTTGGTGTCGAGCGTCGCGAGCCCCTGGTGCACCTTCGCGATGATCTGCGCGTCGTGCGAGCGGTTCGCGTCGAGCCAGAACACGGCGGGAACACCGGTCGCGCGGGCACGGGTGACGGCGAGCTTGACCCAGTCCATCACCGGGATGTGCTTGGTCTGCGTCGCACGCCAGATGTCGCCCTTGCCGACCTGGTGCTCGATGAGGACGGTGCCCTCGCTGTCGAGCACCTGCACGATGCCGTCCGCGGCGATCTCGAACGTCTTGTCGTGGCTGCCGTACTCCTCGGCGGCCTGAGCCATGAGGCCCACGTTCGGGACGGTGCCGATCGTGGCCGGGTCGAGCGGACCGTTCGCGATCACGTCGTCGATCACGGCCTGGTAGACGCCGGCGTACGAGGAGTCGGGGATGACGGCGAGCGTGTCCGCCTCTTCGCCCTCCTTGCCCCAAAGCTTGCCGCCGTTGCGGACCAGCGCGGGCATCGACGCATCGACGATGACGTCGCTCGGCACGTGCAGGTTCGTGATGCCCTTGTCGGAGTTCACGTACGACAGGCGCGGGCCCTCGGCGATCGCCTTGTCGAACGCGGCGGCGATCTCGTCACCACCGGTGACGTTCGCCAGGCCCGAGAGGATCGATCCGAGTCCGTCGTTCGCGCTCAGGCCGGCAGCGGCGAGCTGGTCACCGTACTGCGCGAAGACATCCTTGAAGAATGCCCGCACGACGTGACCGACGATGATCGGGTCGCTGACCTTCATCATGGTCGCCTTGAGGTGCACGGAGTACAGCACGTCATCGGCCTTCGCCGTCTGCAGCGTCTCGGCGAGGAACGCGTCGAGCTCCTTGGCGGAGAGGAACGTGGCGTCGATGATCTCGCGCGGCAGGACCTTGAGGCCCTCCTTGAGCACGGTGACGGTGCCGTCTTCGGCCGTGTGACGGAAGCTCAGCACGTCGTCGTGGGCGGCGACCCAGGAGCGCTCGTTGTGCTTGAAGTCGTCGTGCCCGAGCGTCGCGACGCGGGTCTTGGACCCCTCCGCGAACGGCTTGTTGCGGTGCGGGTGCTTCTTGGCGTAGTTCTTCACCGCGAGCGGGGCGCGGCGGTCGCTGTTGCCCTCGCGCAGCACCGGGTTCACGGCGGAGCCCTTGATGCGGTCGTAGCGGGCGCGGACGTCCTTCTCCTCGAGGGAGGTCGGGTCGTCCGGGAAGTCGGGGATGTCGAAGCCCTGCTTCTGCAGTTCGGCGATCGCGCCCTTGAGCTGCGGGATGGATGCCGAGATGTTCGGCAGCTTGATGATGTTCGCCTCCGGGAGGGTGGCGAGCCCGCCGAGCTCGGCGAGCGCGTCGCCGACCTGCTGCTCCGGCGTGAGCTTCTGCGGGAACGCCGCGAGGATGCGGCCTGCCAGCGAGATGTCGCGGGTCTCGACCTCGATGCCGGCCTGGCCGGTGTAGGCCTGGATGATCGGGAGGAACGAGGCGGTGGCGAGCGCCGGTGCCTCGTCTGTGTACGTGTAGATGATGGCGTCGTCGGTCACCGGGAGGTTCTCCGTTCGCGGGGTGATTTGTCTCGATACCAAGATACCTGAGCGGCTCCGAGCCCGCGGCCCGCGGGTGCTCCGGACGCCTGTCGGTGGGCGGCGGATGAGGATGCTCCGGGTGAAATGTCCCCCGGGGCGTGTCCGGCTCGTCGCGAGGGGTTAGCCTGGTGACATGTCCGAACTGCGCATGGTCGAACTCTCCGCTGCGACGATCGTCGCTGTGAACAACCTGTCGCTCAAGCCCGGACAGGAGCAGTTCCTTGCGCCCGTCTCGTACGGCATCGCAGCGACCGTCATCAACCCGCAGACCTCCTGGCAGCGGGTTATCCTCGACGGCGACGAGGTCGTCGGCTTCGTCAGCGCGAACTTCGATCCCGAGGCGCCGGAGGAGCACTTCCGCTCCGTACTGTGGCGCATCAACGTCGACGCCGACGATCAGGGCCGCGGTGTCGGCCGCTATGCGGTCGAGGCGCTGGTCGACGAGGCCCGCTCCCGCCGCATGGATCACGTCGACGTGATCTACGAGGCCGGTGAGGGCGGCCCGGAGACCTTCTTCCACCGGGTCGGCTTCACGCCCGTCGGCGAGACCGAGTACGGCGAGGTCATCGCCGAGATCCGCATCACGACCTAGGCCGGCGGCGGGGTCTCGAATCCCCTCCCCCATCGAGACCTCGTCGCCCTGGACCGCTCTCGAGGACCCTGCAAATGCCTGTGCCGCCCACCCGCGACGACTACCGCGGTTCCGGACTCGTCTTCCCCGCCCACTTCACCTTCGGATCGGCGACGGCGTCGTACCAGATCGAGGGTGCGGCATCCGAAGACGACCGGACCCCCTCGATCTGGGACACCTTCAGCAAGACGCCGGGCAAGGTCTGGAACGGCGACACCGGCGACGTGGCCTGCGACCACTACCACCGCGTCGACGACGATCTCGATCTCATGAGCGAGCTCGGACTGGAGGCGTACCGCTTCTCGATCGCCTGGCCGCGCATCGTCCCCACCGCATCCGGCGAAGTCAACCGTGCCGGCATCGACTTCTACTCCCGCCTGGTGGATGGGCTCCTCGACCGGGGCATCCGTCCGGTGGCGACGCTCTACCACTGGGACCTGCCGCAGTACCTCGAGGATGCCGGCGGCTGGACGTCGCGCGCGACGACGGACGCCTTCGAGCGCTACGCGGAGATCATGGGCGCGGCGCTCGGCGACCGCGTGCACACCTGGACCACGCTCAACGAGCCCTGGTGCTCGGCGTATCTCGGCTACGGGCAGGGTGGGCACGCGCCGGGCCGCCATGAGCCGGCGGCGGCGCTGTCGGCCGTGCATCACCTCAACCTGGCGCACGGCCGTGCGGTGCAGGCGCTGCGCGCGACGTCCACGGGCGACCCCGACTACTCGGTCACCCTGAACTTCCACGTGCTCCGCGGAGAAGCCGACGGAGCCGCCGAGGCGATGAGGCGGATCGACGCACTCGCCAACCGGGCGTTCACCGGACCGATGCTGCGCGGCGAGTACCCCGCGGATCTGCTCGCCGACACGGCGTCGGTGACCGACTGGGCCTTCGTACAGGAGGGCGACCTCGCCACGATCCGGCAGCCGATCGACGTGCTCGGGGTGAACTACTACTCGACAGCGACGGTGCGGCTCTGGGACGGCATCACACCGCAACAGCAGCACGACGGGCACAAGGGCACGGAGGGCGGCACGGCGTGGCCCGGGAGCGACCGGCTGGTCGAGTTCGTGGAGCAACCGGGCCCCTATACGGCGATGGGATGGAACATCGCGCCGGAGGGCCTCGAGGAGCTGCTGGTGTCGCTCTCGGAGCAGTTCCCGGAGCAGGCGCTCATGGTCACGGAGAACGGCGCCGCCTTCGACGACGAGGTCGCCCCGGACGGATCCGTGCCCGACCCGCTGCGTACCGACTACCTGCGCCGGCACTTCACGGCCGCGCACCGTGCCATGGAGCGTGGTGTCGACCTGCGCGGCTACTTCGTGTGGTCGCTGCTCGACAACTTCGAATGGGGATACGGCTACGCCAAGCGGTTCGGCATCGTGCGCGTCGACTTCGACACGCTGGAGCGCACCGTCAAGGACTCCGGGCACTGGTACCGCGACCTCATCCGCACCCGGACCGTGTCGGCCTGACAGGCGGTTCGCGCGGACTCAGCGCTTGTCGTCGCGGTCGTCCGGCTTCTTGCGGCTCGCCCACGACGAGAGCGCGGCAGCGGCAGCCCCGGCCGCTCGATCGATCGCCTCCGCGGAGCGACTGAGCATGTCCTGCGCGGCATCCTGCCAGGCAGGCGTGGTCGGGGCCTCGCCCGCCTGCACCTTCGCCGCGTGCTCGGCCGCCTCGAACGCGCGCTCGAGCTCGGCGACCGCATCACGGTAGGCGGCGAACTCCGCCGGGGTGATGCGCCCCACCGCGGCCCGACGCATATCCGTCGCGTGCCCTGCGGCGCGGAAGTACGCCGCGGTCGTCGGATTCTTGACGTCCGTCATCGCGGGGTACGCGATCTGCAGGGCGGGGTCGGTCTCGTACCGCATCCAGCGGACCGTCACCGCATCGTGCAGGGCGTTCAGCCGCTCGACGGGGCGCGGCTCCGAAGCCGAGGGGATCGCGGCCCGCGCGGCGTTCAACCGCACCTGACGGGCCCGCACATCGGCCGAAGCGGCTCTGGCATCGCGCTCCCGCTCGCGCAGCATCCGTCGCGCGCCCGCGACCTGCTCCGCCGTGGCACGCTGCGCGGCTCGCTCGGCGGTCACCCTCGCGAGATCCGCGCGCGCGACCTTCCACGCGATACGTCGCTCCGCTGCGATCTGCTGCGCGGCTCGGAGATCGTGGCGCGCGGCATCGACCGCGAGCCGACGTCCGTTCGCCGTGCTGTTGTGCCGTCGTATCCCCATCACACCCGCCGTTCCCGCGACGACCGCCGTCGGCGCGATCCACCACCACTCGGCGACGAGCAGCAGGGGGTCCATAACTCGATGCTACCCAGCATCGGTCGCCCGCTCACCGTCCGCGCACGCGCAAAGGCCCGGCATCCGCGAAGGATGCCGGGCCCCGTGGCGCGCTGTGCGATCAGACCAGCGTCTCCTGCCATGCCGCGTGCAGCTGGGCGAACTTGCCGGTGCCCCCAATGAGGGCCGCAGGCGTGTCGTCCTCGATGATGCGCCCGTGCTCCATCACCAGCACGCGATCGGCAATCGCGACCGTCGACAGGCGGTGCGCGATGATGATCGCCGTGCGGTCCTTGAGCAGCGTCTGCAGCGCGTCCTGGATGAGACGCTCCGACGGGATGTCCAGCGATGCCGTCGCCTCGTCGAGGATCAGCACCGCGGGGTCGGCGAGGAACGCCCGGGCGAACGAGATGAGCTGCCGCTGACCGGCCGACACCCGGCCGCCGCGCTTGTTCACATCGGTGCCGTAGCCGTCGGGCAGCGACTCGATGAACCCATCCGCGCCGACCGCCCGCGCGGCCGCCTTGATCTCGTCGAGCGTCGCGTCCGGCTTGCCCAGCGCGATGTTGTCGGCGACGGTCCCGCTGAACAGGTACGCCTCCTGCGTGACCATGACGATCGCGCGACGGAGATCCTTCGGGTGCAGCGAGCGCAGGTCGACGCCGTCCAGCGTGACGCTCCCCTTCGACGGGTCGTAGAAGCGCGAGATGAGCTTCGCCAGTGTGGACTTGCCCGCACCGGTAGTCCCCACCAGCGCGATCGTCTCGCCGGCCGGGATGTCGAGCGAGAAGTTCGGGAGGATCGTCTTCTCGCCGTTGTAGCCGAAGGTCACCTCGTCGAACCGGACGTGCCCGCGGGACTCCCACAGGTCGACCGGCTTCTCGGGGTCCGGAACGGTCGGCACCTCTTCGAGCACGCCCGACACCTTCTCCAGCGCGGCGGTCGCCGACTGGTAGGAGTTCAGGAACATCGCGATCTCCTGCATCGGAGCGAAGAAGTTGCGCACGTACAGCACCGCCGACAGCAGCACACCCACGGTCAGCGCGCCCTCCGACACCCGGATGCCGCCCCACAGCACGACGATGCCGAGCACGAGCGCGGCCACGCCCATGAGCCCGGGCTCGAACGTGCCGAACAGCAGCATCGAACGACGGTTGACGTCGCGGTACTCGCCCGCGACCTCCTGGAACGCCTTGTCGTTGCGCGGCTCCTTGCGGAACGCCTTCACCGCACGGATGCCCGTCATGGTCTCGACGAACTGCACGATGACCTTCGCACTGATGACCCGCGACTCGCGGTACACCAGCTGCGAGCGGGAGTAGAACCACCGCATCAGGAAGAACAGCGGCACGCCGCCGAGCGCGAGGATCAGTCCGGACTGCCAGTCCCACACGCACAGGGCGATGAAGGTGAACAGGCCGAACAGCACGCCCGAGACGAGCTCGTTCAGACCGCCGTCGAGGAGTTCCTTGATCGAGTCGAGGTCACTGGTCTGACGCGAGATGATGCGCCCCGACGTGTACGACTCGTGGAACTCCAGGCTCAGGCGCTGGGTGTGCAGGAAGATGCGCTTGCGCAGGTCGAGCAGCACGGCCTGCGTGAGCTTGGCCGCGATGATGACGTACCACGCGATCAGGATGGCGGCGAGCGCACCCGCCAGCAGGTAGATCCCGCCGATCATGAACGTCGGCATCCAGTCCGCATCCTTCAGGACCGCCGGCAGCGCGCGGTCGAGACCGATGCTGATGAGGATCGGACCCGCGACCTGCAGTGCGGTCGACACGATCAGCACCGCGGCGGCCAGCACGATCTGCGGCTTCAGCGGGCTGACCAGCGAGCCGAGCAGTCGCAGCGACCGACGACGGATCGCCCTGCTCTCCTCACGGGTGTACTGGGAACGGTCCTCGTTCTGGGTTCCGGTGATGGCGGAGCTCATCGCTGCACCTCCTTCTCGATGATCGGGTCTTCGTCGGCGGCCTTCCTCCCGAGGCCCTCACGGACCTCTTCGTCGACCTCGAGCTCTTCGTCGCGGATGATCGGGATCGCCCCGGTGCGCGCCGCTTCCTCGGCCTCGAGGCTGGAGATGACGTGGCGGTAGTGGCGACTCGTCTTCAACAGCTCGGAGTGGGTTCCCACCGCGGTCACCTTCCCTGCTTCGAGCAGGGCGACGCGATCAGCGAGGGCGACCGTCGAGGGACGGTGCGCCACGATCATCGCCGTGGTGTCGGCGAGCACGTGTCGGAGCGCCTCCTCCACAAGGGCCTCGGTGTCGACGTCGAGCGCCGACAGCGGGTCGTCGAGCACGAGCACCTTCGGCTTCGCCGCGACCGCACGAGCCAGGGCGAGGCGCTGACGCTGACCGCCGGAGAGGCTGAGCCCCTCCTCGCCGATCACCGTCTCGACGCCCTCGGGGAGCGAATCCACGAATGACGCCTGTGCGACGTCGAGAGCCTCGCGCAGCACGCGCTCGCCCTCCTCGCTGTGCACGTCGAGATCGGCCCGGCCCAGCAGCACGTTCTCACGGACGGTCGCCGAGAACAGCGTCGCATCCTCGAACGCCATCGCGATGTGCTGACGCAGCTCCGACAGCGGGAGGTCGCGCACGTCGACACCGTCGAGGGTGACCTTGCCGCCCGTCACGTCGTACAGACGCGTGGGCAGCGTGGTGAGCGTGGTCTTGCCGCTTCCCGTGAGGCCGACCAGTGCCATGGTCTCGCCAGGACGCAGCACCAGATCGATGCCGTCGAGCAGATCGCGCTCGTGCGAGCCCGCATCCTGATAGCGGAAGTGCGCCCCCACGAACGCGAGCTCGCCGCGCGGGTTCTCGATGTGCACCGGGTGCTCCGGGTCGGTGATGGTGTTCGTCTCGGAGAAGATGTCGAACACGCGGTCGGTCGCCGTGCGGGCGTCGAGCATGAACGAGAACAGGAAGCCGATCGACTCGATCGGCCAGCGCAGCACGACGGCCATCGCGAAGAACGCGAAAAGCTCGGCTTCGTCGATCTGCCCCTGTGAGATCAGCCAGATGCCGGAGATCAGGCTCAGCCCGAACGCGATCTGCGGCATCAGGTCGAGCCAGAACCAGATCGACGCGATCGCGCCGGCCTTGCTCATCTCGGTCTCGCGCAGCGTCTCGGCCTGACGGCTGAACCGGCTGAGCGCGTGCTTGCCGCGGCCGAACGCCTTGAGCACACGGATGCCATGCACGCTCTCCTCGACGCTCGTCGCGAGGTCGCCGGCCTGATCCTGGCTGCGGCGGGTGAGCGCGCCGTAGCGCTTCTCGAACAGGTAGCCGCGGATCCACAGCGGGATCGCGGTCACCAGGAAGATCGTGCCCAGCAGCCAGTGCCAGCGGAACAGCAGCACCGAACCGATGATGATCGTGAGGACGTTGACCACGAGCAGCACGAGGCCGAACGCGAGCCAGCGGCGGATCAGGCCGATGTCCTGCATCATGCGGCTGAGCAGCTGGCCGGAACCCCAACGGTCGTGGAACGACACCGGCAGGGTCTGCAGCCGCGAGTACAGCTCGGTGCGCATCTTGTACTCGACCTCGGTCGAGGGGTTGAGCACGAACTGGCGGCGCAGCCAGACCATCAGCGCCTCGCCGAGGGCGAGCGCGAACACGGCGAGGGCGCCCCAGACGATCGCGCTGAGGTCGCCGGAGCGGACAGGTCCGCTGATGATCTGCTCGAGGACGATCGGGATCATCAGGGCGATGACGGCCGCGATGAGCGCGCTGGCGGCACCGCCGGCGAGCCGCCAGATGACGGGCTTGACGAAGGGCTTCAGACGCCACAGTGCGGCCGGAGTGGAAAGGGTGGACGAGGGCGAGGGGTTCTGCGCGGAAGGCGAGGAAGACATGTCTCTCAGATGAGTTTCGTATGGGGAGCGAGTGCGGAAGGGGACGGATGCGAGAGCGGACTCACAGAGTCCGGCATCCGGAGAAGAAGGGGCGGGGTGGCTCTAGAAGAGCGGACGCGCCGTGGTCGAGCCGAGAGCTGCGATCCGCGCGGTGGCGATCGATGTCATGGTGTCCTCCTCAGGGCTCGGCGATGTCGTCCGGTTGGCGCGACAGCCCACCAGCCTATTGCTGTGAACCAGCTGAACGCAAGACGCATTCCCGATTCGATGCCGGCGTGTCTCGATCCGAGCCGACCTGGCTCGTCCATCGGCTCACGCCCCGAGGGTACCGCCGAGCTCGGACAGGAGGAACCGCTGCAGATTGCCGCCGAGCACGGCGAGGATGTCCGTCTCCGACCAGCCGCGGCGCAGCAGCGCCTCGGTCACCAGTGGAAGGCCGGCCGGGCCGTCGAGCCCCGGGAGGAAACGGTCGGCCGGAACGCCCTCGATCGTGGTCTGCACGCAGCACGGCGCCGTGGTGTCCTCCAGAACCTCGCGGACGAAGTCCGGCCCCATCCCCACATGCTCGACGCCGGCGATCGACGCCACCCGCTCGAAGTGGTCGATCAGGGTGTCGATCGTGTAGTCGCTCGGGTGCAGGTAGGGGGCGAAGAAGTTGACGCACACGACTCCCCCGCTCTGGGCGACCCCCGCGATCTGCGCGTCCGTGAGGTTGCGGTGGTGGTCGAACAGCGCCCGCGCCGACGAGTGCGTCGCCATGACCGGACGTGTAGCCAGCTCCAGCACGTGATCGACACCACCTGCACCGAGGTGGCTGATGTCGAAGACCATCCCGATGCGCTCCATCTCGGCCAACGCCTGCACACCGGTGCGGGTGAGCCTGCTGCCCGCCGCGTCCTCACCGCTGCCGTCCGCGAAGGCGCTGCGCCCGAAATGGGCGACCGAGCCGACGCGCACCCCGAGGCGATGCACCGTCTCGAGCAGCTCGATGTCGTCGGCGATGCCCGGCATCCCCTCGAGCGCCAGCACCAGGGCGATGCGGCCTTCGCCGATCACACGATCGATGTCGTCGCCGTCGAGGCACAGACCAACCACGTCCGCATTGCCCTCGGCGAGACGATGCGCGGCCTCGATCATGCGGAGTGTGCGGCGCAGCGCACCCTCGGGCCGGTAGACGTCGTCGATGAACACCGGGAGGATCTGCAGATCGACGCCGCCGTCCTGCAGTTGCGGAAGCCACTGCGCACGGAAGAACTCGGACCACTGATCCGCGGGGCGGCTCGCCACCGCGCAGAGCAGATCGTTGTGCGCGTCGGCGACGACGGCGCGGCGGTGCAGCGCGAGTGATTCTTCGGTGGTCACGGGTCGAGCCTAGAGGGGTGCGACCGGGCGCGTGTTCGTCGGCACGGACGATCCTCCGGAGCAGGACTGGTGCCGCGACTCAACCGACGTTCGCCTCGCGTGCGAGCAGGCTCTCCTTCACGCCGATGCCCCAGGCGAAGCCGCCGAGAGTGCCGTCGGTCCGCAGCACCCGGTGACACGGCACGAACAGCGCGGGCGCGTTGCGAGCGCAGATGGATGCCGCCGCGCGCACCGCACGCGGGTTGTCGAGCCTGGTCGCGAAACTCGTGTAGGTGAGGGGCTGCCCTGGTTCGATCGCGCGCAGCGCCGACCAGCCGGCCAGCTGCAGCGCGGTTCCCGACTGCTTCACGGCCACGGCGTCGATGGCGGAGAGGTCGCCCGCGTAGTAGGCGAGCGCGGCCGCCGCGGCATCGGTCTCGCCCTCGCGGAACGTCTCGGGGCGCATCGCCGCGGACAGTCGGTCGAGGATCGCCTCGACATCGGAGGTCCACCCGGAGGACAGCACGCGCTGCCTCTCGTCGGCGAGGATCGTGAACGCCCCGTCGGCGGTGTCGATGGTCTGGATGATGGCGGTCATGAGTTCTCCTTCGCGGTCGGGTGGTCGAGCGGGGTTCCGCTCGGAACGGTCGTCGTGCGCAGTGGCTTCGACGGCCGCACGGGTGCGGCGCGCCAGAGGTGCGCGCTCAGATAGCTGCGCCAGGGCGCGGTGCGCTCGGCCCAGGCGGTGAGCTCGCGCGCGTCTCCGGGGAGGCCCGAGGCGGCAGCGCCGGCACGCAGTGCGACGTCTCCCGGCAGCAGCACATCCGGATCGCCGAGCACGCGCATGCGCACGTAGTCGGCCGTCCACGGGCCGATGCCGGGCATCGCGAGCAACGCCGCCCGCTGCTCGACCCCGTCATCGCCGATCGTGAGCCGCAAGGATCCGTCGGCGAGGGCCGCTGCCGCCCCCGTGATGGCACGGAGGCGAGCGGCCGGGCCGCGGAGCACCTCCGCGCCGTGCTCGGCGATCGCCGACATCGTGGGGAACAGCAGCCCGTTCTCGGTGCGCTGCCCCAGCGCCTCGGTGAGCGCGGTGAGGGCGGTGCGGGCGGCGACCACGGTGATCTGCTGCCCCACCATGGCGCGGATGAGCATCTCGTGAGGATCGGCCGAGCCCGGAACGCGGATCCCCGGGGTGCGGGCGACGAGCGGGGCGAGCTGCGGATGCGCCGACAGTGCCTCGTCGACCGCCAACGGGTCGGCATCGAGGTCGAAGATGCGGCGCACGGTCGAGACCAGCGGCGCCAGATCACCCAGACGAGCGACCCGCACCCGGAGGTGCAACCGCGCGAGCTCGTCCTGCCGCACCTCGAACCACGCCGGTCCACCGGCCATGCGCAGGTGTCGGGAGAACGACGTCGGAGTGCTCTCCTCGACGCCGGGAACGGCGCGTGCCGCCATCCACGCGAAGATGCCGCTCGCATCCAGCGGGCCGCGATACGGCAGCACGAGGTCGATCGCTCCCGGTACCGCGGAGGCCGGCAGGCGACGGCGCGCGCGGAGTTCGCCCGGCGTGAGTCCGAACACCTCGCGGATCGTGTCGTTGCACTGACGGATGCTGGCGAAGCCTGCGGAGAAGGCCACGTCGGAGATCGGCATGTCCGTGCCCACCAGCAGCATCCGCGCCGTGTGCGCCCGATGCGCCCTGGCCAGGGCGAGCGGCCCTGCACCGAGCTCGGTCGTGAGCAGTCGTACGAGATGCCGGCTGGAGTAGCCGAGCCGGGCGGCAAGACCCGGCACCCCCTCGCGCTCCACGACACCGTCGGCGATGAGGCGCATCGCGCGTGCCGCGGTGTCGCCGCGGACGTCCCACGCCGGTGATCCAGGAGCGGCCTCGGGCAGGCACCGCTTGCACGCGCGGTATCCGGCCTCGTGGGCGGCGGCGCTCGTCGGATAGAACGTCACGTTCTGCGGCTTCGGCGTGCGCGCGGGGCAGCTCGGGCGGCAGTAGATGCCGGTGGAGCGGACCGCTGTGACGAACTGGCCGTCGAAGCGGGTGTCGCGCGCGCTGATCGCACGGTATCGCTCGTCGAAGTCGGTCACGGGGAGGCTCATGCCTCTACTCTGTCACGCGCCCCCGACATCGACTGGCGGAAATCGGACATGACTGTCCGTACCGTTGGACCTCGCGATCAGCGATCTCGTCGAATCACCCGGCCGGCCGCGCGCAGCGGTCCTGTGATCTTCCAGCTCGTGCTTTCACGCAGCGACGCGAGGGCAGCGTCCCGTTCCACGACGGCGTCGGAGAGACGCAGGCGCTCGGCCTGCAGCATCTCCACGACCTCATGCAGTGAGGCGACTTCCGCCTTGAGATGCGGGATGCGTGCCACTTCAGCGATCACCGCGCCCAGACGAGCGAAGTCGTCGCGGATCCGGTCGGCGTCAGCGGGTTCAGCCTCGAACAGTACGCGGAGCGGCTCGTGAACGACATCGCCCACCGCGAGCACACCGAGCCCATGCCCGTGCTCGAAAGCGAACGCGCGTCCCGGCTCGGCGACCTCTTCCCACAGGCGCCAGACGCCGAAGTCGTCGCGTCGCTCGGCGATGTCGTGGAAGAGGATCACTCCTCCGTCGCGAACCGTGTCCCGCCACTGCTCGTAGTCCTCGCGAACGTCCTCGTAGCCATGCCGCCCGTCGATGTGGAGGAGGTCGACGCATGCGGCAGGGAAGTTCGGGCGCAGCTCGGAGAAGTAGCCGCGGTGCAGCTCGATCGACTCCTCGTAGTCACGCCCCGCGATCGATCGCACCGCGTGATACGTGGAGTCGCCGTAGAAGCCCGCGTGATCGTCGCCCTCCCAGCTGTCCAGAGCGTGGATGGAGATGCGGTGTCCCAGCCGCTTCGCCGCTTCGGCGAAGGCGAAGCACGAGAACCCGTTGTGCGTGCCCAGTTCTACGACGTCCCTTGGGCGGAGAACATCGATGAGCCAGGCCGCGAACGCCCCATGCGTGAGCCACGCCGAATCGACGAAGTGCTCCGGAAGCCAGTAGGCCGTCGGGCGAAGCCACGGGCGGACCGACATGCTCTCGCTCGAGATCGCTTTCTGCGCCTTCATACCGTCGCCCCATCGCCCCAGTGAGCGGCCAGTATATAGGCGTGTCGCCCACCGGCGCTCGGCGGACCAAGCCGCGGAGCGCCGGTGGAGGATCGGAAGCTCAGTGGAAGAAGTGCCGCTCCCCCGTGAAGAACATCGTGACGCCGGCCTTGCGGGCCGCATCCACGACCTCCTCGTCGCGCACCGAGCCGCCCGGCTGCACGATCGCCGTGACGCCCGCATCGATCAGCACCTGGGCGCCGTCCGCGAAGGGGAAGAACGCATCCGACGACGCGACGGACCCGGCCGCACGGTCACCCGCACGCTCGACCGCGAGGCGGCACGAGTCGACGCGGTTGACCTGGCCCATGCCGACACCGACCGTGGCGTTGTCCTTCGCGAGCACGATCGCATTCGACTTCACCGCGCGGCAGGCCTTCCACGCGAAGATCAGGTTCTCCATCTCCGCGTCGCTCGGGCGTTCACCCGAGACGAGCTCCCAGTTCTTCGCGACCGAGACGATGTCGTCCGGGAAGCGGTCGGCGTCCTGCAGGAGCAGCCCGCCGGAGACGAGCCGCACGTCCATGCGCTCCTGCTGCCAGTCCTCGGGCAGCTGCAGCAGACGCAGGTTCTTCTTTGCCTTGAACACCTCGAGCGCGGCCGGCTCGAACGACGGCGCGACGATGACCTCGGTGAAGATGTCCTTGAGGTTCTCCGCCATCTTCAGCGTGACGGTGCCGTTCGCGGCAATCACTCCGCCGTAGGCCGACACCGGGTCGCACTCGTGCGCGCGCAGGTGGGCGCTGGCGATCGGGTCGAGCGCATTCGGCGCCGTGGTCGCGATGCCGCACGGGTTGGCGTGCTTGATGATCGCGACAGCGGGCTTGACCATGTCGTAGGCGGCGCGCAGCGCGGCATCCGCGTCGACGTAGTTGTTGTACGACATCTCCTTGCCCTGCAGCTGCCGTGCCTGCGCGATGCCGTGGCCGCCCGCGCGCGTGTAGATCGCGCCGCGCTGGTGCGAGTTCTCGCCGTAGCGCAGCGTCGCGAGGCGCTCGGCCTGGATCGTGAGGTGCGCGGGCAGGTCGCCCTCGTCCTGCAGCGTGCCCTCGGCGAACCAGGAGGCGACCGCGGTGTCGTACGCGGCCGTGTGCGCGAACGCCCTCGCGGCGAGCTCTCGACGCTGCGACAGCGAGGTGCCGCCCGCGGCGATGGCGGAGAGGATGCCGGGGTACGACTGCGGGGAGACGACGATCGCGACGTTGGCGTGGTTCTTCGCCGCGGCGCGGACCATGGCGGGACCGCCGATGTCGATCTGCTCGACCACGTCGTCTCCGACGGCACCGGAGGCGACCGTCTCCACGAACGGGTACAGGTTGACGACCACGAGCTCGAACGGCGTGATGTCGAGCTCGGCGAGCTGACGTTCGTGGTCCTCGAGGCGCAGGTCGGCGAGCAGACCGCCGTGGATCTTCGGGTGCAGCGTCTTGACGCGACCGTCGAGCATCTCGGCGACGCCCGTGACGGCGGCCACATCGGTGACCGCGAAGCCGGCCTCGCGGATCGTGGAGGCCGTCGAGCCGGTGGAGACGATCTCGATGTCGGCATCGGCGAGCGCCGCGGCCAGGACGAGCAGGTCGGTCTTGTCGCTCACCGAGACGAGCGCGCGCCGGATCGGCACGGTGTCGCGATCGCGGTAGAGCGTGGGGTCGTGGCGGGGGCCGGCCATGATGGGCTCCTTCGTGCGGGGGCGTCGGGGTGGAGGGTCAGGAAGCGGGTGTCAGAGGGAGGTCGCCGGTCGCGATGCGACGGACGACGTCGATGAGGAGTCGGCGTTCGACCGGCTTGATGCGCTCGTGCAGGCTGTGCTCGGTGTCGTCGGAGAGGATCGGCACACGCTCCTGCGCGAGGATCGGCCCGGTGTCGACGCCGTCGTCGACGACGATCACGCTCGCTCCGGTCTGGGAGGCGCCGACGGCGAGCGCGTCGCGGACGCCGTGGGCACCGGGGAACTCCGGCAGGAAGGCCGGGTGCGTGTTGATCAGTCGCGGCGAGTACTCGGCGACCACCGACGGCGGGAGCAGGCGCATCAGGCCGCTCAGCACGACGAGGTCCGGCTTCCACACCGCGAGCTGGCGGGAGAGCTCCTGACCCCAGGCCGCGCGACTGTCGTGCTCGTGCCACGGCACGGTGAAGCTGGGGATGCCGAACTCCTCGGCGTGGGCGAGCCCGTCGGCTTCGCGATCCGCACCGACGACGACCACTCGGGCCGGGAAATCGGGATGACGAGCGGCCTCGAGGAGGGCGCGAAGGTTCGAGCCGGCGCCCGAGATGAGAACGGCGACCGTGAGCACGCGCCCAGTCTACCGGGGCGCGCAGGCGCCTTCCGTCCGGCGTCCGCGCCCGGTCGGGAGGCGGTCAGTCGCGCCGATCCGCCGGGTCGTGCCGCGACGCGGGGAAGCCACGGAGGTCGTCGATCGGTGCGGTGTCGTCGACGCTCGACGCCCCTGAACTCGGGGCACCGGCCGCGCCGCCGATCGAATCGGGCACCGCATCCAGCTCCGACATCTCAGCGATCCAGCGATCGGTCCGCTCCTCCGCGAGCTCGTCGCGGTGACGCGGAGAAAGCAGCAGGATCGCCGCGCCGAGCAGCACCTCGATGCCGAGCGCCAGCGCGAACGGGTACGCGGCGGGCCCGACCACGGCGAGCCGCCCTGGACCCATCGAGCCGTTCGCGAACGCGGCCGCGAGCCCACCCACGACGGCGCTCGCACCGGCGATGCCGAGGGCGATCACGGCACGCTGCAGCAATCCGAGGGGCGTGCCCTCCCACACCAGCCGGGAGCGGACCGCCCACCCGGCGAAGGCGCCGGCCGCGATGGGGACGAGCACCACGATCATCATCCAGATCGAGCTGTTCTCCGGCAGCAGACCGAACACGGGGATGCCGGGGACGACGCCGAGCTGCGTGCCCGCGGGCGATACCGCGGTACCGGCACCGACGGCGAAGCCGGGACCGGCGAGCCAGGATGCCGCCCACACGATCAGCGTGGGCAGGTAGGCGAGCTGCGCAAGGGTCATCACCGTGGCGCCGAGCGCATCGACGCGCGCGGCCTGGAACAGAGCCACGACCTCGCCGCCGCGAAACAGGGTGATGATCGCGAGCCCCGCGGCTGCCGCCCCCACGACCCCGACGAGCGAGAACGCCGTGCCCCGTACGACCGCGGCCGGCACCGGCGCCCAGTCCTCGCGCGTGTCCACCCAGTCGTGGAGGCGGTCGAGCAGACCGCCGTCGCCCTCCTCCCACGCCACGCGCACCGCACCGCACAGCGCGCCGACGAAGTACACGACCGCGGGCAGGATGATGGCGAGAGGCAACGACGTCGTCACGTCGTCCAGGTGCGAAGTCAGCGCGACGCCGGTGGCGATCACGGCGAACACGACCGATCCCGACAGCACCCCGAGCAGCCACGCCCCCGCATTTGCCGCCCTGCCGCCGGAGCGGGCGGCGAAGAACAGCGTGAAGAACAGGAACGCCAGCGGAGTGATCGAGACGCCGAATGCCGCGGCCTGAGAGGGGATCCCGAGGGCCACCAGGAGCGCGTCGGGGATCGTGACATCGAGCGGCACTCCGTGGCCGAACTCCCACAGCGTGCCGGTGAGCGGCCAGAGCGCCCCCCAGTCGGCCGTGACGCCGAACGCGAGCGTCCACAGCAGGGTCAGCGGCGCCAGGAGCACGACCAGCCCCACCGCGGCGGCGATGGCAGCGTCGAAGGCGGCGAGAAGCGCGACGAGGAGGCGTTGCATAGCGTTTCGAGACTACGACGAGTTGCCGACGAAGCCCCGGGGGCGCGCGTGAGCCCGGCGACACGATAGCGTTTCTGCGGAGGTTTCCCGATGACAACTGCCCCGCCCGCCCCCGCGTCCACCGAACCCACCGGTGCCCTGGACCGCTTCTTCGAGATCAGCAAGCGCGGATCGACGATCGGCACCGAGATCCGAGGGGGTCTGGTGACGTTCGTCACGATGGCCTACATCGTGATCCTCAACCCGATCATCCTGTCCGGCAAGCCGGATGTCGCCGGCAACATGCTCGACTTCAACGCGGTCGGCGCGGCCACTGCTCTGACTGCCGGTGTGATGACGATCCTGTTCGGTCTGGTCACGCGCCTGCCGTTCGGCTTCGCTGCCGGATTGGGCATCAACGCGTTCGTGGCGTTCTCGGTCGTCGGACAGGTCACCTGGCCAGAGGCGATGGCACTCGTCATGATCAACGGTGTCGTGATCGTGCTGCTCGCGGCCACCGGACTGCGCAAGGCGATCTTCGATGCGGTGCCGTTCCAGCTGAAGATCGCGATCACGGTCGGCATCGGCCTGTTCATCGCCTTCATCGGCTTCGTCAACTCGGGCTTCGTCACCGCGACGGGCGCCTCGTCGCCGCCGGTCGGACTCGGAGTGAACGGCTCGGTCGCGACCGTGCCGAGCCTGCTCTTCGTGATCACGCTCCTGCTCACCGGCATCCTCGTCGCGCTGAAGATCAAGGGCGGCATGCTGATCGGCCTGATCGGCGGCACCGTGCTCGCCGTGATCGTCGAGGCGATCTGGCACATCGGTGCCCGCGGCTTCGATGACGAGGGCAACGTGGTCAACCCGGGTGGCTGGGGGCTCACCGTTCCCGCCCTCGACGGCTCGCCCGTCGGCATCCCGGACCTCAGCCTGATCGGCGCGGTCGACTTCGGCTTCGACCTGGGCAAGGTCAGCCTCGTCGCGCTCGTGATGATCGTCTTCACGCTGCTGTTCACGAACTTCTTCGACGCGATGGGCACCATGACGGGCCTCGCCAAGGAGGCGAACCTCGCGGACGACAACGGCGACTTCCCGCGCATCAAGTCGGCGCTCGTCGTCGAGGGTGTCGGCGCGATCGCCGGTGGCGCGACCTCGTCGTCGTCGAGCACGGTCTTCATCGAGTCCGGTGCCGGCATCGGCGAGGGGGCACGCACGGGGCTGGCCAACGTCGTCACCGGCGTCGTGTTCCTGATCGCGATGTTCCTCACGCCGCTGACCTCGATCGTCCCCACCGAGATCGCCGCAGCTGCGCTGATCATCGTCGGTGCGATGATGATGGCGCAGATCCGCTACATCGACTTCACCGACTTCCGGGTGCTGCTGCCGGTCTTCCTCACGGTCTCGGTGATGCCGCTGACGTACTCGATCGCGAACGGCATCGGTGCGGGCTTCGTGAGCTGGGTGCTCATCCACGCGTTCTCGGGCAAGGCCAAGACGATCAGCCCGCTGCTGTGGGTGGTCGGCGCCGGCTTCCTGATCTTCTTCGCGCGCGGTCCGATCGAGGCGCTCTTCGGCGTCGGGATCTGACACCGAGTGGAATCAGAAGAGGGGCGGATGCTGCGGCATCCGCCCCTCTTCGCGTCCTCCCGGTCACGCGCGCACAAGCCATGGCGTCGGGGGTGCTGCTCTGGTAGACCGGAGCCATCCTCCCGAGGAGGTCAATCATGTTCCCATCGCCCGCGGTGGGAGTCCGTTTCGTCACCGACGGCGGGCTCGAGACCGACCTGATCTTCCACCACGGCATCGACCTGCCCGATTTCGCGGCCTTCGTGCTGCTGGACGACGAGCGCGGACGGGAGCTCCTGCGCCACTACTACCGGGGCTACGCGGATATCGCACGCGCTCACGACACGGGCCTGCGGCTCGAATCGGCGACGTGGCGCGCGAGTGCGGACTGGGGTGACCGCCTCGGTTACGACGCCGGCGACCTCGACCGGGTGAACGCGGTCGCCGTCGCGACCCTGCGCGAGGTCGCCGCCGACTACCGGGACCTCTCCGCGACCCGCCTGATCGGGACGCTCGGACCTCGCGGCGACGGATATCGACCGGGAGCGTGGGACGCCAGGACGGGTACAGACGACGCCCTCTCGTATCACCGTGCTCAAGTGCGCTCCCTGGCGGAGGCCGGCGCCGATGCGGTCATCGCCTACACGCTCACGGATGCCGCGGAGGCGATCGGAGTCGTGCGTGCAGCCCGAGCGGTCGGGATCCCCGTCGAGATCTCCTTCACCGTCGATGTCGACGGCCTCCTGGCATCGGGGATCACCCTCGCCGAGACGGTGCGCAGGGTGGATGCCGAGGCCCCGCCGGACGGCTACTTCCTGAACTGCGCGCACCCCGATCATCTCGACGGGGCCGTCGATGCCGACACGGCCGGGCGCATCGTCGGGATCCGTCCGAACGCCTCCCGGCTGTCGCACGCGGAACTCGACGAGGCACCGGAGCTGGACGAAGGGGACCCCCATGACCTCGCCGTGCGGACCGTCGCGCTGGTGGAGCGACTGCCGGCGCTGGAGGTTCTGGGCGGATGCTGCGGCACCGATGCCCGACATGTGGCGGCGATGTGGGCCCGACTCGTCGACGACACGGCGCCCGACGCGCCGCGTCAGAGGTAGGCGTCTGCGAACTCCGCCGAAGGTTCGATCGGTTCGATCACGTCGATGAGCACTCCACCGGGCGCCTCGATGATGAAGTGCCGCTGGCCGAAGTCCTCGTCGCGCAGAGCCAGTCGCTCCGGGAGGCCGCGCTCCCCCACGAGACGCGCGTGCGCGGCGGTCGCGTCCGCCACCTCGATGTTGAGCAGCAGCCCGCGCACGGGCTCGCGGAAGCCGTCGGGGATGGTCTCGTGCGCCGCGTCGAGGATCGCCAGCTCGCCGCCCGCGAAGCGCAGGCTGACGTACCAGTCGGATTCGAACGTCGTCTCGAAGCCGAGCTCTTCGCGGTAGAACCGTGCCGCCTGGGCGACGTCGTCCACCATCAGTACCGGGTAGAAGCTGGTGATCTGCATGGCAACTCCTTTACATACAGCATGTTTGTAACTTGGGATCTAGAATACATACACACCACACGTAAAGGAACCTCATGCCTCGAGCGTCCGCCGCCGACGCCGCCGAGACCGCGCGCCGCGTTCTCGAGACGGCCACCGCCCACTTCGCCGAACACGGCTACGCCGCCGCATCCATCGACGAGATCGCGCATGCCGCGGGCGTCACGCGTGGAGCCGTCTACCACCACTACGACTCGAAGCCACGCCTGTTCGCGGCCGTCGCGGCGGCCCAGCAGCACCAGATCGCGGAGGCGATCATCGCGGCCACGGCCGACAGCAGCGACGACACCGCCCTCCGCGACGGCAGCCACGCTTTCCTCGACGCCATCACCCATGGGGTGGCGTCGCGCATCCTGCTGATCGACGGCCCCGCTGCCCTCGGCTGGGAGCAGTGGCGTCGACTCGATGCGGAGGGACCGGAGCAGGAGCTGCGCACGGGCCTCCGCGAGGCCGGGATCGCCCCCGCGCTCGTCGACCCCCTCGCATCCGCTCTCTCCGGCGCGATGAACGAGCTCGCCCTGTGGCTCGCCGCCCGCCCGGACGACGCCGCCGCGCGACGCCACGCGCATCGCGCGCTCGACACCCTCCTGGACGCGGTGACACCGCAACCGTGAGGCGCGCATCCCGTCCGGCGTGAAGGCGCCAGGCATGAAAGAAGGCCCCGGAGTGGAGTCCGGGGCCTTCAGATCAAGCGTAGCTCAGATCAGAGCGCTTCGATGATCGCGCGCATCAGGTCGGCCGTCTCGGACGGCGTCTTGCCGACCTTGACGCCGGCGGCCTCGAGGGCCTCCTTCTTCGCCTGAGCGGTACCGGCCGAGCCGGACACGATCGCACCGGCGTGACCCATGGTCTTGCCCTCGGGAGCCGTGAAGCCCGCGACGTAGCCGACGACCGGCTTGGTGACGTGCGCCTTGATGTAGTCGGCCGCACGCTCCTCTGCGTCGCCGCCGATCTCGCCGATCATCACGATCGCCTTGGTCTCGGGGTCTGCCTCGAACGCGGCGAGCGCGTCGATGTGCGTGGTGCCGATGACCGGGTCGCCGCCGATGCCGATGGCGGTGGAGAAGCCCAGGTCGCGCAGCTCGAACATCATCTGGTACGTCAGGGTGCCCGACTTCGACACGAGGCCGATCGGCCCCTTGCCCGTGATGTTCGCCGGCGTGATGCCGACGAGCGCCTCGCCCGGGGTGATGATGCCGGGGCAGTTCGGCCCGATGATGCGGGTCTTGTTGCCCTTGCTCTGCGCGTAGGCCCACGCCTCGGCCGAGTCGCCCACGGGGACGCCCTCGGTGATCACGACGAGCAGCGGGATCTCGGCATCGATGGCCTCGATCATCGCGTCCTTCGTGAAGGCGCCCGGGACGAAGGCGATCGACACGTCGGCGCCGGTCTCCTTCATGGCCTCGGCGACCGAGGCGAAGACGGGCAGCTCGACGGCGTTGCCGTCCTTGTCCGTGTGCGAGACCGTGGTGCCGGCCTTGCGGGCGTTCACGCCACCGACGACCTGGGTGCCGGCCTTCAGCATGAGGGCGGTGTGCTTGGTGCCCTCACCGCCCGTGATGCCCTGGACGATGACCTTGGAGTCCTTGTTGAGGTAGATCGACATTCTTCTCGTCCTTCAGTCTCAGGCGTTGGCGAGCTCGGCGGCCTTGTCGGCGCCCTCGTCCATGGTGGCGGCCAGGGTCACAAGCGGGTGCGCGTACTCGGCGAGGATCGCGCGACCCTCGTCGACGCGGTTGCCGTCGAGGCGGACCACGAGCGGCTTGGAAGCCGTGGCGCCCAGGGTCTCGAGGGCACCCTTGATGCCGTTGGCGACGGCGTCGCACGCCGTGATGCCGCCGAACACGTTGACGAACACGCTCTTGACCTGCGGGTCGCCGAGGATGACGTCGAGGCCCGCGGCCATGACCTCGGCCGAGGCACCGCCGCCGATGTCGAGGAAGTTCGCCGGCTTGACGCCGTTGTGGTTCTCGCCCGCGTAGGCGACCACGTCGAGCGTCGACATGACGAGTCCTGCGCCGTTGCCGATGATGCCGACCTCGCCGTCGAGCTTGACGTAGTTCAGGCCGGACGCCTTGGCCTTGGCCTCGAGCGGGTCGGCCGCGTCCTTGTCCTCGAGCGCCTCGTGCTCGGGGTGACGGATCTCGGAGGCGTTGTCGTCGAGCGTGACCTTGCCGTCGAGCGCGATGATGTCGCCCTCTTCGGTGCGGACCAGCGGGTTGACCTCGACCAGCGTCGCGTCCTCGCCCTTGTAGACGTCGAAGAGCTTCACGAACACGTCGGAGACCTTGTCGACGAGGTCTTCCGGGAAGTTCGCGGCGCGCGCGATCTCGACGGCCTTCGCCTTGTCGATGCCCGTCAGCGGGTTGACCTCGACGCGCGCGAGCGCCTCGGGGCGCTCGACGGCCAGCTCTTCGATCTCCATGCCGCCCTCGACCGAGCACAGGCTCAGGTAGGAGCGGTTGGCGCGGTCGAGCAGCACGGAGAAGTAGAACTCCTCGGCGATGCGCGCACCCTGCGCGACCATGACGCGCTTGACGATGTGGCCCTTGATGTCGAGACCGAGGATGGCCTTCGCCGCCTCGTACGCCTCGTCGGGGGTCTTGGCGACCTTGACGCCGCCCGCCTTCCCACGGCCTCCGGTCTTCACCTGAGCCTTGACGACGACGACGCCACCGATCTTCTCGGCCGCCGCCCTCACCTCTTCCGGAGTGTCCGCGACGATGCCGGCGAGAACCGGCACTCCGTACTTCTCGAAAACGTCTCGTGCCTGGTACTCGTACAGATCCACTGTGGTTCCTTCACTGGGCTGCTGTCTGGTAATTCTCTCGATGTCGAGACATCGACCAGTCCCCCAGCCTACTACCTCGGGCTGGGCGCTCCTGCGGCCCGGCCCCTCCGGCTCAGCGCCGTGCCGGCATGCCGGATCGGCGCGCGGGCACAGCTGCCAGACGGAGTTGCCGGGCGATGACGAGCGGCACGATCACGAGGGCTGCACCGGTCGCGACGATCACCGGTCGCACCACGACTACGGGCAGGGATCCCCACAGGGCGATGAGGATCGCGCCGACGAGAACCGCCGAGAGCGCGAGCTCCGTCATGAGCAGCTGCCGTCGCACAGTCGCGCTCTCGGCGGCGAGGGTCGTCTCCCGCCCACGCACCAGGATGCGCTCGCTCCAGCGCGATCCGTCCCACCAGCGCAGGGTGCCGCGCCGCCGCGTCTCGAACCAGCCGGCCGTCCTCGCATCGCTCACGCTCCTCAGTATGACGGCGTCACGACGGGGCGAGGTCTAGGCTTTCGCCATGCACGAATCCGCAGAACTGCGCACCGGCGTCGTCGCCGCGGCGCTCGAGCTCTTCAGCGCCCAGGGGTTCGATCAGACCTCGGTGGAGCAGATCGCCAAGGCCGCGGGCGTCTCCCGGTCGACCTTCTTCCGGCAGTTCGGCGGCAAGGAGGATGTCGTCTTCGCCGACCACGAAGTGCTCCTCGAGCAGCTCAGGGACTTCCTCGACGAGGGGCACGACGACCCGTGGGGCGCGGTGTGCGCGGCATCCGAATCCGTGTTCAGCCACTTCGCGCACGACCCGGAGCTCGCCCGGCGCCGCTACCAGATCGTGCGCCAGGTGCCCGTGCTGCGCGAACGCGAGATCATCACCGTGTTCCGCTACGAGCGACTGTTCGACGAGTACCTGCGCGGGGCGCTCCCCGGAGTCGACCCGCTGGATGCCGTCGGGTTCGCCGCCCTGGTCACGGCCGTGCACAACCACGTGCTGCGCCAGCTCCTGCGCGGTCGGAAGAAGGTGCCGCTGTCCGCGCTGCAGACGGCGCTGGCCGATGCGCGTCGCCGTTTCGGGGTGGCCGAGGATCCCGCGGCCGTCGCTCCCGATGACGTGGTGGTCGCCGTGTTCCCCCGTGCGATGCCGATCGCGGAGGTCACGCGCCGCCTGCAGTCGCAACTCGACTGAGGCTCTGCTCGACTGGGAGTCCTGGTCGACCGAGAGTCCTGGTCGTGGAACCGAGTATCGAGGAGTACGATACTCAGGTCCACAAAGGAGTCCCATGAGCACTGCAGCCTCCCCCTTCCCCGGCGAGCGCGTCTCGTCATACGACGTCACCGCACGCCAGGACAGCGACTACTACGCCGTCTTCGCCGACATCCCGTCTGCCGATCGCGAGGCCTGGGATCGCGCGAAGCGCTACGTCGACGAGGTCGCCCCGCAGATGGCCGACGCCTGGGACCGCGCGGAGTATCCGCTGGACGCCGCTCATCGGATGGGCGAGATGGACCTCGTCGTCGACGGCATCTCGCACCCGTCGCTCACCCGCATGTCCCCGCTCGCCGCAGGCCTGGTGAACATGGAGATCTCCCGGGGTGACGGCTCGCTCGGCACGATCCTCGCGGTGCAGGGCGGCCTCGCCCTGCGCACCCTCGCCCTGTTCGGTTCACCCGCCCAGCAGGAGAAGTGGCTCGTCGCGCTCGCCGACGCCTCGGTGCTCGGATCGTTCGCGCTCACAGAGCCCGACCACGGCTCGGACTCGGTATCGCTCGAGACGGTCGCGCGCCGCGACGGCGACGACTGGGTCATCCGCGGCACCAAGAAGTGGATCGGCAACGGCGCATCCGGCGGCATCACCTTCGTGTGGGCACGCGTCGACGACGAGAGCGCCGAGGAGCACGGCGCCGTCCGCTGCTTCCTCGTCGAGCAGAGCACCCCGGGATACACGGGCAGCGTGATCCGCGGCAAGGCCTCGCTGCGCGCGATCCACCAGGCGCACATCGTCCTGGACGACGTGCGCGTCCCCCTCGACGCCGTGCTGCCGGGGACGAAGAGCTTCAAGGACGCATCGACCGTGCTGTACGCGACCCGATCCGGCGTCGCCTGGTCGGCGCTCGGCCATGCCACCGCCTGCTACGAGGCCGCGCTCGCTTATGCGACACAGCGCGTGCAGTTCGGCAAGCCGCTCGCGAAGTTCCAGATGGTGCAGGAGCGCCTGACCCACATGCTCGAGGACCTCACCGCCATGCAGCTGTACTGCCGCCGCATGGCCGACCTCGAGACGGCGGGCGAGCTGCGTCCGACCCAGGCCTCGCTCGCGAAGTTCCACAACACGCGCGCCGCCCGGCGGATCGCGTCGACCGCCCGCGATCTGCTCGGCGGCAACGGCATCCTGCTCGAGAACGGCGTGATGCAGCACCTGGCCGACATCGAGGCGATCCACACCTACGAGGGCACCGAGAGCGTGCAGGCGCTGCTGCTCGGGCGCGACATCACCGGGATGAGCGCCTTCGCCTGACGCACAGTCGGCGGCGTCGGGTCACCGCGCACCCGAGCGCACGTGACGCTCCCGGCTGGCTGCGGAACCGGCGACGACCTGCACCCCGAGCACGAGGATGAGCGCCGCGACCGGCACACCCCATCCGCCGACCGCGGCGTGCAGCATGCCGAGACCGATCGGACCGAGCCCCGCGAGCAGGTAGCCGATGCCCTGCGCCATCGTCGACAGGTGCGCCGTATGGCGCGCGTCGGGAGCGCGGAGCACGATGTACGTCAGCGACAGGGCGATGGCGGCACCCTGGCCGAACCCGAGCAGCGTCATCCACAACCACGGCGCTGCCCCGCCGGGTGCGACGAGGAGGCCGATGAGTCCCGCCGCGCAGAGGAGACCGGAGAGCAGCACGGGGAGCCATGTCGGTCGGATGTGGCGGAGCATCGAGGGCACGAGGAGCGCAGCCGCGATCCCGGGGAAGCTCGAGTACGACAGCAGCAGGCCTGCATCGGCGAGGGGAACCCCGGCGTCCTGCAGCATCGTCGGAATCCAGGTGAGGGCCGCGTAGTAGCTCAGGCTCTGCAACCCCATGAATCCTGTGACCGCCCACGCGACCGGATCGCGCAGCAGCGTCGAGAGGCGCGGCTCGTCGCGGGGCTCCGGGATCGCATCGGCCGCAGCGCCCGCGGCCCGCGCAGGCTCCGGCGAGACGCGTATCGCGCGGGGAAGCCAGATCAGCAGCGCGAGCACGGCGGGGATCGCCCAGACCGCCAGCCCACCCCGCCACGACCCGTCGAAGACCGACAGGAACGGCACCGTGAGAGCGGCCGCCGCCGCGGCCCCGAGGAAGAGCGCCGTGGAGTACAGCCCCATCATGAGTCCGAGGCGATGCGCGAAGTCCTGCTTGATCACGGCCGGCATGCAGACGTTCGCCACGGCGATGCCGGCGCCCACCAGGATCGTCCCGCCGAACAGTGCGACGGGTGAGGGCAGCAGCCGGATGCCGATGCCGAGCGCCACGACGACCATCGTGACGGCGAGCAGTCGGTGCAGACCGATCCACCTGGTCAAGGCCGGGGTGAGGAAGGCGAACGCGCCGAACGCGAACACGGGGATCGTCGTGAGCAGTCCCGCCGCGGCGGCGGGGATGCCGAGGTCTCGTTCGATCGACGGGAGTGCCGGGCCCACGGATGCGACACCCATGCGCAGGTTGAGGGCGATCAGCAGAAGCCCGGCGCCCACGTAGATGCCGGCGAAGACGGCACCCCGACGGACGGACGGCGGGCCCAGCGGGGTCGGGGCGGTGTCGAACGGCTCCTGCATCGTGGTCATGATCCGAGTTCAGCACCGCCGACGCGTGTCAGGAAACACGTAAACTACAGATTGATGTCGAATACCCGCCAATCCGCCCGACTCGTCGACCTGCACCTCGTCGACTTCGACTCTCTCGCCGGTCTGCCGATGGAGGGCGCCTACCGCTTCGCCCATGCCGAGACCTCCCCGCGGCACGCGCATCCGCTCGGACACCTGGTGCACGCCGCGTCCGGAGTGCTGTCGCTGCTCACCGACGAGGGAGCGTGGATCGCACCCTCGACCCGCATGGCATGGGTGCCCGCCGGCGCCGAGCACCGTCATCGCGCGCACGGACGCACGGACATGCGCATCGTCCACCTCACCGACGAACTCGCCACCCTGCTCCCCGATGCTCCCGCGGTACTGGTCGCGACACCGCTGGCACGCGAGGCCGTGCTGGCGATGACATCCGGTCGGTCGCGCAGCGACGACGCGCTCGACCACCTCCGACGCGTCATCGTCGACGAGGCGATCACGGCACCCGAGCAGCCGCTGCACCTTCCGGAACCGCAGGACGCACGTCTTCGTCACGCGGCGCGCATCGTCGAGGACGACCTCGCCACCCCTGTCGCGCTCGGGGAACTCAGCGCGCGCACCGGCACCGCCGAACGCACGCTGAGCCGCCTTTTCCAACAGGAGACCGGCATGGGCTACCGGCAGTGGCGTCTCCAGCTGCGCGTGCACCGGGCGCTGGTCCTGCTCTCCGACGGCACGTCCGTGACCGACACGGCCGCGGCCTGCGGATGGGCAACGACCAGCCAGTTCATCGAACAGTTCACACCGCTCGTCGGGATGACTCCGGGCCGATACCGCGCCTCCCAGCTGCCGACATGACCCGACTCGCGTCGCGGTCTCCGGGTCAGCTGCAGCCGCAGCCGCCCGACGGCGTCTTCACCATGAAGCACACGTCGCATACACCGTAGTCGCGCTCCTCGACCGGCTTCGGAGCCTTCTCGGCCCGCGGCGCGGAGACCCGAGGAGTCGTGGTGCGCTTGGCGGGACGTGCGGGAGCGATGGGGAGCAGCTCGCTCGGGTGGCTCACGTAGAAGAACGGCGCACGCCCCTCGCTCGGCTGCAGCCGCAGCGGCGCCGAGCCCACGACGATCCGCTCGTCCTCCGTGAAGCCGTTGGTGTACGTGCGACCGATGTGCAGAGGTGCACCGTCGCCGCGACGGATCGCCTCGATGTAGCGACCGCGGTCGATGTAGGAGCTGATCCCGATCGACTCGACGATGGCCGTGATGAACGCGTGGTTCGACGGGTCGATGCGGTGCGCGCGCAGCGCTTCCGGGAGCGAACGGTATGGACGGGAGGTGCCTGCGGGGGTCGGCCCCTGAACTTCTTTCATCCCCTCCAGGATCGCACGCCCCGAGCCCTGCGTCCGACCGCCGCAGCGCCACGACCCGTGCGAGACTGACCCCATGACGCGCGCGACGATCATCGGCTCCGGCCCGAACGGGCTCGCCGCGGCCGTGTCGCTCGCTCGCGCAGGGTACGAGGTGCGCGTGCTCGAAGCCGCCTCGACCGTCGGCGGCGGCGTGCGCACGGCGGAATCGACGCTCCCGGGCTTCCGGCACGACGTGTGCTCCACCGTGCACCCCACGGCACTCGCCTCCCCATTCTTCCGGGCGTTCGGGCTCGCCCAGCGGATCGAGTGGATCCATCCGGACATCTCCTACGCCCACCCGCTCGACGACGGCCGGGCCGCGATCGCCTGGCGGGACATCGACCGCACGGCGGCAGCGCTCGGAGCCGACGGCGACGCCTGGCTCTCGCGCCTGCGTCCGCTCGCCCGCCGCATCGACGGACTCACGGACTTCACCGGGAACCAGCTGCTGCGCGTTCCCCGCGATCCGCTCACGGCGATCCGCTACTCACTGCGGATGCTCGACCAGGGCACCTCCCTCGCCCGTCGGAGCTTCCGCACGGAGAAGGCCGCGGCGCTGCTCTCGGGGGCCCTCGCGCACGCCAACGCCCCGCTGCCGTCTCTCGCGGGTTCCGCCACCGGGCTGCTGCTCGGCGCACTCGGACACGCCGGCGGGTGGCCCTATCCCCGCGGTGGCGCCCAGCGCATCGCCGACGCCCTCGTCGCAGACCTGGAAGCGCACGGCGGCGTCGTCGAGACCGACTCGCGCGTGACCGACCTCGGCGGCCTCGACTGGGGCGACCCTGCTCGCGGTGACCTGTTGATGCTGAACACCTCTCCGCGGCTCGCGCTCACGCACCCCGATGTTCCCGCCGGGTACGCCAGGGCGATCCGGTCGTACCGCTACGGTCCCGGCGCGGCGAAGGTCGACTTCGCCCTGGATGGTCCGATCCCCTGGGCCGGCGCCGACGTGCGTCAGGCCGCGACCGTGCACCTCGGCGGCACCCGCGCGGAGGTGTGGGCGAGCGAGAACGCCGTCGCTCGGGGGCGCGTGCACGAACGCCCGTACGTGCTCGCCGTGCAGCCGTCGACGCACGACGATTCCCGTGCGCCCGCGGGCAAGGCCGTGCTGTGGGCGTACATCCACGTGCCTGCAGGATCCGACCTCGATCCGACCGCGCTCATCACCGCCCAGGTCGAACGCTTCGCGCCGGGATTCCGTGACCTCGTCCTCGCGCATCACGCGGTGCCGGCCTCATCGCGCGAGGCCATCAACCCCGCCGAGCTCGGCGGCGACATCTCGGGAGGGGTGTTCGACATGCGTCAGGCGCTGCGCCGGCCCGCCCTCTCCTCTGCGCCGTGGCGGACCCCGATGCGCGGTGTCTACCTCGCCTCCGCCTCCACCCCGCCCGGCCCCTCCGTGAACGGCATGGCCGGCTGGCATGCCGCCCGGACGGCCCTCCACGACGCCGGAGCACCCGCGACGCTCGACGATCTGTTCGGCTGAGGCGCTCCGTCCCGGCGGCCGACGCCATCCCACGATTCTCCTGAGTCGTGAACACGGCACGGGGTTCCGGCGCGGGCGCTCCGAGGACAGGATGGAGGCATGCGCTACGACATCCCCGCGCCGATGCTCGCGAAAGCGGTTCCGGCGGTGCCCGACCCGGCCAAGACGGCGGGCGGACTGCTGTACGAACCGAAATGGGACGGATTCCGCGGGCTCATCGCCTGGGACGGCGAGACGGTGGAGATCGGCTCCCGCGGGGCCAAACCCCTCACGCGGTACTTCCCGGAGCTGGTCGACGCGATCCCCGAGCTGCTGCCGGAACCGTGCCTGCTGGACGGCGAGATCGTCGTCGCCACGGGCGCTCGAGGTGCGCAGCGGCTCGACTGGGAGGCGCTGAGCCAGCGCATCCACCCGGCGGCTTCCCGCGTGGCCCGGCTCGCCGCGGAGACCCCGGCGATGTTCATCGCGTTCGACCTCCTCGCGGTCGGCGACGACGACCTGCGCGCGGAGCCCTTCGCGACGCGTCGGGAACGACTCGAAGCGTTCATGGACGCGGTCGAGCACCCGCTGCACCTCACGCGCACCACGCGCGACCGCGAGGCCGCCGTGCGCTGGCTGGCCGAGTTCGAGGGTGCCGGGCTCGACGGCGTGGTGGCGAAGCCGCTCGATCAGCCGTACGCGCCGGGCAAGCGCACGCTGTTCAAGATCAAGCACGCCCGGACGGCCGACGTCGTCGCGCTCGGCTACCGCATCCACAAGTCCGGTTCGGGTGTCGGCTCGCTGCTCGTCGGACTCTACGGCGACGACGGGGTGCTGCGCCAGGTCGGCGGAGTCGCGGCATGGAGCGATGTGCGACGCCGGGAGCTCGTCGACGAACTGGCACCGCTCGTGGAACGCGACGAGTCCGGCGATGCGGTCACCGCCGAAGGCGAGCGTTCGCGGTTCAGCGGATCGAAGGACGTGTCGTTCGTGCGGCTGCGTCCGGAACGCGTGCTGGAGGTCCGCTACGACCAGCTCGAGGGCGCCCGCTTCCGCCACACCGTGCAGTTCGAGCGCTGGCGGCCCGACCGCGACGCCCGCTCCTGCACGTACGAGCAGCTCGACACCGTCGCCGGCTACGACCTCGCCGACGTCCTGAGCTGAGCGAGCTCAGTCCTTCGCGGCGGGGGTGCCGTCTTCGTCCCAGTGCGCGGCCACCTTCTTGCTGGGCTGCACCCGCGGAGGCTCGCCCGGCATCTTCGGGAACTCCGGCGGGAACGGCAGCTCGCCCAGCCCGTTCGCCTTGTCACGCTCCCACCACTGGAGGAGTGTGTCGATGCGCCCCGGCGACTCCTGCATCGCCGCCCACGGATCGCCGGCGTCCTGCAGCCGCTGCGGGATGCTGCGCACGGTGAACGCCCGCGGGTCCAGGCCGTCCAGCTCCTCCCACCCGACCGGCGTCGACACCGTCGCCCCCGGCAGCGCACGCGGACTGTACGCACCCGCCATCGTGCGATCACGGTTGGCCTGGTTGAAGTCGACGAAGATCCGCTCGCCGCGCTCCTCCTTCCACCAGTTGGTCGTCACCTGCTCCGGCATCCGCCGCTCCAGTTCACGGCCCGCGGCGATCACGGCGTGCCGCACATCCAGGAACTCGTGCGTCGGCTCGATCGGCGCGAACACGTGCAGGCCACGGTTGCCGCTGGTCTTCGCGAACGCCTCGAGTCCCGCCTCACGCAAGACCTCGCGCAGGGTGTGTGCGGCGGTCACGGCGTCTGCGAAGTCCGTGCCCGGCTGCGGATCGAGGTCGATGCGCAGCTCCACCGGATTGTCCGCGTCAGTGGCCAAAGACGCCCAGGGGTGGAACACGATCGTGTTCATCTGCACCGCCCAGACGATCGCGCTCGGGCGGTTCAGCACGAGCTGCGGATGCTGACGCCCGCTGTTGTACGTGACCGTCACGGCATCGACGAAGTCCGGCGTGCCCTTGGGCGGATTCTTCGAGAAGAAGCCCTCCGCCCGTGCGCCACCCGACGGCCCGATGCCGTCACGGAACCGTTCGAGCGAGACCGGGCGATTGCCGTTCGCGGCCAGGAACGGCACGGAGACGAGCTGAACGTACTCGGCCAGCTCGGCCTTGGTGATACCGAGGTCCGGCCACACCACGCGGTTGGGGCTGGAGAGCGCGACCTCACGCTCTCCGTCGGAGTCGGCGACGGTCAGGGTCACGCGTTCGGAGGCCATGCTCCGACCCTAGAGCGCCGTCTCGACAGACGGAACCCCGCGGCGTCGCCCGCTCGTCAGTCCTCGGTGTCGACCGGGAGCGCAAGGACCGGCGCGAGCGCATCCCGCTCGACGACCATCGTCGGCCCGGCGGAGTCGACGATGACACCGGCCATCTCGGCGTGCGTGGTGAGGACCTTCGCGAGCTGCTGCGGCTCGAACGGGAGCGGACGGTCGCCTCGACCCAGCGCGATGACCTCGAGCGGGTGCGAGAACAGCTGCAGGAAGCGGCGTCCGTCCGTCGTCTGCGCCTCGGCGATGCCGACCTGACCCGTGCCGGAGCCTTCGTTCACGGCCACCCACATCCGCTTCGTCGCCAGCGCCTCGCCGACCTTGGTCGCGGAGTCCTGCTCGCGCGGGGCGGCGAGGATGCTCTTGACCGTCATCTCCACATCGGCCTGATCGAGCGTCTTCTGCAGCAGCTCCGTCGGGAACACGACGCGATGCGGGGCCGAGGCGTTGTCGACGATCAGGCCGGCGAAATCACCGGCCACCACCTGCTGCAGCACCGACGTGACCGGCTGGGCGACCGCCGACGTGGCGGCAGGATCGGCCTCGAGCTGCACGGAGTCGCGCACCGCACGGGCCGAGCTGAATGCGAGCATGAACTGACGGTCGTCGTTGTCGCGGACGACCGCGACCGACAGCGCCTTGCCCTCGCTGATCTGCGCGCGGGCGTCGCCGTTCACGCGGATGTACAGGTGGCCCTGCAGCGCCTGCCGCATCACCCCGAGCAGCTGGTCGTTCGTCGCGCCCGCCTCGATCTCGGTGAGCGCCTCGCGCAGCAGCACGTTGTCCTTCATACCGACGACGGTCTCGGTCTGCTCCGGCGGCAGCGCGGGAGCCAGCGGAAGCCGACGCTCCTCGGGAGCTGCCGGTGGGGCCTGCACGCGGGGCGGCTCCGGGAGGGGCTCGGGATCGATGGCCTCGGGCCCGGGGTCGGCGGCGGGCGGTGCCACCTCGGGACCGGCCTGGGCTCCGACGCCACGGAACGCCTGCACCGAGATGCCGATCGTCGGGGCTGCGGCCGCACTCGCCTCGGTCTGCGCGTCGTCGGTCTCGACGGTGTCGACGGGGCTCGCGTCGGTGGTGGCGTCGGTGTCGACGGCTTCGACGAGGGGGGCGACAGCGTCGTCACCGGACTTCTTGCGGCGAGAGAAGAGGGCCATATGAGCCAGCCTAACCCGCCTCGTGCCCCGCGTTCGCCGAGGGCGCACGCTCCTGGACGGACTAGATCTTCTCGATCGGTGCGACCTTGATGAGAAGCTTCTTCTGCCCCGCCGAATCGAACCGCACGTGGGCGATGCGCTTCGCCCCTTCGCCGGTCACGGCATCCACTCGGCCCTCGCCGAAGTCGACGTGCCGGATGCGGTCTCCGGCGGCCAGCTCGAGGTCGCCGTTGTCGCGCATCTTCGCCGTGACGCGATTGGGGAACTTGTCCATGGCGGTCGACAGCGGCTTGAGGGTATCGCGTCCCGGGAGCGCCTTGGGGGCGAACCGGTCGCCGCCCGAGCCACCGAACCCGCCCTGGCGCCGCGCGTTCAGCGCACGCGACTGCATGCCTCCGCGCGAGTTCACGTCTCCGGGCGACTGCCGCCAGTCGATCAGGTTCGCCGGGATCTCCTGCAGGAAGCGGCTGGGCATCGCCACGGTCACCTCGCCGAACTGCGCCCTCGTCATCGCGAGGGACAGATGCAGACGCTTGCGCGCACGGGTGATGCCGACATAGAAGAGTCGTCGCTCCTCCTGCGGACCGCCGGGCTCCCCGGCCGAGATCCGGTGCGGGATGAGGTCTTCCTCGACACCCGTGACGAACACGGCGTCGTACTCCAGACCCTTCGCGGTGTGCATGGTCATCAGCGAGACCGAGCCGGACTCGTCGTCGAGGTCGTCGGCATCCGACACCAGCGCGACCTCGGTGAGGAAGTCGACGATCGTGCCCTCCGGGTTGTTCCGCGCGAAGTCCCGGGCGACCGCCACGAACTCGTCGAGGTTCTCGACGCGCGCTTCGTCCTGCGGGTCGCGGCTCGCACGCAGGGCATCCAGGTAGCCGCTCTTGCCCAGCAGCAGGCTCAGCCCGTCGGCCACCGCGGTCGGCGGCGGCAGCTCGCCGCTCGCCGGGAGCAGGATGGCGGTCGCCTCGGTGAGCACCGCATCGAGCTGGCCGATCGCCGTCTGGATCTTCGGTCCGACGCCGAGCTGTCCCGGCATCGACAGCGCGTCACGGAAACTGATGCCGTGCTCTTCGGCGAACCGCGCGATGGCCGTCTCGGTCACATCGCCGATGCCGCGTCGAGGCTTGTTCAGGATGCGTCGCACCGACATCTCGTCGGCGGGGTTCGCGACCGCCACCAGGTAGGCCAGTGCGTCCTTGATCTCTGCGCGGTCGTAGAACTTGGTGCCGCCCATGATCTTGTAGGGCACCGCCGAACGGATGAAGATCTCCTCCAGCGCACGGGACTGCGAGTTGGTGCGGTAGAAGACCGCCATCTCCGAGTACGGCATGCCCGCGCGGTGCAGCGCCTCGACCTCGTCGGCCACGAACTGCGCCTCGTCGTGCTGCGAGTAGCCCGTGAAGCCGATGATGGGGTCGCCGTCGCCCTTGTCGCTCCAGAGCTTCTTGTCCTTGCGGTCGAAGTTGTTGCCGATCACGGCGTTGGCGGCCGAGAGGATGTTCTGCGTCGACCGGTAGTTCTGCTCGAGCAGCACCACGCGGGCACCGGGGAAGTCGCGTTCGAACTCGCTGATGTTGCGGATGTCGGCGCCGCGGAAGGCATAGATCGACTGGTCGGAGTCGCCCACCACGGTGAGCGAGGCTCCGGGCTCCCCCGCATCGGCCGTCGGCGCCGGATCGGGTTCGAAGATCATCATGCCGTTCGAGGCATACGGGTCGGGAGCGGCGCCCGCGGCACCCGAGACGGGGCGCGTGAGCTCGTGGATCAGCGAGTACTGCGCGTGGTTCGTGTCCTGGTACTCGTCGACCAGGATGTGCCGGAACCGACGGCGGTACGTGTCGGCGACCTGCGGGAAGGCCCGGAACAGGTAGACGGTCTGGCCGATGAGGTCGTCGAAGTCGAAGGCGTTGGCCTTCTGCAGCTGCCGCTGGTAATCGGCGAAGACCTCGACGAAGACGCGCTCGGCCGGGTCGCTCATGTTGGCCTGACGCGCATAGGACTCGGCGTCGGAAAGCTCGTTCTTCAGCTTGGAGATGCGCGACTGCACCGACGCCGGCGTGAGGCCGTACGCGTCGGCCTCGTGCTCCTTCACCAGGCGCTTGAGCAGTGCCCGCGAGTCACCGGAGTCGTAGATCGTGAACGACTTGGTGTAGCCGAACTGCTCGGCCTCACGGCGCAGGATGCGCACGCACGCCGAGTGGAACGTCGAGATCCACATGCCCCGGGCGGCGTCGCCGATGAGTCCCTCGACGCGCTCGCGCATCTCGCCGGCGGCCTTGTTCGTGAACGTGATCGCGAGGATCTGACTCGGCCAGGCCTCGCGCCCGCGCAGGAGGGAGGCGATGCGGCGGGTGAGCACGCTGGTCTTGCCCGACCCCGCTCCCGCGACGATGAGCAGCGCGGGGCCGCGATAGGTCACGGCCTCGAGCTGCTGCGGGTTCAGGCCGGCGAGGAGATCGTCCTGCCCGGGGGCTCCCGGCGAACGGGGACCGGCGGTGGCGGGGACGATGAGAGGAGCTTCGGTCATGGCCTTACGAGTCTAGGCGTCGGCACCGACACCGCGGTCGGCGCCGATGAGCCGTCGGAGGGGTGCGCGCCATGCGGCGACGCACCCCTCCTCTGTCACACCGTGCGCCTGCGCCGCCGCACCGCCACGCCTCCCGCGGCGAGCAGCATCAGCGCGAGCGCGATCGCCGCGATCGGGAGCTCGGCTCCGGTCGCAGCGAGTCCGCCCGTGCCAGCACTGCCGGATGCCGCGATGCGCAGGTCGACCCATCCGAGGAGCGTGCCGTCGGTGTCGAACACCGCGACCCGGTGGGCACCGAACGGCGCATCCGCGGGGACGGTCACCGTGATGGCGCCCGCCGCCGTCAGCGTGCCCGTGGCGATGCGCACGGGATCGGAGTACAGCCACACCGCCACATCGGTGTCGGCGGCCGCCGCGCCCACCGTGACCGTGACCTGCTGACCACGGGTCGCGACCGCGGGGTTCACGGTCACGCCGTTGCGGTTGCCGTCGACCAGAGCCGTGCCGGGGAGCGGCGGGGTGCCGGTTCCGGGGTTCTCGCCACCGGGGTTCTCGCCACCGGGGCCGGCGACCCCGGGGAGCGTCCCGGTGCGCAGCGCCTGGGAGGCGTAGCCGTCGGCGAACCACCACACCGGGCGCTGTCCGTCGGCCGACAGCGAGGCGGGGGCGGTGGCGAAACCCTCGTTGTTGATGTCGGGCATGCCGGCCGGCCGCGCGTAATGGGCGATACCCGGCTGCGCGGTGCCGTTCAATGTGATCTCCGCGGAACGGCCCTGGCAGCCGTCGTCGCACACCGCCCAGAGCGTGTTCCGCACGGTGTCCCAGTCGAGCGCCATGACGCCGGCGAGTCCGGGGGCGATCTCCGACACGAGCGTCGCCGAGCCGTTCGCACCGAGCGCGAACGCGTAGACGTGACCGTTGTCCTCCACCGCGACGAAGAACAGCCCGCCACCGTGACCGGCGTAGTCCGCGGGATCGTACGCCGCGCGGGTGTTGTCATCGAAGAGCTTTCCGGCGAGAGCCGAATCCGGCACCCACTGCACGGCCTCCATGCCGAGGTTCGCACCCACCGCGGGGAGCAGCGACGTCAGATCCCACTCCTGCTGCGCGACCAGATCACCGCTCCCGGCTTCGGGATCGACCTTCAGCACGGTGTTCTGGTTTACGCCCTTGGCGCTGTTGTCGCGCTCCGAGGCGACATAGACGAAACCGTCGCCGTCGACCGTGATGCCCTCGGTATCAGGCCCTGCAGCGCCCGGGTTCGCGGCATCGCGCTCGAATCGCACGCGCTTGCCGTCCTCCCAGCCGGCCACCTTCTCGACCGAGCCGTCGGCGTGGGCGGCGAGCTTCCAGATGCGGCCCTGACCGTTGTCGACCGCCCAGAGGAAGGCGCCTTCGGCCGTCTCCTGCACGTCCAGCCCGGAGCTGTCCTCGAGGAACGTCGGGATGCTGTCGACCACGCGGACATCGGCCGAGCCCGGCCACGGCGACACCGCGACCTCGCCGGCGCAGATGTTCGCCGCACCCTTCGTCGACTCCGCAGTCGCCTCGAACGCACCCGTGGTATCGGGGCAGCGACCCCAGGTGGTGGCGGCGTGACCGGCACCCCACGTGGTCTCGTCCACGAGCAGGTCGCCGTCGAACACCCGCACGGCGTCGCCCGCGCCCAGACCGAAGCCGAGCTCGGCGCGCTCGATCACGAGGTAGCCGCCCGCGACGATGGTGGTGCCCGCCGGAATCGCGTACGCGTGGGTGTCGTCGTCGTCCTTCACGACGACTCCGGACACGTCGAGCGCGGTGCTCGTCGGGTTCACGAGCTCCACCCAGTCGTCCGGCGAGCCGCCGTCGGACTCGACCTCGTTGATGCGCACCGGGTTGCCGCACGCGTTGCGCAGGCCCTTGGTCGAGACCGCGATGTCGACGAAGTCGCCGACGCCGTCCGCGCAGCGTGCCAGCACACCCGCCGCGTGCGCGGCGTAGACGTGCTCGTCGACGGTGTTCCCGTTCGCGTCGCGGATCGTCACGGTGTCGCCGTTGCCGAGGCCGAAGACGAAGTCGATCGGCTGGTCGAACACGTAGTAGCCGCCGGGCTGCAGGATCGTGCCGGCAGGGAGCGGCGTGGCCTGGTTCGCGTGGCCGATCGGGTCGTTGTCCATGACGGTCCAGCCGGAGAGGTCGACCGGGGCGCTGCCGGTGTTGACGACCTCGACCCAGTCGGTGGTGTCGCCGTTCGACTCGATCTCGTTGATCACGACATCGGGCTTCACGCAGGAGTTCGTCGCACCCGGAGTCGGGTGGGCGAGCACGAACGCGCCGACACCGTCGGGGCAGCGGGCGAGCGTCGCGGCGGCGAAGTCGCCGTCGATCGCGGCATGCCCCTGCCAGGGCAGCGTGTCGTCGATCAGGGTGCTCGTCGTGTCGTAGAGCCGGATCCGGTCGGCGCTGCCGATGCCGATCGGGTCGCGGAACGCCGTCTCGACCCCGTCGACGATGCCGATGGTCCCCTCTTCGACCACGAGGAAGGCGCCGGCGGCGATCTCGGTCCCCGGGCGGAACTGCCACCGGTGGTCGTCGGAGTTGTCGCGGATCTCGTAGCCGGAGATGTCCAGTGCGGCGGTGCCCGGGTTGTAGAACTCCACCCAGTCGGCGGGCTGCGAGTCGACCTCGTTGATGCGGATGGAGCCCGCGACCGGTGCCACGCTGCAGTCGTTGGGGGCGCCGGGCGTCGCCGCCGTGGCATGCGCCCAGTCTCCGGTGCCGTCGGGGCAGCGGGCCCAGACCGACAGCGGCGCCGTGTTCTCGTACGCGTAGGAGTCGACTTCCGTGCCGTCCGGGTCGAACAGCACGACCTCGTCGCCCTTGCCGAGCCCGAACGGGAAGTCGACGTCCTTCACGAGCACGAGGAACGCTCCGGGGGCGAGCGTCGTGCCCGCGGGGGCTGCCCCGAAGCTGTCGCGTTTCTCGTCGGCGATCTTCCAGCCCGTCAGGTCGACCGTCTCGGTGCCTGCGTTGTAGATCTCGACCTGATCGGCGAGGCCCGTGACGGCATCGTCGTAGACGATCTCATTCAGCACGAGTCCGAGGGCGGACGCGGAGATCGGCTCGGCGGGACGGATCCCGGGATCGGCGCCGAGGGCGGCGGCGGGTGTGGCGAGCAGAGCGGCGGCGCTGAGAGCGCAGACCGCCGCGACCGCCGCTGCGGATTGCAGGCGGGGCATGGGGGACTCCTGGGTGGGCTCGGCCCGGCCGCCCTCGAACAGATAGGCGCGCCGGGAGGTGACTCAGACGGGTACCCGCCCAGACCATCGATGCCGCGTTGCCGCAGGGCGACCCTCCGGTGCACGCACGGTGAACGGGAGGTGGCCGTTGCGCGCGAAGGAGGGTCGGGGCGGATCCGTGTCCGCCCCGACCCTCCTGCGTCAGGTTCTGCCTGTGCCCAGGTGCCGGGGTCAGGCGATGCGTGTTCCCGGAGGAAGACGCTTCGCGGGTGTCCGGGTACGCGCCCACGCGCCGGCGAACAGCGAGCCGGCGATGACGACCTGAACGCCGAGACCCACGAACCAGCTGGGCACCGACGACTCGATCACTTCCTTGGGCGTGCGGTACTCGTTGGTGCCGCAGTCGTCCCAGCGCTGTTCGAGCGGCGACTGCTGCGCGCTGCGCAGCCCGAACTTGATCTGACCGAACATGTCGACCGGGTAACCTTCGGGCGAGTACTCCGTCGGCGTCGCATCCGCGAGCACGACGAAGGGGTTCGCGGCCAGCACCCACCACACGAGGTCGTAGCGGGGCACCTCGAGCCGGCTGTTGACCTCCCAGCGCGTGCAGTCCGGACTGCCGTCGACGTCGTACGGACGCGAGTAGCTGGTCCCCTCGCTGCGGATCGCCATACCGCCGAGGCCGAACACGATGAGCGTGCCGACCACGAGCGCGGAGACCACGAGGTACGTCGCCGCCACCGAGAACAGCGGACGGGCGATGAGGCCGCTGAGCCCCACGCCGATCGCGGCGACGATGATGATCTCGGCCGCCAGCACGAGCAGCGAGACGAGCAGCACCAGCGGATCCGCGCCCCCGCCGAGCAGCGACAGCGCCAGGAACGGCAGGGCGACGGCGAGGAACGCACCTCCCGTCGCGACGGCGGCGACCAGCTTGCCGATCATGATGTCGCCCGTGGAGGCGGCTGTGACCTGGACCGCGGCGAGCGTGGCGGCCTCCCGGTCGCCGTTGATCGCGTTGCCGCTCAGGGTCGGCGAGACCAGCACCACGAGCAGCAGCACGATGTTGACGACGATCGAGTAGACACCGGCGCCGACCGCATCGCCCCACGAGTACACGGCGAAGGCGAGCCCGGTGATCCCGAGCAGCACGAGGGCGAAGACGCCGAGGAGGATATACCAGCCGACGCTGCGCAGCCGCTGGGTCAGTTCGAGGCGGGCGATGATCCCGATGTTGGCGATGCTCATGCTCCCGCCCCCGTTCCGGTGGTGGATGCCGGTGGCGCAGGTGGCGGTGGTGTGGGCGATCCCGGCGCCGAGGGCTGCTGCAGGTGCAGGAAGGTGTGCTCGAGAGCGCTCTGCGCCGGAGCGAACTCCGCGATCGGGAGGCCCGCTTCGACCAGGAGCCGCAGCGAGTGCGCGGCGGCGTCTTCGTTCGTGAAACCGACGAGCACGGCGCCGCGATCCTGCGCGAGAGCGTCGGGCGACAGACCGAGGCTCGACGCCACCTGCCAGATGTCGGCGTTCATGCGCTCCGCCGTCGCCCCGGCCAGACGCACCCGCCACGCACGCACGGCCGCCTGCGCGGGAGCGGCATCGACCACGGCGCCCGCGACGAGGAACACCGCATCGTCGACCACTTCCTCCAGCTCGGACAGGATGTGGCTCGAGATCAGCACCGTGCGCCCCTCGGCGGCGAGACGACGCAGGAGCACGCGCAGCTGCACCCGCGCCTCCGGGTCGAGGCCGGAGGCGGGCTCGTCGAGCAGCAGCACCTGGGGGTCGTGCACGAGGGCGCGAGCGAGTCCGAGCTTCTGCTTCTGCCCGCGCGAGAGCACCTTGGCGGGAGAGTCGGCCAGTTCGGTGAGCCCGACGAGGGCGAGCAGCTGATGGGCGCGTGCCGAGGCGTCCGGCTTCTCGATCCCGTACAGCCGCGCCGTCGTCACGATGGTCTCGCGGGCCGTGAGCGAGGGCCAGGCGCCGAGCGCATCCGGCATCCACCCGAGCACCCGTCGTGCGGCGAGGGGATCCTCGGCGGGATCGACGCCGCCGATGCGGATCGTCCCGGCGTCGGGGGCGAGCAGGGACGCGAGCATCAGCAACAGCGTGGTCTTCCCCGCCCCGTTCGGGCCCACGAGGCCGGTGACCCGGCCGGGTTCCGCGCGGAGGGTGGCTGATCGCACGGCCTGCACCGCCCCGAACGCTCTACTGACGTCTTGCACAACGATTCCGGTCATCCGGTCAGTCTGGCATCGCGGATCCGTCCGGCCCGGGACCTCGGGGCGGATGCTCAGGCATGGCGTCAGGAGGGTGACATGATCGCATCATGCGCACGATCCTCAACATCATCTGGGTCATCCTGGCCGGCTGGGCCTTGTTCGTCGGGTACGTCCTCGCCGGCATCGTGCTGTGCATCCCGATCGTCACGATCCCCTGGGCGATCGCGTCCTTCCGCATCGCCGCCTACGCCATCTGGCCGTTCGGGCGCGAGGTCGTCAGCAAGCCCACGGCGGGCGTCGGCTCGTTCCTCGGCAACGTGCTGTGGGTGGTCCTCGCCGGCTGGTGGCTCGCGATCGGCCACATCGTCTCCGGCATCCTGCTGTGCATCACGATCATCGGCATCCCGATGGGCATCGCCGACTTCAAGATGGTCCCGGTCTCGCTCATGCCGCTCGGCAAGGAGATCGTGTCGACCCGTCGAGGCGCGTTCGACCGCACCCTCTGAATCCGCGACTCAGGCGCGGAAGAAGGCGACGCCCAGATCCGGGTGGTCGACGAAGACCCCGTCGACGCCCTGACGCGCGATGACCGACCACTCCGCCTCGTAATCGCCGTAGGCGCCGCGCCCGCCCTCGCCGCGGTAGGGGGCGGAGAGGAATGCGTTCTCCGGTCGACACGTCCACGTGAACACCTGCAGACCCCGTGCATGCGCATCCGCGACGATCGTGTTGCCGGGTGCGAGGAGCATCTTCTTGTCGACGCTGATCCCGTCGAAGCGACCGACGAGCCCGTCGAGGCCCTGCGGCGTCACGGTGGCGGGATACGTGAGCGCGTGCTTCCCGTGTGCCACCAGCTGATCGTACGGGCGGCCCTTCGCCTCGATGAGGTAGATGTAGGTCGCGGCGATCCCGTGCTCGCGGAGCTGCCCGAGCACGGTGGGCTCGAAGCTCTCGATCACCAGCGGCAGCTCGCCCGCAGCCCACCCGGCCTCACGCAGTTCCGCCGCGATCAGCGGCGCGAGGTCGAGACCGATGCCCGCGAAGTACGTGGCGTGCTTGACCTCGAGCACGACGCCGATCTCGCGTCCGTTCTCCACCGACCCCGTCCGCACGATGTCGAGCACATCGCGCAGCCGGAGGATGCCCTGCCCACCGTCGAAGCTCGCGCTCGACACCCGTACCTCCGGCAGGCGCTCGCGACCGCGCAGCGTCGACAGCTCCGACCACGTGAAGTCCTCGGTGAACCAGCCGGTCAGAGCCTGCCCGTCCACGCGCTTGGTCGTCTTGCGGTCGGCGAACTCGGGGTGGTCGGCGACGTCGGTCGTCCCGGAGATCTCGTTCTCGTGGCGGACCACGAGAACTCCGTCCTTCGTGGCCACCACATCCGGCTCCACGGCGTCCACCCCCATGGCGAGGGCGAGCTCGTAGGAGGAGCGGCTGTGCTCCGGCCGATAGCCGGGCGCACCGCGATGCCCGATGACGAGGGGGGATTTCCTGGGCACGCTCTCAGCGTAGAACACCCTGCGGGCCGGGCCGGGCCGGTATCGTAGAGGAAAGCGACCCACGACCCCCTTTTGGAGTGAGGCCCACCAATGAGCAATTTTGCTTTCAACAACCCTGCTTTCCAGCAGCAGGACCCGCGTAATGCCGCGACGTACCCGGGCAGCCCGCAGGGCGCGCAGAACGCCTCGTTCCAGCACGCCTCCGTGGACGCCGCCACCAACGCACAGCTCGAGGGCATGTACGCGGCCCCGCCCGCCGGTGCCATCGAGACCGACCGCATGTCGGTCGAGGACACGGTGTGGAAGACCGCCGGCCTGTTCGCCATCCTGCTCGTCACAGCCGCCGTCGGCTGGGTGCTGACGCTCGGCGGACTCGACGTCCCCCGCTACGACCCGTACAACCCCGGCGCCGTCAACGTGCTGCCGTGGGCGATCGGCGCGCTCGGCGGCTTCGTGCTCGCCATGGTCATCACCTTCACGTCGCGCAAGAAGGTGCGCCCGGCGCTGATCTTCGCCTACGCGGCGTTCGAGGGCCTCTTCATCGGCGGCATCTCGGCCTTCTTCGAGGTGCGCTGGCCCGGCATCGTCTTCCAGGCGACGCTCGCCACCATCTCGGTCGTCGGTGTGACGCTGGCCCTCTTCGCGAGCGGCAAGATCCGCGCGTCGAAGAAGGCCACGAAGATCTTCATGATCGCGATGATCGGGTACCTGGTCTTCTCGCTCCTGAACCTGGTCCTCATGTGGACGGGCGTGAACACCAACGCGTTCGGCCTGTTCAGCCAGGAGATCTTCGGCATCCCGCTGGGTCTCATCATCGGTGTGCTCGTCGTGATCATGGCGGCCTACTCGCTGGTGCTCGACTTCGACCAGATCCAGCAGGGCGTCCGCAACGGCGCCCCCCGCAAGTACGGCTGGCTCGGCGCGTTCGGCATCATGGTCACGGTCGTCTGGCTCTACGTCGAGATCCTGCGCATCATCGCCATCGCACGCGGCAACAACTGACCGCCGCTCGCGAGCTTCGCGAAGAGGCCCGTCTCCCCAGGGAGGCGGGCCTCTTCGCGTACCCCGGCGACGGATCCCGGAATCAGCCCGGCGCGCCGGACGCCTTGCGCTGCAGCAGCGCGCGTTCGCGATCGTTGCCGGCGAGGCCCGCGGCGACGACGAACTCACTGCGCGCCTCGTCTTCCCGTCCCAGCCGCCGCAACAGCTCGCCCCGCGTGGCCGGCAGCAGATGGTAGCCGCGCAATGCCCCGCTCTCGGCGACCTGATCGACGATGCGCAGCGCCGACGCCGGGCCGGTAGCCATCGCGACAGCGGCCGCACGGTTGAGCTCGACCACCGGCGAAGGCGCGATCCGCCCGAGCGCCTCGTACAACAGCACGATCCGGTCCCAGTCCGTGTCGTCGACGGAGGCGGCCACCGCGTGGCACTCCGCGATCGCGGCCTGCAGGCCGTACGCGCCACGGCCGCGCCCGAGGGCATCGGCGGTCGCCAGCGACGCGCGTCCGCGGGTGATACGGCCCCGATCCCACCGACGGCGGTCCTGATCGGCGAGCAGCACGGGGTCGCCGTTGCGGTCGACGCGGGCGCCGAACCGGGCCGCCGTGAGCTCCATCAGCGCGAGCAGGCCGTGCACCTCGGGCTCGCGCGGCATCAGCGCGGCGAGCACCCGACCGAGCCGGATAGCCTCGTCGCTCAGCTCGGGCCGCATCCACTCCGGGCCGCTGCTCGCAGCATGCGCCTCGTTGAAGATCAGGTAGAGCACACCGAGGATCGCCCCGACCCGCTGCGCACGCTCCTCACGCGGGGGCACCTCGAACGGGGCGTTGGCGGCAGCGAGCGTCTTCTTGGCGCGTACGATGCGCTGCTGCACCGTGGCCGTGGGCACCAGGAACGCCCGTGCGATCTCCTCGCTCGACAGCCCGCCGACCACGCGGAGGGTCAACGCGACCTGCGCCTCCTTCGACAGCACGGGGTGGCAGGCGATGAAGATCAGGCGCAGCACATCGTCGTCGACCGCATCCGGGTCCCACAGCAGGTCCGGCGCGTCGGCCTGCTCGCGCTCCAGGTCGTGTGCGAGCAGGGCGAGGCGATCGTCGAGCCGTTCGCGTCGCCGCCACCGGTCCACGGCCTTGCGCTTCGCGACCGCTGTGAGCCACGCCCCGGCGTTGCGGGGCACACCCTCGACCGGCCACTGCCGGAGGGCGTCGACGAGGGCTTCCTGCGCGAGATCCTCGGCCAGGCTGAAGTCGCCGACCATGCGGGTGAGGGCACCGACGATGCGCGCGGACTCGATGCGCCACACCGCGGCGACGGCGCGCTCCGTCGCTCCCTCAGCGGGTGCGGAGCGCGCCGTCTCGTCGTCGGAGGACGTGGACATCACTGCTGGGCGCGCTGCTCTGCTTCCTCACGCCAGCCGACTTCCTTCTGGATCCACTCGTTGTCGGCAGGGAAGTCCTCGACACCGGTCACGCGGCGCACCTCGAGGAACGCCCCGGGTCCGAGCGGGGCGCGGCTCGCCCACTCCGCGGCCTCCTCGCGGGAAGAGACCTCGACGATCCAGAACCCGTTGAACAGCTCCTTCGTCTCACCGTAGGGGCCATCCGTGATGAGCGGCTTCTCGGCGCTGAAGTCGACCACGAAACCCTCGGAGGCATCGCTCAGGCCCTCGCCCGCGACGAGCACTCCGGCCTTGATCATGGACTCGTTGTACTTGCCCATGGCCTCGATGACCTGCTCGAACGGGAGATCCTTGTATGCCTCGACGCCCTCGTCGGTCGCGCGCATGATGAGCATGAACTTCATGATGTTCTCCTTGGTCGAAGGGGCCGTCTCTCGACCCTCTCACTTGATGCGTCGAACGGGAACGGCCCGGATCGACATCGACCAGGAAAAAACTTCTGACGTGCCGTCAGCTGCGGCGGGAGGGACGCGCGTCGGCCGCGGCGAGCACGGCCGTGAGTGCATCGAGCGAGCGCTGCGGGCTCCATGCCGCGGCGACCTCCGGTGCTTCGGCGCGCAGTCGACCGAGAAGTTCAGGGTCGCCCAGCACGCGGCGCAGGGTTTCTCCCAGCGCATCGACGTCACCGCTGGGCACGAGCGCACCGCCGCCCTGCTGCAGCACATCGCGGATGCCGTAGCGGGCGTCGTACGACACCACCGGCGTACCGTGCAGGAGCGATTCGACGATCCCGAGCGGCTGCCCCTCGAAGGCGGTCGACGTCACCACGAGCGAGGCGCGGTCGAGCACGGTGCCCGGCGCGTCCGTGTAACCGGCCAACTGCACGCGGTCGCCGGCGTCGAGCTCGTCGATCAGTGCCTGCAGACGTTCCTGCTCCGGCCCTCCGCCCCAGATCTCCATGCGGGTGCCGGGTACATCTGCCGCGAGGAACGCCCGGATCGCGTGATCGATGCGCTTCCCGGGAGCGAGACGCCCGAGCACCACCACGAGGCCCTCTTCGCGCAGATCGTCGCGCCGCTCGACCGGGGCGATCGGGTTGGGGACCACCACATGGTCGGCCGCTCCCCCGAAGCGCTCCACCACGTCGTCACGCTGCGTGGTCGTCGGCCAGATCACGGCGTCGAAGCGGTCGGCGATGCCGAACCAGCGCGTCCACAGCGCGTTCATCGGCGCGTCCGCGGTGTACGGGGCCTCCAGATGGATCGTGTGGATCGGATGCACGATACGCACCCGAGGATCGGCCCAGTCGACGACGAGCTCACCCAGCTGACGGGACTCGCAGATCACGATAATCCGTCGATCGCCCAGCGGCGCGGTCAGGTGGTCCAGCCATGCCCGGTACAGTCCGCGGAAGCCGTGCAGCGCACCGGCGACATCGCCCGCGGCGTCATAGACGAGGACGGGCTCCGTGGTGAGGTGCCAGTCGGGGTTCCCCGGGATCACCGGCAGCGCGGCGAACGGGCGCCCCTCGGCATCCGTCAGCACGCGATACTCCACGGCGGGGTCGGCGGTCACCTCGGGATCGGCGGCGGCGCGCAGCCACTCTGCCGCTCCCCCACCCGGCACCTGCGCCTCATCGAAGAGATTGCGCAGACGCGACGGATCGACGAGCGCTCCCTGCTCTGCGAAGGTCCTCCGATGCGCCGCGTGATCGGCGGCGGTTCCGGGATCGAACGTGAGCAGCTGGGGACCGGCTCCGCCTGCGACTCCGGCACCGGCCAGCTGGCGGGCGCGGGCGAGCGTCGCGATCGTGTACCCGCCGTCCAATCCGGGGATCAACCGGCTGGACAGCACCAGGTACTCGGCGTCGGGCAGAACCGGCGCCGAGACGGGGGGCATCGCGCCCCCTACTCCCACTCGATCGTCCCCGGCGGCTTCGACGTGACGTCGAGCACGACGCGGTTGACGTCGCGGACACCGTTCGTGATGCGGTTCGAGATCTTCGACAGCACGTCGTACGGCAGACGCGTCCAGTCGGCGGTCATGGCGTCCTCGCTCGACACCGGACGCAGCACGATCGGGTGGCCGTACGTGCGACCGTCGCCCTGCACGCCCACCGAGCGCACATCGGCGAGCAGCACGACCGGGCACTGCCAGATCTCCTGGTCGAGGCCGGCCTTGGTCAGCTCCTCGCGGGCGATGGCATCGGCCTCACGCAGAATCTCGAGACGGTCAGCGGTGACCTCACCGATGATCCGGATGCCGAGACCGGGCCCCGGAAACGGCTGCCGTCCGACGATCGCCTCGGGGATGCCGAGCTCGCGGCCGATCGCCCGCACCTCGTCCTTGAACAGCGCACGCAGCGGCTCGATCAGCTCGAAGTCGAGGTCGTCGGGCAGACCGCCGACGTTGTGGTGCGACTTGATGTTCGCGGTGCCCGCACCGCCGCCGGACTCGACGACATCGGGGTAGAGCGTGCCCTGCACGAGGAACTTCACCGGAGCGCCACCCGACGCCTTGGCCTCAGCGACCAGGTCGAGCTGTACCTTCTCGAACGCGCGGATGAACTCGCGTCCGATGATCTTGCGCTTCTCCTCGGGGTCGGTCACACCCTGGAGGTGACCGAGGAAGGTGTCGGCCGCGTCGACCGTGATCAGACGCACACCCGTCGACTCGACGTAGTCCTTCTCGACCTGCTCGCGCTCGCCCTTGCGGAGGAGGCCGTGGTCGACGAAGACCGCGGTGAGCTGGTCGCCGATCGCCTTGTGCACGAGGGCCGTGGAGACCGCGGAGTCGACGCCGCCGGACAGTGCGGAGATGACGCGGGCGTCGCCCACCTGCTCGCGGATGCGCTCGATCTGCTCGGCGATCACGTTCCCGCTGTTCCAGTCGGACGCGAGACCCGCGCCCTTGTGGAGGAAGTTCTCGAGAACGCGCTGGCCGTGGTCGGAGTGCTTGACCTCGGGGTGCCACTGCACGCCGTAGAAGCCGCGCTCCTCGTTCGCGAACGCCGCGACCTTGGTGGCCTCGGTGGTGGCGAGCACGTCGAAGCCCTCGGGAGCCTTGGCGACCTGGTCGCCGTGGCTCATCCACACGTTCTGCTCCGCCGGCTGTCCGCCGAGCAGGGTGCCGCCGTCGCCGCTGATGACGGCATCCGTCGCGCCGTACTCGCGCAGGCCGGTGTTCGCGACCTCGCCGCCCAGGGTCTGGGCCATGTACTGGAAGCCGTAGCAGATGCCGAGCGTCGGGACGCCGAGGTCGAACACCGCCGGGTCGAGCTTGGGAGCGCCCTCCTCGTACACCGACGACGGTCCGCCGGAGAGGATGATGGCGACCGGGTTCTTGGCGGCGATCTCGGCGGCCGTGGCCGTGTGGGGCACGATCTCGCTGTAGACGCCGGCCTCGCGGACGCGACGGGCGATCAGCTGCGCGTACTGCGCGCCGAAGTCGACGACGAGCGCAGGGCGCTGCTGGGTCTCGGACTGTTCGGTCAACGGACACCTTCCGGGGCGGGGGCGGAGGCCTCTTCGGCCTCTCTGGTGGCGAGATAGGTCTTGACTTCACGGGCGACGACCGCCTCCATGAAGAACGACAGCAGCGGCACGACGCCGCCGAGCGCGAGCAGGATGAACCGCGGGAAGCGCCAGCGCATGAGGCTCCACATGCGGAAGCACGCGAAGAGGTAGACGACGTAGAACCAGCCGTGCGCCACGAGGATGAACAGCGACAGGTTGAACCCGTCGCCCAGGGAGGTCATCTCGCAGGAGTTGGTCATCGGGGCGAAGAGCGACCACCACTGGCAGTCGGGCCCGGCGAGCACACCGGCGAACCAGAGCGGTCCGCCGGAGCCTCCCATGAAGAGCTCGAGGTGGATCGGCGTGTACTTCAGCACCATCTCGGTCAACAGCAGGAGCAGCATGACTCCGGTGATGATCGACGCGATCTGGTAGAACTTCAGCGCACCGCGGATCGCCGGAAAGCTGGCGACTTTCGGTTCGGGCATGCGTCCAGTCTAGCCGCCGCCATCCGGCGCTCGATCCGCCGCCGACGGCCTCACGGCGCGGGCGGTCGGGCGATCAGCAGCTCGGCGTCGCCGCTCACCTCGATGCGTCCGGCGGCGGCGGGGACCAGCACGGTGGCACCCGCGCGCAGCACCCGTCCGCCGATGTCGGCGACGCCGTCGGACACGACCACGATCGCGAAGCCGGGTTCGACCACGACCGCACCGTGGACCGGGCGTCGCTCCAAGCGGAAGTAGCGGTCGGCCGCACGGGGGAACACCGATCCGGACGGAGGCGCCGCGTGTACGAGGGCTGCGAGCTCCGCGCGGCTCCGCGCCGTCGTGTTCACCGCGGTGAGCGCCAGGTCGAACCCCAGGCCGAGATGCCCCTCCGCCGCGCCGTCGATCTCGAAGCCCTCCCACTCCAGCAGGATCGACAGGTCCTCCGGCTGCTGCAGCTCGAGCAACAGCACGCCCGCCCCGATCGCGTGCAGCTCCCCCGGCGGCACCCACACCACATCACCGGGCGACACCGGCACCTCGCGCAGCAGGGCGAGCAGCGCCTCCACGTCCTGCCGCGCGACCCGGTCGGCCAGCACGTCGATCGACACATCCTCCCGCAGCCCGACATGCACCGTGCCGCCTTCGAGGATGTACCAGGCCTCGGCCTTGCCGTGCGCCCGCCCCAGGTGTGCGTGCGCGAAGTCGTCGTGTGGATGCGCGTGCACGGGCAGCCGTTGCCCGGCGTCGAGCAGCTTGACCAGCAGCCGGGCGTCCGCTCCCCAGCGCTCCGCATGGGCGGCACCGAGCCAGGAAACGGGGTCCGCGGCGATCGCGTCGCGCAGCAGGCGACCGTCCGGGAGCGTGGTGAGCCCGAGCGTCTGCTCCCCGCGGACCGTCGTGGTCGAGCCGATCCAGTCCTCGGGCTCGCGCGGAGCGGAATTCCCCTCGCCGCGGAAGGCCGAGATGCGGGCACCGCCGCGATAGAAGCGCTCGGCCGGACGGTTCGAGGGCAGGGGGATCGGGTTCATCGGCGTCCTCCGTCGGGTGCAGTCTCGGCGACGCGGGCATGAGCGGCGAGGAACCCGCCGACGAACGTGTCGCCGAGACCGATGGTGGTGGGCTGTGCGACGTCGAGGAGGAAACCGGGAATGCCGACCGCACCCGGCAGCGTCTGCTCGGTGGCCGCGACGAGCGCTCCTCCCCCTTCGTGCCTCGGCAGGTCCGCGGTCTCCTCGGCCTGCGCCGCGGTGAAGCCGTCACCGAGCCGGAACCGTGTCGCGGCCACCCGCACCGCGCTCTCCAGCGCATCGCGGTGCCGGGCCGCCTCGGGTCCGACCGCGACCGCCCAGTGCCGGGTGTGCACCACGAGGGCGGGGACCGGGATGAGCGCGCGGATCTCGGCGAGTGCGCGCACGACATCCGCCGGGTCGAGCAGCGCGACCGTCCGCCCCAGATACTCCTGCAGCTCGTCCTCGTTCAGGCTGTACACGTCGATGCGGTCGAGCAGGCGTCGACGCACGGTCTCGGCGAAGGCGCGCATGTAGAACCCGGCGTCCTCGTAGAACACGAGGGCGTCGTCGGGAAGCCGATCCATCGCCCGTCCCAGCTCGTCGAGCCGCCGCTCCAGCAGGTCGTGGTCCTGCATGGTGTTGAACCCGGAGACGAGGAACGCGGACGCGGTGGCCAGCTCGTCGCCCAGCTCCGGCGCCAGCAGCATCTCCCGGTTGGGCGGGTCGTTCGCGAAGATCAGCCGGTTCGCGGCGGGCGAGAGGATGTCGGCGTCCATGAGCCGCACGTGTGCGCCGACCGGGTACTGCACGATCAGGTGCGGATCGAGGGTGTCCCGCACCGCCGAGCAGACGTACGACACCCCCGCCGGCAGCAGTCGGCGCACGTTGTCGTCGATGCTCACCAGGTGCTGCACGCTCGGGATGCCCAGGCTGGCCAGGACGAGCCCCGCTCGCACGCCGGTGCCACCCAGGGTGACGTCGTGGGTGAAGTGCGCAGCGAAGGCCTCGACCACCTCGGAGGAGGCGACGAAGCGCTCCGCCCCGGCACCGGCGGCGACGAGGGCGAGAACGGCGATCAGAAGCGACCTCTCGTCGACGATGGGCGCCGTCGAGGTCAGCTCGTGCCGCCGCACGCGATGCTCGAACGCGAGCCGGTCGAACACCGCGGAGTCCCAGCGCAGTTCGTAGCCGACCGTTCCGCCCAGCCCGAGCACGAGCTGCCTGTCCACGACTTCACTCATCCGTCGCTCGTCCTCACCCTCGAGATGCTGCCGGCCGATCAGTACAGTCCGGCCTTGCCGTCGGCGCCGAACAGCTCGATCTTCTCAGCCGCGGTGGCCTTGAGCGCCGCGATCGGCTCCGGCTGGATGGCGTTCGGCTCGCGCAGCCGCTCGTCCGTGCCGAGGATCTCGCGCATGCGGTTGTGGTACGAGACCTTGATGTCGCTGGAGATGTTGATCTTGTTGATGCCGAGCTCCACCGCGCGTCGCAGTTCCGCGTCGGGGTTCGCCGAGCCGCCGTGCAGCACCAGCGGGATGCCCACGGCCGCCTTGATCTCCTGCAGCAGGTCGTGCCGCAGCTCCGGGTTCTTGTCGGACGGGTAGAGACCGTGCGAGGTGCCGATCGCGATCGCGAGGCTGTCCACCCCGGTCTCCGCCACGAAGCGCACGGCGTCGGCAGGGTTCGTGTAGATGATCTCGGCCGCGCCCGACTCCCCGTAGCTGTCGTTCGCACCGATGGTGCCGAGCTCGCCCTCGACCTGGATGCCCACGGCATGCGCGGCCTCGACGACCTTGCGGGTGAGGGCGACGTTCTCGTCGAACGGCAGCAGCGAGGCATCGATCATGACCGAGGTGAAGCCCGCCTTGATCGCCGTGATCATCTGCTCATAGCTGCCGCCGTGGTCCCAGTGGATCGCGACGGGCACGCTCGAGCGGTGCGCTCGCGAGTGCATCGCGGCGATCAGGTCGGTCGTGATGTGCGAGACCTCGTCGGGGTGGATGGCGATGATGACCGGAGCGGCCTTCTCCTCGCTGATATCCATGACGCCGTTGAACATCGCCCAGTCGCTGATGTTGAACGCCGGGATCGCGAAGTTGTTCGCGTTCGCGACATCGAGGATGGATTTGCCGGTGTAGAGCACGTGATTTCTCCTGTTTTCGTGGTGGTCGATGCCCCGGGTCGGGGACGGGTCAGCTCTTCACGGAGCCGGCCGTGAGGCCGCTGATGAAGTAGCGCTGGAAGAAGAGGAAGAGGATGAGCACCGGGATGGACCCGAGCACGCTCATGGCCATGATCTGGTTCCACTCGTAGGAGTGCTGGCCCATGAGCAGCTGGATGCCGATGGGCACCGTGCGCATGTCGATCGTGCGGGTGAGCGTCAGCGCGAACAGGTACTCGTTCCACGCGATCATGAACGTGTAGATCCCGACCGACACGATGCCCGGCACCGAGATCGGCACCAGGATGCGCCACAGCGCCGTCATGGAGCCCGCGCCGTCGACTCGCACGGCCTCGTCGAGCTCCTTCGGAAGGGTGTTGAAGTACCCGGTCATCATGATGATCGCGTAGGGCAGCGTGAACACCATGTAGGTGAGGATGAGGCCCGCGTAGGAGTTGTAGAGACCGAGTGCGACCATGAGGCCGAAGTACGGGATCAGCAGCGTGATGGGCGGCACCGCCTGAACGCTCACGATCACCACGTTGAGGATGCGCTTGCCGCGGAACTCGAAGCGGCTGAAGGCGTACGCCGCCTGGATCGCGACGATCAGCGTGAGGATCGTGACGGAGCCGGCGACGACGTAGCTGTTCAGGAAGAACCGCATCGTCTCGGGGTTCGTGAAGATCGCGACGTACGCGTCGAACGAGAACGTGTCGGTGAGGAGCCGCGGCGGGAGCTCGAAGATCTGCGTGTTCGACTTGAACGAGCTCGACAGCATCCACAGCACCGGGCCTGCGGCGAACACCGCACCGATGAGGAGGCCGATCATGAGGCCGGTCTTGCCGACGCGGCGCTGGGTCCTGGTGGAGAGAGCCACGATCAGTCCCTCGCTTTCTGGTGGCGGACATAGAACACCGCGAGCACCATCGACATCAGCAGCACGAGGACGGCGGACGTCGAAGCGAGCGAGAAGTCGTACTTGGAGAACGCCAGCTTGTAGGTGAAGGTGCTGAGCACCTCGGTGACGTCGATCGGGCCACCGCCCGTGGTCATCCAGATGAGGGCGAACTGCTGCGAGGTCCAGATGAGGTCGAGCAGCACCAGGCTGATGATGATCGGCCGCAGCTGCGGGATCGTCACGTTCCAGAAGCGCTGCACGGCGCCGGCGCCGTCAACCGTCGCCGCCTCGTGCAGTTCGGCCGGCACGCCCTGGAGCCCGGCGAGCAGGCTCACCATGAAGAACGGGTATCCCGCCCAGATGTTGATGAAGATGATGGTGCCCAACGCGAGCTGCGGCGAGGCCAGCCACTCGATGTCGGTGTTGAGCAGGAAGTTGACCACGCCGTTCGGGGCGAGGAGCATGCGCCACAGCACCGCGATGACCGCGACCGTGAACAGCCACGGGAGCACGTACAGTGCCCGGAACAGCGACCGCGAGAAACGGCCGAGGAGCGGGCTGTTCAGCATCATCGCGAAGGCGAGACCGAGCACGAGGTGGGCCGCGACGCTGGTGACCGTGAACAGGATCGTGTTGCCCGTCGCCTTCCAGAAGCGCGGATCGGACAGGATCTCGACGTAGTTGGCGATGCCGACGAACTCGGGCGACTTGTTCAGGATCACGTTGTCCTGGAACGAGTAGCCCATCACCATGACGATGGGGACGATCATCAGCACGAACAGCAGGATGACCGTCGGCGAGAGGAAGGCGTACGACTCGGTGGTCTTGCGCAGCTGCCGCCGTCGGCGCGACGGTGCGACTCCGGTGACGATCACCTCGGTGTCGTCGGACGTTCTGAGACTCATGAGGACTCGGGCTCCTTGGTTGGTCGGGTGCCGCACCGCGACCGCGGTGCGGCACCCCGTTCAGTCGGGGAAGCGGGAGCTCAGAACTCCGCCTCCCAGGAGGCTTGCGCCTTCTTGAGCGCGTCCGGGATCGACTGCTGCCCGTCGAGAGCGGCCTGCAGCTGTTCGCCGAACTGCCGCATGAGGTCCTCCGCGACCGGGAGGCCCGTGAACTCGTTCGCCGGGTAGCCCGCCTGGTAGATGTCGAACGCCGTCTGGAACAGCTCGTCGTCGCCCACGAAGTCGGGGACCGACTTCGAGTTGCCCGGGAACGCCTTCGCCATGGTCGAGAGCTCGGAGTTGGTCTGCTCGCTCATCAGGTACGACACCAGCTTGAAGGCGGCCTCCTTGTGCTCGGAGTTCGCCGCGACGCCGATGCCCCACGAGGCGTAGGGGATGCCGCGCTCGCCGTCGTAGCCGTCCTCGGCGGGGATCGCCGAGATCGAGAACTTCAGGTCGGGGTTGGTCTCGCGGATCAGGTTGATGTGCGCGAGTGAGTCGATCATCATGCCCACGCGGCCGTTGGTGAACTCCTCGACCTTGTCCTGCTCCTTCATCGTGAACGAACCGGAGGCGATGACGCCGTCGTCCCACAGGCCGCCGATGTACTCGACGGCAGAGGTGACGTCGTCGTTGGTGAGGTCGGGCTTGCCGTCCTTCAGCATCGAGCCGCCGGACGCCCAGACCCACGACATCACGTCGTTCTGCACGCCGTTCGGCGATTCCAGCGAGAGCGGCAGGACCCACCCGGAGACGTCGCCGCCGAGCGCCGACACCTTGGCTGCGGCGTCGGCGAACTCGGTGCGGTTGGTCGGAGGCGTGGTCACCCCGGCCTGGGCGAGCAGGTCGTCGTTCGTGAACATCGGGTACACGAAGTTGACCACCGGGATCATGTAGGTGCTGCCGTCGACCTGGATCTGGCTGGCCAGCTCGCTGTCGTCGTAGTCGTACTCCTTCATGAGCGCGGTGAGGTCGGCGATGACTCCCTGCGAGGCGAAGTCGTTCACCCACGCGCCGTCGAGGCCGACCACGTCGGGCATGGTTCCGGATGCCGCGCCGGCGAAGAGCTGCTCCTTGGTCGATGCGTAGGGTCCGCTCACGAGCTTGACCGTGATGCCGGGGTTCTCCTTCTCGAACCCGTCGATGAGTGCGCGGAACTCGCCGTCGGGCAGCTCCGGTTCCCACCACTGGGCGAATTCGATCGTGACGTCTCCGCCGTCTCCGCCGCTGTCTCCGCTCCCTGTGCCGGGCGCGCAGCCCGCCAAGGCCAGAAGGGTAACCGCCGCGGTGCCGGCGCCGACGATCATTCGGGTTCGTCGCTGCCCACGTCCCACTGTGCTCATCACTTCTCCTCTTTGAGATCGTGCCGCAGAACGCGCCTCAATGCTTGTTCATGCGGTTTTAAGCCATGTTATGCAGAGATCTGCAAGGCGTCAAGAGGGCGAATCGACTGTGAACGCCTCTTCGGGAGCAGAACCGCGCAAAGTGCGGGCTTTCCGCGATCGCATTCTGCTGTTTCCTGCCGAACTATGCATGGTTTGTGCCGGTCCTGTGCTAAAGATGTGTGCATGGCTGTATCTGAGACCCCGCACCGACGACGCCTCCCGGCCGGCCGCAAAGCGGACCTCGCCGCCTACGTCGAGCAGGCGGGCGAGGTCACCGTCGGCGACCTCGCCGAGCACTTCGGCGTGTCCATCGACACCATCCGCCGCGACCTCGACCAGCTCGACCGCGAGGGCGTCGTCATCCGCACGCACGGAGGCGCCGTCAATGCGGCCGGCGGACAGCCGAAGGACCGCGCGCTCGATGTGCGGCTGCGGATGCAGACCGAGGAGAAGGAGAAGATCGCCCGGCTCGCGGCGACGCTCATCGACGACGGGGCGGTGGTGATGCTCAATGCCGGCACGACCACGCTCGCGCTCGCCCGCGCCCTGCGCAATCACAAGGATCTGACCATCGCGACCAACAACCTGCGCATCCCGGCCGAGATCGCCCCCTCCGCTTTCCGCGACCTCTACGTGTTCGGCGGTGCGGTGCGCGCGATCACCCAGGCGACGACGGGCCCGGTCGCGTTCACGATGAGCCCGGGCGGGCCCGAGGTCGACATCCGCTGCGATCTCGCCCTCATCGCGGTCGGTGCCGTGGACGAAGGCGGCTTCTCGACCTCCAACCTCGGCGACGCCGCCATGATGTCCGAGATGATCCACCGGGCGGAGCGCACCGCGATCCTCGCCGACTCATCCAAGTTCGACCGTCGGCTGTTCGCACAGGTCGCCCCGCTGGATCGTGCACACTACCTCGTCACCGATGTCCTCCCCGCCGCTCCCCTCGCCGGCGCCCTGGCGCAGGCCGAGGTCGAGGTCCTCACCCCGTAGCTCCTCGCGCGACGGCATCGGTCAGGAATCGAGAAGCACCCGCCGCGCGCACTCCGTAGCGTCGTGGTCATGAACACCACGATCGATTCCGTCACCCTCGACGTCCCCGACGCGGACGCCGCCCGCTCCTTCTACACGCAGGCCTTCGACCTCGGCGATCGCCTGCGCTTCCGCACCGCGGACGCCCCCTCGTCCGGCTTCCGCGGCTACACGCTGTCGCTGGTCGTCTCGCAGCCGGCGAACGTGCACGCCCTCATCGACGCGGCCGTCGCGGGAGGAGCCACCGTCATCAAGCCGGTGTCGAAGTCGTTGTGGGGCGTCGGCGGCACCGTACAGGCACCGGACGGCGCCATCTGGAAGGTCGCCACCTCTGCGAAGAAGGACACCGCTCCCCCGAGTCGCGCCGTCGACGAGATCATCCTCCTCCTCGGCGCCGACGATGTGGTCGCCTCAAAGACGTTCTACGCGGACCGCGGCATCCCGGTCGGCAAGAGCTTCGGCCGCAGCTATGTGCAGTTCGAGACGACGGGAAGCTCGATCGGACTCGGCCTGTACCGACACGCATCCCTCGCCAAGGACGCCGGAGTGCCCGCCGAAGGCACCGGCTCGCACCGGATCACCGTGAACGGCGTGCTTGGTGCGGCGGTCGACCCCGACGGCTTCGCCTGGGCGCCGGTCGCGGTCACCGCCTGAGGGCGAGCGCACGACGAAGGCCGCCGGGATCGCTCCCGACGGCCTTCGCCCGTGTCGTCCGCTACCGGATCAGAACCATCCGATCAGGAGGTTCCAGAGCCAGTCGAGGATCGCGCCGATGATGCCACCGGCACGGTTCACGGTGACCACGGCGGTCGCCGCATCCCCATCCGCCTGCGACGCCGCCACCGTGTACTTGCCGGAGGGCGCGCTCTTGGGCACCGTCACCTGGGTGCTGAACGTGCCGTCCGCCCCCACCTGGACCGTGCCGACCTGGACCGGCTTGCCCTTCTTCGGACGCAGCTCGATGCTCACCGTCTCGCCGGGCACGTACCCCTCACCGGTGACCTTGAGCGTCTTGCCCGCCGTCACCTTGGACGAGCCGAGGGTGATGGTCCCTGCGAAGGCGGCCTCACCCGCGATCGTGAACGGCACGTGCACAGTCGTGCCCGTCGCCGGGACGTCGACCGTCAGCACCTGCGGGCCGAACACGCCGGACGGAACCGTGAAGGTCAGGCTGGCGCGCCCGCCCTCGTCGGTGGTGTCGACGACCGCCGGGTCGACGGTGCCGGTCGCGAGCTGCGTGCCGCCGAGCGACAGCGTCACCGCCCCCGGAGCCGGCTCGCCCGCGCTGAACGCCAGCGAGGAGAGCGACACGGTCACCTGGTCACCGGCGCTGTAACCGTCGGCATCGGCCGGGCTGACCTTGACGCCGACCGCACGCTGGGCGTAGTCGGGGCTGGCGGTCTTGTTCGCATCGAACCAGTCGACCATCGACTGCAGGTCGATCTTGCCGGTGTCACGCTTGCCCGTGCCCTCCTTGAAGGTGAAGAAGTTGTCTCCACCCGCCGCGAGGAACGAGTTGGCGGCGACCGTGTAGTTCGCGGCCGGATCGATCGCCGTGCCGTTGAGCGTGAGCGAGGTGATCCGCGAACCCTGCGCCGCGGCGGGGTCGTACGTGTAGACCAGCCCCTTCGAGACGCCGAGCTTGAGGAACGGACGCGCCGAACCCGCCGGCTGCCACTGCTCCTCGAGCACGCCCTTCAGCTGCGCACCCGTGAGCGTCAGCGTCACCAAGGTGTTGGCGAACGGCTGGACCGTCGCCGCCTCGCGGTAGGTGACGTTGCCGTCGGGGTCGGATGCTCCGGCCGAAGCGTACGTGAGGTTGGCACGGATGCCACCCGGGTTCATGATCGCCACATCGGCGCCCGTGGACCACTTCTGCACGTCGGCGACGAAGTTGCCGATCGTCGACTCGCCACCGCGGTTCTCCGACCCGTTCGTCTGCCGCGCCCGGTTGAAGTCGGCGGTGATGTCTCCGACCTTGATCGCCCCCAGCACGTCGGCCTCGGCCTTCGCCTTGGCGACGATGTCGGCGACCTCCGGAACAGCCGGGTACAGCGGCTTGCCCGCAGCGGTGAGGGGCTTGATCTCGTTGGTGATCGAGATCAGGTCCTTCGTCTTCGGGTCGACCTGGAGGTTCATCAGACCCAGGTTCTCGCCGTACTGCCCCGCGGAGACGACCGGACGGCCGTCGATCACGTGGTTGTACGCGAGGTGCGTGTGCGCCGACACGATGGCATCGACATCGTCATCGACCCCGTAGACGATCTCGCCGAGCGGCGAATCCGGGGTGATGCTGGACAGCTCGACGCTCGATGCGCCCTCGTGCACGAGGAGGATGACGACATCCGCCTCGCCGTTGGACTCATCGCCGTCGCGCAGGTCGTCGGCCACGGCGTTCACGGAGTCGACGATGCTTCGCACCTCGAGGTCCTTGATGCCCTCGGGTGAGACGAGCGAGTCGAGATCCTCGGTCACGGCGCCGACGAATCCGACTCGCACACCGTCGAGCTCCTTGACCCACGCCGGTGCGAGTGCCGGCTGACCCGTCTCGGTGACGAACACGTTCGACGAGATGTACTCCCAGTCCGCGCGGTCCTGCACGCGGTCGCGCAGGTCCTCCCAGCCCTGGTCGAACTCGTGGTTGCCGGCGGCGCTGACATCGAGACCGGCGGCGTTGAGCGCGTCGATCGTCGGGTTGTCGTCGTTGATGAACGACGTGAACGTCGACGCACCGATCAGGTCGCCGGCACCGGCGAAGATCGTGTTCGGGTTCGCGTCGCGGAACTGCTTGACCGCGCCGGCCAGGACCGCAGCACCCGCGGCGGCCCCGTCGGCCTCGATCCGACCGTGGAAGTCGTTGACCGTGACCACGTCGATGCTGACCGGCGGGGTCTCCGCCGAGACGCCGACGATGATCGGGTCGTGGTCGCTGGAACGGTAGGGCGTGCCCTGCTCGGTGGCGCCGAACGCGTAGCCGCGGTCGCTCCACTCCGGCGAGTTGATGCCCCAGACCGCCGCACCCGTGATCGACGAGGCGAGCGACGGCGACGCGATCACGTGATCGAGCGAGCCGAGCTCGCCGTCGAACGTGTACGTGTACTGGCCGGAGGCCTTGTCGGCGACGAGGTCGCTCCACCCGTTCGAGGTGAACACGTCGATCGGGTCTTCCTTGCCGTACGCGTTGAAGTCGCCGATCAGCAGCATGTCGCCGCTTCCGGTGGTCTCCTCGATCTGGTCTGTGAAGGCGAGGATCGCGTTGGCCTGCTTCACACGGTCGGCGTTGAAGAAGCCCTGGCCGTCGGCCGGCTCCGCTCCCGCGCCAGTGGGCGGCGACTTGGACTTCAGGTGGTTCGCGACCACGGTGACCACGCGACCGTCGATGTCGAACGCCTGCGCGATCGGCTCACGGGCGTTGCCCCACACGGTCTCGTCGGTGACGGTGATGCTGTCGCCGACGCGCTTCACGGCGTCCTTCTTGTAGATGATCGCGTTGGTGATGTAGTCGGTGGTGGCCGCATCGTTCAGCGCCGCGGGCGTGGGCACGTAGCCCCACACGTCGCTGCCCGCGTCGGCGTTGAGACCGGCGACCAGGTCCTTGAGGGCCGTGTCGATGGGCTTGCCGAGCTTCACGGAGTTCTCGATCTCCATGAGCGAGACGATGTCGGCGTCCAGGCCGTTGATCGCCGCGACGATCTTCGACTTCTGGATCGCGAACTGCGCCGCGTTCGCCGCACCACGGGCGTCGGCGTTCTCGCTCTTCAACGTCGTGAAGTAGTTGTAGACGTTGAAGGACGCGACCTGCACGTCGCCGCCGACCTCGGGTGCACTCTCGGTCCGCGGGTTCGAGGACTCGAATCCGACCTTGAGGTTCGCGGGCGAGGAGTCGTCGATGGGCACGACCGGCTGCAGACGCCAGTCGTCGAAGCCCCACTGGAGCACGTAGCCGTTGTCGCTGAAGTCGACGATGTCGCCGTTTCGGACGACCGTGTCCTTCGTGAAGTACGGCTGCTCACCGGGGTGACCGCTGTTGGAGACCTGGATCGACCAGCCGTCGTCCAGCAGGATGCGGTTGGCGCGGTTCGCCGCGGCGATCGCTGCGGCGTCGGCACCCGGACGCGTGGTCTCGGTGCTCTTCACGTTCAGCGCGTCGCCGGCGTTGAGCCAGAGCGTGCCGAAGTTGAACAGCTGGTGGCTGGACGCGAGCCGGTAGGTGCCCTCGGGGGCGACCAGCATGTTCTCGTACTGCTCGCGATCCGCACCCTGCACCGTGGCGGGCAGCGGCGTCACCGCAGGCACGCCGACGCCCGCGGTGACCACGGTGACGTCGGTCGCCGTGGCGGGGTTGAGCTGCGTCTGGCCGAAGTACTCGCTGACCGAGCCCGTCACCGAGACGAGGTCGCCGATCGCGAGCGTCGGTGCGAGCGCGTTGAGGAACACGAACACGCCGTCGGATGCACCGGGGGTCGCGTCGTTCGTGCCGCCCGAGCCCTGCGTCTGGATGACGATGCCCTTGTAGCCGCCCGTGCGGTAATCCGCCGTGACGACGCCCTCGACCTTGACCGTCTGTCCGTTCAGCGGCGAGACATCGGTCGTGCCCTGCACCTCGGCGATGGTCGCCGTCTTCGGCTCCGTGCCCGGATCCGTACCGGGGTCGGTGCCCGGATCGGTGCCGCCCGAGTTCTGCGGCGTGATCGTCGCCGACAGCGTGAAGTCCGCTCCGTTGTCGTCCGTGTCGACCCCGCCCGTGCGGTTCAGCGACTTGACGTCGGTGTTGCCGGCCGGCGCTTTCGCCACCGTGCCCTCGAAGGTGTTCGAGGTGCCGTATCCGAGCAGGTCGACGACGCCGTCCACGCCGACCGTCGACCCGGGAGTCAGCGCGACGGCTGCCGTGCCCTCGACCAGTGCGAGGGTGCCGGTCGTGCCGCTCGGGGTGAGGGTGCTCACCGCGTCGGGGGTCGGCAGCTCGGCACCGTTCGCGCCGTTGCTGTTGCCCTGCACGAGGTAGTAGCCGCCGGCGGGGATGACACCGGTCAGCGGCGCCACGCCGTTGAAGTTCCCGGTGCCGGTCGCCGAGCGGTACTGCAACGACATGCCGTCGAGAGTGATGGGCGCGGCGGTCGGGTTGTACAGCTCCACGAACTTGTTCTTGAACGCGGCGCCGGCGCTGCCTCCGGAGAGGTACGCCTCGTTGATCACCACCCCCGTCCCGGTCGTGTCGGCGGCGGCGGGAACGGCGGCCAGCGAGCCGAGGCTCAGCGCGGCCACGCAGGTCACGGCGAGAGCGCCGATGCGCCCCCTGGTTCTGCGGTGCGAGGTCGGAGCCATGCGGCTCTCCTCGCCTGGAGCGGACATCATCGGTGCTGTCTCCTCGATCGTGGGTCGACACTTCTCAGGACTGTCACGGCACGCTGGGGAAACTCCCAGCCTGCTCACATGGAGCGAGCATACGGAGCGGTTCAGGCATCCTCAATGGAGTTTCCTGATTCGTCATCCAGCGCTCACCGGACGTCCGCGACGACCCCTGACGAAGGTCTCTATCGCAGCGCGAGAGCACGCAGATGCGCACCAGGACGCGCGCAGATGCGCGTGCGATCAGGCGGTTTCGGAAGCCGCCGCGTCGTCGAACTCCTCGACCTCGCGCTCCCACGCATCCTTCGCCAGGCGGTACCAGAGGTAGAACGCGAAGCCCGCGAAGATCGCCCACTCGACGGCGTAGAACACGTTGAGCCAGTTCACCGGAGACATCTCGTCCGGTGCCGGGGAGGAGATGTCGACGAGTCCGGCGGTCGCCGTCGTCGATGCCAGATACGGCCGGTAGACGTCGAGCCCCTCGACGTCGTGCCACCGGCTGAGGAGCGCCGCGGGCGACATCCGGTCGAGCTGATACGGATCGCTCCGCGGCGGCACTCGCGGACCCTCATCGGAGATCACTCGTCCGGAGACCTCGACCACGGAGCCGTCGGCGCCCGCCTCGAGCTCTTTCACCGCCGCATCCGCGGTGGCACGGTCGGGAGCCCAGCCGATCGCGACCGCGATCGACACGCGCTCGGCGACGCGCAGCTGACCGGTCACCCAGTAACCCTGCACGTCGTCGTTGAAGCGGCTCGACACCACGAGGAAGTCCTCGGGGACCCAGACGCCCGCGGTCTCGACCCGCTGACCCACGAGCGGCTCGGGAAGGTACGCACCCGGCTGCAGCACCTCGGTGAGCGGCTGCACCTGCTCGGTGGCTCCCGGCTTCGGCGGATCGGTCTCGATCGCGCGCTCCAGCTGCCACTGGCCCAGCCAGGCGAACACGCCCGCCACGAGCAGGCAGAGCAGGAGCATCCCGATCCAGCGTCCCCGGAGCATGACCTCGCGGAGAGTCGGGGGGAACAGAGCAGGAGTGGTCACGGTGAAGCGCTGGACCTCAGGCCTCGTATGGTGCGAGCACGACCTCGACCCGCTGGAACTCCTTGAGGTCGGAGTAGCCGGTGGTCGCCATCGACTTGCGCAGGGCGCCGATCAGGTTCGCGGTGCCGTCGGCGACGGGCGCGGGACCGTAGAGGATCTCCTCGAGCGTGCCGATACCGCCGACCTCGACCCGACGGCCGCGCGGCAGCTTCGGGTGGTGGGCCTCGGGACCCCAGTGGAATCCGCGACCGGGCGCATCCGTGGCACGAGCGAGCGCGACGCCGAGCATGACCGCATCGGCCCCCATCGCGAGCGCCTTGACGATGTCGCCGGACGTGCCGACCCCGCCGTCTGCGATCACGTGCACGTAGCGTCCGCCGGACTCGTCGAGGTAGTCGCGGCGCGCGGCCGCGACATCGGACACCGCGGTCGCCATGGGGGCGTGGATGCCGAGGGTGGCGCGCGTCGTCGACGCCGCTCCCCCGCCGAAGCCGACGAGCACACCCGCGGCCCCAGTGCGCATCAGGTGCAGGGCCGCCGTGTACGTGGCCGCACCGCCGACGATCACGGGGACGTCGAGGTCGTAGATGAACTTCTTGAGGTTCAGGGGCTCGGCGACGCTGGAGACGTGCTCGGCAGACACCGTGGTGCCGCGGATCACGAACAGATCGACGCCCGCCGCGGCGACGGTGTCGTAGTACTCCTGGGTGCGCTGCGGAGTGAGCGACCCGGCCACGGTGACGCCGGCCTCGCGGATCTCGGCGAGACGGCTCGTGATGAGCTCGGGCTTGATCGGCTCCGAGTACAGCTCCTGCATGCGCACGGTGGCCTGGTCGTCGGTGAGACCGGCGATCTCCGCGAGCAGCGGCTCGGGGTTCTCGTACCGCGTCCACAGCCCTTCGAGGTCGAGCACGCCCAGTCCGCCCAGCTGCCCGAGCATGATCGCGGTCTGCGGGCTCACCACCGAGTCCATCGGGGCGCCGAGCACCGGAATCTCGAAGCCGAAGGCGTCGATGGTCCAGGCCGTCGACACATCCTCGGGGTTGCGCGTGCGCCGGGAAGGCACCACCGCGATGTCATCGAACGTGTACGCGCGACGGGCGCGCTTTCCTCGGCCGAGCTCGATCTCCATGGTCACCCCTCCAGCCTACCGGGCCGCCGCGCGCCCCCATGGCTGGGAGACTGGATCCGAGTGCGGGAGGCAGCATGCGAACGGAAGCCGTGGATGTCGTCGTCGTGGGCGGCGGCGTGATGGGACTCGCGACCGCGTGGGAGCTCACCCGACGCGGTCGGCGCCCGGTGGTGCTCGAGCGCTTCGCCCGCGGCCACCACGAGGGGGCGTCGCACGGCGCCACCCGCAACTTCAACAACGCCTACAGCGAAGACCACTACCTCGACCTGCTCGTGCGCGCCCGCGAAGGATGGGACGCGCTCGGCAGCGTCGACGGCGAACCGCTGCTGCGGCTGCACGGCCTCGTGACGCACGGACGCGTCGACGTCTCCGCCGTGCAGAACGGACTCGCCGCGCGCGGGATCCCCTCGACGGTGCTGACCCCGGCCGAGGCCGCAGCACGCTGGTCGGGGATGCGCTTCGAGGGCGCTGTGCTGTGGTCGGCCGACGCGGGAGTGGTGCGTGCCGCGGCGGCCCTGCGCGAACTGGAGCGGCGGATCGACGCAGGCGGCGGCGAGGTGCGCTGGAACACCCTCGTCGCGCACGTGGGCGAGAACCCCGATCACGCCGTGGTCGCCCTCGCCGACGGAGACCGGCTGCACGCCGAGACCGTCGTCGTGACGGCCGGCGCGTGGACCGGCGGACTGCTCGGCCAGGTCGGGCTGCCCCGGCTGCGGGTGACCGAGGAGACGCCTGCGCACTTCCAGCCTCGGTCCGGCTCCTCCTGGCCGTCGTTCAACCACGAGGTCGACCCTGCCGCCTATCCGGCCATGGTCTACGGCATGCCCACGCCCGGCGAAGGCGTCAAGGTCGGCTTCCACCGCGTGGGCGACGAGATCGACCCGGATGCCCGACCGCACCTGCCGACCCACCAGCGCGCGCTCGCAGAATATGTGCGGGAGTGGATGCCCGGGCTCGACCCCGAATCCGCCGTGCCGATCAGCTGCACCTACACGTCGACCGACGATGCCGCCTTCGTGCTCGATCGCCGGGGACGGCTCGTCGTGGGTGCCGGGTTCTCCGGGCACGGCTTCAAGTTCGCGCCCGGCGTCGGAGGGGTCCTGGCCGATCTCGTCCTGGACCCCGCCGCACGCGCCGCCGCGCCGTTCCGGCTGCGCTGAGCCGCCTCAGCGCGCGCGGGCGACGCGCTTCTCGTCCCACACGGGCTCGTCCGACTCGTAGACCTCGCCATCGGCGCCGAACACGAGGAAACGGTCGAAGGATCGCGCGAACCAGCGGTCGTGCGTCACCGCGAGCACGGTGCCCTCGAACCGCAGGAGCGCGTCCTCCAGCGCCTCGGCCGATTCCAGGTCGAGGTTGTCGGTCGGCTCGTCCAGCAGGAGCAGGGTCGCCCCGGACAGCTCCAGCAGCAGCACCTGGAACCGGGCCTGCTGGCCACCGGACAGCGAATCGAACGTCTGCTGCGCCTGCCGCACGAGGCCGTAGCGATCGAGCGCGGAACTCGCCGCATCCCGTGGCATCCCGGCGCGCCGGTCGTCGCCGCGGTGCAGGATCTCGAGGAGCGTGCGCCCCACGAACTCGGGATGCGCGTGCGTCTGGGCGAACAGGCCCGGCACCACGCGCGCGCCGAGGACGGCCCGACCCGTATGGGCGACCGCGCTCAGGTCCTCGCCCGTGGACGTCACGTGGCCGAGCGTCGCATCCGGGTCGCTGCCACCACGGGCGAGCAGCCGCAGGAAGTGCGACTTGCCCGATCCGTTCGAACCGAGCACCGCGACCCGGTCTCCGTACCAGACCTCCGCGTCGAACGCTCGCATGAGGCCGGTGAGCTCCAGGCGCTCGGCCACCACGGCCCGCTTGCCGGTGCGGGCGCCGCGCAGACGCATGTCGAACTCCTGCGTCGGTGGACGCTCCTCGGGAGGGCCCGCCTCCTCGAACTTGCGCAGGCGGGTCTGCGCCGCCTGGTAGCGCGACGCGAAGCCGTCGTTCGCCGCGGCCTTGACCTTGAGGTTCGCGACGAGGGTGCGCAGCTTCTCGTGCTGTTCGTCCCACCGCCGCCGCAGCTCGTCGAGGCGGTCCATCCGGTCGGTGCGCGCCTGCTGGTACGTGGCGAATCCGCCGCCGTGCACCCACGCCGTCGCGCCGGCCGCTCCCGGTTCGAGCGTGATGAGCCGGTCGGCGGCACGCGCGAGCAGTTCGCGGTCGTGCGAGACCAGCAGCACCGTCTTGGGGGTCTGCCGTAGCTGCTCTTCGAGCCAGCGTTTGGTGGGCACGTCGAGGTAGTTGTCCGGCTCGTCCAGCAGCAGCACCGCGTCGGGTCCGCGCAGCAGCGCTTCGAGTGCGAGCCGCTTCTGCTCCCCGCCGGAGAGAGTGGTGAGCTCGCGATACCGCGCACGTTCGAACGGCACGCCCAGCGCGGCGACCGTGCACTGGTCCCACACGGTCTCGTGCTCGTAGCCGCCGGCATCGGCGTACTCGGCGATGGCCGAGGCGTAGGCCATCTGCGTGTCGTGCTCGTCGCGTTCGATCAGCGCGTTCTCCGCCGACTCGAGCGCCTCGGCCGCGGCGCGGATACGTGCGGGGGCCACCCGGACCAGGAGCTGGTGGACGGTCTCGCCCGCTTCACCGTGACCGACGAACTGATCCATGACGCCGAGTCCGCCGTCGATCGTCACGACACCGTCGTCCGCCGCCTGCTCGCCGCGGATGATCCGCAGCAGGGTCGTCTTCCCCGCGCCGTTGGGTCCGATCAGCGCGCTGGTCGAACCAGCGCCCACTCGGAACGTCGCTTCATCGAGAAGCGGTCTGCCGTCCGGAAGCGTCAACGAGACGCCCGAGACATCGATAGAGCCCACTGTGCTGGCCACCTTCCGCCCGCGCACAGCGAGCCGACCAGGATATCAGTTCTGCGGCCACTCCCCGAAGCGGTCTCCGCCAGAGGGCTCGAGGTTGCCCTCCCTCAGCGCCGGAGCTGCTCGATGTGCTCGGACTCGCCCCACGCGCGGTCGGCTGTGAGGACCGGGGCCTCGTAGCGTCGCGCGAGCGCGAGACACAGCCGATCACCGAGCGAGAGCCCGCTCCCGCGCTTCCACAGCGACGCTGCCTCCTCGGCGTCACGCTGCGACACCGGCTCGACGCGCAGTCGGTAGCTGAGGAGCAGGCCGGATGCGACGCCCCAATCGGCGCCGGATGCACGCACCTTCTGCGCGACCTCCGACCAGTTCGCCGCGCCGACGACAGCGCGATCCAGGACTTCCTCCACGCGGTCTGCGCCCGGTTCGCCCTGCAGGAAAGCGAGCAGTGCCGACGCATCCACCACGATCACGCAGCGGCATCCTCAGAACTCGCGGCCGCGCGGCGCTCGGCAAGGAGGGACGCGAGAGGGTCTTTGCCCGCCAGCTGCGCTCTGACCAGGGTCTTGGCCTGCTCGCGGGTGGCCAGGATCACTCCGCCGGACGTCTCGATCATGAGCAGGGGCACGCCCTGCTCCCAGTGCTGACGAGCGCGGAGCTCCGCTGGGACGACCAGGCGACCACGGTCACCCATCGGTGCGACGAAGGTGGTATCCATGCATCCACGGTACCACTGCACCACAGCGGGTGGTACGTCAGTCGGCGTGACTGAGCGTCATCAGCACCTCGGTGCGAGGTGCGGCGGGCAGGACAAGACGGAACTCGGTGCCCACGCCCTCCTGACTCGTCACGTCCATCGAACCGCCGTGCGCGAGCACGATGGCGCGCGTGATCGTGAGTCCGAGGCCCACGCCCGGCACCGCATTGCGCGTCGCCGTCGACGCCCGGAAGAAGCGGGTGAACAGCATCCCCTGCTCGTCCTCCGGGATCCCGATGCCGGTATCGGCGATCGTGATCTCGACGCCACCGTCCTGCTGCCGCAGCCGGGCGGTCACGGTTCCCCCGCTCGGTGTGAACTTGATGGCGTTGGAGAGCAGGTTGTCGATGGCCTGTCCGACCCGTCCTGCATCCACGAAGACGGAGACCACTCCGGGGTCGACGTCGGCCACGAGCTCGATGCCCTCCCGCTGCGCATGCGGGCGCGCCGACGACACCGCGGAACGGACCAGCTCGGCCACATCGGCGTCATCGCGATCCAGCGGGAAACGCCCCGACTCCACCTGTGCGGTGAACAACAGGTCGCCGACGAGATTGAGCAGCCGCTGGGCGTTGCGCTCGATGATGCCCACGAACTCCTGCTGGTCGTCGGTGAGCGGCTGCGAGGGGTCGTTCTGCAGCAGGTCGAGGAAGCCGATGATGGCGCTCAACGGCGTGCGCAGCTCGTGCGAGATCATCCCGACGAACTCGTCCTTCATGCGGGCGACCTCGACCGCCCTGGTCTCGTCGGTGAGCACGAACAGGTACCCCTGCTGCGCACCGCTGCCGTCCTTGTGCGGGCTCACGGTGACGCGCGCGGGAACCGTCGTGCCGCCCGCCGTCACGACCTCCAGGTCGCCATCGGCCGACTGCTCGGCGTCGGCACGGGCGAACAGACCCTTGATGCCCCGCGGCAGGTCCGCATAGCCCTCAGGCAGGGTCTCCGGATCCGGCGCCTCGCCCGGGTGGTCCTCTGCCAGGAGCGACAGCACCGACGACGAGAAGAAGCGGTCGATGCGCACACCCGCGAGCGCCTCGGGGACGGAGAGTCCCAGCAACCGCACGGCTCCCGGGTTCCACGCCGTCACCATCCCGTTGCAGTCGGTCGCGATGACCGCCTGCGCCGTGATCGACGACCACAGGCTCTCGAACGAGTCGAGCAGCTCCCGATACTGCCGTTCCTTGTCGCGCAGCTGCACGATCATCGCGACGTTCTCGGAGAGCGACCTGGTGCGCTCCACGACCTGCTCCTCCGCCTGTTCGACGCGCAGGCGCTGCTGCCGGGCGAGCTGGTTGATGACGGCCGCGACCGCGGAGAACACCAACGGCCCCACCACGCCGCGCAGCCACTCGGCCGAGGTCTCCGGCGGGTCGGTGAAGTACGGCATCAGCAGGGCGATCGAGGTCAGTCCGCCGACCACGAACACCCAGCGGATACCGGGAGCCGCCGCCAACCACACGACGGGAAGCAGGACGAGCGACGAGAAGAGGGAGGTGGCGCCGCCCGTGCCGGTGCGGAACAGGCCGAGACCGACGATGTCGACGATGGGGATGATCAGCACGGCCCAGCCGTCGTACACGCCCCGGGCCGTCAGCACGCCCGCGAAGAGAGTGGCTGCGAGGACGACGCCGATCCCTGCGAACGCCGCCATCTCGTGCGTGAACGGCAGGTTCGGGATGAGCCAGGTCAACAGTCCCGCGAGCACCGTCGCGATCACCGTCGGGGCCTGCTTGAGCATCGGGCTCGGATTGTCGAAGACCCGATACCAGCGGTTCTCCGCCCGGTCCAGCGGCGTCGCCCTCATCGCTTCACCCGCGCGAGGATCGCCCGCAGATCCGCACCGACGATCGGCTTCGGGAGCGCCGCATCGGCCGGTGGGTAGTCGGCCGCATCGTAGACCGAGCTGACCACGAGGAAGCAGTCAGGGAACCTCTCCCGCACGAGGCTCGCGCACGCCTGACCCGAGATCCCGGGAAGGAGCAGGTCGAGCACGGCGAGCGCCGGGTCGATGTCGGTGAACGCCGCTATCGCCGTCTCGGCGTCACGGGCGACGAACACGTCGAATCCCTCGCGCTCGAGGTAGCGGCGCAGCAGCGCGGCCTGGTCGGCGGAGTCTTCGACGACCAGGGCGAGCGGCCGTGCGGTCATCGGAGGAACAGCTCTCGCACGATGACGACGACGACGACGACGATCGCGAGGGCGAGGAGCGCCTGCGGGATCAGCCAGCGCTCGCGGCGCGCGTCCGCCGCGATCTCCTCCACCTCGGCGTCGTGTGACGGTGTTGCGGTCATGAGTCGACACGTCCGATCTTCTCGGTCTTGATCCAGGAGGCGTCCGCTCGACGCCATTCTTTGATGTAGGAATCCACGGTGATCGCACAGAGCAGCGATCCGTAGCCGCAGATGTAGAGCAGCAGGCCGGCGAAGAATCGTCCGCCGGGAAGGGGTTCCACCGCCCGGGCCAGCCAGATCCCGAGCATGGAGATCGGGCCCCACAGGTAGAAGATGACTGCCCACAGGAAGCGGGACTGATCGGTCAGCCCCAGCCCGACCGCGGTCAGGAACGACTCGAACGCCCAGGGGAAGAGGGCGACGGCCATGAGGAACAGGGCACCGAGCCCGGGGAACATGATGGCTTCGCGCCAGGAGTGCCGGCCGGTCCGCGGGTCCAACTGCACGGAATACAACATCGAGAAGAGATAGATGCACGCCGCAGCGATCCACATGAAGCGGAACACGAACTCGGCGATGTCGCTGTGCAGGATCAGCAGGGCGAGCATGCCGATCGCCGCGAGGATCATGAACGCAGGCAGCAGCAGGATCGTGAACCAGGCCAGACCGAACGCCACGCTGCCCAGGTTGTGCGCGCGGCTCGGACGGAACCAGAGCTTCTTGTAGATCCCGGTCAGCTGCACGTTTCCTCGCGCCCACCGCAGCCGCTGCTTCCACAGGCTGTCGATGGTCCTCGGCTCCTCGGCGAGCACGACGGCATGCGGCTCGAACACCATGCGGCGCCCGTGGAGCTGGCTCTCGAACGTCGTCATGGTGTCCTCGGCGAGCGTCCCCGTGGGGATCCGCCCTCCGATGGCTTCGAGGTTCGCCCGTGAGTGCAGCTGCGCCCCGCCGGCCAGGCACGCGATCGCACCCCCGACGTTCTGCACCCGACGCGCGGAGAGCTGGCCGATCACGTACTCGATCGCGATGAAGCGCGTCAGGTAGTTGCGGTCGCGGCTGCCCTCGGCGATGTACGCGGTGACCGCACCGACCTTCTCATCGGCGAGATGCCGGGTGAGCTTGCGCAGCGAGTCGCGCGCGAAGATGACGTCGGCGTCCATGATCAGCACGGCCTCGGTCCACTCGTCCGCGAGCACCACGTCGAGTCCGTGGTTGAGGGTGTGCGCCTTCCCCTGGCCGCCCTTCTCCCGCCGCAGATGCACGACCCGCCCCGGGTACGCCCGCTCCTTGGCACCCACGATCGCCGGGGTGTCGTCGGTCGAGGCATCGTCGACGACGAAGACCCGCAGCCGCTCGGCGGGGTACTCCAGCTGGAGCAGCCGCTCGATCGCGGGGCCGATCACGAGCCCCTCGTTCCAGGCCGGGATGATGACCGCCACGCGGGGGTGATACGGCGCCGCCTTGCCGTAGTGGTTGCGGAACGCATGCAACGGCAGCATCAGGAATTGCAGGCCCGTGTTGATCACGGGCAACGTGCCGACCAGCACGAAGAGCAGCAGGATGATGACCAGCACGGTCTCCAGCCAGGTGAGCTCGGGCATCAGGAGACCTCCACCGCGTCGAGCAGCGGGATCACCCGGGAGTACCGACCGACATCCGAGGCGATGTGGCTGTCGGTCGAAGCGACGATCTCCGCACCGACGCGACGCAGGGCCGACAGCGCCTCGACGCCGGGGCACCCCCACTTCTCGTTGACCTCGACGAGCGTGTCGGTCTCCGCCGCCGCGCGCGCCCAGGCCCCGATCCGCTGCGCACCCAGGTCGGCCTCGGAGAGTCCGATCTTCGGCAGGATCGAGAAGCAATGCGCGAGCTGGTTGCCCGGATAGCGGCGCATCGTCGCGACGAGCGCGTCGACGAACTGATCGAGCACGTCGTCGGGGGCCCACCCTCTCGCGATCCGCTCCCGCACCGCCGTGGGACCCAACGGGCCGTCCACGCCGGGGAACTGGTGGTCGGCGATGAGGATGCGATCGACGCCGACCGGCAGCTTCGGAATGTCGAGGGTGCCCGCGACATCGAGGATCTTGGCCTCGACTCCGGTGAGCACGGTGAGTCCTTCGGGCACGTCGAGCGCGCGGACCGCGGCGAGATACTCGGGCACCCAGGTGGTGCTCTGACGCACGTGGTCGACCAGACGCAGCGTCGTGAGTCCGACCGCGGCCGCCGCCTCGACGTTGTGGGCGAGGGTCGAGACGGCGTCGTCCGAGAACGTCGAGTGGACGTGGTGATCGCCGCGGAGTGCCGCGTGGATCACAGCTCCTCCTGGTGCCCCGCATGGTCGGAGACCAGCACGTCGTCGACCTCGACGATCACGTCTTCCAGGAAACGCACCGAGGCGATCTCGCGGAACGGGATCTGCACGGGCAGCTCGCGACCGAGGTACAGGTCGGCCACGAGCGACGGGATGTCGACGCCGGCCGCGATCGTGAGGGGCAGGGCGCCGGGGAAACGCGGATTGACCTCGAGCAGCACGGCGCGCCCGCCGCGGTCGCGGCGCAGCTGCACGTTCGCGACGCCGACGAGGCCGATGGCTCGGGCGATCGCCGCCGCCGTGTCCTCCAGCTCGGGATCGTGCACGGTGCGCCCGGCGATCGCGACACCGGAGTCGACCCTGGCCCGGGTGCGCGGCACCGCGGCGACCACGTTGCCGTCGGCGTCGGCGATCACGTCGACCGAGTACTCCTCCCCCGGGAGGAAGTCCTGCACGATGAGTCCCTCATCGGTCGGCAGCGCTTCGAGTGCGGCGCGGTCGGGCACGAGGCGCACGCCGCGACTGCCCGCCCCCTGGCGCGGCTTGGCGAACACCGGGAACTCCCAGTCGATCGCCTCCGCCGCGCTGCCGGCGAGCACCGTGCGCGGGGTGCGCCCGGTGGACTCGCATCGCACGGCGAGGGCGAGCTTGTCGAGCGCCGTGTTCAGAGTGTCCGCCGAGGGCGCGGCCAGCACCGCGGGCGCCAGCTCCTCCCGCCGACCGGCGAGCGCGATGAGCTCCACGTCGACGGTCGAGATCACCAGGTCGAGCCTGTCCTCGGCGACCATCCGCGCGATCGCGGGCACGAAGTCCTCGTCGCGCCCGGGCGGCACCAGACGACGCTGCTCGGCGGGTACCAGGTAGATGCCGCTGGCCCAGCCATCCATGTCGGCGGCGAACACGGTCAGGTCGGAACGGCGCAGGAGCGAACGGATCACGGCCACACCGGCCGGTCCTCCCGCACCGGTCACCAGCACACGCTGCGTCATCAGCTCTCCCGCCTGCTGAGTTCGTGGGCGCCGATGAACTCGGCGGTCTCGCGGACGACTTCCAGAGGCTCGACAGCCGTTCCCCCGCCGAAGCGCGACCAGTACCGCGCGGTGGCGGTGACGAACTCGGGCGTGAGGTACTCGCGGCTCGACGTCTGGGAGTGGAAGAGCTCCAGCAGTCGCAGTTTCTCGTCGAGGTACTGATCGATGCGGACGAAGCGCGTCGGCCGGAAGTCGATCGTCGATGACGGGCTCTGGTAGCACGCGACCGTGCCCACCCGACGGGTCGCCACGATCGTGGCCTCGTGCACGGCGCGGTGGTCCTGATGGCGGTCGTGGCTGGAGTGGGTGTAGACGATCGTCGGCTGGATCTCCTGCACGACCTCCTCGATGAGGCGCACCGTCGACCCGCCGCCGGAGATCTCCGTGTCGACGAGGTCCTTGAGGAACAGTCGGGCACCGAGCATCTCGGCGACGGCGAGGGATTCGTCCTGCCTGCTGTCGGCGTCGCCGCCGCGCGCGCCGCGCGAGAGCGTGAGGATCGTGATCGAGTCCTGCGCCTGGGCGTGGGCGGCGAGCAGTCCCCCGACGCCGATCTCGACGTCGTCGGGGTGCGCGCCGATCGCCAGCACGACTTCGCGCGGACGCGACTCCTCGCGCCGGCGGCGACCCTCCTCGACCAGCCGCGTGACCGACTCGACCAGCCGCGCGTTGTCGAGGGGCTTGGTGAGGAACTCGTCGGCCTGCGCGCGCAGCGCCGAGACCGCGTACTCCACCGAGACGTGAGCGGTCATCACGATCACCGGAACCGTGGGGATCGTGCGCCGCAGCTCTTCCAGCAGCTCCAGCCCGCTGAGCCCCGGCATCTCGATGTCGGTGATCACGACGTCGGGTTGCACCTGCGCGACTCGTTCGACCGCGCTCCGGCCGTCCTCGGCGAGGTCGACGACGCAGCCGGCTCGCCTCTCGAGCACGGTCTTCACCAGCAGGGCCACATCCGGGTCGTCATCGACGACGAGAACGCGAGGTGCTTCCTCCAGCATGTACAGCTCTCCTTGGGGAGGTTCCCTGCCTGATGGGGATCGGCATCGCGATCTCGGCGCCTTCAACACCGGGACCGCTGGGAAAGTCGAGCGGGGTATGTCGATTCTGGCATACGGGGACGCCAGGACGGCTCATCGATCAGGACGCGCTGCGCGCGGCGCGCTTCTCCTGCTGGAACACCCGGATGGCTTCGTAGCGATCGGCGGAACGGGCGCGTCTCTTCGCCGCCTCCTCCTCGCGATTCTTCGGTGGCGCCGTCGTCACCAGCTCGTCCAGGAGGCGACCGACGATCTCGGCGATCTCGCCGACCGCCCGATCGAAAGCCGGCTGATTCACCCGCGACGGGGCGTTCGATCCGGAGATCTTGCGAACGAACTGCAGCGCGGCATCGTGGCATTCCTCCGTGGTCGCGGCGGGTTCGAGGTTGTTGAGCGGGACGATGTTTCGGCACATACGGGCACGCTACGCCCGCCTCCGGAGCGGCGGAAGGGGACGCAGAAGGGATGGTGCGAGGCCCACCGCGCTCGCTACGCTCGGGGCTACCGGTGCCGCCACCCCACGGCGGCCGCCAGCATCGACCACCTGCGGACAGGACAGAACATGACGAATCCTCCGAACGCCGACTCTCCGAACCCCGAGCCCTCGATCCCCGGCGGAGCCACTCCGCCCCCGCCTGCACCGAGCCCCGTGCCCGAGAGCGCACCGGCCCCCGACTACGCCGCACCGCCGGCACCCGATTACGCCGCACCGCCGACCGCGGCGTACCAGGCGCCGCCCACCGGCTACCCCGCTGCGCCTCCCGTCGCGGAGTACCCGGCGCCGGGCGCACCCGCATACCCGCAGCCGGGAGCGACCCCGCCCGGCCGTGTGCTGTCGATCATCGGCCTGGTCCTCGCGTTCCTCGTGGCGCCGGTCGGTCTGATCATCAGCATCGTGGCCCTCGTGAAGCTCAGCAAGGCCAAGCAGCCGAAGGGCCTGGCCATCGCCGGCATCATCGTCGGTGCGCTCATCACGATCTTCTGGATCATCATGATGATCGTGCTCGTCACCGTCACCGCCGGCCTCATCGGCATGTGCGCGGAGCTGGGTTCCGGAGTCTGGGAAGTCAACGGCGTCACCTACACCTGCGGCTGATCCGCACGGGAGAACAACGAGGGACCGGATGCGATCGCATCCGGTCCCTCGCTCTTCTGTCGGTGCCGACTACTTCTTGTAGTTGGGCGCCTCGACGACGATCTGCACGTCGTGCGGGTGCGACTCCTTGAGCCCCGCCGAGGTGATGCGCACGAACTTGCCGCGCGTCTTGAGCTCCTCGATGGTGCGAGCGCCCACGTAGAACATCGACTGCCGCAGTCCGCCGACCAGCTGGTACGCGACGGCGGACAGCGGTCCGCGGTACGGCACCTGCCCCTCGATGCCTTCGGGGATCAGCTTGTCGTCGCTGGGGACGTCGGCCTGGAAGTAGCGGTCCTTCGAGTAGGAGGTCTGCTTGCCGCGCGTCTGCATCGCGCCCAGCGAGCCCATGCCGCGGTACTGCTTGAACTGCTTGCCGGACTGGAAGACGATCTCGCCCGGGGACTCGTCGGTCCCGGCCAGGAGCGACCCGAGCATCACTGCGTCGGCACCCGCGACGAGCGCCTTGGCGATGTCGCCCGAGTACTGCAGGCCGCCGTCGGCGATGACCGGCACACCAGCCGGGCGCGCCGCGAGCGAGGCTTCGTAGACGGCGGTGACCTGGGGCACACCGACACCTGCGACGACGCGCGTGGTGCAGATGGACCCGGGGCCGACACCCACCTTGACCGCGTCCACACCGGCGTCGATCAGCGCCTGGGCGCCCTCGCGGGTCGCGACGTTGCCGCCGATGACGTCGATGTGCGCGAAGCTCTGGTCGGCCTTGAGGCGCTTGACCAGATCGATGACACCCTGCGACTGCCCGTTGGCGGTGTCGACGACGAGCACGTCGACACCGGCGTCGCGCAGCGCCTCGGCCCGCTCCCAGGCATCGCCGAAGAAGCCGATGGCCGCGCCGACGCGCAGACGACCCTGGTCGTCCTTGGTGGCGAGCGGGTACTTCTCGCTCTTGTCGAAGTCCTTGATGGTGATGAGTCCGGCCAGCTTGCCGTCCTCGTCGATGAGCGGGAGCTTCTCGACGCGGTGCTTGGCGAACAGGGCGATGACCTCGCCTGCGGCCACGCCCACCTTCGCGGTGACGAGGTTCTCTCGCGTCATGACGTCCTTGACGAACGTGGTCTGACGCTCGAAGCCCGAGACGAAGCGCATGTCGCGGTTGGTCACGATGCCGACCAGCTTGCCGTCGGCGTCGACCACGGGCAGGCCCGAGATGCGGTACTTGGCGCACAGGTTGTCGACCTCTTCGACCGTCGCGTCCTCGGTGGTCGTGATCGGGTCGGTGATCATGCCCGACTCGCTGCGCTTCACCCGGTCGACGTGCGCGGCCTGGTCGGCGATGGAGAGGTTGCGGTGCAGGATGCCGATGCCGCCCTCTCGGGCCATCGCGATCGCCATGCGCGACTCCGTGACGGTGTCCATCGCGCTCGACAGCAGCGGCGTGGCCACCGAGATCCGGCGGGTGATGCGCGACGACGTGTCGGCCTCACTGGGGATGACATCGGTGTGGCCGGGCAGCAGCAGCACGTCATCGTACGTCAGTCCGACGAAGCCGAAGGGATCGTGCTGTTCCATGGAATCTCCTTCTGCGCGTGTCGCGCGAATCCGAGTGCGAGGGGGTGGTCGACGTCGGCCTTTGCGGGGCCGCGGCCCGTATGAAGATTCTAAGCGAGACACGCCCGAGAACATTCCCGGAGCCCCGTCGTTACCGGACCGTTGGTCGAGACGGTAGGTGATTCGGCGATCGCGCATTACGCTCAAGTGCGTCGTCCATCCCTGCGGCCGAACCCGACGCCGCAGAGACACAGCACTCAAAGTGGAGGTTGCGTGGGACTCACAACAATTGCCGTGCAGCGGAGGCGCCCCTGGGCGGTCGCCCTGCTGGGGTTCATCATGGCGCTCAGCGCCCTTCTGTTCCTCCCTCCGTCATCGGCATCGGCCGACACGACGGACGACGGCCAGAAGGTGACCGAGTTCTACTTCGCCGGGGTGATCACGTTCGAGGACAAACCCGTCGAGGGCGTCGTCATGTCGATCGAGGGCAAGGGCTTCAAGGGCGAGACGGAGACCGACGCCGAAGGCAAGTGGCGTCTCTACGTGCCGGAGAAGGAGAAGTACACCCTCACGGTGGACGAATCCACCCTCCCCGACGGCGTGATCGTCGATGCGACGCAGCTGCCGCCCGGCACGCAGCCGATCGCGGGGACCACGGCGTCGTTCGAGGTCGAGTTCGGTCTCACCGGGACCAAGATCATGAACCTGTTCCTCGGTGAGGGCGAACGGGTCACGGTGTCGTTCATCGATCAGCTGCTCTCGCGCCTGGTCGGCGGCATCAACTTCGGACTCCTCCTGGCGCTCGCCTCGATGGGTGCCGCTCTGATCTACGGCACCACGCGACTGTCGAACTTCGCGCACGCCGAGATGGTGACGTGGGGTGGCCTCGTGGCCCTCGTCACGACCACCTTCTGGCACCTTCCGCTGTGGCTCGGTATCGCGGCGGCGGTGATCGGCGGCGGACTGTTCGGCTGGGCTCTCGATGCGGGCATCTGGCGGCCGCTCCGGCGGCGCGGGCTCGGTGTGGTGCAGCTGATGATCGTGAGCATCGGGCTCTCGCTGGCGCTGCGCTACGCGTTCCAGTACATCATCGGGGGCGGCACCCGCCAGCTCCCCGGTGCGAGCCCGACACCGTTCCAGTTCGGTCCGATCTCGCTCTCCTACATCGACATCATCGCGATGAGCGTGAGCATCGTCGTCATCATCGGCGTCGCGTTCTTCCTCACGCGGACCCGCATCGGCAAGGCGACCCGTGCGATCTCGGACAACCCGCAGCTCGCGGCCGCCTCCGGCATCGACGTCGACCGGGTCATCCGCTACGTCTGGATCCTCGCCGGGACGCTCGCCGCGATCTCCGGAATCCTGTGGGGCTACTTCCGCCCCGGCGTGAAGTGGGACATGGGCATGCAGATGCTGCTGCTGATCTTCGCCGCCATCACGCTCGGTGGTCTCGGCACCGCGTTCGGCGCCCTCGTCGGCTCGCTCATCGTGGGCATCGCGGTCGAGGTCTCGACCATGTGGATCCCGTCGGATCTGAAGTACGCGAGCGCGCTCGTCATTCTCATCGTCATCCTGCTCGTCAGACCACAGGGCCTGCTCGGACGCAAGGAAAGGTTGGGCTGATCGCCATGGACTTCGGAAGCATCTTCTCCAACACCGCCGTCTACCTCTTCAGCCCGGTCACGATCGCGTATGCGCTCGCGGCGACGGGCCTCGCGGTGCACTTCGGCTACGCCGGACTGCTCAACTTCGGCATGGCGGCCTTCATGGCCATCGGCGGATACGGCTACGCCATCTCCGTGCTCAGCTTCGGCCTCCCCTGGTGGATCGGCATGCTGATCGGCCTGTGCGGCGGCGCGCTGTTCGCCGTGATCCTCGGCATCCCGACCCTGCGGCTGCGCGCCGACTATCTCGCCATCGCGACCATCGCCGCCGGCGAGATCGTACGACTGCTGTTCACCACGCAGCTGTTCGACGAGTGGACCAACAGCGCCGACGGCCTCGCGCAGTACAACGGCGGGTTCCGTGACGCGAACCCGATCCCCGATGGCACCTACGGCTTCGGCCCGTGGACGTACAGCGCGAACGACCTCTGGAACCGCGTGTTCGGGGTGATCGTGCTGATCGCGGCGATCCTGCTGGTGTGGGCGCTGATGCGCAGCCCGTGGGGTCGCGTGCTCAAGGGCATCCGCGAGGACGAGGACGCCGTGCGCTCGCTCGGCAAGAACGTCTTCGCCTACAAGATGCAGGCGCTCGTCGTCGGCGGCGTGATTGGCGCAGCGGGCGGGATCGTGTTCGTCCTCCCCTCCGCGGTCGTCCCCGGCAGCTACTCGACGTCGCTGACGTTCTTCCTGTGGACCATCCTGCTGCTGGGCGGTGCGGCCACGGTGCTCGGGCCGACGCTCGGCGCGGTGCTCTTCTGGGTGGTGTTCGCCTTCATGGCCAACCTGCTCCCCTCGCTGGCCAAGGCGGGGGTGCTGCCGATGACCGACAGTCAGGCGTCGACGCTCGTCTTCGTCTTCGTCGGCATCGCGCTCATGCTGCTCGTGATCTTCCGCCCCCAGGGCATCCTCGGCGACAAGAGGGAGATGACCTTTGTCAAGTGAACTGACCCCAGAACCGGCTCCCGGAACGGGCGAGACGGCGACGTCGGCGCCCTCGACCGGAAGCATCCGCCGCCCGAAGACGACCGGCCTCACGAAGGGCGAGGTGAAGCCGGGCGTCGCCAAGGTCGACCCGATCCTCGTCGTCGATGCCGTGCAGCGCCGCTTCGGCGGACTCATCGCGGTCGACGTCGACCACCTCGAGGTGCCCCGCGGTGCGATCACGGCGCTGATCGGCCCGAACGGTGCGGGCAAGACCACGCTGTTCAACCTGCTCTGCGGTTTCGACAAGCCCAACAGCGGCACCTGGTCGTTCGACGGCAAGAGCCTCTCCGGAGTGCCCTCCTTCAAGGTGGCCAGGATGGGCCAGGTGCGCACCTTCCAGCTCACCAAGTCGCTGTCGCTGCTCAGCGTGCTGGAGAACATGAAGCTCGGCGCCCCGCACCAGCGCGGCGAGGGCTTCTGGTCGAGCCTGTTCCCGTTCCTGTGGCGGGCGCAGGACACCGAGATCGAGGGCAAGGCGCGCGAGCTGCTGACGCGCTTCAAGCTCGACGCCAAGGAGAAGGACTTCGCCGCCTCGCTCTCCGGCGGTCAGCGCAAGCTGCTCGAGATGGCGCGAGCCCTGATGAGCGATCCGACGCTGGTGATGCTCGACGAACCGATGGCCGGCGTCAACCCCGCCCTCACGCAGTCGCTCCTCGACCACATCCTCGATCTGAAGGAGCAGGGCATGACCGTGCTCTTCGTCGAGCACGACATGCACATGGTGCGTCACATCGCCGACTGGGTGGTCGTGATGGCGGAGGGCCGCGTGGTCGCGGAGGGACCGCCCGACGAGGTCATGGAGAACCCGGCGGTCGTGGACGCCTACCTCGGCGCCCACCAGGACGTCGACCTCGGTGCCGTCACCGGACGCATCCCCGTGGTCGAGGATGCCGCGGCCGTTCGGCTCCGGGAGAAGATCGAGGCAGAGGCCGAGGCGGAGCTCGAGGCGACGATCGCCGCGGAATCCGACACCGACGAGAAGGGCACGGCATGAGCGCGGATGAGCCGACCGCGGCACCGCAGAACACAGCGGACGCGGCGAAGGACGACATCGTCGTCGAGCTGACCGACGTGCACGCCGGCTATCTCCCCGGCGTCAACATCCTCAACGGCGCGAACCTCGTCGCCCGCAAGGGCGAGCTGATCGGCATCATCGGACCGAACGGCGCCGGCAAGTCGACGCTGCTGAAGGCGATGTTCGGCCTGGTCAACGTGCGCAGCGGCGAGATCACGCTGAACGGCGAGAGCATCGTGGGCCTGAAGGCCGACAAGCTCGTGGGCCGCGGCGTCGCCTTCGTGCCGCAGACGAACAACGTGTTCCCCTCGCTCTCGATCGAGGAGAACCTGCAGATGGGCCTCTACCAGAACCCGAAGATCTATCCGGAGCGGCTCGAGTTCGTCACCGGGATCTTCGCGGAGCTGGGCAAGCGCCTCAAGCAGCGTGCGGGGTCGCTCTCCGGCGGCGAGCGGCAGATGGTCGCGATGTCGCGAGCCCTCATGATGGACCCCTCGGTGCTGCTGCTCGACGAGCCCTCGGCAGGCCTCTCCCCCGTGCGTCAGGACGACGCGTTCATCCGCGTCTCCGACATCAACAAGGCCGGCGTCACGACGATCATGGTGGAGCAGAACGCCCGACGCTGCCTGCAGATCTGCGACCGCGGATATGTGCTCGACCAGGGCAAGGACGCGTACGAAGGAACCGGTCGCGACCTGCTGAACGACCCCAAGGTCATCGGCCTCTACCTCGGCACGCTGGGGACCGACGCGGCCTGAGCCGCCATCACCCACACCCACGAAGAAGGCCCCGGATGCGAGCATCCGGGGCCTTCTCGCTGTGATCAGTTGGTGCGGGTGATCATGTTGTCGGCACCGTACTTGTAGATGCCGATCGATGCGCCCTGCGGGTCGCCTGCCTCATCGAACGTGATGTCGCCGGAGTAGCCGTCGTAGTCGGCCGTCCCCCCGTCGTTGATGATCTTGGCGCAGTCGGCGAAGCTGGTGCACTTCTCACCATCGCCGGAACCACCGGAGACCTCCTGCATCTTCGCCGCGATGTCGGTGCCCTTCGTCGACCCGGCTGCGAGCGACGCCAGAGCCACGAGGATGACGGCGTCGTACGCCTCAGCCGCGTAGGTGAAGTCCTTGACCTCGTCGTTGCCCTCGCCGGTCCAGAACGCCTGGAGGCGGTCGGTGAAGTCGTCCGCCAGCGCGGGGCCCGCCTTCGTGCCCTGTGCGCCCTCGAGCGAGACCGGGATATCGGTGCCGTAGTCGGAGAGGTTTCCGTCGACCATGTAGAACTTGTCGGCCGAGATGCCGGCGTTGACCAGCAGCGGGGCGATCGTCTTGAACTGGTCGAACGACACGATCGCGACCGCGTCCGGGTTCTGTGCCTTGATCGACTCGACCTGCGCGTCGAACTGCGCGTCGCCGACGTTGAACGAGACCGACTCGACGACCTGGCCGCCGGTGCCCTCGAACGTCTTGGTGATCGCGTCGTTCAGACCCGTGCCGTAGGCGTCGTTCTGGTAGATGATGCCGAGCGTCTTCGCGCCGTCCTCGGCGATCAGGTTGCCGAGCACCTCACCCTGCAGCAGGTCGCTGGGGGCCGTGCGGAAGTACAGGCCGTTGTCATCCCACGTGGTGAAGTCGGGCGACGTGTTGGACGCCGAGATCTGGAGGATGCCCGCGCTCACGTTGCCGTCGAGGATGAGCTTGGAGACACCGGAGGCGGCCGCTCCGACGATGGCGGAGACGCCGGCACCCTGCAGCTTCGTGATCGAGGTCTCGTAGGCCTTGGTGTCGGTGTCGCCCTCGTCTTCAGCGGTGAGGTCGATCGTGATGCCGGCCTTGGCGTCGTTGACCTCCTGGACCGCGAGGCCGACGCCGGACTCCATGGGCGGGCCGAGGAATGCCAGCGAACCCGTCTGCGGCAGCAGCGAGCCGAGCTTCAGCGTGAGGTCGGAGGCCGGCTTGTCGCTGCCGCCCGAGTCTCCGCTGGGCGTGCTGCTGCAGCCCGCGATGACGATGGCGGATGCGCTGACCAAGGCGATCCCGGCGAAGACCTTCGCGGTGCGCGAACCCTTCAATGCGTTCATAATGCTCCCTTGCGTAACTGAACGTGGATTGTGACCACAATCGGGTGCTCTAACACTAGGACGTGGGGCCCTCGCGCAGGGGGAGCAAGTATCTCGGTGCGTTAACGATCCGACACCGGGTTTCCCGCGGTGTGAGCCTCGGGGTCAGGCCGGTGCGACCCGCGGGATCCGGCGTCCCCGGCGCGCGGCGAGCAGCAGGTCGACGAGGAAGACGCCGATAGCGATCCACACGATGACGAACCCTGCCCAGCGTGCGGCCGGCATCGGCTCGTGCAGCACCGCGACGCCGATCAGGAACTGCATGACCGGGGTGATGAACTGGATCATGCCGATCACCGTGAGGTTGATCCGTCGGGTCCCCGCGGCGAAGAGCAGCAGCGGCACAGCCGTGGCGACGCCGGCGAACGCGAGGACGAGGGCATGCGTCCAGCCGCTCGTGCCCAGCGTGATCCCGCTCGTCTGCGCGACCACGACGAGCTGCACGACGGCGATCGGGATGAGCCAGAACGACTCGAGCGTCAGCCCGCTCACGGCGTCGACCGCGGGACCGATCTTCTTCTTGATGAGCCCGTACACCCCGAACGACGCAGTGAGCGACAACGCGATCCACGGGAACTCGCCGTACGCGACGACGATCACCACGACCGCGATCGCCGCGATCGCGACGGCCGCCCACTGCAGGCGACGGATGCGCTCCTTCAGCACGAACACGCCCAGCAGGACCGTCGTGATCGGGTTGATGAAGTAGCCCAGGCTCGTCTCGACGACATTGCCGCCGAGGGTGCCGATCACGAACACCTGCCAGTTGACGTAGATCAGCAGACCGGCGAGAGCTGTCCAGCCCAGCAGCTTCGGCTGCCGCACGATCGCGCGGAACGCCGCCCAGCCGTGCGTGACCGTGAGCAGCAGCAGACAGAACACGAACGACAGCAGCACCCGCCACGCCACCACCTCCCACGGGCCGGTCGGCGCCAGGAGGAGGAAGTAGAGGGGAAGCACTCCCCACAGCAGGTACGCCGCCCCGGCGTAGGCGACACCGGCGGTCTGCACGGCGCGGGTCGACGGGGAGGGCACCGCACAACCCTATGCCCGACGTGCGTACGAGGTTCCCGCCCAGGAGTGGCGCCCGCCGACTTTGGCAGGAAACGATCGCGACCTGACCGGAACGCAGAAGGAGGCCCGGATGCCATGAGCATCCGGGCCTCCTTCGAGGACCACTGGTGCGCGCCTCAGCGAGGCACGGGAACCGGGTTCAGCTGGTCAGCGGACGACGACCGCGAGGACGTCGCGAGCCGACAGGACGAGGAACTCGTCTGCGCCGAACTTCACCTCGGTGCCGCCATACTTGCTGTAGAGCACGCGGTCGCCGACGGCGACGTCGAGCGGAACACGGTTGCCGTTGTCGTCGATGCGGCCGGGGCCGACCGCCACGACCTCGCCCTCCTGGGGCTTCTCCTTGGCGGTGTCGGGGATGACCAGGCCACTCGCGGTGGTCTGCTCGGCCTCGACCTGCTTGATGACGATGCGGTCCTCGAGCGGCTTGATGGAAACCGACACGGTCTACCTCTTCTTTCTTGACGCTGACACGAAAGACTTGTTCGCACTCTCAACCCGAGAGTGCTAATCCCAGTGTAGGCGGTCGGCTGGCACTCATGCAATGCGAGTGCCAGCGGCACGGTGGTTCACGTCACAGTCGGGAATAGGCTGAGGACGTGGAGATGTCCGAGCTGCGTGCCCTGCTGACCCCTGCCGGCCTGGAACTCCTGGACGCGCTCGGGCCGATCGTCTCGACCTCCGACGTCGCCCAGGCGGTCTCGCGCCTCCGTGCCGCCGGGCACGCCCCCGAGCTGGTCTCGGCGGTGGTCGGTCAGGCCCACCTGCGCGCCAAGGCCGCCGCGAAGTTCGGGACGTTCGCCGCCCGCATGCTCTTCACCCGCGCGGGGCTGGAACAGGCGACCAGGCTCGGCGTCGCTGCCCGGCACGCGCAGCGCATCCGGCGCGCGGGCCTCACCCACGTCGCCGACCTCGGCTGCGGCATCGGCGGCGACGCGCTCGCCTTCGCCGGCGCCGGACTCGACGTGATGGCCGTCGATGCCGACGAGGTCACCGCCGCGATCGCCGCCTACAACCTGGCGCCGTTCGGCGACAGCGCCGTCGTGCGTCACGACACCGCCGAAGAGGCTTACGCCACGGTGGCGGGCACCGGGTCGCAGGCGATCTGGATGGACCCGGCCCGACGCACCTCGGGGCACAGCGAGACCAGGCGCGTCTCCGCCGACGACTACTCGCCGTCGCTGGATTGGGCGTTCGACGTCGCCTCGCGCACGCCGACCGGCATCAAGCTCGGCCCGGCCCACGATCGCGATGCGCTCCCCACCGACGCCGAGACGCAGTGGGTGAGCGCCGACGGCAGCGTCGTCGAGCTCGTCGTCTGGACCGGCGCGCTCGCCCGCGACGGCGTGCGCCGCTCCGCGCTGGTGATCCGCGACGAACGGTCCCACGAGCTCACCGCGCCCGCCGACGCGACTGACGAGCCGGTGCGCGAGCTCGGGGCATTCCTGCATGAGCCCGACGGGGCCGTCATCCGCGCCCGCCTGATCGGCGATGTCGCCCGGAGCCTCGACGCCGGCATGCTCGACGGGCACATCGCCTATCTCACCTCGGACGCCGCCGTGACGAGCCCGTTCGTGCAGTCGTTCCGTGTGCGCGAGACCCTGCCGGCGAACCCCAAGGCCATCAGCGCCGCACTGAAGGCGCACGGGATCGGTCGCCTGGAGATCAAGAAGCGCGGGGTCGACGTCGACCCCGCCGCCTTCCGCACGAAGCTCGTGCTGCGCGGCGACCAGGAGGCCACCCTGATCCTGGCGCGCATCGGCGACCAGCGCCGGGCGATCCTCGCCGATCGCGTCCCCGCCGCGGTCTGAACGAACTCGGCCCTGAGGTCGGACGCTGAGCGAGGTCAGTCGTCCGCGGCGCCGATGACGCCGGCATCCCGCGTGATCACCAGGTATGCCGGCCCGCGGTTGGTGAGCAGCTCGAGATGGGTCGCTGCGCCCGTCTCGCTGTCGACCACGTTGAGGACCAGCCGCGACGTCGACTGATCCTGCATGGTCTCGGGGTCTGCGCAGATCACCGGTGCATCGGCGGCGGACCCGTCGTAGATGAGGCACTGGTTCTGCGAGTCGGTCTGCACCCCGGTCCACACCGGGACGTCGCCGTCGTATCCGACGACCCAGAGCGAGTTGGCGTCGAAGCCCTCATCGACCAGACGCTCGGCCGTGTTCGACTCCTGCTCGTTCGCGTAGGTGATGCCGCCGATGGACGGGTCGTAGTCGTAGCTGCTCACCGCGACCGCCGGCTCCCCCGCGGCCGTGAACAGCATCTGCACGCTCACCTGACGCCTCTGCTCATCGGCGTTCTCGACCGCGATCGAGCCGTACAGGCCGGTGTGGAGCACCGTCTCACGCCGGTCGCAACTCGGCTGGGTGACATCTCCCGTGCTGAGGATGAGGCACGAGCGCGCACCGCCGTCGGTCGTCGCCACCCAGATGCCCGCTCCCTCCTCGACCGCGAGCGCCCTCACCGATCCTGTGTCGTAGACCCCGCTGGAGACGAGGTCGTCCTGCCAGCCCTGCTGCTCGGCCGTCAGCGCGACCGGTGCGGCAGCAGATCGTCCGAACGCGAGCCAGCCCACGCCCACTCCCAGCAGGAGCACGGCAACCGCGGCGAGCGCGGCCGGCCGCCAGTACCGGCGCAGCAGCGAGCGCAGCGGGGGTGCGGACCGCCGCGCATCCGCATCGCCGTCGGTGTCCGCGTCATCGGACGAAGCGTCCGCCTCGTCAGCAGCGGCTGCCGCAGGGGCACCGTCGTCATCCTCACTCGCAAGCGGGTCCGGCTCCCGCGGGGCGGCGGCGATCTTCTCGACCGCACCCTCCTCGGGCATCTCGGGCGCCCGCGCCACGCGACGTTGCTCGAGGTCGCGGAGACGCACGGCATCGGCCTGCGACAGTGCCGCCTCGCGCCCATAGGCCCGCGCCTGCAGAGCACGCAGTTCCCCGAGCTCGACGGCATCCAGCATCAGGTCAGCCGAGCCTCTCGAACTGCATCCCGGCCCACACCAGCCAGCCGAGGCTGTACACCGTGGCGCACAGCGAGAGCACGAGCGCCCACCGAGCGATCGCCCGGTTCTCGACGGGCCGACGCAGCGACATGATCGAGGCGATCACCGCGACGATCGCCACCGGGATCCCCCAGCCGACGAAGAAGGACGCCCCGAGCGCGACGATCGCGGCGAGCAGCGCCCACGGCGCCAGGCGCGTGTCGTCGATCGGGGTGGGGTCGGTCGACGGCTCCCATCCCGTGTCGTCCGGCGCATCGATGTCGGGCCCGCTCACCATGACCGGCTCGATGCCGACCGGGCCGGTGGGCAGCTTCGAGTAGCCGTCCCGCCGCGCGCCGGGCAGCCGGGCGTTGCCCGCCGGGTGCTCGACCTCACCGCTGGGCGGCTCGATGTGCGCCGCCGGCGAGGGCGGCGTCTTGGCAGTCGGAGTCTCGGAGGCGTCGCTCACGCCGGCACCGCCTCGGCGACCTGGATCTCGGTGACCGGGAGAGTCGAATCCGCTCCGAACGCGAGCGCCGAGGGGCGACGGCCCGAGGAGATCAGCTCGGCGGCCAGAGCCGCGATCATCGCACCGTTGTCGGTGCACAGCGACAACGGCGGGATGCGCACTGTCACACCGGCGGCCTCCGCGCGTTCGAGGGCCACATCGCGCAACCGGCGGTTCGCGATCACTCCCCCGCCGAGCAGTAGGCGCGGCACACCGAGATCGGCGCAGGCGGCGAGGGCCTTCGTCACGAGCACATCCACGACGGCCTCGCGGAAGCTCGCGGCGACATCGGCGACCGGCACCGGGATGCCGTCGGCCTCGCAGCGCTCGACCCAGCGGGCGACAGCCGTCTTGAGCCCGGAGAACGAGAAGTCGTAGCGGTGCTTCGCCAGATCGGAGGCACGGGACAGGCCGCGCGGGAAGCGGATCGCCTGCGGATCGCCGTCGAGAGCGGCACGGTCGATCTCCGGCCCCCCGGGGTAGGGCAGCGACAGCAGTCGGGCGACCTTGTCGAACGCCTCGCCCGCCGCATCGTCCATGGTCTCCCCGAGGAGCTCGACGTCGGTCGTCAGATCGCGCACATGCAGCAGGGAGGTGTGCCCGCCGGAGACCAGCAGCGCGATGGTCGGGTATTCGAGTGGAGCGGAGTCGGCCGTGAGGATGTCGGCCGCGATGTGCCCGACCAGGTGGTTCACGGCGTACAGCGGCTTGTCGAGCGAGACCGCGAGTCCCTTCGCCGCCCCGACCCCGACCATCAGCGCACCGGCGAGACCGGGACCGCTCGTGACCGCGACGGCGTCGAGCTGGTCCAACCGCACGCCCGCCTCGGCGAGAGCCCGATCGATCGACGGCTGCAGCGCCTCCAGGTGCGCACGCGCCGCGACCTCCGGCACGACGCCGCCGTACCGGGCATGCTCGTCCATGCTCGACGCGATCGTGTTCGACAGCAGCGTGCGCCCGCGGACGATGCCGATGCCCGTCTCGTCGCAGCTCGTCTCGATGCCGAGAACCAGCGGTTCGCTCATGCCGACGCCTCCTCGGTCGTGGTCGTCGCCGCGGGGTGGCGGCGCAGGTCCAGCCGCATCACGATGGCGTCCACGTCATCCGGCTGGTAGTAGTGCGGGCGCCGGCCGATCTCCTCGAAGCCCTCGGCGCGATAGAGGCCCTCGGCGGACGGATTGTCAGCTCTGACCTCGAGGAACACCTCCCGAGCGCCGCGTTCGGCCGCCGCGGCGAGCAGTGCGTGCAGCAGCACCCTGCCGCGCCCCTGCCCGCGGTGCTCGGTGAGGAGCGCGATGGTCTGGATGTCGGCATCGGCGCTGCCCTGGAGGGCGCGCACCCCGCCGTAGCCGATGATCCCGCCGTCGAGCTCGTCGACGAGGTAGCGGCCGTGCGGGCTCGCGAGCTCCGCGGCCATGGTGTCGGGGCTCCACGCGTCGGTGGGGAACGACCGGGTCTCGATCGCCATGATCGCGTCGACATCGGCGGACGTGGCGATGCGGAGGGTCACGTGCCCACCTTCTTCGGCGCACCGGGGAGCGTCACGTCGGGATGGCGCAGGTAGAGCGGCTCCTCACCCGTGAGGGTGCGACCCGCCGCGAGGGCACGGGCACCGACCCTCGCCAGATCGACCGCCGACAGGGACGACACGTCGATGCGGCGGATGCCGTCGAGGTGCGCATCCGCATCCGCCGCGCGCACCAGGACGGTGTCGCGCACGACCACGGGGATCCCCTCGGCGTCCAGCCCGTCGAAGACCGTGATGGCGACCTCGCGACGCCGGGCGTCGGTGACGATCGCGAACGGCTCCGTCGCGGTCTCGAGCGCCGTGAGCGCTGCGGCGAAGTGGCTCGGGACCGGGATGACCGGCAGTCCGCGGCCGAGCGCGAAGGCCCGTGCGGCGGCGATACCGATGCGCAGTCCCGTGAACGGTCCAGGGCCCATGCCCGAGACCACATGCGTCACCGCACCCGCACCGGCATCGGTCAGCGCCTCGACGAGCAGGTCGCCGATGACCTCGGCGTGGCCGAGCGGGTCGACGGCGCCGGCCTCGGCGCGTCGGGCCCCGTCCGCATCGATGAGGGCCACAGCCGTGCCCAGAGAGGTGTCGACGGCAAGGATCACGATTCCAGGGTAGCCGTCGTTCCGTCCGAGCAGCGGTCCGCGACCGCCCGAGGATCGCGCGTCAGCCGAGCGGGGCGCGCAGCGGGTAGTCCTGGTCCTCGAGGATCACCTGCGATGCCGCACCCGTCGCCCGATTCACGATGACCGGAGCGAGCAGGTTCACGCTCACTCCGTCGGCCGCGGGATGGGCGACCACGAGGATCAGCGCGTCGTCGGCCGTCGCGAGCGCGAGGCCCTCGGCCTGCTCGTCGCTCAGGATCGGCGCGTAGTCGCTCAGCACCGTGCTCGGGTCGACGAGGTACAGCCGCAGCTCGGCGTCGTCGACCGCCCGCATCGCGAACAACCCGTCGGCGCCGTCGACCGGCGCCAGCGCGAAGTCGACGTGCGGGGCCAGTCCAGGCGGCGGGGCCAGGAACGTCAGCGCGGCGGTCATCGCAGGAAGTCCATCAGCGAGGGCTGCAGCACCCGGGCGTTCACCGCGAGCGCCGAGCGGTACACGAGCTCCTGCGCCTGCAGACGCACGAGCACCTCGATCGAATCGACGTCCTCGACCGCCGTCCGGCGGGACTCGAGGGACACGGAATTCTGCACTGCCGCCTCCTTGGCGCGTTCAACCTGAGCTTGTCTGGTGCCGACCGAGCCCTGCACGCCGAGCATGGCGGTGCGGCGGGAGTCGATCTCCGCCAGGCGCGGGCCGACGTTCGTGCCGGAGCGGAGGTCGGCGACGATGTTGTCCACGAGGGCGAACACCGACCCGGCACCGGTGCCGAAGGCCGCCGCGCCATCGGTGTCGACGCGCACGGAGGCGGCGTCGGACACCCGGCGGGTGACCTCCGCCCCCGGCACGCCGCTGTGACTGTAGTCCGCCGCGAAGGCCGCCGTGTCCGAGGTGCCCGCGAACACGGAGCGGCCGAGCAGACGGGTGTTCGCCTGCGCGAAGAGCTCCTTGCGGATGCCCTCGAGCTCGACGGCCAGCGCCTCTCTCGCGGTGGCGTCGAGAACGCCCTCGTTGGCACCCTGCGCCGTGAGGTCGCGCACTCTGCCCAACAGGGTCGTGCTCGCGGTGAGCGCGCCGTCGGCGGCGGTGACCCAGGCCAGGCCGTCGTCGATGTTGCGCGCGTACTGCTCGGTGCGGCGCTGCTCGGCGTGCAGCGCCAGCGCGGTGGCCGCGGCCGCCGGATCCTCCGACGGCGTGGCGAAGGCACGCTGCGAGGTCGCCTGCTCCTGCAGACGCGCCAGCTCGGTGAGGTTGGACTGCAGCTGGCGCATCGCCGTCTGCGTCATGGACGATGACGTCACTCGAGAGATCACGGGTGCTCCTTCGCTCAGCGTCCGACGAGACCGGTGCGGTTGATGAGCACGTCGAGCGCTTCATCCACCGCGGTCATCACGCGGGCTGCGGCCTGGTAGGCGGTCTGGTAGGTGAGCAGGCTGATCGTCTCCTCGTCGCCGTCGACCGCTGCGACCGACTGCTGCGCGCCCATGGCCGCGACCGCCGCCGAGTCGGAGACCTTCGCGCGCTGCACGTCGGCGGCCGTTGCGACACCGAACCGAGTGACCTGATCGGACCAGAGCGCATCGGGGGAACCCGCGCGCCGACCGATCTGGGAGATGAGGTCGGCGTTCGTCGCGTCCAGCGCTCCCGCTCCAGGGGCGGCGAGCGCGAGCTCCGAGGCGGCGGTCACGGCGACCTGCAGCCCGAGAGCGGCGGAACCGGTGGCCGGAACCGTGAAGAAATCCCCGCCGGGCTGTCCCGTCGCGGTGACTCCCGCCCGGTGCTGGGCGTTCATCGCGTCGGCGAGTGCCGTGGCCACCTTGTCGTAGGTGGCCGCGAGACCGGCGAGCATCCCGCCGTCGGTCGCGGGGGCGAGCACCGAGAGGGACCCGCCGAGCTCACCGCCGTCGATCGACACGGGAAGGTCAGGGGCCGAGGCCCAGGAGAGGCTGAACCGCTGACCGGCATCGATCGTGGCCGGCCCGTTGAGGACCAGGTGACGGGCGTCGGATCCGGCGACCAGGGCGTTGCCGCCGAGACGGACGGTCATCGTGCCGTCGATCTCGATGCTCGCCGATGCTCCCGACATGCGTGCCACGTTCTGCGCGAGGAGGCTGCGCTGGTCCATGAGCTCGTTGGCCGAGCGCCCGGAGGCGAGGGCATCGCGGATCTCGGTGTTGAGCACCGCGATCTGGTCTGCCGCCGCGTTCACCTGCGTGACCGTGCGCTCGGCCGCGGCGCGGGCGTTGTTCCACTGCGTCGCGACGGTGCGGTATCCGCCGGCGATGTGCGCGGCGAGCTCCTTCGCCGATTCGAGGATGCTGGATGCCGCCGCACCCGAGTCCGGGGTGTTCGCGAGGTCCTGCCACCCGGACCAGAACTTCGACAGCCGTGCCGCGAGTCCGTTCTCGGTGGGCTCGGCCAGGGACGCCTCGATCGTGGTCGCGGCCACCGCGCGGTTCGACCAGAATCCGGAGGCGCCGAGGGAGTCGCGGACGCGGGCGTCGAGCAGCGCGTCGCCGAGGCGGGCGACCCCGTCGATCGAGACGCCGTGCCCGGGCAATGCCCCGACGCTGAATCGGCCCGACTGCGCGACTGCGGCGACGGACGAGGTCATCACGCGCTGGCGCGTGTAGCCCTCGGTCTTCTGGTTGGCGATGTTCTGCCCCACCACGTCCATGCCGCGTCGCGCAGCCGCCAGCCCACTGGCTGCGGTGTTCAGTCCACTGAAGGTCGACATGATCCCCTCTCGGTCACATCTCGGTGTCGACGATGCGTGCGGCGTCGTCGCGGGCGCGGTCACCCGTGGTCGTGTACTCGCCGGTGTCGTGTCCGAGCGCGGCGATGGTCTCCTGCGTCGCACGCAGCACTCCGCTGAGCTGTTCCGCGTTCGCGTCGCGCATCTGCTCGACCTCGGCGGCGAGCTTCGTGAGGGCGCGCAGGTGGTCGGCGAAGACCTCCTGCCAGGCGCCTTCGGGCGCGTGCTCGATCAGTTCGCGGATGGTCGCCGCCTCGGGAGCCCCCCACTCCTCGGCGACGGTCGCGACCTCGACGGAGCGGGCGAGTCCCGCGCCGCGCAGCCGGTCGAGCACCTGATCGATCTCGCGTGCGGCAAACTGGATCCATTGGGATCGTCCCGCCGCGAGCAGGAGCTGCTGCTCATCGAGTTTGAAGAGCAGCATCTCGAGCAGTTCACGCTCGCGCCACAGCTGAATCGATAGTTCGTTGGCTCCCATGATCCCTTTTCCCCAGTGATCGCCCCGCCTGATAACGCGGCCAAAGGTCACTATCGGCCGCCTCGCGCCTAACGTTACTATGTGGAACGGCGATGGGCAGTTCTCCCCATGTACAGATCACAAGAAGTGTGATATGTGCATCTGTTCATCTCCTTGGAACTTCCGGAGTGCATCCAGAGAGGTGGATCATCCCCCATGCCGACGCGCGCTGAGCGCAATGTGCTCATCGAGAGCAACCTCCCCCTGGTCGGATACCTCGCCGCCGAGACCCACTCCCGCGCCACTCACATCCCCCGTGACGAGCTCGCGGCCGTCGGAGCGCTCGCGCTCGTGACGGCGGCCGACGCGTTCGACCCCGCCCTCGGCGTCCCGTTCGGCGCCTACGCCCGCCGTCGCATCCTCGGTGCCTTCGCCGACGAGATGCGGTCGATGGACTGGGCATCCCGCGGCATCCGCAAACGCATCAAGGAGACCGTCGCCGTCCGCGAGACCCTCACCGCGGGGCTCGGCAGGACGGCGACTCCCGCCGAGGTCGCCACCGCGATGGGCGTCGCGAAGGACGTCGTCGTCGAAGCGCTCGGCGACGCGGCCCGCACCGTGACCACGCTCGACGACCCGTCCGCCCGCGACCTCGCCGCCGAGATCCCGCTCCCCGAGGAGTCGGCGCTCGTGGGAGAGCGACGCGAGGTGCTCGAACAGGCCGTCGCGGCCCTTCCCGAACGCATGCGGCGCATCGTGCAGGCCGTGTACTTCGAGGAGCGACCGGTCAAGGAGATCGCCGAAGAGCTGGGGGTCACCCACTCCGCGGTCTCGCAGCAGCGGTCCGAAGCCATCCGCCTGCTGCGCGACGCTCTCGACCGCTTCTATTCGGAAGGGCCGGCACCGGTCACCTCGTCGCGCATCTCCGCCGGAGCGCGCGATGCGTACTTCACACGGATCGCCGACGCAGCAGGCGCCCGCATCGCCGACGTGTTCCGCGAGGCGGCGCCCGCATAGTCCACGTCCCGCGCTCCTAACGAGCGCGCTCACTCCGCCGATAGGTGTGTGCGGGAGACCACGGATGGTCTTCCGCACAACACATTCACGGAGGAGAGCCCTTATGGGTATGCAGATCAACACCAACGTGTCGGCGCTCAACGCCTACCGCAACCTGTCCAACACGCAGAACGACCTGTCGAAGTCGCTGGAGAAGCTGTCCAGCGGCTTCCGCATCAACCGCGCGGCGGACGACGCTGCCGGCCTCGCGATCTCCGAGGGCCTGCGCTCGCAGGTCAACGGCCTGAACGTCGCGGCCCGCAACGCCCAGGACGGCATCTCGGTCATCCAGACCGCGGAAGGCGCCCTGACCGAGGTCCACTCGATCCTGCAGCGAGTGCGCGACCTCACGGCACAGGGTGCGAACGACTCGAACAACACGAAGTCGCGCGACGCGATCCAGACCGAGATCAGCGCCCTGGGCGACGAGCTCACCCGGATCGCTGCGAGCACCAACTTCAACGGCATCAAGCTGCTCTCGGGCGGCACGACGCTGACGTTCCAGGTCGGTGCGGGCGCTGTCGCCGCCGAGGACCAGATCTCGGTCGCCCTGACCGACTTCACCACCCTCGGTGCCGACATCAAGACGCTCGGCGCCACGATGACCGACGCGGCGACCTACGGTGCGGCGCTCGCGGGCATCGACACGCAGATCCAGGCGGTCTCGACTGCTCGCGCCGGCTACGGTGCGCTGCAGAACCGCTTCGAGTCGACCATCAACAGCCTCAACGTGTCGGCAGAGAACCTGTCGGCTGCCGAGAGCCGCATCCGCGACACCGACATGGCGTCCGAGATGGTCAAGTTCACCTCGAAGAACATCCTGTCGCAGGCAGGCACGGCGATGCTCGCCCAGGCCAACCAGGCCAACCAGGGCGTGCTGCAGCTGCTGCGCTGATCCCTGCCGTAGGAGGTCCGGGCGGCGGTGTCCCCCGGCGCCCGGACCTCCTCAGTCCTGCATCTGAATCGGAAAGGCGCGCATGTCGCTCTCGCTCGACGGCCTGGTGTCCGGCCTGAAGACCACAGAGGTCATCAAGGCGATGATGGACGTGCATGCGATCCCGCGCACGCTCCTGAAGGCGAAGATGGACGACAAGAACGTCGTCGCCACCCAGTTGCGCACCCTCAACAGCGCCCTGCAGAACCTCGCGACGCTCGCCGAGAAGGCATCCTCGCCCGACGGCCTCGCCCGCTTCACCACCTCGTCCTCGTCGACCACCGTCACCGTCGCCACCCGCACGGGTGCCGCGCCGCTCTCCGCCGACATCGTCGTCGACAAGGTCGCCAAGAACCACACCATCGTCTCCGCCGCCTCGAACGGCTGGCCCGTCGATCCGCCCGTCATCACCCTGGAGAACTCGAAGGGCGAACGCCGTCAGATCGAGGTCGACGGCACCTCGATGCAGCAGGTCGCCCAGGCGATCAACGACGCCGGCTTCGGCGTGGTCGCCACCGCCGTCCCCGCCGGACGCGACGCGAACGGCAACCCCCAGCAGCGCCTGCAGCTGCGTGCCGCGGACCCGGGCGAAGCCTGCCAGTTCCGCGCGTACCGCGGCGACATCGCCGCCGTCACGGCCGGGAGCGCGACCGACCTCGCCACCGAGACCGGTGCGGCCGTGATCGCCGTCGGCAGCGACGCCCAGCTCCGTCTGTGGGCGGGCACCAGCGCCGAGCAGGTGCTCACCTCGACCAGCAACACCTTCACCGACCTGTTCGAGGGCGTCGACGTGACCGTGTCGGCGGTCTCCGCCGACCCCGTCACGATCGGCGTGACGATCGACACCGCGGCCCGCACCAAGGCCTCCGGGGAGTTCATCGCCGCGATCAAGGACATCCTGACCCGCATCGACAACGGCTCGAAGTCGACCGTCCCCGCCGCCCCCGGCGGGAAGACCACCCTCGGCGTCTTCACCGGAGACAGCACCGTGCGGGCGCTGCGGACCGCGATCGCGGACGCCGTGCAGCACCCCGTCGACGGCGTCTCGCCCTCGTCCATCGGCATCTCCACCGACATGTACGGCGTGCTGAGCTTCGACGAGGAGAAGTTCGCCGAAGCACTCGCGAAGGACCCGAACGCGGTCACCGGCCTGTTCTCCGACGTCGCCGCCCGCGTGCAGGACACCGCCAAGATCTACTCCGACAAGTACGACGGCATGCTCACCTCCCGCATCACCGGCCAGGAGGACGAGGTCAAGGGCCTCGGCGAGCAGATGGAGCGCTGGGACGTGCGCCTGGCGCAGCGGAAGTCCTCCCTCGAGCGCACCTACGCCCAGCTCGAGGTGATGCTGTCGAAGCTGCAGTCGCAGTCGTCCTACCTCAGCTCGCAGATCGCCTCCCTGTCCGGTTCGAGTTCGGGATCGAGCAAATGAGCATGAACGCCGCCCTGCGCGCCCAGCAGCGCTACCGCGAGGACGCCGTGCTGTCGGCTCCGCCCGAGCGCCTCGTCACCATGCTGTACGACCGCCTGCTGCTCGACATCGAGCGCGGCGAGACCGCCCAGCGCGCCGAGGACTGGGAAGAGGCGAACGCACAGCTGCAGCACGCACAGGCGATCGTCACCGAGCTGTCGTCCTCCCTCACCGACGAATGGAACGGCAGCGCCGGCCTGCGGTCGCTGTACACGTTCCTGTCGCAGACCCTCATCGGCGCCAACATCGGACGCGACCCCGAGCGCACGCACGCCTGCCACGAGATCATCGCGCCGCTGCGCGACGCCTGGCACGAAGCCGCCCGCACGGTGGCCGAGGCTCGGGCGTGAGCGTCGACGAATGGACCGCGCTGCTCGACCGCCTCGAGAAGGACGCTGACCGGATCCTCGCCTCCGCGCCCGGCACCGCCGACGCCGCAGACATCGAACCGTGGACCCCGCCGGCCTCATCACTGCCCGCCGCCCTCGCCGACCGTGCACGACACGTGGTCGAGAAGCAGCGCGCCGCGATGGACCGCGCCCGCGCCGACCTCGACGATCTGCGCCAGCACCTGAGCGCCATGCGACGCATCCCCGGCACCGGACGATCCGACGCCCCCGCATTCCTCGACGTCGACGGGTGAGACCGCTCCCTAACATCGCCGCCCGACGTGCCGATAGAGCAGTCCGAGCACGGATCGCTCACGACACTCGGCCAGGGATCGGCCACACCAGCCACACACGGGGAGCCGGTTCGTGTTCGATTCAGTGACCTTCAACGCACTCACGAGTGCGCTCGACGGCCTTTCGCTGCGCCAGCGCGCGATCTCCGACAACATCGCCAACATCAACACCCCGAACTACCACGCCAAGCGCGTGCAGTTCGAGGAGGCGCTCGCGGCATCGATCGACGCCGGAGACGGGCGCGTCGGCGCCACCGTGCGCACCTCGCTCGAGCCCACCCGCCTGGACGGCAACAACGTCAACCTCGACACCGAGACCCTCTCCAGCATCGACACGATGCTGCGCTACCAGTTCGCCACGCAGGCCGTGAACGGGTCGTTCACGTCGATGCGCACGGCGATGAGGACGTCATGACCTTCGACGCGATCGGCATCGCCGGCACCGGACTGACCGTGCACCGCAAATGGCTCGACGCCATCAGCGACAACATCGCCAACATCAACACCGCCACGCCCAGCAACGGCGACGCCTTCCGGGCGCGGTACATCATGGCCCAGACCAGCACGCAGTCCCCCGGCGTGTACGTCGCCGGCACCGTGCAGGGCAGCGCCGAAGGACGCCTCGTGCACCAGCCCGACCACCCGCTCGCCGACGCCGAGGGCTACGTGCGCTACCCCGACATCGACCTCGGCGACCAGATGAGCCAGCTCATCCTCGCCCAGCGCGGCTACCAGGCGAGCGCGGCCATCGTCGACCGCGCCCGCAACTCCTACGAATCGGCACTGCAGATCGGACGCAGCTGATGGCCGCACTCTCCGGCATCGAGGCGATCTCCTCGAGCTTCACACTCCCTGCCCCCGCGCCAGCGCCCGCGAAAGCTGCGGACGACACGGCGTTCTCGAACAGCGTCACCGGCGCGATCGACGAGCTGCGCTCGCTACAGTCCGAATCCGACAAGCTCAAGGTCGCCGCGGTCACCGGCGACCTCGACGACATCCACTCGGCAATGATCGCCTCGTCCCGTGCCGCGGTGACCCTCGAACTCGTCGCCGCCGTGCGCAACAAGGGCGTCGACGCGTTCAACGAGATCATGCGGATGCAGGCCTGATGCCCCAGGCCGTCACCAACGTGTTCCAGCGGATCGGACGCGTCATCGCGGGCTTCTCGCTCGCGCAGCGCACGATCGCGATCATCGGCGTCGCCGTCCTCGCCCTCGGGATCGTCGCCCTCTCCAGCTGGCTCACCCGCCCCACCTACACCCCGCTGTTCTCGGGGATGAGCGCGACCGACGCGAACGCCGTCGTCGAGCAGCTGCGCTCCTCGTCCGTGCCCTACGAGCTGGCCGACGGCGGAGCCACCGTGCTCGTCCCCGAGAAGGACGTGTACGACCAGCGCCTCGCCGCCGCCTCCGCCGGCCTGCCCAGCGCGAGCTCGGGCGGCTACTCGCTGCTCGACGACATGGGCGTCACCACCTCCGAGTTCCAGCAGTCCGTGACCTACAAGCGCGCCATCGAAGGCGAGATCGCCGCGACCATCTCCGCCATCGACGGCGTGACGGCCGCCTCCGTGCAGCTCGCCATCCCCGAGGAGAGCGTGTTCGTCTCCGAGACCGTCGACCCCACGGCGTCCGTGTTCGTGGAGACCTCCGGACGCTCGACCCTGAGCCCGAAGCAGGTCGAGGCGATCGTGCACCTCACCTCGGCGGCCGTGAGCGGCATGAAGCCCGAGAACGTCGCCGTGATCGACCAGAGCGGCCAGACCCTCTCGGCCGCGGGCGTCGGCACCACCGGCGGCATCGACCAGCAGGCCACCGACTACGAGGCGCGCGTCACGGCCAGCGTGCAGCAGATGCTCGACAAGGTTGTCGGCGCCGGGAACGCCACCGTGACCGTCGTGGCCGAGATCGACCGCTCCGTGAGCGAGCGCGTCGAAGAGACCTACACCCCCGCAGAAGGCGCTCCCCCGCTCACCGAGCAGACCCGCAACCAGACGCAGAACGGCTCGGGAACGAACGCCGGGGTCCTCGGCCCCGACAACATCGCCGTGCCGGGCGGCGCGGGCGACGGCACGTTCGAGTCCACCGAGGAGTCGAAGACCAACGCGGTAAACAAGAGCACCGAGTCGACCTCCACCCCGGCCGGGGCGCTGCTGCGCCAGTCCGTCTCGGTGGCCGTGGACGCCGGCGCGGGCGGCAACCTCAGCACCGCGCAGCTGAGTGATCTCGTGGCGACCGCGGCCGGGATCGACAAGCAGCGCGGCGACGACATCACGGTCGAGCTCGTCGCGTTCAGCCAGACCGACTCGGAAGCCGCCCAGGCCGCGCTGCAGGCCGCGAAGGACGCGGAGGGTGCCGCACGCATGTCGAGCCTGCTGAACACGGTGATCATCGCCGCCGCGATCGCCATCCCGCTGCTCGCCGGTGTCATCTTCCTCATCATGCGCGCGCGCCGACGCAGCAGTGCGGCGACTGAGTTCGACCAGCTGTTCGGCGAGCGCCCTCCCGCACTCTCCGCTCTCGGGGCCGAGGCACCGACCGCCGCCCTCGAAGCCGCGACCACGCCGCTGGCGTTCCTGGAGACGACACCCGACCCGGAGCCGGAGCCCGACCCCGAGCCCGCCCAGGTGAGCCTCGAGCGCCGCCGTGCGGAGATCGACTCGCTCACCCGGCAGGACCCGAAGCGCACAGCCGACCTGCTGCGCACCCTCATCGACGACAGGCAGCACGTATGACCGGGCTGACCGATCGGCAGACCGCAGCCGTCGTCCTGATGAATCTCGATCGCGCCCAGGCGATCGAGGTCATGAAGCACCTCTCCGAGTCCGAGGCGGAGGCCGTCGCCGCGGAGATCATCGACCTGCAGAACCTCGACGCTGCCACCACCGCGCAGGCGCTCGGGCTGTTCCACCGGATCGCGTCGGGTCACCTGCCGCCCGCCCGCGGTGGACGCGACATCGCCGCCGGCCTGCTGGAGGCGACGTTCGGCGCCGAGCGTGCCGCCGCCGTGCTCGGTCGCGTCGGCTCCACCTCGATGGCCTCGTCCTTCGACTTCCTCGGCACCGCGGATCCGGCGCAGCTCGCGACGATCCTCGACGGCGAGCTCCCGCAGACCGTCGCGCTCGTGCTCGCGCACCTGCCCACGGATCGGGCCGCCGCCGTGCTGGCCGCACTGCCCGACCCGATCCGCACCGACGTCGCCCACGCGATCGCCACCATGGGGACCGCATCCCAGGACGCGATCGCCATCGTCGCCGACGCGCTCCGGACCCGCACCGGTTCGCTCGCCGCCAGAGACACCCCCGAGGTGCTCGGCGGCGTGGAACCGCTCGTGGAGATCATCGCCCGCTCCGGGGCGACCGTCGAGAAGGCGCTGCTGGCGAGCATCGAAGACCGCGACAGTGCACTGGCGGAGGACATCCGCTCGCGCATGTTCACGTTCGCCGACATCGTCAAGCTCGACGACCGCGACACGCAGCGGGTGCTGCGCGGCATGGACATCCGCTCGCTCGCCCTCGCACTCAAGGGCGCGCACCAGCCGATCGCCGACCTCATCCGCCGCAACGTCTCGGAACGCAACCGGGAGAACCTCGACGAGGAGGCCCGCACGCTCGGACCGGTGCGCGTGTCGCAGGTGGAGGAGGCGCGCGCCGAGATCGTCCGCACGATCCGCGCCCTCGAGGCGGCCGGAGACATCACCGTGCAGCGCGCGGACGAGGACGAATATGTCTACTGACGCGTTCTCGCCCGTGCTGTTCCCGCGTCTCGACGGACGCGAGGACGGCGCGGAGCATGCGCGCGCCCGCATGCGCGGCTACGCCGAGGGACACGCGGAGGGGTACCGCGCCGGCACCGCCGAGGCCGAAGCCGCGCGTCGCCTGGCTGAGAGCGAACAGGCCGTGCGCGATGCGGTGGTGGCGCGCGAACGAGCGTCGGCCGTCGCCGCCCTCCACGCCGCCGCGCGCTCGCTCAACGACCGCGAGCACCAGCTGACCGCCGCCGGACACGACACCGTGCTGCGGCACGCGATCGAACTGGCCGAGCTGATCATCGCCGGCGAGCTCACCGACGCGGGTGCCGCCGCCGCCATCGCCGCGCGCCGCGCCTTCGCCGACGTCGAGCCCGCCGACATCCGCGAACTGCGACTGCACCCGGAGGACCTCCGCACGCTGCAGGAGTTCGGCGAGGAGCCCACCGCGTTCGCCCTCGTCCCCGACGACACGCTCGACCGGGGCGACGCCGTCGCGACGCTCGACCACGGCCACATCGACGCCCGCATCCGCAGCGCTCTCGACCGTGCCCGCACAGCCCTCGACGAGGCCGGCGCATGACCGCCTGGGGCGCGGTGCGCGAGGCCGTGCGGCCCGAACGCGTCGGCGCGGTCTCCCAGGTACGAGGGCTGAGCGTGCAGGTACGCGGTCTCGACGGCGCGGTGGGCGATGTGGTGACACTGGACGGGGTGGACGCGGAGGTCGTCGCGATCGGCGAGGGCGGACTCCGGTGCATGCCGCTCGGTCCGGTCGCCGGCCTCACCGTCGGAGCCCCCGTCCGCGGGCGCGGAGGCGCACTCCGGGTGCCCACCGGACGCGCACTGCTCGGCCGCGTGCTGGACGGCCTCGGTCGACCGATCGACGGCAAGGGACCGCTCACCGGAGCGATCCCGGTGAGCCTCGACCACCCCACGCCCTCGATCATGGGCCGCGACCGCATCGAGTCCCCGCTCCCGCTCGGTGTGCGCGCCCTCGACACGCTCGTCAGCGTCGGACGCGGACAGCGCGTCGGGCTGTTCGCCGGATCCGGGGTGGGCAAGTCGTCGCTGCTGTCGATGATCGCGCGCGGCACCGAGGCCGAGGTGACGGTGATCGCCCTGGTCGGCGAGCGCGGTCGCGAAGTGCGCGAGTTCATCGAAGACGGCCTCGGCCCGGAAGGGCTCGCCCGCGCCGTGGTCGTGGTGTCGACCTCGGATCAGCCGGCCATGGCCCGCATCCGGGCGGCATACACGGCCACGCGGATCGCCGAGGCCTTCCGCGACGACGGCGCCCATGCCATCCTCATGATGGATTCCCTCACCCGCGTCGCGATGGCGCAGCGCGAGATCGGCCTGTCCGCCGGAGAGCCACCGGCCACCCGGGGATACCCGCCGTCCACGTTCTCGCTCCTCGCCGGACTCCTCGAACGCGCCGGCACCGACCAGCGCGGTTCGATCACCGGGATCTACACCGTGCTCGTCGACGGGGACGACCACAACGAGCCGATCGCCGACACCGTGCGCTCGATCCTCGACGGCCACGTCGTGCTCGATCGTGCTCTCGCCCTGTCCGGCCACCACCCCGCGATCGACGTGCTCGGCTCCGTCTCCCGCGTGGCCGGCAAGGTCACCGGTCCCGAGCATCGGGCGCATGCGGCGACCCTGCGTGCCGTGCTCGCCGCGCGTCGCCGCGCCAACGACCTCATCGACATCGGCGCCTACCAGCCGGGGGCGGACGCGCGCATCGACGCGGCCATCGCGAACGAGCGGGCGATCAGCGCCTTCCTCACCCAGTCGCTCGACGAGACCAGCGACATCGACGAGTCGTGGCGCCGGCTGGACGAGCTCGTCGCCGCCTTCGGAGGTGTCTCATGACGCGGGCCTTCTCGCTGGCCGGACTGCTGCGTGTGCGCGAGATCCAGGAGCGTGCGGCCGCACAGCGACTGTCGCGTGCCGTGATCGACGCCCAGCACACCGAGGCCAGGGACCGTTCGCTCCGCGCTCACCTGGCCGGCGCGGGCAGCGAGGCCGTCGACGTGCGCTCGCTCGCCGCGCTCGCCGCCGCGCGGGTGGCCGGCCGGAGTCTGCTCGCCGACCTGACCACGCTGTCGGAGTTGCAGGAGCAGACCGTCGCCGAAGCCCGCACGGAGCACGCGGAGGCGCGGAGGGCGATGCGCGGCCTCGACCGGCTCGCCCAGGCCCACGCCGTGCGGGTGCGGGCGGAAGAGCTGCGCGCCGAGCAGACCGAGCTCGACGAGATCGGATCACGCAGCAGCACGGAGGGGCAGTCATGACGGCGCTCGGGATCATGGACATGCTCGACCCGCGAGTGTCCCGGCCGACGGGTGCGCCATCGGCCTCGCGCGCCGCCACCCCCGGTGGCGCGGCCTTCGCCGACGTCATCCAGGACGCCGAGCGCCTCTCCGGCGACGACACGAGCGCTCCGGCGGCAGAGACCGCGACGGATGACGCCTCCGCCGACCTCGCGAACCCGTCGACCGCGTCGAACCTGCCTGTGGTCGTCCCCGCGCCGGTGCCGACGCTCGCCGGACTCTCGATGGCGGGCGACCCGCTCGGCGCGGATGCGGCCGGCGCGATGACCCCCGCGGATGCGGCGACCACCGGCACCGCGAACTTGGACACCGGCACGGTCGCCGAGACGGATGCCCGTTCCGCCACGGTCCCGGCGAGTCCGTCCGCACCCTCTTCGCCGAACAGCGCACCCTCCGCATCGGCGGGACCGGCCGCCGCCACGTCCGCGTCCGATGCCGTCCGCGCGCAGCCCGCGTTCGCCGACGCGGTGCGCATCCGCACTGCCGCGACGGCAGCCGCCACCGATCCACGCGCGACCGGCACTGCGACGGGCGGCGGTCAGGACGCGGGGCCGCTCGTCGGGGCCGCCGCCCGGACCTCGGTCGACCCGACGACCGTGACGGATGCCGCGGCGGAGACCACCGCGCGCCTCGCGACGCCCACCGGCTCCGCGGCCGGCGCACCGGCGCCCTCGGATCGGCCCGCCGCCGCGTCCACCCCCGCCGTGCCCGCTGCGGCCCGGGCCGAAGCCCTCGATCCCACCGCACCCGCACCCGACGACGCCACGGATGCCGCCGCACCGACGCCCCCGGTCGGCACGGCCCCCGCGACGCCTCACTCCGCTGCGACCTCATCCTTGTCCCCGGCCGAGACGCCGTCTGCACCTGCCGCAGTCGGCAGCGCGCCTCCGCCGTCGCCCGTGAACGCGGCGTCCGCCCCCGCCGCCGTGCCCACGACTCGCCCCGCCCTGCTCCCCCAGCTGACCACGCCGGTGGTCGCCCTCGCACAGGCACCCGACGGCGACCACAGCCTCACGCTGACGGTGTCGCCCGAGAACCTCGGCCCCGTCACCGTGCGCGCACACATCTCGGGCGGGGCCATCCACATCGAGCTGCACGCACCGAACGACCTCGGACGCGAGGCGCTGCGGGGGATCCTCGCCGACCTCCGGCGGGATTTGGCCGTGGCGGCGCCGCACGCCTCCCTCCTGCTCTCGACCTCCGACGACGGCCCGGCCACGTCGCAGAGTCTCGCGAGCGGCAACGGCAGCGCGCACAACGGCGGCGCGAACGGCACCCCCACCGGCTCGAACAGCAGCCAGCCCGGCAACGGCGCCCCCGCCGGTCGCGACGCGGCTCCCGCTCGACCCGCGCTCGACGACGTCCCGCCCGCTCCGGACGGGGCAGCTCCCACCTCCCCCGTCTCGCCGCACGGCGGCATCGACATCTTCGCCTGACCCGAGAGGACCCCCATGACCACGGTCGACGCCATCACCGGCACCATCCCGCCCACCGGTGTGCACACGGGCAGCACGACGCCCCCGACCGAGCGCAAGCAGACGCTCGACTCCGAGGTCTTCCTGAAGCTGCTGGTCACGCAGCTGACGAATCAGGACCCCAGCTCGCCCATGAACACCAACGAGATGATCGCGCAGACCACCCAGCTGGCCTCCATGGAGCAGCTGACCGCCCTCACGGCGACGTCGAACGAGAGCTTCGCGCTCAGCATGCGTCAGACGGCCGCCGCGCTGATCGGCCATGAGGCGTCGTACACCGACGACAAGGGCGTGACGCAGAAGGGCATCGTCACCTCGGTCTCCTACGCCGGCGCCGTCCCCCTCGTCACCATCGGCGAGGCCTCCATCCCGCTCGACGCCATCTCCGGCGTCTCCTTCGCTCCCCGTTCGCAGTCCTGACCAGCCCCTTCCAGAAAGGCATCACCATGCTTCGCTCTCTGTTCGCCGGAATCTCGGGTCTGCGTTCGCACCAGACCATGCTCGACGTCACAGGCAACAACATCGCCAACGTCAACACCACGGGCTTCAAGGCCTCGGCCGTGCAGTTCCAGGACTCGCTCTCGCAGCTCGTGCGGAACTCGATGATGCCGCAGCAGGCCATCGGCGGGCAGAACCCCGCACAGGTGGGTCTCGGCGTGCAGGTCGCCGGCATCAGCACGAACTTCGCCTCCGGTGCGCCGCAGCCGACCGGTGTGCCCACGAACCTCATGATCGCGGGCGACGGCTTCTTCGTGGTCCGCTCCGGTGGCGAGACGCTGTACACCCGCAACGGTGGATTCTCCTTCGACGCGAGCGGCCGGCTGGTCTCCGCCGATGGCGCACTCGTGCAGGGGTGGACGGCACAGGGCGGCGTGATCGTCCCCGGCGCCGGAACGGGCGACATCACGCTTCCCGTGGGCGCGCTGAGCCCCGCGACTGCGACGACCACGGCGCGCGTCACCGGAAACCTGCCCTCGGGCGCCGCCGTGGGTGACACCCTGGTGCGCGACATCAAGACCTACGATGCCGAGGGCACGGCCACGTCGCTGCGCCTCACCTTCACCCGCACCGCGACCGGGTGGAATGTGACCGAGCCGGGCGGTGCGAACACCCCGCTCGCGTTCACGGACGGCAAGCAGGCCGGCGCATCGTCGATCGTCTCCGGCGGGATCACGGTCGACCTCTCCGCGGTCACCGGGTTCGCCGACGTCAGCGACATCGCCATCAAGGAGCAGAACGGCAAGCCCGCCGGCACCCTGAGCTCGTACGCGCTCATGAACGACGGCAGCCTCGTCGGCACGTTCAGCAACGGCGACACCGAGGTGCTCGCCCGTGTCGCGCTGGCCGGCTTCGTCAACCCCGGCGGCCTGGAGAAGGCCGGCTCCTCGCAGTTCCGTCCGAGCGGCAACTCCGGACAGCCCACGCTCGGCCAGGCGGGAACCGACGGTCTCGGCGGCATCATCAGCGGCGCGCTCGAGATGTCGAACGTCGACCTCTCGCAGGAGTTCACGAACCTCATCGTCGCCCAGCGCGGCTTCCAGGCGAACGCCCGCATCATCACCACGAGCGACGAGGTGCTGCAGGAGCTGACCAACCTCAAGCGCTGATCCGCGGCACAGGTTCTACCCCGAGGCTTCTCGCGCGATCGCGAGAGGCCTCGGGCGTTCAGCGGGAGACTCTGCTGCGGTACCGCCCTGTGATCCACCGGCCGGAACGCCATCCGCCCGGCTCCCAGGTCGTGCCGAGCACCCGATCCCCCCTGTTCATCGCGCCGGTGAAGGTCGGAATGCTGCGGACGCTGAGGTCCTCGGCCCGGAGCCGATCGACGAATCCCCGCGCGAACTCTCCGATCCGCACGGGCATCGCATGCACGCGTTCCGTCGCGAGTCCCTCGGGGAGCTCCGCCACCGCCGCCTCGAACGCGCCCGGAAGCGACTTCGACACACGGTCGAGCAGCGCGAGGAACTGTCGCCGCGGAACTCCGAGCACGTCGGCGGTGCGGGCGAGGTTGCGGCCCGTGATCTTCCGGTAGGGACGTTCCTTGCCGTATTTCACCGCCGCGCTCGACCGATAGGCGATGCGGTCGTCGTCCCAGATTCCGTGAGCGGAGATGAGGTCATATGCGGGCGCCAGCCTGGTCGCGCCGCCGACGTGCAGCAGACTGTGGTTCTTCGCATGGGCATCGACACCTGCGGTCAGCAGGTTGAAGGCGAAGAGCTCGGCAAGCGTCCGCAGATCCTCCCTCCGATAGGCCGGAGAGGATGCGCTGCCGACCAGCTGCACCATGTCCGCCATGGTCGGACCGCCGTCCTCTTCGTACTTCCGCGCGGGCAGCACCGCGAACGCCTGGCAGAAGTCCTCCTGATGGATCCTCGTGACGGCACCGTCCACTCCGGACACGCTGCGGTCGTAGCGAGTCGTGACGAACGTGGGCACTCCGGCGAAGTCCATGATGTCGACAGCGGCGGCGCGGATGCCCAACGCGCGCGCCGCGCGCATCGTGACGAACTCGACCGCCTGGACCTCATCGTTGGTTCGGCCGGAGGCGAGCACCATACCGGGCTTGACGATGTGCGTGCTGGCTGCGCGACCATTGGGCTCGAACCACTGCCCATCGATGCGGGCGAGAGCGAACTTGCCTTGGTTGCCGCCGAGAGAGAACCGGCTCTGGTCGTCGCTGTCGTCCACCCAGTGATCGGGATCCGCGATGATCGCACGGACTCGACGCGCGATGTCGGCCTCGGTCAATCTGGCGACCACGCCCGCGTCGCGGGGAACGATGCCCTCCGGGACCACCTGCACGGAGCCGGGAGCATCCTCTCCCATGTGCCGCAGCAACGTGAAGGGGTCGCTGCGGCGCTCATCGAACTTCGCCGCCCACCGCGCCCTCACCTCATCCGAATCGGGCAGCAGGTTCGAGAGCCAGGGCATGACCCGATCCGGCCCGTGCCCCGCATCGCTCTTCGGCATGCACACGGACAAGGGTGTCGAATGCACGTCCGCACGATAGCTCTCGTCGTACAGGAACTCGACCAGATCGCGCTCTCCGCGCATCAGCGTGCCGGCGAGCCGGCCGTCGAGCCAGAGATCGAGAGCATTCATCAGAGGTCCTCGAACAGTTGATCCAGGACGTCCGAGCGTTCGCTCCGCTCCAGCGTGACGGTGTAGCCGAGGACGGCGGCGACCTCGATCGCGGCGTTCAGGGACGGGACGACCTTTCCGGATTCCAGATCGTGGACCCAGCGCCGGCTCTTCCTCACGGCCTGAGCGAGGTCCTCTTGCGTCAAGCCCGCGCTCAACCTGTTCGCGCGCACGAAGGCCGCGAATCCCCTCGCCGATGACATCTGCATCAGGACCACCTCTCTGAGCAAGATACTTCCCATTGCACCCAATGAGAAGTTTACTGCACTTTGCTCGTAATGGGAAAAAACTGCACGAGACGGCCTCCCTGCTAACGCACCGCCCCCACCGGCCGACAGTCACCTCCGACAGCCCAGGACGGGCCGTCGGATCCGTCCTCTCCGGAGGACGGATGGATCTTTCCAGGATGGAGCCCATGATCGTCCTCACGCGCCTGAACCGTTCGCGGTTCGCGGTGAACCCCGACCTGATCGAACGTGTCCAGGCAACGCCCGACACGACGCTCATCATGGTCGATGGCGCGACCTTCGTCGTCACCGAGACGATGGACGACGTGATCGCCCAGATCACCCGGTTCCGGGCCGGGGTGCTCGCCGCCGCCGCCTCCCTGATCGCCGTGTCCGACGGGGACTCCGTCACCGCTGAGGTCGGTCTCTGATGGATCCGTCCCTCATCCTCGGGCTGCTCCTCGCGTTCGGCGCCCTGATCGCCATGATCAACCTCGAGGGCGCGACCATCGGATCGTTGCTGATCCCCGCCCCGATGGTGCTGGTCTTCGGAGCCACGATCGCCGTCGGCATCGCGAGCGGCACCGTGCGCGACGCGCTGCACGCGGTCAAGTCGCTCCCCCGCGCCTTCCGCGGCGAGCGCCGCACCGCGTCGAGCATGATCGACACGGTGGTCGGCTACGCCGAGAAGGCGCGCGCCGAAGGGCTCCTCGCCCTCGAGCAGGGGCTGGAGGACGAGAAGGATCCGTTCCTGCGCCAGGCGCTGCAGAGCATCGCCGACGGCACGGACGCGGAAGACCTGCGAACCCTGCTGGAGGATGAGCTCACCTCGACCGCCGCCCGCAACCGCACCGCCTCGCGCTTCTACATGACGCTGGGCGGCTTCGCGCCCACGGTCGGCATCATCGGCACGGTCGTCTCCCTCACGCATGTGCTGGAGAAGCTCGACAAGCCGGACACGCTCGGCCCCATGATCGCGACGGCCTTCGTGGCGACGCTGTGGGGCCTGCTCTCGGCCAACTTCATCTGGCTGCCCATCGGCGGACGCCTGCAGCGTCTCGGCGAGCTCGAGGTCGAGCGCATGACCGTGCTCATGGAGGGGATGCTCGCCATCCAGGCCGGCGCCCCGCCGCAGTTCGTCGGCGAGCGTCTGCGCGCCCTCGTGTCCGAGCGACCTTCCGCCCGCTCCGGCCGTCACGCCCGCACCCGAGCAGCCGAGGAGACGGAGCAGACGTCATGAGCGTCCGTGCTCGTCGCCGCGTGCCGCAGGAGGAGCACAGCGGTCCAGACGAGCGGTGGATGGCGTCCTACATGGACATGGTGACCGTGCTGATGTGCATGTTCATCGTGCTGTTCGCGATGTCGACGGTCGACCAGGAGAAGTTCCAGGCGCTGAGCGCGTCGCTCGCCACCGGGTTCGGCCAGGAGCCGTCGAAGGACGTGGATGCCGTGACCGGCGTCGTCGTGCCGCCGGAACTGATCGACGAGAAGGGCCAGGACTTCGCCGATGTCGACATGGCCGCCGCGCAGACCGAGTTCGATGAGCTGTCCGCACTCCGCGAGCGTCTGCGCCAGGTGCTCGCAGAGAACGGCCTCGAGGCCGACGTCACCTTCACGATCGACGAGCGCGGTCTCACGATCGGGCTGGTCAGCGCGGAGACGTTCTTCACCACGAACAGCACCACGCTCAGCGGCACGGCCGTGCAGGTGCTGAACGCGCTCGGCTCGGTGCTGGTCACCACACCCAACGAGATCTCGGTCGAGGGCCACGCCGACGTCCGCGGTTCCGTCGCTCCCTACCCGACCAACTGGGAGCTGTCCGCCGGACGCTCCACCCAGGTGCTGCGGCACCTGGTCGAAGACTCGGGTCTCCCGCCGTCCCACCTGAAGTCGGTCGGCTTCGGCGACACCCGTCCGGTGGCCGCCGGAGACTCCCCCGAGGCCCTGGCGCAGAACCGCCGGGTCGACATCGTCGTCCTGTCCGATGCCAACGAGGAGGTGCGCGCGCTCATCCCCCAGGCACAGGCGGGGAAGCCGGCCTCCTGACACCTCAGCACACCTAACGCACGCCGCCCGCCACCCGATAGTCGAGATCGTGGTGATCCAGGACAGCGTGCGCTCCGAAGTGCGCGCAGGCACGGCGTCGAAGAACGCCGAGGTCGAGGTGTACGACTTCGGCCGTTCGGCGACCCTCTCGCGCGAGCACACGCGTGCCCTGGAGCTGGCGTTCGAGACGTTCTCGCGGCAGTGGTCCGCGCAGCTCTCCACCAAGATCCACGTGCGCGCGACGATCGCCGTCGAACACGTCGGGATGCTGACCTATGGCGAGTACGCGCAGTCACTGCCGACCACGACCACCATGATCGTGTGCGCGCTGCCCGACTCGGAAGAGCGCATCATCGTGCAGCTGCCGACCTCGGCCGCCACCGCCTGGATCGTGCAGATGGTGGGTGGGCGGGCGACCACCGCCTCCGAGGACCGCACCTTCACCCCGATCGAGCAGGCGCTGATCCGCTCGCTGATCGTCGATGCGATCGATCACCTCGCCGGCGCCCTCGACGGCCTGCTCCCGTCCGGCATCACGGTGTCCGGCATCCAGTACAGTTCGCAGTTCGCCCAGGTCGCGGCGTCCGGTGAGCCGGTCATCGTCGCCCGCTTCTCGATGCGGATGGCCGGACGCACGGTTCCGACGAGCGTCATGCTGCCGGCCTCGATCCTCGCCGGCTTCACGGTGCGCGCCACCGACTCCGAGCGATCGGCCGCGCCCGGCCTGGTCCGCCGTCAGGTGGAGGTCGCGCCGGTCGAGGTCGCGCTGCGCCTGGCGCCGCGGAGCGTGCTCCCCCGCGAGGTGCTCGACCTCTCGGTCGGCGACATCATCGCCTTCCCGCACTCCGCCGACCGTCCGATGGTGCTCACGGTCGGCGACCAGACCGTCGCCACGGCCGCGGTCGGCAGCGCCGGGGCGCGACTGGCCTGCGTCGTCACCACCACCGTCCCCGATCCCGCCTTCGCCGAGGAGTCCGCGTGACCAGCACCACCACCTACGAGTCCGCCGTCGCCGCCGCCTTCGCCGCGTCGCTGCCGACCGCCGCTCCCCTCGTCGCCCGTGCGTCGCAGGTCTCCGGCGACACCGGAGACGCCGTGATCGTGCAGTTCGTCGGTGAGGCCAGCGCGCAGCTCGCCGTGCAACTGTTCGCACCGGAGCTGCTGGTCGACGGACTCGGTGACGCCCCGCTGGCCGACCGGCTGCGGGATGCGTTCGAGGCCTCGACGGGCGCCCTCGGCTCCGGCGCCCTTGGGGACGCCGTGGTCGGCGACGCGTCCGCCCTGTTCGCCGACGCGAACGCCCAGCTCTTCGACCTGCAGGATGAGACCGACCGCACGATCGGCCGGCTCGCCGTGATCGTCACCCGCACGCCCGCCGCCCCGTCGCACACGTCGCGCCGCCTGCACCGCATCGCGGGCGTGGAGATGGAGCTGACGGTGGAGATCGGACGCACTCGGATGGCCGTGCGGGACGTGCTCGACCTCGAGCCGGGACGCATCGTCGAGCTCGACCGCTCCGCCGGCGCACCCGCCGACATCAAGCTGAACGGCCGCATCATCGCGCACGGCGAGGTCGTCGTCGTGGATCAGGACTACGCGGTGCGGATCACCCGCATCCTCGAGAACGTCGAGGCCTGATCCTGGACGACCTGATGCTCGCGCTGCGGGTCGCGCTCTCACTCGCCGCGGTGCTGGGACTGCTCTGGTTCCTGCAGCGCCGCGTCTCGCGCACCGCGGCACGGCGCCGCGACGGCGAGGCCATCACCGTGCTCGGTCGGCAGGGCGTGGGGTCGAAGGCGCAGATCGTTGTGGTGCAGACGGATGACGCCCGCTACGTGCTCGGGGTGACCGAGCACGGCGTCAGCGTCGTCGACCGCTTGCCGCTCAAGCCCTCGCCTGCCGACACCGAGGCGCGCCCGGTGTGGTCGGCGGCGACGGCGGAGGCCGCATCCGACGCCGCGGAGTTCGATCGCATCCTCGCGGCGACCGCGCTGACCGAGACCGCACCCGTTCCCTCCGCCGAGCAGACGCCGCAGCGCCGTGTGCGCCACCGGAACGACCCGTTGCGCGGCTCCATCCTCTCCCCCGAAACCTGGCGGCAGACCGCCGAGGCCATCCGGCGCACGCGATGAGCGTCGCCCGTGGGGTCGCCGACCGGCGAGCGCTGCGACGATTCGCGCTCATCCTCGGCACCGCTCTCGCCCTGGTCGTCGTCTTCACGCTGGTCTCGGGCACGGTCGCTCACGCGACGGTGACACCAGACGATCCCGGCGAGGGCGTCACGATCGACATCAACGGTGTCGACGGCGGCCCGTCCGGCTCGATCCTGACGCTGCTGGGCATCACGCTGCTGTCGGTCGCGCCCGCGCTGCTGCTGATGATGTCGTCGTTCACGAAGATCTTCGTGGTGCTGGCGATGACCCGCAACGCCCTGTCGCTGCCCACGATCCCGCCGAACCAGGTGCTGGCGGGGCTGTCGTTGTTCCTGTCGCTGTTCATCATGTGGCCGGTGCTCACCGAGATCAACACGGTCGCGGTGCAGCCGTATATCGACGGCAGCCTCACGTTCACGCAGGCGATCGACGTCGGTCAGCTGCCTCTGCAGGAGTGGATGCTCCGCTTCACGCGCGAGGAGGACCTCGCCCTCATGACGCGGATGGCCGGGCAGCCGAACCCGGAGGACCCGTCGAGCGTGCCGATGTACACGCTCATCCCCGCGTTCATGATCTCCGAGCTGCGCGCCGCGTTCATCATCGGCTTCGTGATCTTCGTGCCGTTCCTGGTGATCGACCTGGTCGTCGCCGCGGCGCTGATGTCGATGGGCATGATGATGCTCCCGCCGGTCATGATCTCGCTGCCGTTCAAGATCCTGCTGTTCATCCTGGTCGACGGGTGGGGGCTCATCATCCGCGCCCTCCTGGAGAGCTATGGAGGTGTCGGATGAGTCCCGAGGCGGTCCTCGACATCGGCACCCAGGGGCTGATCATCGCGGCCAAGCTCGCCGCGCCCGTGCTGGTGACCGCGCTCGTGGTGGGCTTCGCGATCTCGCTGCTGCAGTCCATCACCCAGGTGCAGGAGGTGACGCTGTCGTTCGTGCCGAAGATCGTCGCGGTCGGGATCGCGCTGCTGATCGCGGGCAACTGGATGATCGCGGAGATGATCGCCTTCACGAACGAAATGTTCTCCCGCATCCCGTCGCTGTTGAGCGGATGACCGCGTGTTCATCCCGATCGATTTCGCATGGCTCGAGGCGACGATGCTCACCGCGGTGCGCATCACGGCGTTCATCATGATCGCCCCGCCGTTCTCGTACGGGGCGATCCCGGTGCGCGTGAAGGCCATGCTCGCGATCGGCCTGTCCCTCGCCGTGGGCACCGCGGTGTCGCCGGGGTACGAGAACCTCGACACGGGCGCGTTCCTCGGCGCCCTCGTGCTGCAGCTCGTTACGGGGGCGCTCCTCGGCTTCCTCGTGCTGCTGTGCTTCTCAGCACTGCAGGCCGCGGGCAGCCTGATCGACGTGTTCGGCGGGTTCCAGCTGGCGCAGGCGTTCGACCCGCACTCGATGGTCAACGGCGCCCAGTTCACGCGTCTTTTCCACCTGACGGCGCTGACCCTGCTGTTCGCGTCGGGCGGGTATCAGCTCATCCTGGCGGGGCTCGCCCGCAGCTTCGAAGCGGTGCCCGTGAACGGGATCTTCACGGTGGGCGGACCCGCCGAGCTGCTGGTCGACGGCGTCTCGCAGATGGTGCTCGCGGCCGTGCAGATCGCCGGCCCGCTCGCGCTCGTGCTGTTCCTCGCCGATGTGGGCCTCGGTCTGATCACCCGCGTGGCCCCCGCCCTGAACGCGTTCGCGATGGGCTTCCCGGTGAAGATCCTGCTGACGCTGCTGCTCGCCGGCGCCGTCTACGTCGCGATCCCGGGGATCGTGGATGCCCTCGCCGTGCAGGCTCTGCGGATGATGCAGGGGGTGCATCAATGAGCGGGTCCGACAGCGGCGAACGCAGTGAGAAGGCCACCGACAAGCACCTCCGCGAGGCCCGGCAGAAGGGCAAGCTGTCGCGCAGCCAGGACCTCACGGCATGGTTGGGCATCGGCGCCGCGGCGATCGCGACCCCGGCGGCCATGGCGTTGGGCGCATCCGCCGGATCCGAGCAACTGCTCACCCTGACCTCCCTCACACTCGCGCCCAGCCCGCAGGCGGCGCTCGTCGCGCTCGAACGGGGCATGGCCTCGGTGCTTCCCACGATCGCGGTGATGCTGGCCGCCGTCGCCGTCGTCACCCTGCTCGGCGCGGTCATCCAGGGCGGCGTGCACCTGCGCAAGGTGAGCGGGCGCTACGAGCAGTTCAACCTCGTCACCGGCTTCCGCCGCGTGTTCGGCATGCAGGCCCTGTGGGAGGGCGCCAAGGCCCTGATGAAGACCGCGGCGATCGGGATCGCCCTGTGGCTCGTGATCGCGAGCCTGATGCCCGTGCTGACCGCCAGCGGGGCGCATTCGGTCTCCCGGCTCCTCGGCACCGCCACCGAGGGGACCGTGGCGCTGCTGCAGACCGCGATCGCCGTCGGACTCGCCCTCGCCGCGGTCGACATGTTCGTGGTGATGCGCCGCAACCGCAAGCACACCCGCATGACCAAGCGCGAGGTCCGCGACGAGAACAAGAACTCCGAAGGCGACCCGCTCATCCGGCAGCAGCGCCGGTCCCGGCAGCTCGCCGTGAGCCGAAACCGCATGATCGCCGCGGTCGCCGGCTCCGACGTGGTCGTCGTCAACCCGACCCACATCGCGATCGCCCTCCGTTACGAGGTGGGCCGTGCGGCACCCAAGGTCGTCGCCAAGGGCAGTGGCGTGATCGCCGAGCGCATCCGTGATGAGGCGGTTCGCGCCGGGGTGCCGATGGTGCGCGACATCACCCTCGCCCGCGCCCTGCTCGCCGCCTGCGAGCTCGGCCAGGAGATCCCCGAAGACCTGTACAACGCCGTGGCACGCGTGCTCGTGTTCGTCGACGCCCTGCGTCGACGCGGAGCCGCCCGCGGCATCCACTCCCTTCCCTACCGGAGGACCGTATGAGACAGCTGCTGACCAAGCTGATGGTGCCGATCGGAGTCGTGGGCATCATCATGCTGCTCGTGGTGCCGGTGCCGCCGTTCCTGCTCGACATCCTCATCATCCTGAACATCATGTTCGCCCTCGTGATCCTGCTCACGTCGATGTTCGTGAAGAAGCCGCTCGACTTCTCGGTGTTCCCCTCCCTGCTGTTGGTGGCGACGCTGTTCCGGCTCGGGTTGAACGTGGCGTCGACGCGGCTCGTGCTCGGCGAGGCCTACGCGGGCCAGGTGATCGAGGCGTTCGGTGCGATCGCGGTCGGCGGTTCGCTCATCATCGGCGCAGTGGTGTTCCTCATCCTCGTGGTGATCCAGTTCGTCGTGGTGACCAAGGGTGCGGAGCGCGTCGCCGAGGTCGGGGCCCGCTTCACGCTCGACGCCATGCCCGGCAAGCAGATGGCGATCGACGCCGATCTCAACGCGGGTCTCATCACCGACGCCGAGGCCCGTGAACGACGGGCCGAGGTGGCCGCCGAGGCCGACTTCTACGGTGCGATGGACGGTGCCTCCAAGTTCGTGAAGGGCGACGCGATCGCCGGACTCGTGATCATCATCATCAACATCGTCGGCGGCATCGCGATCGGCATCGTGCAGCACGGCATGAACATCGACGAGGCCGTGAGCACCTACAGCCTGCTGACGATCGGCGACGGACTCGTCACGCAGATCCCGGCGCTGCTGATGGCGGTCTCCACGGGCATGATCGTGACCCGCTCCACGGCGGAGGCGGAGATGGGCACCGCGGCGTCCGCGCAGCTCGGGCAGTCCCGCAACGCGCTGATCATCGCCGGATGCGCCGCGATCATCATGTCGCTCATCCCGCACATGCCGATGCTGCCGTTCGTCGCGATCGGCGCGCTGCTGCTGCTCATCGCGCAGCGCATCAAGGCGACGCAGAAGCGCGAGGAAGCCGCCGCGGCGCAGAGCCCGACGCTCGCTCCCACCGACCAGCCCGAGGAGCTGATCGAGAAGATGCGCGTGCATCCGCTGGAGATCCTGCTCGCGCCCGACATCGTCGACCTCGTCACGGGAGGGCCCGATGACCTGCTCGCGCGGGTGAAGGCCCTCCGCCGCCGCATCGCGCTCGACCTCGGCCTGATCACGCCGCCCGTGCGCACGCGCGACAGCATCGAGCTGCCGCAGGCCACGTACGTGATCCGGATCGCGGGCGTGGAGACCGGCCGGGGCACGGCCCCGGTCGGATCGGTGCTCGCGCTCGGCCAGGGGCTCGACTCGCTCCCCGGCACCGCGACGCTCGACCCGGTCTTCGGCCTGGAGGGCAAGTGGATCCCGATGGAGATGCGCCACAGCGCCGAGTTCGCGGGTGCCACCGTGATCGATCGCGCCAGCGTGATCATCACGCACCTGTCCAGCGTCATCCACGCCCACGCAGCCCGCCTGTTGAGCCGGGAGGACGTGCGCCAGCTCACCGACGCGCTCAAGCAGGCCTCTCCCGCCGCGGTCGAGGAGCTCACACCTGCGCTGCTGTCACTGGCCGAGGTGCAGCGCGTGCTGCAGGGTCTCCTCGCCGAACGCGTCCCGATCAACGACCTCAGCCGCATCTATGAGGCCCTCGCACTGCGGGCCAGGACCTCGACCGACCCGGAGGGCCTGATCGAGGCTGCACGGGCCTCTCTGGGGCCTGCCATCGCCGCCCGGTTCGCCGACGGCGGCACCCTGCGCGTGGTCATGATCACTCCGCTCCTCGAACAGGCGATGCTGGAGAGCCTGCGCCCTGGCGACGAGGGCACGCAGATCGTGTTCGACCCGCAGCGCATGGAGTCGGTCATCGAGTCCGTGAAGCAGGCCGTCTCCTCGGTGCGGGAGGGCGGCGAGCCCGTGCTGGTGTGCGCGCCGACGTTGCGTCCGGCGGTGCGGCGACTCGTCTCGGCGCAGACCGACGGGCTTCCGGTGCTCTCCTACACGGAGGCGACGGCCGCCTCGCTCACGATCGAGACGGTCGGCGTCGTGCGGGACATCCCCACGCCGTCGGTCGGCGTCGTCCCGGCAGCACTAGGCTGAACGAATGCTGGTGTTGACGAGGCGGATCGGTGAGAGCGTGCGCATCGACGGCGACATCGAGATCACGCTGCTCGAGATCAAGGGCGACAGTGTGCGGATCGGCGTGAAGGCGCCCCGCGAGACGCGCATCCAGCGCACCGAGATCATCGAGGCGGTCGTCGCCGAGAACGTGTCGGCCGTGGCCGAGACCGATGCGGACGCCGAAGACACCATCGCCGCCGCGCTCGCACGCGGACGCGAATCCCGCCCGTCCTGATCCGGCCGCGCGGCTCAGACCCGCGAGAGGTCGCGCTCGGTGGCCCGCTTCCACTGATCGCCGCCGGCTGCCCGCGCCCGCTCCGCGGCACTGCCCGCCGCCGCGACCAGGGCGTCGTAGTCGTAGCCGACGACCGATGCGGTCGCCCAGCCGATGCTCGCGGATGAGCGGATGCCCGTGGACGCCGCCTCCCGTTCGATGACCGAGATGCGGTTCAGCATGTCGCGCAGGTGGTGACGCACCGAATCGTCACTGCCGCGGATCACCACGATCGCCCGTCCGTCCTGCACCCTGTCGGCGTCGGCGGATGCGGGCAGCGCCTCCAGGATGTCCTCGTGGAAGCGGTCGACGATCTGGGCGAACGCCGATCCGGTCGAGGCCTCGCGGAGATCGGCGGGGTCGTCGAGTCGGATGTCGAGGATCGACCACGGCTGGTCGTTCTGCGCCTCTGCTTTCCGCAGTCGCCGGCGCGCACGTTCGGCGGCGGCGCCGCTGTCGTCGATCGCCTTCTGCTCGGCGCGCACCAGCAGCACGAGGGTGAACGCGGCGCAGGTGCTCACCACGAGGGTGCCCACCGCGTTCATGCCGCGCAGCGCGCTGAGCTGTTCGTCGGTTCCCGCACCGCCGGCGACGGCGGCCGAGACCGCGCTCAGGATCGCCACGACCACGAGTCCGCAGGAGGCGAGCGCCAGCGGCAGCACGATGTCTCTGGCGGCCGGTCGGTCGCGCAGCAGCTCGTAGGCCACGAGGCCGCCGTAGACCGCACTGCCGAGGAAGATCAGGTGGAACGACGGCAGGTACCAGGCCGTGCCCGCGGTCGACATCAGCAGCAGCGGCGCGACCACCAGGAACGGGATCACGAGCGCCCAGCGCGCCCGACGCCCGAAGTGCATCCGCAGCCCGATCCAGATCAACGGCTCGAAGCACAGCAGGAGGGCGGACGCCGCGGCTCGCAGCATCTGCACGTCGGTCTGCTGCCCGGCGAGCCACAGGTACGCCCCCAACATCCCCAGACCGAATGCGGCGCCCCAGGTCACCGTCGCCCTGCTCGGACGCGCGAGCGTGCCCAGGCCGACGACCAGGACCGCGAGCAGGGTCACGACGGCGACCATGCTGGTGGTGACATCGACGTTGACGGGAACGAGCGGGGTCATGCCTGCATCTCCTTCACTGGGCGCTGCGGAAAGCGCAGCGTGACGCGGGTGCCGACCCCGACCTCACTGGCGATATCGATGCTGCCTTCGTGCGCCGTCACGATCTCACGCACGATGCCCATGCCGAGCCCTGTGCCGCTGATGCCGGCGCGCACCGCGCTCTCGGTCCGGAAGTAGGGCTCGAAGACGCGCGGCAGATCCTCGGGCGTCATCCCGGTCCCGTCGTCGGCGATCGTCAGCTCCGCGTGCCCGGTCGTGGCGGTGCGGAGCCCGACGTCGATGCGACCGCCCGCTGCCGTGTACTTGACCGCGTTGCTGAGCAGGTTGTCGAGCACCTGGCGCAGCCGGAACGCATCGCCGTAGATGACGAGGCTGTCCTCGCCGTCGATCGTGATCGCCTGTCGGTTTCCGGAGATGATCGGCCCGTAGGAGGCGGCCGAGGCCTCGACGACGCCGCGCAGATCCACCGGACCCAGCGGCTCCTGCGTGGTGCGTGCGGTCTGGCGGAGGATGCTCGACACGAGATCCTGCATGCGCTCACCGGCGTTCGCGATGATCTCGAGCTGGGCGGGAACCCGCTCGGGCAGATCGTCGCGTTCCCGCAGCAGATCGACGTGCCCGAGGATCGCGGTGAGGGGGTTGCGCAGTTCGTGCGAGACGACGGCGGCGAAGGCCCGTCGCTCCTCGTCGGCTTCGAGCAGGGCCGTCACGTCGTCGATCACGACGAGCGTGATGTCGACGCCTTCCCCCGCACTGGCCATGGGCTGCGTGCTCACCTCGAGTGCTCGCCATTGGCCGGCGCCGTCGAACAGCCACACGCGTTCGGCCCGCAGCGTCTCCCCCGCCGCGGCACGGGCGAGCGAGGTGCGCTCCGGGGGCACGGCGGTGCCGCGCCTGGCGTCGTACTCGACCCCGGCGGAGGGCAGTGCCGCGCCGAAGCGATCTCGGCCGTAGAGAGCACGGTATGCGTCGTTCATCTGCAGCACTCGTCCCTCGGTCGTCACGACGACGAGGGCGACACGCAGCGCGTCCACGATCTGGATCACCCGGCGCTGGTTGGCCTCCGCGCGCTCCGCCGCACGGTTGACCTGTTCCGAGCGCCGCTGCAGCAGGCGGCGGGCGGCACGGGATCGCTGCGCGCCGATGCGCACCGTCACGCCGAGGAAGCCCAACGTGATCACCAGGGTGAGCACGCGCAGGAGGATGTCAGCGGGGGCGCCGCTCCGATCCGCGAACACCACCAGCGTGACGCTGATGAACGCGACGCCACCCAGCACCCACGGCATCGTGAAGTAGGTGGCCAGCCACACCACGGGGAACACCCACAGGAAGCCGAGCCGGATGTCCGGAGCACTGGTGGTGAAGCCGACCGCGAGCGCGTCCAGGAGTGGCACGACGGTCGCGACCGTGCGCGGCAGCCGATGCCAGGGGACCACCAACGTCACCAAGGTGGTGAGGACGACGAGAGCGACGCCGGCGACCACGAGGGGGTTGGCGAAGGTCTGGGGTTTGAACGCCGTGATCATGACGACGATCGCCACGATGCTGCCGGTGAACACGAACTGCCAGCGCCAGATAGACACAGTGCGGACCATCAGCGCTCACCTTCCCCCTCGAACCTCAGCTTTGCCGCAAGATTACTCAAAGATCGGTCGAGCCCGCTCTTCAGGCGGCCTCGCGCCCCTAGCATTCTGTGTGGGGGCCGACACTGCGGCTGGGGAACAACGCAGACGCTGGGGCCACGCGAGTGGGGATTCGCAGGCATCCGGGGCCGTGACTGGGGAGTCACGGCTCCGCCCCTCGGTCTCACGGAGCGTCAGCGGGCGTGAGACGATAGCCGACGCCACGCACCGTCTCGATGTAGCGCGGTTTCGTGGTGCTGTCGCCGAGCTTGCGCCGCAGATTCGCGATGTGCGTCTCGATCGCCCGTTTGTCGGGTTCGCTGACGAAGTCGTTCGAGCCCGGCGGAGAGCCGCGCAGCCCCCTGGCGAGCTCCGCCTTGCTGCAGACCCGGGCCTTCGCCTCCAGCAGGGCCGCGAGCAGCTCGAACTCGGTCGGGGTGAGGTCGATCCGCTTCTGCGCGATCAGGACCAGCCGGGTGTCGAGATCGAGGCTCAGATCGCGATGCACCCTGCCCCGCCAGGTGAGCACGGTCGCGCCCTCGGTGGCGGGCTCGGGTTCCAGCGCCGGGCGCGTGACCTCGATAGCGCGGGGATCCGCCACCCGCGGTCGCCGCAGGAGCGCTTCGATGCGCGCGCGGAGCTCGCGTGGCCGGAACGGCTTGATCAGATACTCGTCGGCGCCGGAGGTGAGACCCAGCACCACGTCCGACTCATCGGCGAGCGCGGACAGCATGATGATGAACGTGTCGCTGATCCGTCGGATGCGGCGGGCGACCTCGAAGCCGTCGATGCCCGGCAGGTTGATGTCGAGGGTCGTGATGACGGGCCGGTGCTGCTCGATGGCCGCGAGACCCTCCAGCCCGGATTCGGCGAGGATGGTCTCGAAGCCGGCGGCGAGGAACACCTCGTCCAGCAGCGACCGCACCCCGGGGTCGTCTTCGATGATCACGGCGACGAGCGCCGGGGCGGATGCCGCGGTCATGCGACCCCCTCGCGAGCGATCGTGACGATGCGCGGCGCGTCGGCGTCGAGCTCCGCCGGGTCGAGCTCCGCGGGTTCGAGGTCGGCGGCACCGACGGGACGTTCGAACTCGATATCCCACCAGGAGTCGGCCAGCTCCTCCGCCATGCCGCGCCCCCACTCGATCACGACCACCGAGTGCGCGAGGTCGAGGTCGAGGTCGTCGAGCTCCGCCGCGGATCCGAGCCGGTAGGCGTCGACGTGCACGAGCGGCGCCCGCTCCACCAGGGAGGGGTGCGTACGGGCGATCACGAAGGTCGGGCTCTGCACGGGTCCGCGCACACCGAGACCTTCGGCCAGGCCGCGGGTGAAGGTCGTCTTGCCGGCGCCGAGGGGGCCGGTGAGGATGAGGAGGTCGCCGGGCTCCAACTGCTCGCCGATACGCAGGCCGAGCTGCTCCATGTCCTCCGAGGTCGGGATCTCGCGTCGTCCGAGGAACGACGGGTCGACGCTCATACGGTCCGCCGCGGCACGCGCGATCCGATGCGCGTGACGATCTCGTAGTTGATGGTGTCGGCGGCCTCGGCCCATTCCCCCGCCGACGGCACGCCCAGCGTGGGATCGCCGAACAGCACCACCTCGTCGCCGATCGACACCGGGGTGTCGCCGACGTCGACGATGAACTGGTCCATCGCGATCCGCCCGACGTTCACGAACCGCCTCCCGCCGATCGAGACGGGGAGCTTCCCCGAGGCGTTCCTCGGTACGCCGTCCGCATATCCGAGCGGCACCAGCACCAGCGTCGTGTCCCGGTCCGTGCGGTGGTCGTAGCCGTAGGAGACTCCGGTTCCCGCCGGCACACGCCGCACGGCGGCGACCGCACCGCGCAGGGTCATCGCGGGACGAAGCCCGAGCTGGGCGGAGCTGCGGTCGTCGAACGGCGAGAGGCCGTAGAGTCCGACACCGATCCGCACGGCGTCGAGCCGCATCTCGGGGAGGTCGATGGCGGCGGCGGTCGCGGCGATGTGTCGGATCTCGGGGTGGATGCCGAACGTGGCGGCCGCGGCGACGCCCTCGTGGAACTTCTCGAGCGCGGCCCGATCGTCCTCCGCGGATGTGTTGGACAGGTGGCTGAAGAGTCCGATGATCCGCAGCCGCCCGATGCGCTCCAGGCGCGCGGCCTCGGCGAGCACGCGACCCCAGTCCGCCGGAGCGATGCCGTTGCGCGACAGCCCCGTCTCGAACTTCAGGTGCACCCCGACGGGACGGTCGACGGCGGCCGCGGCCGCTGCGGCCTCGAGCTGGTCGAACGTCGAGATGCCGACCTCGATGTTCTGCGCGGCCGCCTGCTCGAAGCGCTCGCCCGGCGCGTGCAGCCACGCCACGATCGGCGCGTGCACGCCCTGTCGGCGCAGCTCGAGCGCTTCGGCGATCTCGGCGACCCCGAGGCGCGTCGCCCCGGCGGAGAGGGCCGCGACGGCGGCAGTCGCAGCACCATGCCCGTAGGCGTTGGCCTTGACGACAGCGATCACCTCGACGCCGGTGAGGCGGCGGAAGTGGCGCACGTTGTCGGCGACGGCGTCGAGGTCGATGGTCGCTTCGCGGAACGGGACGGTCACAGCGGTGCTCCTTCGGCGACGACGAACGCGGCAGCAAGGCCCGCGTCGTGGGTGAGGGTCAGATGCAGAGTGCGGATGCCGCGTTCCTCGACGACGGCCGCGGTCGATCCGGACAGCACGAAGTGCGGGCGGCCCGATGCCTCGGAGGCGATCTCGATCTCGATCCAGTGCACGCCGTCCGAGCCGCCGAGCGCTTTGATGAGCGCTTCCTTGGCCGCATAGCGCGCGGCGAGCGAGGGAAGGCGCAGCTCACGCTCGGAGGGGGCGAAGAGTCGTTCCCGCAGACGGGGCGTCCGGGTCATCGTCCGTTCGAACCGTGGGATGTCCACGAGGTCGATGCCGGTGCCGATGATCACCCGTTCAGCCTACTGGCCCCGCCGAGCCACCCTCTTGAATGCGAACGACCCCCTTGCGTGCGTCCCGAAAGGGGTGGTTCGCAGGCAAGGGGGCCGTTCGGCAGGTCTATTCGACCGTGACGGACTTCGCGAGGTTGCGCGGCTGGTCGACGTCGAGGCCCTTCGCGGTGGCGAGCGCCATCGCGAAGATCTGCAGCGGCACCACGGCGAGCAGCGGCTCGAACATCGCGCCGGCGAGCGGGATGCGCACGACCTCGTCGGCGAACGGCAGCACCGCGGCGTCGCCCTCTTCCGCGATCACGATCACCCGGGCACCGCGGGCGCGGATCTCCTGGATGTTCGAGACGACCTTGGAGTGCACGAGCGCGGAGTGACGCGGGGACGGCACCAGCACGAACACCGGCTGCCCCGGCTCGATGAGTGCGATCGGACCGTGCTTGAGCTCGCCCGCGGCGAAGCCCTCGGCATGGATGTAGGAGATCTCCTTGAGCTTGAGCGCGCCCTCGAGCGCGATCGGGTAGCCCACGTGACGACCGAGGAACAGCACCGAGCGGGTGTCGGCCATCCAGCCGGCGAGCTGGGTCACATGCTCCTGCTCGCTCTCGAGCACCTTCGCGATCTTCTCCGGAAGCGCCGCGAGCTCGGCCACGTCGACCGAGGCGTCCGCGACCGCACCGCGCACACGGCCCATGTGCAGCCCCAGCAGCAGGAGCGCCGTGATCTGCGCCGAGAACGCCTTGGTCGATGCGACCGCGACCTCGGGTCCGGCGTGCGTGTACACGACCGCGTCCGATTCGCGCGGGATCGTCGCTCCCTGGGTGTTGCAGACCGACAGCGTGCGGGCACCCCGCTCGCGCGCGTACTTGACCGCCATGAGCGTGTCCATGGTCTCGCCGGACTGGCTGATCGACACGACGAGGGTGTCGGCGCCGATCACCGGGTCGCGGTAGCGGAACTCGTGCGCCAGCTCGACGTCGACCGCGACGCGCGCCCACTGCTCGATCGCGTACTTGCCGACGAGCGCGGCATACGATGCGGTGCCGCACGCGGTGATGATGACGCGGTTGATGCCCAGGAACAGCTCGTCGAGTCCGTCGAGCTCGGGGATCACGACCTGACCGTCCTGGATGCGTCCGCGGATCGTGTTGGCGACGGCCTCGGGCTGCTCGGCGACCTCCTTCGCCATGAAGCTCGACCATCCGCCCTTCTCGGCGGCGGCGGCATCCCATGAGACGTCGAACGGCTCCGGCTGCACGGGCGTGCCGGCGAAGTCGGTGACGCTGACGGAGTCCGGGGTGATCGAGACGATCTGGTCCTGGCCGATGGCCAGAGCCTTGCGCGTGTGCTCGATGAACGCCGCGACGTCGGAGCCGAGGAAGTTCTCGCCCTCGCCGAGGCCGATCACGAGGGGCGAGTTGCGGCGGGCGCCGACCACGAGGCCCGGGTGGTCCTGGTGCATGGCGAGCAGGGTGAACGCGCCTTCGAGACGGTTGACGATGCTGCGGAACGCGAGCTGCAGGTCTCCCCCGTTGCCGGCGTACTCACGACCGAGCAGGGCGGCGGCGACCTCGGTGTCGGTCTCGCTGCGGAACACGACGCCGTCGGCGAGGAGTTCGTCGCGCAGCGCGGAGAAGTTCTCGATGATGCCGTTGTGGATCACGGCGAGCTTGTCGTCGTCGGCGAGGTGCGGGTGCGCGTTGCCGTCGGTCGGTCCGCCGTGCGTCGCCCAGCGGGTGTGGCCGATGCCGGTGGAGCCGTCGGGGAGCGGCGCGTCCGCGAGGGAATCGCGCAGCACGGCGAGCTTGCCTGCCTTCTTGCGCATGCCCAGCGCGCCGTCGCCGTCGATCACGGCGACGCCGGCGGAGTCGTACCCGCGGTACTCCAGGCGGGCGAGGCCGGCGAGAAGGATGTCCTGGCTGGGGCGCGGGCCCACGTATCCGACGATTCCACACATGCGATCAAGAGTAAGGCGGGATTTTTGCGAGTCGTCCGTACAATATTCCGCCCCCGTCCGGTCGCGACCCGTGTCGCGTCAGAGCTTGCGCAGCAGCACGCTCTCGACGTCGTGATCGGCACCCTTGCGCAGCACCAGTCGGGCTCGGTGCCTGGTCGGCATCACGTTCTCGATGAGGTTCGGCATGTTGATCTCGTTCCAGTACCCGAGCGCCGTCGTGATCGCCTCCTCATCGGTGAGGTGCGCGAACACGTTGAAGTACGACGAGGGGTTGCTGAACGCCGCCTGGCGCAGCGCGAGGAAACGGTCGACGTACCACTTCTCGATGTGCGAGGTCTCGGCGTCGACGAAGATCGAGAAGTCGAACAGATCGCTCACGGCCACGTCGTTCGGGGCGGGCGGCGGCTGCAGCACGTTCAACCCCTCGACGATGACGACGTCGGGGCGGCGGACCACGACGTTGGCGTCCGGCACGATGTCGTAGCGCATGTGCGAGTAGAAGGGCGCGCGCACCTCGGAGGCGCCGCTCTTGACCTCGGTGAGGAACTCCAGCAGCGCGCGACGGTCGTACGACTCGGGGAAGCCCTTGCGGTCCATGATCCCGCGACGCTCGAGCTCGGCGTTCGGATAGAGGAAGCCGTCCGTGGTGACCAGCTCGACGCGCGGCGTGCCGGGCCATCGACTCATGAGCTCGCGCAGCAGACGGGCGATGGTCGACTTGCCCACGGCCACCGATCCGGCGACGCCCACGACGAACGGGGTGGTCGTGTCATCTTCCTGCAGGAACGAGGAGGTGGCCGCCCCGAGGCGCTTCGTCGAGGTCGCGTACAGGCTGAGCAGGCGGCTCAACGGCAGATACACCTCGCGCACCTCGGTCAGGGAGAGGCGATCGCCGATGCCGCGCAGCTCGACGACCTCGGTCTCGGTGAGCGGCTGGTCGAGCCCGGCCGCGAGGCGCGCCCACTCCGCGCGTCCGATCTCCCGATACGGCGACAGCGGCAGCGAGGGGTCGGCGGTGGTCACGGAATACATCGTATCCGCGTGCTCGCACACGTGACGCGCGGGATCCCCGATGCGAGGACGCCGTCGCCGTGGCCCCTCCGCGAGCGACTATTCTCTTCCCGTGCGCCTCGGAGTCCTCGACATCGGATCCAACACCGTCCACATGCTGGCCGCCGACGTCCGCCCCGGTGGACGCCCGCTCGCCACGACGAGCGACCGGACGGTGCTGCGCCTGATGCGCTACCTCACACCCGACGGGGCGATCTCGGAGGAAGGGGTGGTCGCCCTCGAAGCCGCCGTCTCGCAGGCTCGCCGCGTCGCGGAGGCCGAACGGGTCGACGAACTGCTGGCGACAGCCACGAGTGCGGTCCGCGACGCGCGCAACGGCGCAGAGGTCATCGCACGCATCGAGGCCGCGCTCGGGCAGCCGCTGCAGGTGCTCGACGGGGAGACCGAGGCGGAGCTGACGTTCCTCGCGGTGCGGAGATGGTTCGGCTGGTCGGCCGGTCAGCTGCTGCTCCTCGACATCGGCGGCGGCTCGCTCGAGATCGCCGCCGGCGCAGAGGAGATGCCCGATGCCGCGGCGTCCGTCCCCCTCGGTGCCGGGCGCATGACCGTGCAGTTCCTGCCGAACGACCCTCCGGGCGAGGCCGACGTGGAGCGTCTGCGCGCGCATGCCGCGACGACGCTCGCCGACGTGCTGCCGCGGTTCGCCGCGCTTCCCCGCCCCGATCATGTCGTCGGGTCGTCCAAGGCCATCCGCTCCCTCGCCCGGCTGGTCGGCTACCCGGTTCCCGGGTGGTCGGGGAGCGAGCGGATGCTGCTGCCCCGCGCGTCCCTCGGCTCCTGGATCCCGCGCCTCGCGCGACTTCCCGCCTCGGCGCGGCAGGAGCTGCCCGGCATCACCCCCGATCGCACGTTCCAGATCGTGGCCGCCGCCGTGTCGCTGCACTCCGCGATGACCGCGCTCGACGTCGATGAGCTCGAGGTGTCGCCGTGGGCCCTGCGCGAGGGCGTGCTGCTGCGCTACATCGAACAGCTGAACTGGAGCGGCTCCCGCCCCTGAGCACGGCGATCCATCGCGTCACCTCGCCGGCGTGAGGGGCACTGTCGATGCGGTCGCCCCGCCGGTATCCTCTCCCGAAACGCGCGGAGAAGAGGTGCGGAGTGGAGCACGGTGTCGTCGGGGAGATCGATCCCGCCGGTCTGCTCGCGCACGGAATCCGGGTGATCGACGAGCCGACGCCGGTGCGGGCGAGAGGGCGCATCTCCGGCACGGTCGTCCTGCTCTCGATGCGCGGCCGCTCGACCGAGTTCTCGTTCGACACCGCGTCCACGCATCCCGACCATGCCGTGTTCGCCTTCTTCGACGCCCCTGTCGCCTCGACGAGGCGGTACGACGGTCGGTGGATGCCGGTCGACAGCGGGGTCGTTCTCGCTCCCCCCGGCGTCATGCGCACGCTGCGCTGCGAGGGCGCCTGGCGCATCACCGCCGCCTACGTGCCGCGCACCGCGCTCGCGTCGTTCGTCGCGGCGCTTCCGACGACGGCGCGCATCCTCGCGGAGCGGCGTCCGCTGGACCGCGCCATGCAGGCGTTCATCGAGCAGGTGCTCGCCGCCGACGATCAGGCGACACCGGTCGAGCGCTACGCCATCGAGCAACTGATCCTGGAGATGAGCGGCGCGATCCTGCTCGATCGGGTCGGCACCGACGCGGCCCGTCGCTCGCCGCACCGGCTGCTGCGCGAGCGAGCGGTGGCGGTGATCGCCCGCGAGTGCAGTGATCCCGCCTTGACTCCCGGCCTCGTCGCGCGCGAGGTGCAGTCTTCTCTGCGGCAGCTGCAGCTGGTGTTCGCCGAGGCGGGCAACAGCGTGGCCGGTGAGATCAGACGCCAGCGCGCCCACTTGGCCAAGTCATACCTCAGCGACAGCCGCTTCGACTCGCTCAGCATCGAGCAGGTCGCACAGCGGGCGGGCTTCCATTCGCCGATGAGTCTGCGCCGCGCCCTCGACGAGGGTTACGGCACCACGCCGCGCGCGCTCCGAGCGCGTGCACACGTCGGAGAGACGGAACCGGCCCGACGCTGAGGCGCCGGGCCGGTTCGGAACAGCTCGGGTGTCAGAGCGCGAGGCGCTCCTGGACCACCTCGGCGAGACGGCCCGCATAGGCGTGCACGGACTCGGCGTCCGCCGCCTCGACCATGACGCGCACCAGCGGCTCGGTGCCGGACTTGCGCAGCAGCACCCGCCCGGTGTCGCCCAGCTCGGTCTCGATGTCGCGGACGGCCTGCTGCACGATCTCGTCCTCGCCGACGCGCTCCTTGTCGACATCCCGCACGTTGATGAGCACCTGCGGGTAGACCGTCATGACCGCCGCGAGTTCGGCGACGGACTTCTTCTGACGCGCCATCTCGGCCACGAGGTGGAGGCCCGTGAGGATGCCGTCGCCGGTGGTCGCGTACTCGCTCATGATGACGTGACCGGACTGCTCGCCGCCGAGCGCGTAGCCGCCCTCGTTCATATCCTCGAGCACGTAGCGGTCACCGACCGCGGTCTGACGCACCGTGATGCCGTGCTCGCGCATCGCCACATGCAACCCGAGGTTGCTCATGACGGTCGCGACGAGCGTGTCATCCGTCAGATGACCGCGCTCCTTCATCGACACCGCGAGGATGGCCATGATCTGGTCGCCGTCGATGTGGTTGCCCTCGGCGTCGACCGCCAGGCAGCGATCCGCGTCGCCATCATGGGCGATACCGATGTCGGCACCCAGACGCACGACCGCTTCTGCGAGGTTGTCGAGGTGCGTCGAGCCGACGCCGTCGTTGATGTTCCAGCCGTCGGGGTCCGCGCCGATCACGGTCACCTCGGCGCCCGCATCGCGGAACGTCTCGGGAGAGACGCCGGATGCCGCGCCGTGTGCGCAGTCGAGCACCACGTGGATGCCGTCGAGACGATTGGGCAGCGATCCCAGAAGGTGCATGACGTAGCGGTCCTCCGCGTCGGAGAACCGATCGATGCGGCCGACGCCCGCGCCGGTGGGGCGCAGCATCTCGCCGTTCATCGCCTCTTCGATGCGCTGCTCGACGATGTCGGGAAGCTTGCGACCGCCGCGCGCGAAGATCTTGATCCCGTTGTCGGGGGCCGCGTTGTGCGACGCGGAGATCATCACGCCGAAGTCGGCGTCGCGATCAGCCACGAGGAACGCGAGCGCCGGCGTCGGGATGACGCCCGCTTCGAGCACGTCGACCCCCGAGGAGGCCAGCCCCGCGGAGACGGCGGCGGTGAGGAAGTGTCCGGAGACCCGAGGGTCCCGGGCGACCACTGCGGTGAGTCGCTTGCCTTCGGCTTTGCGAGCCTCCGCAGTACGGCCCTGGCCCAGGACGACAGCAGTCGCCTGGGCCAGGGTGAGCGCCAGGTCGGCGGTGAGGATGCCATTGGCAAGCCCTCGCACGCCGTCCGTGCCAAAGATCGGCATCGGACCGGTGGACCTTAACGCTTCGAGTACTGAGGCGCCTTACGGGCCTTCTTGAGTCCAGCCTTCTTGCGCTCCTTGACGCGAGCGTCGCGCGAGAGGAAGCCGGCCTTCTTCAGGGTCGGACGGTTGTTCTCTGCATCGATCTCGTTCAGCGCACGGGCGATGCCGAGGCGCAGCGCGCCGGCCTGGCCCGAGTCGCCGCCACCCGAGATGCGCGCGATGACGTCGTAGGCACCGACGAGGTTGAGCGCGGTGAACGGGTCGTTGATCAGCTGCTGGTGCAGCTTGTTCGGGAAGTAGTCCTCGAGTGCACGGCCGTTGACCGTGATGGTGCCGGAGCCGGGGACGAGACGCACGCGGGCGATGGCCTGCTTGCGACGACCGACAGCGGCGCCCGGGACGCTGAGGATGGGGCGGGGAGCCGCCTCGACCACGTCGGTCTCGGGAGTCGAGGTCGAGAAGCTCTGGGGGTTTTCGGTGGTGTCCTGGATGTCAGCCACGAGTATGTCCTTAAGTCTTTACGGCGCTTACTGGGCGACCTGGTCGAGGGTGTACGGCTGGGGCTGCTGCGCGGCGTGCGGGTGCTCTGCACCGACGTACACCTTGAGCTTGGACAGCTGCTGGCGGCCGAGGCTGTTCTTGGGGAGCATGCCACGGATGGCCTTCTCCACAGCGCGGACCGGGTTCTTCTCGAGGAGCTCGGCGTAGGTGACCGACTTCAGGCCGCCCGGGTAGCCGGAGTGGCGGTAGGCCAGCTTCTTCTGGAGCTTCTGACCGGTGAGCGCGACCTTGTCGGCGTTCACGATGATGACGAAGTCACCCGAGTCGATGTGGTTGGCGAAGGTCGGCTTGTGCTTGCCACGCAAGAGCGTTGCGGCGTGCGAGGCGAGGCGGCCGAGAACGACGTCGGTGGCGTCGATGACGACCCAGTCGCGCTGGACTTCGCCAGCCTTGGGGGTATAAGTGCGCGTCACGATAGTGCTGCTTTCTGTGTCGAACGGAGAAGTTCGTGAATCCCACTCCGGGGTGGTTCTTCCCGACAGGGACGAACACGCCAGTGGAGGGCTCACGTTCGGACGGCGACCTTCCCCGCGGACGGGGAAAGGCACCAAAGAGACAGCATACGCCACCGACGGCCGATGCCCAAAACACCCGGTTCAGTCGGGCGTGACCGTGACGAGGATCGGGCGGTGATCGCTCGCCCCCTGTGGGAGCGTCGTGATGCGTTCGATCTCGAAGCCCGACGAGGTCGCGAAGTCGTAGTGCCCGCGGAACACGCGGTAACGGGTGTAGGTGTGGTCGTCGCTGAGCGACAGCGCGTATCCGTGGTCGCGCACCGCCTGCCCGAGGTTCTCCTTGAACACCGGGTAGTTGTAGTCCCCCACCATCAGCTGCGGCAGCCCCTCGCCGAGGGTCGCCAGTTCGGTGAGCGCCGCCCGGATCTGGTGTCGTCGCAGCGAGTTCAGGGCGGTCAGCGGCGCCGCGTGGAACGACGCGACGATGAAGTCCTGTCGGTCGTCGATGTCGCGCAGCCGTGCACCCAGCACCCGTTCGTGCGCGGGCTTCGCGATGCGGTCGTGCAGCGACTTCTTGAGTCCGAGAGTGCGGATCCCCTGCAGGCGGTAGGTGCTGGCCCGGTAGAAGAGGGCGAGCCCCAGCCGGTTGCCCTGGGTGGCGTCCGCCAGCACGAGATCGCCGATCTCCGCGGGCAGCTCCGGCACATCGCATTCCTGCAGGCACAGGATGTCGGGGTCGTGGTCGCCGACGATGCCCGCGAGCTCGCCGGCCGCCCGGTGCTTCTGGAGGTTGTAGGAGATGACCTTCATGATCATTCCCACGCTACTCGTCGCGCCTGTGTCCCGGCTCCGGATCGCCGCATCCACACCGCCTCCGCGGACGTGATGGCCTCAGTCGCTCGTGGCGTCGCGGCGAGCGCGGGTCTGGGTCGCGCGCGCCGAGAGCAGCTCGTCGGCGGGGTAGCCCACCTCGGTGAGGATCAGGCCGCGCGCCGCCAGCACCTTGAACTCGCTGGTCCGGGTGAGCGCATCCCGCAGCACGACCAGGTCGCCCACGTCCAGCCGCCCCTCGCCCACCGCGACGCAGGCGCCGACGAGCGCACGCACCATGCTGTGGCAGAACGCGTCGGCCTTGACCTCGGCGACGAGGACCCCCTCCGCGTCCCGCTCCCACCGATAGTCGAGAAGGGTGCGGATCGTCGTCGCCTCTTCGCGCGGCTTGCAGTAGGCCGCGAAGTCGTGCAGTCCGATCAGCGTGCGGGCCGCGGCATCCATCGCCTGCTCGTCGAGCCGGCCCCGCACAGTCGTCGTGTCGTGGCGGCGCAGCGGGTCGAATCCGGTCTCCGCATCGGCGAGACGATACCGGTAGCGCCGCCACACGGCCGAGAACCGGGCGTCGAACCCCTCGGGCGCGATCGAGGACCGGGTGACCGTGACATCGGAGTATGCGCCGAGCACACCGCGCATGCGCCCGGCGATGCTCTGAGCCGGGTCCTGCGGCGCCCTCCCCTGCCGCGCCTGGATGCGCGACCACTGCTTCTCGTCGAGATCGACGTGCGCCACCTGGCCGCTCGCATGCACGCCGGCGTCGGTGCGACCGGCCACCACGAACTGCACGTCCGAACCCGCGATCCTCGCGAGCGCAGCCTCGAGGGTGCCCTGCACGGTGCGCAGCGTCGGCTGCTTCGCCCACCCGCGGAAGTGGGTGCCGTCGTAGGCGATGTCGAGCCGGATGCGCACGGAGCAAGCCTAGGACAACCCGCCTTCGCGCTCGGCGCCTCAGAACTCGACGAGGATGCCGTCCTCGTCGCTGTAGAGGTGCGCGCCGGGCCGGAACACCACACCCCCGAACTCGAGGGGCACGTCGACCTCGCCAATGCCGTGCTTCGCGCTCTTGCGCGGGTTCGTGCCCAGCGCCTTGACGCCCAGCTCGAGCGCATCGATCGCGACTCGATCCCGGATCGCGCCGTTGATGACGACACCGGCCCAGCCGTTGGCCACCGCGGACGCCGCGATCAGGTCGCCCATCAGCGCGGTCTGCACCGATCCACCGCCGTCCACGACGAGCACCGCGCCCTCCCCCGGGACCGCGAGCACAGACTTCACCAGCGCGTTGTCCTCGAAGCAGCGCACTGTGCGGATCGCGCCGTCGAACGCCGTCCTCTGCCCGAACGACAGCAACTGCAGGGACAGCGATTGGATGTCGTCCTCGCGCTCGTCGTAAAGGTCGGCGGTGGCGACCGTCATCCTCAGATGCCGCCGTCGATCGAGCGGATCGTCACCGCCGGCTCATCCGGCACCATCACCTCGGTGTCGCGGTTCAGGCTCTCGCCGCGGAAGAAGCGCTTCGACCGCGGGAACAGGTACCAGAGGAACATCAGCACCAGACCGATGGCCAGCGAGCCGATGCCGATCACGAACGTGCCGCCGATGCCGAACAGCACCGTGTAGCCGTAGTTCACGTCCCACATGTCGATCGCGGACTGGATGAACGCCCAGGCCAGCATGATCCCGCCCAGCAGCGGGAACAGTCCCTTGAAGAAGAACTCGCGAGCCGAGTTCGTCAGATCCTTGCGGAAGTACCAGACGCACGCGAAGCCGGTGATGGCGTAGTAGAACGCGATCGCGAGCCCCAGCGACAGGATCGAGTCCTGCAGGATGTTGTCGCTGATCAGCGTCATGCCCACGTAGTAGGCCGAGGCGACCACGCCCATGACGATCGTCGAGAACGACGGCGTCTTGTACGTCGGGTGCACGTCCTTGAACTTGGCCGGCAGTGCCCGATAGACGCCCATCGCGAGCGTGCCGCGGGCAGTGGGAAGGATCGTGGTCTGCGTCGACGAGACCGCCGAGATGATGACCGAGACCACCAGCACCCAGCCGAACGGGCCGAGCAGTCCGTCCTTGATGGCGAGGAAGAAGTCGTCGGCGTTGGCCTCGTTACCCAGCCCCGTACCGCTCTCTCCGAGACCCGCGTACATCATCGCGGCGATCGTCACCGAGACGTAGGTGAACAGCAGGATGACGGTCGTCAGCAGTGCCGCACGACCCGGGATGCGCTTCGGATCCTTGGTCTCCTCGTTGAGGGCGAGGCAGGTGTCCCAGCCCCAGTAGATGAACAGCGCGAGCAGGATCGCCTCGGTGAATCCCGACCAGTCGGTGAAGGCGAACGGGTTCATCCACTCCCAGTCGAAGGGCGTGGGGTTCGGAGCGGAGCCGGCGAAGAACTGCCACAGCGCGGTGACCACGAAGATCGCGAGCGCCAGGTACTGGATGCCGAGCAGGATGTTCTGGATGCGCTCGCCGATCTCGACACCGCGCCAGCTGACCCAGGTCATCGCGGCGATGAAGCCGACCGCGACGAGCACGACCCGCCAGTCGTTGTTCTCGAGGTCCTGTCCGATCAGTGACCAGAAGTAGACGGACGCGATCTGGGCGAGGTTGGCGAGCACGACCATGCCGGCGACCGCGACGCCCCAGCCGCCCATCCAGCCGACCCACGGCCCGAACGCCTTCGTCCCCCACGTGAACGTGGTGCCGCAGTCGGGTACGGCGTTGTTGAGCTCCCGGTAGGCGAAGGCGATCAGCAGCATCGGCACGAAGGCGATGATGAACGCGATCGGCGCCTGCGCGCCGACGGCGAGCACCACGAAGCCGAGCGTCGCGACCAGCGAGTAGACCGGGGCCGTGGAGGCCAATCCGATCACGGTCGATCCCCACAGGCCGAGCGTGCCTGCGGCCAGCCCCTTGCCGTCGGGGCGTTCCAGGTGAATGGGGGTGGTAGCCATGTTCAGAACAGTAGGGCCACCGCGGTTATCGCGTCAACGGCTTTCGTCCACCGACCGAATCCGTGGGTCAAATCGGTCATCGGCGATGGAATCCGTGGAATCAGCCCCGTTTGAGCATCCCGTCGGCATGATCGGCGACCCACTCCATCAGCGGCAGCATCCGCTCCATCAGATCGCGCCCCAGCGGCGTCAGGCTGTACTCGACGTGCGGCGGCACCGTGGGCAGCGACTCCCGATGCACCAGGCCGTCGTCGGCGAGCGTGCGCAGCGTGGATGCGAGCATCTTCTCGCTGATGCCGTCGACCTCGCGACGCAGCACTCCCCAGCGCCGCGTGCCGTCCGACAGACAGGAGAGCACGAGCACTCCCCACTTGCTCATGATGTGGTCGAGGACGACGCGCGTGCCGCAGTTCTGGTCGAAGGCGAACGGTACGGACTCCTTGATCTGCGCGAAACTAACCGTCATGTGGGTACCTTACTTCAAAGTGGGTACCCATAGATCGGAATGCCCAGTACGTGCGCGCGGGTTGTCGAGGATGTCACCTACGAAAGGACCCCTCATGACCATCCTCGTCACCGGTGCGACCGGCAACCTCGGCCGTCTCGTCATCGCCAGCCTCATCGAGCGCGGAGCCGACCCCGAGTCGATCGTCGCGGGTGCTCGCGACACCGCCAAAGGCGCCGACCTGGGCGTGCGGGTGGTCCGCCTCGACTACACCGACCCCGAATCGGTGGCCGCGGCCGTCGAGGGCATCGACACCGTCGTGCTCATCTCCGGCTCCGAGGTCGGACAGCGCGTGGCGCAGCATCGGGCCGTCATCGACGCCGCGAAGGCCGCCGGTGTGACGAAGCTCGTGTACACCAGCGCCCCCAAGGCCACGACGAGCGACCTGGTGCTGGCCCCGGAGCACAAGGCGACGGAGGAGCTGATCACCGCAGCCGCACTGCCCGCCGTGATCCTCCGCAACAACTGGTACACCGAGAACTACGCCGCAGACCTCGCGCGCGCCGCCGAGACGGGCGTGCTCGCCTCCGGCACCGGCGAAGGCCACGTCGCCTCGGCCAGCCGCAAGGATTTCGCGGACGCCGCTGCGGTCGTGGCACTCGGGGACGGCCACATCGGCGAGGTGTACGAGCTGGGCGGCGACGTCGCCTGGGACTACCGCGAGCTCGCCGCCGCGTTCTCGGAGGTGACCGGCCGCGAGGTCTCGTACGTGCCGGTCTCGTTCGACGACCAGGTCACCGCTCTGCGCGCCGCCGGCCTCGACGAGGGCACGGCAGGTTTCGTCGCCGCGCTGGACGCCGGGATCAAGAACGGTGCTCTTGCCGACACCGACGGCACCCTGGCCCGGCTGATCGGCCGCCCGACCACGCCGCTGGTCGAGGGACTCCGCGCGATCGCCTGATCCGAGGCCGTGTGCCGCCGCCCCAGGACGACGGCACACGGCGGCTCTCGGGCCTCAGACGGTCGCGCGCGTCTGCACGCGCGCGACCGTGAGCGTGAGGCTGTCCCGCGGCACGCCCCGTTCGCCGAGCAGCGCGTCGACCGCCGCACCCACGACACGGAGGACATCCGCGGATCGCGCATCCGCGTCGACGGCGATGGTCGCTTCCACCGCGACGCCCTCGCCGGCGGACACCACGGAGACGATCGGTTCGTCGCCCGTGCGCGCTCCCAGCGCCTCGGCTCCGACACGCAGCAGGTTCGAGATCAGCGAGCCCGACCGATAGATGCCGCGCACACCGGGCGTCGACCGGATCGCCGCTTCGATATCTGCCGCGAGTTCGCCGCGCTCCTCGACACCCATCAGCGCTCCTCCGTCCACGACGACGCCTCCCGGACGTCACGGATCGCGATGTCGATCGCGACGATGTTCAGTTCCGTGTGCGCGCGCAGACCGCGGTCGACCTCGGTCCGCAACTGCTCGGCGACCACCGGGATCGGCTGCCCGTGCAGCGCGCTCGCGTCGATCTCCACACGGATCGGCGCATCCGCGATCGTCACGTCCCCGTCGAGCCGGCAGCGGCCGATCAGCAGACCGGGCACGGCGTTCTCCGCGGCTCGGATGAGCCCGCGCACGGCCCCCTCAGTGATCCCGAGCTCCACGTGCGGATCCGCGGAGGCGAACGGGATGCGCCGACCGGCGCGCGCGTCCATCGCGATGCCGCTGAGGATGCGATCGACCCAGGTCTCGTCGACCGCGGGTTCCGCCGCCGCCTCCGCCGCAAGCAGTTCCGCGCCGAGTCCATGCAACCGCTCGAGCGCGTCCAGCGCCAGCTGGCACCCGGGGGACTCGTCGATCGAGCGATCCGCGGGCCGCCGTCCGGCCTCGAGATAGTCGGTGAGCTCGTCGAGCGTGTGCCCGTCGAGATCTGTCGGCTCCAGTCCCAGCCTGCGGACGTCGGGAGTCTCTCTGTCGTCGGTCATCGCCACTCCTCCATCCGCACGATCATGTATTTCCTGGCCCGGGCGAGCAGCCCTCGGGCCGTCGAGACGGGGATGCCGAGCTCCTCAGACATCTCCTCGTACGAGTAGCCGCCGATCTCCCGCAGCACCCAGCACTCGCGCTGCGCGTCGGGCAGTTCCCGAAGCGCGGCCCCGAGAGCCGCGACGCCCGCCCGCACCTCGACGACAGCGGAAGGCGAGGCGTGCAGCGGCGCGGGCCGGTCGATCGAATCGATGTCGACCGCCGGACGGATGGCACGGATGCGATCGACCGCCTTGCGACTCACGATCCGCATCAGCCAGCTCTTGACCTTCGCCGGGTCGTCGAGTTCACCGAAACGCTGCCACGCGACGACGAACGACTCCTGCACGATGTCGTCGACGTCGGCGGACGCGTTCAGCACGCGCTGCGTGTACGCGCGCATCATCGGCGTATACCTGCGAACGAGGACCGCGAACGCCTCGACGTCGCCGTCCATCGCGCGTCCGGCGACGATGCCGTCGTCGGCGTGTTCGAGCGCTCTGCGAAAGCGTTCGTCTTCCATCCCACTCCACCCCTCGACCCGATCCCGTGAAGGATTCGGAACGGATGCCCCACCGGATCGGATGATTTCCCACCGACCTGGGAAGGGTCGGGGAGGAACTCTGACGAGTCCTCCCCGCATCCGTCACTTCTTGAAGGCGTCCTTGACGTTCTCGGCCGCGTCACGGACGTCTCCCTTGGCCTGCTCGGCCTTGCCCTCGGCGACGAGCTTGTCGTCGTCGGTGATCTTGCCCACGGTCTCCTTCGCCTTTCCGGCGACCTTCTCCGCGGCGGCCTTGATCTTGTCTTCTGCGCCCATGGCGTCTTCCTTTCCTTCACCGGCCCCGTCTCTCGGGGCCGAATCCTCACGCGGACGCTGCGTGTGCACGTCTTTGGGCTATCGCACCCGCGTCGGCGCGCGGAACGCGTCGCGCCAGCGCCGATCCGACAGGTGCAGCATGATCGGGATACGTGCCCCCAGCAGGGCATCCCCGGCACGGACGGCCGCCTCAGCCGCGGCCAGGACCGCTCCCAGCGGGGCACCGGGCCGCACGGTGACGGCAAGCTCGACCGCGCGGGTCCTGCCGATGCGGTAGGCGCTGGTGCGGGCCGAGAGCACATCGGGTCGCCGGATCAGCGGATCCGTGAGCAGTGCATCGAGCACGGTCCGATCGACCGCGGTGCGTCCATCGGGGGCATCGAGCTCGATCACGGTCTTCGTGCCACCCCGCCCCCGCGTGGCGAGGAAGACGAGCAGGACCACCGCGAGCAGCACTGCCGCTGCCGTCGCGACGACCAACAGCACGGGCACCGTGCCGAGACCTGCGATCTGCCAGGTCGAGGCGGACACCGTCGCCGCGGCATCCGCCACCGCCCCCAGCGGGCGCCGCAGCCAGGCCGGCGAATCCCCGAGCCCGAGGACTCCCGCGGCGAGAGCGACGACTCCCCCGCCCAGCACGACCGCGCCGGCGACGAAGAGCAGCACCCGATTCATGACTCTGTTCGTGGCGTTCATGCGATCACCCCGTTGGTCTCGATCACGACGCGCGGCGTCGCGGTGAACCCGATCCCCGAGAGAATGTCGTTCACCGCGGACTCCGCCGCGAACCGATCGACGGGGATGCCGCTGGTCGGCGTGATCCGCACCACGATGCTGCGCCGCGCGGCGGTCACGGCCACCCGAGCGCGGACGACGCCCGTGCGACGTGCCACGGCCTCGGCGATGGAGTCGGCGATCACTCCGTCGTCCACGAGCAGGGCGGTCCGCTCGGTGGTGCGTGCTCTGCGCGCCCGACGGCCCGGGAGCACCGAGAGTGCGAGGAGCACGACGGCCAGGACCACCAGCACGCCCCCGACACCGAGCATCGTCGCCGGCAGCATGGCTGCGCCGAGGTCGTCGACCAGGCGCCCGACCTCCTCGCGGAAGGCAGCATCGATGAGCCACCAGACGCCGCCGACGATCGCGGCGACGAACAGGAGCACGCCGACCGCTGCGACCACCGTCGCCGGAGTCGTGCGCGGCGCGTGGGTCTCGCGACGGAGAACGCGCCGATAGGTCGCCTGCTCAGTCGTCATCTCACCCTCTTCTCGATGTTCCGGCGGACCCCCGAGTACCGGATGTCCACCGCCCCGACCTCACGGCCGGCCAGGTCCCGCATTCCCTCGATCAGGCGGCGACGCAGGTCTTCACTCCGGTCGACGAGGTTCGCGTCGGGTTCCGCGGCCTCGGCCACCGGCACGGTGACCGAGATCCGCAGCGCGCCCCGGTGATCGGACAGCTTCACGGCGACGTCGCGGGCCGCGACCCGGGCGGCATCATGCGCGATGCCGACCGCGAGTCGCTGCAGGGCGCGCGCGGTGAGGATCGTCGTCCCCGCGACGGTGCCCGCCAACGCCTCGGCGGTGCCAGCGCTCGTCATGACGAGGAGCGCCGGCCCCGGAACACCTCGGCGAGCGCCCGGATGTCGAGCTGGCCGTCGATGATGCGGCCGACGAACGCGCCGAGCAGCATCGCCAGCGCCACGAGCAGGAAGGCCCAGAACCCCAGGACCACCCAGGTCAGCGCCAGGGCTGCGGCGGCCGCCGCGCCGATCACCGACGCGCTCACTGGACTCGCGCCTCCTGCGTGCCGTCGCCCTCGTCATCGGAGGGGATGTGCACGTCGTTGACGGTGACGTTGACCTCGGCGACCTCCATGCCGACCAGTTCCACCATGGCGCGGTGGATCGCCGCACGGACCTCGTCCGCGACCTTCTGCAGCGACACCGGATACTCCGCGACGATCGTGACGTCGACGGCCACCTGGGTCTCGCCGACCTCGACGGTGATCCCCTGCGACAGGTCGGTGGTGTTGAGCGCGTCGCGGATGGCCCCGACCATGCGCGCCGCTCCCCCACCGAGCGCGTAGACGCCACTGACCTCGCGTGCGGCGATCCCGGCGATCTTCGCCACCACCGCATCCTCGATCGTGGTCTTCCCCGACGCCGCCTGCAGCGGTGCGCCGAGCTGAGCCTTGGACTGAGTGCCACCCGTCACGTTCGCCATTGCGAGCTCCTTCATCCGTGTCTCCGCATCGAACCGGATGCGGGTCGCCGTTCAGCGACACCACTAAGACGGATGCCGAGGGGAGAACGTCACAGATCTGTCGAGAGAATCTGCAACTCGTCTCACAGTGCACTCCAAGGTAGAGAGTGCAATATTGCACTCCATGAGCGACAGTGCAGATTCCTTGCGGGAGCAGCGCAAGCGAGAGACGTCCCGTTCCCTCACCGACGCTGCTCGCCGCCTCACCACCGAACACGGTTTCGCCGGCTTCACGATCGAGGAGCTGTGCGCCGAGGTGGGCGTCTCCCGCCGGACGTTCTTCAACTACTTCGAGAGCAAGGAGAACGCGGTCTTCGGTTTCGCGACGATCGACTCGCGCCAGGAAGCCCTCGAGGCGGACTTCGCCGCGCAGGACGGCGATCTCCTCGACGACTTCATCCAGCTGACGATCCACCGCTTCGACCTGTTCAACCCGGTCGATGACGCCCCTGCCCTGTTCGCGGTCATCGAGCAGGAGCCCCGGTTGCTCAAAGCCGCCTTCGAGCAGCTCGCGAAGAACGAGCGGCGCGACAGGGGACTGATCTCCGCCCGCATCGGCGACGAGGCCGACGCCGAGCTCCGCGCCGAGGTCATCGTGCACACGGTCGGCGCGCTCGTGCGGATGTGCATGGACCAGCTCCTGCACCAGCAGTCGACCGCGTCGTTCAACGACCTCATCCGGCGACGCCTCGACATCGCCCGCTCCCTCTACGCACCGACACAGAAAGACCGTTGAATGTCCGCCACCGCCACGAAGGATGCGCCCTTCCTGCTCACGAAGCGCCGTATCTGGATCATCTTCAGCGCCCTCATCGCCGGCATGCTGCTCTCCAGCCTCGACCAGACCATCGTGTCGACCGCGATGCCCACGATCGTCGGCCAGCTCGGCGGCGTCGACCACCAGGTGTGGATCACCACGGCCTACCTGCTCGCCACCACGATCGTGATGCCGATCTACGGCAAGTTCGGTGACGTGCTCGGGCGACGCAACCTGTTCCTCGTCGCGATCGCACTGTTCACCCTGGCATCGGTCGGCTGCGCGTTCGCGACCGACTTCTGGATGTTCGTCGTGTTCCGCGCCCTACAGGGTCTCGGCGGCGGCGGTCTGATGATCCTGTCCCAGGCGATCATCGCCGATATCGTGCCCGCCAACGAGCGCGGCAAGTACATGGGTCCGCTCGGGGCCGTGTTCGGCCTGTCCGCCGTCGCCGGCCCGCTGCTCGGCGGCTACTTCGTCGACCACCTGACCTGGCAGTGGGCGTTCTACATCAACATCCCCGTCGGGATCGCCGCGTTCATCATCGCGCTCGTGGCGCTCAAGCTGCCCAGCAAGAAGGCCGAGAAGCCGACCGACATCTTCGGCGTGCTCTTCCTCTCCATCGCCACCACTTGCCTGATCTTCTTCACCGACTTCGGCGGCGACAAGGAGTTCGGCTGGGACTCGCTGGCGACCTGGGCCTGGGGTGCCGGTCTCGTCGTGGCCGCGACCGCGTTCGTGATCACGGAAGCGCGCGTGCAGGATCCGATCATCCCGCTGAGCCTCTTCCGGAACCCGATCTTCGTGAACGCCACCGCGATCGGGCTGGTGCTCGGGATCGGCATGTTCGCGGCGATCGGCTTCGTCCCCACGTTCCTGCAGATGTCCTCGGGCACCTCGGCCGCGGAGTCCGGCCTGCTGATGATCCCGATGATGGTGGGCCTCATGGGCACGTCGATCTTCTCGGGAATCGCGATCTCGAAGACGGGCAAGTACAAGATCTACCCGATCCTCGGCACGATCATCACCGGTATCGCGATGGTCTCGATGACCACCCTGTCGGCGGCCACCCCGATCTGGCTGATCTGCGTCTTCCTGTTCGTGTTCGGCGCGGGGCTGGGCCTCATCATGCAGGTCGTCGTCCTGGTGGTGCAGAACGCGGTGCCGGCAGGCGAGCTGGGCACCGCCACCAGCACCAACAACTACTTCCGCGAGGTGGGCGCGTCACTGGGCACCGCGGTGTTCGGGACGATCTTCACCACGCGCCTCACCGAGAACCTCCTCGGCGTCTTCGCCGACGCCGGCGCGTCACCGGACGCCGCATCCGATGCCGCCTCTCGGATCGATCCCGCCACGCTGAGCACGCTGCCAGACGAGGTGCGCGAGGGGATCGTCACGGCCTATGCCGACGCGCTGGCACCCGTGTTCTGGTACCTGGTCCCGTTCGTGCTGCTGGCGCTCGTGCTCTCGCTGTTCCTCAAGCAGATCCCGCTGTCCGATCAGGCCGGCCTCGTGGCTCGCGGAGAAGCGATCAGTGGCGAAGAAGCGGAACGCCTGGAAGCGGAGCTGCGCGGAGGCGGACGGTCGAAGGACGCCATCGGAGCCGGGGACAGCGGCCCCGTGGACACCGGCTCCACTCCGGTCGCCCGCTGATCGCTCCGCGGCCCCCGCTCCTCTGGGACGGGGGCTGCGCTGTGTCAAGGGGCTCGCGCGGGGCGCGCGAATCGCGCATGCTTCGAAGCGGGGACAGGCAGGAGCATGATGGAGCAGGATCCGGACGACAGATTCGTCCTGGTGCAGGTCAGCGCGTCCGACTGGGCGATCCACGACCTGCACTACCCCGAGTTCGACCACCGTCGACTGGTCTGCACGATCTTCGAGGATGCCCCGACCGATGTCGAGGTGCGCTGGATGCGCGACCTCCCGCTCGCTCTGCGCTACTCCTCGGTGCAGGAGGTCCGGGACGCGGTGGCGCGATTCCAGGAGACGTCCCGCGCCACCCGCCCCATCCCGATCCCGCGGCTTCCTCCGCCCGACGGTGGGCGCGGGCGCAGACACTGACCTCGACACCCGTGGGAACAAGGATGGACGCGATCCCACCGGGTGCGCCAGACTGACGACGAGTCAACCCCACATTCGAGCCAGACCCCCGCCTTGGAGCTCCCGTGAACGCACCCACCGCCCGCAATCCTTGGAAGTCCTTCTGGGAGAAGGGCGGATGGTGGCGCGCGGTCGTCCTCGCGGCCGTGTACTTCGCGCTGTACCAGGGGCTCTCGCTCGCGTTCACCCCGCTGGCACTGCAGATCGACGACAAGCAGAGCGCCGCGGCGATCGTCGTCTACTACGTGCTGCCGCTGATCGTCGGCGGACTGCTGCTCGTCGGGTTCATGGCATCCGTCGGCTGGTGGCGCGAGGTGTTCGGGCCGCAGCCCATCCGCGGCCGCGGGTGGATGTGGATCGCCATCATCGCCGTGCTGCTGTTCAACATCCTCCGTTTCGCCACGATCGACTACGGCACGGTCGGCTTCGATGTCGTGGCGACCTGGCTGCTCGCGGGGCTCCTGATCGGCTTCGCCGAGGAGGTGCTGACCCGAGGTCTGGTGGTCAACCTGCTCCGCAAGGCCGGATACCGCGAGATCGCGGTCGCGGTGATCTCCGCCGCCGTGTTCGCGGGCCTGCACTCCGGCAACCTGCTCACCGGACAGAACCTGTTCGCGACCGCATTCCAGATCGTCTACACGTTCGCGTTCGGCATCTGCATGTACCTCGCGATGCGTGTGACCGGCACGATCATCGCACCGATCCTGCTGCACGCGAGCACCGACCCGAGCATCTTCCTGCAGACCGCCTACCCCGCGGAAGGCCCGCTCACGGCCATCGCCGGTCTCGGCAACATCGCCGTGATCGCGGTCGGATTCGTGCTCCTCTTCTTCATCCGCGGTCGCGTCGTGGATGCGCAGCCGGAGTTCCGCACGGAGCGTGCCTCCGCATGACCGACGGCACCCTCCGCGTCGCGCCGCGCGTCTGGATCGGGCTCGCGATCTGGCTCGGCTACGCCGTGCTCGTCTTCGCGATCCAGAAGTCGACCGGCATTCCCTACGACACCTGGGGGGACAGCGCCGGGAACCTCTTCCTCGGCGCCGGCCTCTCACTGATCGTGGCGACCGTGCTGCTGGCGATCACGACGAGCCTGCTGGGCTGGTGGCGTCCGGCGCTGCGCGAGCGACAGCGGAGTCGGCACGCCTGGCCGATCTTCGTACCGGTGCTGGTCGCGATCTCCGCCGTCGTGAATCTTGCGGGGACCGACTGGAGCGCCTATAGCAGCGCGTTCCTCGGCGCATCCCTGGTGCTGCTGCTCGTCGGCTTCACCGAGGAGCTCGTCCACCGTGGACTACTGCTCACAGCTCTGCGCTCGCGTCTCTCCGAGGTGTGGGTGTGGCTCCTCTCCTCAGCACTCTTCGCGGTGATGCACTTCGTGAACGTACTCCTCGGCGCACCGCTCGCCGGCACCGTCAGCCAGGTCGGTGCGGCGTTCCTCGCGGGGACGGCGTTCTACATCCTGCGGCGCGTGACCGGCTCACTCGTCTGGGCGATGGTGCTCCACGGCGTGTGGGACTTCTCGGTGTTCGCGACCGGTGTCGGCACGCCCAGCGACGTCGTCTACATCGCCAACGTGTTCTACCTGCTCACCGGGATCGTCGGCCTGGCCGTCGTGGCGTTCGTGATCCGCGGAGCCGACGAGCGCATCACCTCGACGCCGCGGCTCGCTGCCTGAGGCTCAGCTCTCGGCAGCCCGCTGCGCCGAGAGCGCCCACACCTGCTCGATGGGGAGGAAGCCGTCTTCGCCGTCGGGGCCGTGGAACCCGGCGACGAAACGGCCGATGTCCGCCTGCCAGGCGTCGTTCGCCGGTGAGGCGTTGACCGCGCGCATCGCGGCGTCGAAGTCGTCGCACTCGACGAGGTGGAACAGGTTGCGACCCGAGCGCCAGATCGTCCAGTCGTGGATGCCCGCCTCCCCGAACAGCTCGCGCAGCCCGTCGGGGATCCGTGCGTGGTGGGTCCGGTAGTCGTCGATCGCGCCTTCGGCGATCACCGAGTGCAGTGCGATGCGCATGCCGCTCCTTGGTCAGTCCTGAATCGATGCCATAGCAACGATATGCCCCGCGTCGGCCAGCGCCGTCCACAGCGCCTCGGGGATCTCGACAGCGATCCGCGCGGCCGCCTCCTCGACCTGTCGCGGACCACGAAGACCCACGACCGAGGAGACCACCTGGGGCAGCCGCAGCGGGAACTGCAGGGCCGCCGCCGGGAGGGAGACGCCGTGCGCGCGGCAGATGCGCTCGATGTCGCGCGCGCGTTCCACGATGTCGGTCGGCGCGTGGACATAGTCGTAGGTCACCCGGTCGGGCACGGTGTCCCGCGCCAGCAGTCCCGAGTTGTAGACGGCGGCGGCGACCACGGCGACGCCCCGTTCTCGTGCCGCTTCGAGCATGCGCCGACTGCTCGCCTGTTCCAGCAGCGTCAGTCGTCCCGCGCACATCACGATGTCGACATCGGTCTGCTCGATGAGGTCGGCCAGCATGCCCGCCTGATTCATACCCGCCCCGAATCCGCGGATGACACCCGCGTCCCGCAGTTCGGCCAGCGCCTGGGCTCCCGTCGTGCGGGCCGCCTCGGCATGGTCGTCCGGGTCGTGCATGTAGACGATGTCCACCCGGTCGAGCCCGAGCCGCTGCAGGCTCGCATCGATCGAGCGCCGCACGCCGTCGCGGCTCAGGTCGTACACGCGGCGGTGATCGGACGGCACGTCGAACAGGTTCGCGAGGTCCCGTTCATGCGCGGTCTCCGGACTCGGCACGAGCAGTCGTCCGACCTTCGTGGAGACGATGTACTCGTCGCGCGGATAGGCGGCGAGCGCGCGGCCGAGTCTGCGCTCCGACAAGCCGAGTCCGTAGTGGGGCGCGGTGTCGAAGTGGCGGATGCCGACGTCCCAGGCGGCGTGCACCGTCGCCTCGGCCTCCTCGTCGGTCATCGCACTGCCGAGGTTGCCGAGCTGGGCGCAGCCCATGCCGAGGACGCCGACATCGATCCCGCGGTGCAGCCGCGTCGGGATCACCGCAGAGCCTCCGCCGATCCGTGGATGTGACCCATCACCTCGGCGCTCATGGGCTGGTAGTCGTGCGTGTTCTCGACCACTCCCCGCACGATGTACTGATCCATCACGACGATCCGATCGGCGAGGGTCACCATCTCGGCGAGGTCGCTCGAGATCAGCAGGATCGCCATGCCGTCGTCGGCGAGACGCCAGATGAGCTCGTAGAACGCGCGTTTGGTGCGCACGTCGATGCCGACAGTCGGCTCGTCGATGATGAGCACGCGCGTGCGGGCCGCGAGCCACTTCGCCAGTGAGACCTTCTGCTGGTTGCCGCCGGACAGCTGCCCGGCGAGCTGCTCCTGCGAGGAGATCTTGATGTCGAGTGCATCGACCTCGGCCTGCACGACCTCGCGTTCCCTGCGTCCTGGCACGAAGCCCAGCACCTTCGCGAGCTCCGACCAGACCGTGACCGCGACATTGCGTGTGATCGACTGCAGAAGGAAGACGCCCTCCTCCTTGCGGTTCTCGGTCACGTAGCCGATGCGGAACCGTCGGAGCGCGTCGCGCACGGAGCGGATACGGACGGCCGCACCGTCGATGCGCACTTCTCCCCCCGTCACGCGGTCCAGCCCCAGCACGGCGCGGGCCAGCTCGGTGCGGCCGGCGCCGACGAGGCCGTACATGCCGAGCACCTCACCGGGGTGCACGGCGAGCGAGATGCTGCGGTGCCCCGCGGCGGTGCTGACATCGACCAGTTCGAGCGCCGGGGTGACGGTGCGGTCGACGACGCGCTCCTCCACCTCGAGGTCGGCGAGCGTGCGGCCGACCATCCGCGCCACGACCTCGTCGTGACTCGTCTCCGCGATGGGCTGCGAGGGCATGACGGTGCTGCCGTCGCGGAGCACCGTGATGGCGTCGCAGTGCGCGAACACCTCGTCGAGCTTGTGGCTGACGAGCACGATCGCCGTGCCCTCGGCGCTGAGCTGCCGGACCACCGTGTAGAGCCGGTCCGCCTCGTCGTTGCTGAGTGACGCGGTCGGCTCGTCGAGGAGCAGCACCTTCGCGCTCCGGTAGAGGCCGCGGGCGATCTCGACGAGCTGGATCTGCGCAGCGGACAGCTCGCGCATCGGGGTGCGTGGATCGATATCGAGGTCGAGCATGTCGAGGCAGCGCTTCGACTCGCGCCACACCTGACGCCAGTCGACCGTCCCTGCACGACGCGGCATCGCGGAGAGGGCGATGTTCTCCCCCACCGTGAACTCGCGCACGACGTTGCGCTCCTGGTGCACCACCCCGATGCCTGCGGCCATCGCCTCCAGCGGGTTCGCGAACGCGACCTCCTCGCCACCGAGGATCAGGCTGCCGGAGTCGGCGCCCTGCACTCCCGTGACGATCTTGATGAGCGTCGACTTGCCGGCCCCGTTCTCGCCCATGAGCGCATGCACGGACCCCGCCTCGAGCGTGAGATTCGCGTCCGCGAGCGCCGTCACGCCGGGGAACGTCTTGCGCAGATTCCGGATCTCCAGTGCGACGGTCATCGCTTCACCTCCGCGAGCGCGGCTTCCGCGCGCATCGATCTGATCCTGCTGGCGTGCCGGGTGGCCTGCACCTCCCGGAGCTTGCCGAGCGCCACCGTACCGAGCACGACCGCACCCACGACGAAGTTGACGACCTCCGCGTCGAAACGGAAGATCGGGCTGGCCGCGTCGACGAGCCGCACCACCATCGCCGCGAGCACCGTGCCGAGCACCGCCACGGTTCCCCCGGCGAGGGCGACCCCGCCGATGATCGGCGCCGCGAAGCTCGGCAGCAGCCAGTCTCCGCCGACGGTCGTGTTGACGCCGGGGAGGAAGGAGATGCTCACCATCGCCGCGACACCGCACAGGAGCCCCGAGAGGGTGTGCGCGACGATGAGCGCGCGATCGGTCGAGATCCCCGCGAGCTGCGCGGCGGAGGCGTTGCCGCCGCTCGCCAGGAGCGTGCGCCCCGACACCGTCTGCGCGAAGTAGAGCGCGACGATCGCGGCGACCACGAGTGTCATCAGGAAGATCGTCGGGATGCCGAGGATCTCGGAGCGTCCGAACGCGGCGAGCTCCGGCCACGCCTTGCGTTCGATCGTGCGGGTGCCGACGAGGGCATACTGCACCCCGATCAGGATCTGCGACATCGCGAGCGTCACGATGAAGCCGTTGATCCGCGTGCCGACCACCAGCAACCCGTTCGCGAGTCCGAGCAGGGCTCCGGCGAGCACGGCCACCAGGGCGCCGATCCACGGCGGGACACCCCACGAGGTGACGATCACGCCGGTGAAGCAGGCGGCGACACCGCCGATGGCACCGACGGCGAGGTTGAGCTGGCCGACGCAGAGAGTGATCATCTGCGCCAGGCCGATCAGGATGGGCACGCTGACGAAGCGGAAGAAGCTCGTCATCGACACGGGGCCGAAGAACTGCCCCGAGGTAGCCATGCCCAGCACGAGCGCGCCGACGACGACGATCCCGATCAGCAGGAGGTTGTTCGCGCTGATGATGCGTTTCATCGGTGGGCCTCCGCCTCTTCCATTTCGACGGCGAGTGTCGCGGCGGATTCCGGGGCCGCTGCGGGTCGGCGCCGCGCGAAGATCGGCCGCAGACGATCGGTGGCGAGTGCTGCCAGCAGGATGCAGCCGAGCAGCACGTTGAGCGTCTCGAGTCCGACGCCGAACAGCTCCAGCCCCTTGCGGATCACGGACGTGAGGGTGATGCCGAGCGCGGTGCCCACGATCGACACCAGGCCGCCGGCGAGCAGCGTGCCGCCGAGGATCGGTCCGAGGAAGGACGACAGCATGAACTCGCTCCCGATCGCGGGCGTGAAGGATCCCGTGCTCGCTGCGAGCATGAACCCGGCGATCGCCGCGAGCAGCCCGGACAGGGCGTGCGCGAGGATCGTCCGGCGGGCGGTCGGCACGCCGGAGAGCTCCGCCGCGCGCACGCTGCTCCCGGTCATCAGCACCTCTCGACCGCTGCGGGTGCAGGTGTAGAAGTACCAGATGACGGCCATGCAGCCGAGAGCGGGGAGGACCATGAGCGGCACCGCGTTCGAACCGCAGTAGCCGAACAGGCAGACGTCGGCGAAGGTGCCGCGTCCGATCGTCTGGAATCCCGCGGGCGAGACCGTGAACGCCTGACCCGTGCTCCACGACTTGTACAGAGTGGGGATCAGACCGAGGAGCGTGAAGCTCATCGCCAGGGTGACGATGAACGAGTTCACCCCGGTCTTCGCGATGATCCAGCCGGCGAGGGCGCCCAGAGCCGTACTGGCGAGCACCCCGAGCAAGAGCCCGACGATGAGCGGCATCCCCAGGTTCTCGAACGAGGCCCCCATCACGAGGGCGCCGACACCCGCCAGCTGCCCGACGGCGAGGTTCATGTGCCCGACGGACAGCACCACCATCTGCGCGAGCCCGACCACGGTGAAGATCGCGATCGTGGTCAGCAGCGGGGCGATGACGAACGGACCGTTGAGGAATGCGGGCTTGAGGATCGCGAGAGCCACCACGAGCAGGACGATCAGCACGACCAGGAGTGCGCGCGGAGAGCGGACCTCGGCGCGCGCGACGCTGCGCAACCGGGACATCAGCGCACGATCCTGTCGTCCATCGCGTCCCGGTCCCAGTCGATGCCGAGGCCGAGGGTCTCCGGGGCGAGGGCACGGCCGTCCTCGATCGTCATCCCGGTGCGGGTGATGGCGCGCAGTTGGGGGATGTGCTCGACGTAGCGTCCGTTGGGGACGGCGGCGACCAGGCTCACGTGCAGCTCCATCAGGAAGTGCGGGCAGACGTGCACGTTGAACGACTCCGCGAGGTGGGCCACCTTCAGCCAGGGCGTGATTCCGCCGACGCGGGCCACATCCACCTGGACGATTCCGGCGGCGCCGCGGTCGAGGTACTCCCGGAACTGCGCGATCGAGTACATCGATTCGCCCACCGCGATGGGAGTGGAGGTCGATGCCGCGAGGCGGGCGTGTCCCTCGATGTCGTCGGCGGGAAGCGGCTCCTCGATCCACCCGAGGTCGAGTCCGTCGAACAGGCGCGCCCGCCGGATGGCCTCGGCGCTCGTCATCGACTGGTTCGCGTCGACCATGATGTCGAAGTGCGGACCGACGGCGTCCCGCACGGCCAGCAGGCGTTCGCGATCCTCCTGCCCGTTCGGCTTGCCGATCTTCACCTTCACGCCGTTGAGGCCCGCGGCCTTCGAGGCGAGAGCCCCGTCCACCAGATCATCGACGCCGAGGTGCAGCCAGCCGCCCTCGGTGTCGTACAGCGGGATGTCGCGGCGGAAGCCTCCGGCGAGACGCCAGAGCGGCAGGCCGGACCGGCGCGAGGCGATGTCCCAGAGCGCGGTGTCGACGGCGGCGAGCGCGAGCGAGGTGATCGCCCCGGTGGTCGTCGCCCTGGTCGAGGCGAACAGGCGGTACCAGACCGCCTCGATGCGGTCGGCGTCCTGGCCGACCAGGATCGGGAGCAGGTGGTCGCGCAGCATCGACAGCACGGCGCGACCTCCTGTCCCGATCGTGTAGGAGTACCCGAGGCCGTGCAGGCCATCGCTCGTGGTGAGCTCGACGAAGATCGTCTCCTGGGAGACGAAGCTCTGCACGGCGTCCGTGCGTTCGGTCTCCACGGCGACGTCCACGAGGAACGCGCGAGCATCGGTGATCGTACTGGCCATCGGGTGCCTCTCCAGGGTGTGTCAGATCACTTGCAGGTGAGCAGGTCGTCTTCGAACTTCTTCTTCACCGTGTCGGCGAATGCGCTCTGCTCGTCGCCGTAGGTGTCGACGTTGTCCTTGGTGACGACGAAGGATCCGGAGTCGACGATCACGCCGGGGTCGGCCATCGTGCAGGCGCCGCTGGCGAGTTGTCCGAGCACCCAGCTGCCGACGTAGGCCTGTCCGGTGGGATTCTGGGCGACGGTGCCGTAGATCGAGCCGTCGCGGATGCCGTCGAGGATCGTGGGGTCGTCGTCGATGGCGATGAGCTGGATGTCGAGACCCGACTCGGCGATGGCTTCGGCGCTGGCGACCGCGGGGTTGTAGGCGGTGGTGACGATGGCGCTGATCTCCGATCCGCTCGCGGCGAGGAGGTCGGAAGCCGCCTTCTGAGCGGTCGCGAGGTCGGTGTCGACGTCGGTGATCGTCTGCAGCAGCGTGACGGCGCCCTTGGTCTCGTCGATGGCCCGTTGCACGCCCTCGATGCGGCGCTGGGTGTTGGAGTCGACGTTGTTGCCGGTCATGTGCACGAGGGTGCCCGTGCCGCCGATGGCATCGATCGCGGCGGCCGCGGCCTGGTAGGCGGCTTCCTCCGTGTCGGTCGAGAGGCAGAACGCGGCGAGGTTCTCGTCGCCCGCGGGGCACGAGGCGATCGAGCCCACCGCGATGCCCGCATCGGCGAGCTTCTTGAAGGTGGCGTTGATGTCGGTCGGGGAGACGCCGAAGATGCCGAAGGCGTTGTAGCCGTTCGCGACGAGCGAGTTGATGACGTCGTTCTGCTTGGTCTGGTCCCACTCGGAGGTCTCGTTGAAGGTGACCTCGCCGAGGCCGAAGTCCTTCGCCGCCTTCTCGCCCGCCGCGATCCACGGCTGGAAGTACGGGTGCGCACCACCGGGGACGAGGGCGACGCGGACGTCGGACAGGTTGCCGCTGCCGCCGTTGCCGCCCGCGGTGGAGCCGCTGTTCTGCGGGGTGCATGCGCCGAGCGCGAGGGTGAGGGCGGCCGCTGCCGCGATGACGGCGCCGAGCCGCACGTGCTGTGTGATGCGCATCTTTGAGCCTCCAGGAAGTTTCTGATTTTGAAATATCGTATTTGATCTTTCCCTGGATATGATTGCTGCACTCCATCGCAATGTCAAGGGAAAGGTCGGATGTCTACTCTCGGTCAATTGCCCTCCTTCTCCGCCGGCGCACGCCTGATGCTTGCCGACGAGGTGTACGGCGCGCTGCAGCAGGCCATCCTCGACGGCACCTTCCCGCCCGACGCCCGCATCAACACGGGAGAGCTCGCCCGCCAGTTCGACGTCTCCCCCACGCCGGTGCGCGAGGCACTCGCCCGACTTGAGTCCGACGGCCTCGTCGAGAAGCACCCGCTGCGCGGCTACCGCACGACCGAGCTGCTCGATCACGCCCGCCTCGCCGAGCTCTTCGAACTGCGCCTCCTGCTCGAACCCGGCACCGCGGCCAGCGCCGCCGAACGCCGCACGGCGACCGACGCGAAGGATCTCGCGAAGGAGATCGATTCCGGACGTTCGGCCATCGGCGAGGCGGACGCCTACCGGCTGCTCTCCCAACACGATGTGCGACTGCACGACCTGGTGTTCCGCGCGGCCCGGAACGAGACCGTGCGGCAGGCGTACGCGCGCACCCACTGCCATCTGCACACCTTCCGCCTGGCCTACACCGGGGCGTACGTTACCGACACCGTCGACGAGCACGCCGCGATCGCGGAGGCGATCTCCGCGGGCGACCCCGATGCGGCCGCCGCGGCCATGCGCACGCACATCGAGCACTCCCGCGACCGGCTGCTGCCTGCCATCCACTGACATCGAAGCTGGCGGCGCGGCGCCCGCGTGCCCTAGTTTGATCCCGTGGCGAATCGCGCAGACATGTCCCTCCGTATCGCCGCATCGGCACTCGTGGCAGGAGCGATCGCGATCGCCCCTGTGGCTCCAGCCGTCGCCGCGACCAACACGGTCACCTCGATGTCCGGGCTGCAGGCAGCGCTGCTCGACTGCAGCACCGCCCCGAACACGATCACCCTCGGGGCCGACATCGTCGATGGCACCGCCTCGCTGCAGGTGGGGTGCGACACGACTCTGGTCCTCTCGACCTTCGACCTGACCTCGCGCCGGGTCGACCTCGCATCCGGGGTGACGTTCACCGTCGCCGGGCCGACCGACGGCAGCGGCGGCACGCTCACCGCCGACTCCTCGGGCACCAACTTCGAGGCCGGGATCCGCACCACCGGCAGCACCCTCACCGTCACCGGAGCATCGGTCGTGGCCTACGGCGGGGTCAACGCGTCCGCGATCGGCGGCGACACCGGCGATTCTGGCGGCACGCTCAATGTCGCAGGCGGCAGCGTCCGGGCGATCGCCTTCCCGAACGCCTACGGCACCGCGATCGGCGGCGGGTATCTGGAAGGAAGCGGTGGCATCGTCTCCGTCTCCAGCGGCTCCCTCTATGCCGAGAACGCATCCATCTACGGAGTCGCGATCGGCGGCGGCGGTGCGGGCGCGTCGGGGAACGGCGGCGCGGGAGCGGCCGTCACCGTCACCGGCGGCACACTCACCGCGGTCGCATCGGGGAGCAACTCCACGGCCGTCGGGGGCGGGGTCTCCGGCCTGAATGCCTCCGATCGCGGAGGTGCGGGCGGATCGCTCGTGATCGGCCCCGGTGGAGAGGCCGTGCTCGAATCGCCTCGTTCGGCGTTCGGCGGCGGATGGTCGCACTTCGGCGACACCCACTACGGCGACTTCGGAGCACTCCAGGTCCAGGGCACTCTGCGACTGCCCTCGGGAGCACTGGTGGTGGGGGACGATCCCGTCTCCGTGAGCGAGGTCTCGATCGCCGCGGGCGGCGCCCTCCTCGGCAGTGCCGCGGCCCCGGCGACCGGCGCGTCGATCACCGGCACCGGACAGATCGACAATCAGGGCGTGATCGCGCTCGCTCCCCCAGCCGCTTTCGTCCGGGGCAACAACCGTCTCCTCACCTTCGACTCCGGCGCGCCCGCCGTGCGCGTGTTCGCCCCCACACTCGATGCCGGCTCCCGGACGCTCCCGGGCGCACCCGCGGGCACTCGTTGGAACACGGCCGCGGATGGGTCGGGAACCTGGTTCACGGGGACATCGTCGACATCGGGATCCGGCACCACCGCGCTCTACGCGGTGGCGCCGGCGACGATCACCGCGTCTACATCGCCCGCAGACCTGACCGCGACCTCGGGCGTCCCGTATACCTACCCCGTGCTCGTCTCGGGCGTGGACGGCATCGCGCTCGATCCGCAGCCCGCGGTGAACTTCAGCTCGACAGACTGCACGGTTCCGAGCGACCGGGTCTTCGTCATGGCCGGGGCGTGCACGATCACCGCCACGGCCGTCGTCGAAGGCGTCACCCTCTCGACGAGTCTCGTGGTCACCGTGCAGGCGGGAGCACCGGCCGCTCTCACGCTGACACCGCCGTCGACGACGGTCGACCAGGGCGGCACGCTGCGCTTCACACTCACCGGGACCGATGCGGCGGGGAACACGGTCGACACGAGTGCGGCGGTCTTGACCTCCGACGTCCGCACCGACGTCGTCGACGGCCACTCGGTGACCTTCCCGACTGCCAGCCCTCACACGATCACCGCCACATTGGGCGCAGCGACGACGAGCATCGTCATCCAGGTCACGCCGAGGCCCGCCGCCACGGGTGCCGCCGTGCTCCCGCAGACGGGCGGCGGCGCCAGCGCCGTCCCGTTCGTCGTCGCCGGCGGGGTGGTGCTGCTGCTCGCCGGCGTCGCGCTTCTCATCGCCCGCCGGCGCTCGCGGCGCTGACCGGGGCCGGAGAATCCACGGCAGCACCGGAAGCCCGGCGCTGCGCACTGATCGTGATCAGGGGCGTCCCGTGGAGCGACGGTGGCGTCGAACGACGACCAGTGCGCCGGCGATCAGGAGCCCCAGCCCGGCGAGCGCCAGCGCCCCCGACCCGCCCCCGGTCTGTGCGAGCCCTCCCGCGCCGTCCGGTGCCGGCGGCGGAGTCGGTGGCACGACGGTGATGACGGTGAGGAGTGCGGCCTCGGTGGCGCGGGTCGCCCCCGGCACCGTGAACACCGCACGGAACCGGGTGCCGTCGTCCACGGTCCGCGCTGCGGTGACGACATACGTGGGGGACGTCGCAAAGGGGATATCGGTCCAGGTCGCGCCGCCGTCCCTGCTGGACTGCCACTGGACCGTGAGCGGGGTGAGCGGAGACTCCGCCGCTACCGTGAACGTCGCCGGATCCCCGGCATTCACGGTCTGATCGACCGGGTTCGTGAGCACCGTGAGCGCGGGGACGACCGTGAGCGCCGCCGCAGCCGTCGCCGCCGAACCTGCCGTATTGGTGAACACGGCTCGGAACTGCGCACCGTCGTCATCGAGCGTCGTCACGGGCATCGTGTAGGTCGGCTCATCGGCTCCGGGGATGTCGTTCCAGGTCACGCCGTCGTCGCCGAGGCGCTGCCATCGGACGTCCGTCTCGAGCAGTGACTCCGCCGCGGCGCTGAAGGATGCCGTCTGCCCCTCGAACACGACCTGGTCGGCGGGATCGGTCACGATCGTCAGCGCCGTGACCGTGATGATGTCATCGAGGGTGACCGAGCCCAGCCCATTGGTGGCGTTGAGGGTGAAGGCGTAGGTTCCGGCCGCAGTCGGCTCGCCCGTGAGCATGCCGCCTGCCGACAGCGTCAGCCCGGGCGGGAGGGATCCTGCGGTCACCGTGACCGACGGGAGCTCGTCACCGGTGACTGCATACGTATAGGCGACGTTCTCTCCTGCGTCGTGGTTCCCCGCCGTCCCGGAGATCGTCGGCGGTGCACCGAACGTGAATGCTGTGGGCTGAACGACCGGGATCGCGGTTCCGGCGTAGGCCCAGGTGACGGCGACGTCGACGAGGCCGGAGGGATGCGCCGGCGTCGTCGCGGTGATGTCGATGCCCGACCGGGCGATCGCCGTTGCCGGGGTGCCGCCGAAGGTGACGCCCGTGACGGCGGTGGCCGCGAGGACCGGCACGAAGATGTAGCTGGCGCTGGCCCCGATGCCGAATTGGCCGAGGTTGTTGTCACCCGCATAGGCGTAGCGCCCGTCGCTCAGCACCCAGAGCGTCGAGTTCGCTCCCCCGTAGACGGCTCGCACGGTCACGCCCGCGGGGAGCTGGGGTGTGATCGGCGTGGTCGCCGTGGTCGTGGAGTTGTTGCCGAGCTGCCCGCTGAGGTCGCCGCCCCACGCTCGGGTCGTGCCGTCGGGGAGGATCGCGTATCCGGAGATCCCGCCCGCGACCACGGCGGAACCGGTGGGGACATTCGCGAGCTGCTGCGCCGTCGTGACCGGGCTGGCGGTCGTGCCGTTCGCCAGCTGCCCGAGTGTGTTGCCGCCCCAGCCGAAGATCCTGCCGTCCGTCGCCTGCACGAGCGAGAACGATCCACCGGCGGAGATGGACGCGATCGTCGGCAGTCCCGTCACCGCCTGGGGTGTCTGGGAGAAGCCGCCCGAATTCCCGCGGCCGAGTTCGGCGCTCGTGTTGTTGCCCCAGGCCCACACGATTCCGTCAGCCGCGAGCGCGAGGGAGAATCCACCGCCGGATGAGATCGCCGTGATGCCGGCAGGCAGACCGACCACAGCGGCAGGTGTCGTCCCGGCATGCCCGTTCTGCCCCGTGGCGTTGCTGCCCCAGCTCCAGACCGTGCCGTCGGCGGCGAGGCCGAGGACGGACCCGGCACCGGCGCTGATGCTCGTGAGCGCCGGAATGCCCGCGACCATGGCCGGGGCGAGGCGATCGGCACCCGCGGCCACTCCGAGCTGACCGGCGTTGTTGCTCCCCCACGCCCACACACGCCCGTCCGCATCCAGCGCGAACGACGACCCCGGCGATGAACGCATCGCGGCGACGGCGGTGATCCTGACGTCCGATGGGATCGTCGCCGGGACCAGCGTGCGCGACGTCGTCGTGCTGCCGTTCCCCAGTTCGCCGGAGAGGTTGCGCCCCGCGGCCCAGACGTGACCTGAGCCGTCCAGGTAGAGATTGTGCTGACTTCCGGCGGAGATGGCCGGGAACAGGAGTCCGCCCGCGTCGAGGGTGGTGCTGGTGCCGCCGGCGGTCGGACCCTGCTCCGGGGTGACCGTGAATGCCTGGGCCGCGGTGCCGGAGAGCGCGAGGATCAGTCCGAGTGTCGCAGCGAGCGCCGACCGCACGGTCCAGTTCGAAACGCGCCCGTACGCGTCACGTCGGCCCCCGCGATGCTCTCGCCCGCTCATCACGACCCGAGGATAGACCTCCGGGCGCATCCCGGATAGAGGCTTGCGTCCGCGCGACGGATGTCCGACCTGACTCATCGTTCCTCCTCTTCGTCGAACACCTGCCACTCCCACGGGTGTGTGGGCAGGGGAATGCCCCTCACGCCGTTCGGGCGGCGTGAGGGGCATGGGGTCTCGTCCGAGGTACGAGGTCGAGCACGCGAGGGGTGGGATGCCTCGCCGAAGCGGGCCCGATAGTGGTTTCGAGCCCGCTCGGATCGGCGTCACGTCAGTCGCGGGGTGGACCGCCGAACACTTCGATCTTGGTGGTCGGGCTGCCGGTGCAGCGGCCGGGACAGTTGCTGACGTACTCCAGGGCTTCGAAATGACGTATGCGGGAGGTCGTCGTACGTGGCGGCGCGGACTTCCGGACCCGGATACGACAAAACCCCCGGTGAACCGGGGGTTTAGATCTGTAGCAGGAGCGGGGCTTGAACCCGCGACCTCACGATTATGAGTCGTGCGCTCTAACCAGCTGAGCTACCCTGCCGCGAGGCATCCGTCCGCGTGAGAAGAATGCTGCGAGCCCCGAGTCAGGATTGAACTGACGACCCCTTCCTTACCATGGAAGTGCTCTGCCACTGAGCTATCGGGGCGTGCTGCCCCTCGCGGGGCAACCGTACGAGAATACCATCACTGTGGCGTCCTCATGAAATCCGCGCCATCAATACGACATGCGACCGGCATTCTCGCGGAGCCAGGGAAGCGGGTCGATCGTCGCACCGTTGATGATGATCTCGAAGTGCATGTGCGCGCCGTAAGAACGGCCGGTGTTGCCGGTCTTGCCGATGACGGTGCCGACCGTGACCTTGTCGCCGGTCTTGACCCGCAGCGACCCATACTGCATGTGCGCGTAGTGGCTGGTGATGAGCTGACCGTCGATCACGTGCTCGATGTAGACGGTCACACCGTAGGCGCCGCCCTGTTCGGTCGCGGTGCGCACGGTGCCGTCGGCGATGGCCTGGACCGGAGCGCCGTCGCCGGGGACGAAGTCGATGCCCTCGTGCAGGCGTCCGCTGCGCATGCCGTAGCCGTAGCTCATGCCGACGCCGACCTGGAACGGCCACTGGATCGCAGCGTCGGGGTCGTTGGTGAAGACCTCGCCGGAGTAGTTGATGCCCTGCTCTTCGGCGACCTGGACCAACGAGATGGTGCTGAAGCTGTCAGCCCGGTCGAGCGATTCGTTCTCGACATCGGAGGGAGCGACGAAGGCCTGGATCTCGTCCGCTGCCGTCCCGTTCTTCTCGGCGGCAGTAGCCGAGACGAGGGAGGTGGCTGCTGCTCTGGTGCCCTGCACCGCGGCGACGGCCTCAGCAGGAAGCGTCATCCCCACGGCGAGCAGCCCGGCGAGTCCCATCACGCCCACCGTCGCCCCGAGGGTCACGGCCTTGCGGAGACTGCGCGGGCGGCGCGGGGCGACGTGTGCCGGCGCGACGGTCTCGTCCTGCGGCTCAGCCTCAGGCGCGTGCTGGTCCGCCGAGACTGTCGGAACGATTCCGGTGGTGCGGAACGCGCGGGAGGCGCGCTCGAAGGCGTCGGCCTCGTCTTCCACCCGGATTCCCCGAGGAGAGGTCTGCGCCGAGGCGACGGGCGCTGTGGTCGCCGCGTCTGCCGCGTCGACGAACGGCGCGTCGACCTCGACGAGGTCTTCGGCTCCCGTGGCGGCTGTCGCGTCTGACGCCGCGGAATCCGGGACGGCCGGAACGTCGGCGATGATCGGCTCGGGCGTCGCCGCGATGAACGGCTCGTCCGGCGACTCGATGATCACTTCGGCGGCGCGTCGTTCGCGAGCAGCCCGGCGGGAGAGCGGCGCTGCCGCGGCGATCACGAGAGCAGTCTCGCCCTGGGTGAGAGGTGCCGTCGCCCCTGCCGCGGGGGCCTCGGAGGCCGCGTTGCGGTGTCGGCTGGACCGGCGCGTGGGCGCAGAGGCAGCCTGGGGATTCTCGAAGGGCAAGAAACTATTCTCTCGGTCGTGCGTCAAGCTCGGGGGGCGCAAACTCTTCATCCGCCTTCGGGTGGCAGAAGTAACGATGAGATAAACCGTACCCTGATCCCCCTGGGAATGCCATGAATCGTTCAGGGTTTCTGGTCGAGGATCCCGAGCAGTCGCGCGTGCACCTCGGGCCCGCCCGCGACCAGCATGGGCCGCGACGATTCCACGTCGATCCGGGAGACGATGCCACCGGCTTCAGCGACGAGGAGCATGCCGGCGGCGAAGTCCCAGGGGCGCAGCCCGCGCTCGAAATACCCGTCGAGTCGCCCGGCCGCGACATAGGCGAGGTCGAGGGCCGCAGCCCCCATACGCCGCAGGTCACGCGCCATCGGCATGACCCGGCCGACGACCGCGAGGTCTCCGTCGTGCGTCGCGGGGTCGTATCCGAACCCGGTGGCGAGGAGCGCTCCCGCCGGAGTCTCCGACGTGACGGCGAGACGCACCTCTCCACTCCACGCACCATGTCCGCGAGCCGCGGTGAAGGTCTCTCCGAACGCCGGCGCGTCGACGGCTGCGGCGAGGATCTCCCACGACTGGGGGTCGGGTTCACCGCGCACGGCGGCGATGCTCACGTTGTAGGACGGGATGCCATACGCATAGTTGACGGTGCCGTCGATCGGATCGACGACCCAGGTGATGCCACTGCTGCCGACTTCGGCTCCACTCTCCTCACCGAGGAAACCGTCGTCGCTGCGTGCACTGCGCAGTCGGTCGCGGATGAGCGCCTCGACCTCGCGGTCGGCGTCCGTCACGATGTCGGCGAGCGTCGACTTCGTCGCTGCGAGGTGCACTCCCTCCTGACGACGCCTGCGCGCCAGCTCTCCCGCCTCACGCGCGATCTCCGTGGCGAGGTCGCACAGTTCGAGCTCGAGCGTCACTGGCCCTGGCCCGGGTAGGGCGGCGCCGGCGGGGGCGGCGGGAACGCGGAGGGGTCCTGCTCCGGCCCGGCCGCCGATGGTGCGGCGGGCGCCGGCGGAACCACGTAGGTGCCCGCCACTGCAGGCGGCGTCATCGGCTGCGGAAACTGCGGGGCGTCGGGTCGCGGCGGGACCGGGAAGGAGGAAGCGGGAACCTGAGGGAGCGCCTGCTGCGGCGCACCCACCGTCGGGTATCCGGTGTAGTAGGCATTCCAGTCCGGCGAGCCGTCCGGGAGAACCGGCAGCGGGGTGATGCCGTCCGCGTACGTCGGCCAGGACGGTGCACCCGACACCCGCGGTGCGGCCGGCTTCTTGGGCGCGAAGAGCGCGTTCAGCAACGGGATCAGGGTGGTGCCGACCGCGAGGAGAATCGTGAGTGCGACGACGATCCTCCAGTACAGCTCCCCATAGTCGAACGAGTTCGGGAAGGCGAGGAAGAAGACGAGCAGGCCGACGAGCGCTCCGAGGAACACGACGGTCACGATGTAGATCACCCTCGTGAACGTCGTCACGTGGCGCCGCGCGGCACGCGTGAACAGCCGCACATGGACCAGGGCGAGCTGCAGGATGCCGACGACGAGGAGGAGCTGGAAGAAGCGCTCGGCACCGAAGTAGTAGCCGTCTTCCGGGAGCCAGATCTTCACCGCACCGACGAGGAGCGCGATGATCCAGCTCACCATGCTGGCGAGTTGGAGCCAGTCCGGGCGATTCGGCGCGAGTCCGGCCTCGAGGATCGCGATGCCGGCGAACCCCGCCAGCAGCAGGATCGTGAGGAAGGCCCGACCGATCAGACCGTCCTGATCCCCGATCAGCACCCAGACGACGCACACGAGCGCCGCGGCGATCAGCGCACCGATGGCGATCCAGAGGGATCCCCTGATGAGCAGCGACATGTTCTTCTTCTCACCCTGCGTCTGATGCGTGGTGATGTCGGGCTGGGACATGGCGATCCTCTCGTCGAGCGCGATGCCTTCATCCTGCCATGCGGGCATGCCGACGTCCGGGCTCTTCTCGGTCCCCGCCCGGACCTGAGCGAAACCCATTCTCCGCCCCATTGATGTGGAGGAGGAGTCAGCCCGCCTTCTTCGCAGAAGCGGCGGCGAAGGCGGCGACCCTGGCCTGGGCATCCGGAGTCTCCAGCGCCGCACCGATCGAGCGCGCCTCCTCGCTCAGCTGCTCGACGAACGTGCGCTCGGGCTGCGAGCGCACCAGCCGCTTCGCCTGCCCGTAGGCGTCTGCGGCGCCGGCGAGCCAGAACCGAGCGATCTCCTCGCCGCGCGCCCGCACCAGCGCGGCCTCTGTCGCAGCGTCCTCCCCCTCGACGACCTCCGCGACGAGGCCCCACTCCTGCGCCTCGGATGCCGACAGCAGCCGGTCCTGCAACACGAGCTGCAGCGCTCGACGCTGGCCGACCGCGTGCGCGAGCTGCGCCGACACGGATAGATCGGGGGTGAGGCCGATGTTCGCGTAAAGGCTGCCGAGCTTCGAACGGGACCCGACGACGGCATAGTCGCTCGAGAGCAGGATGCCGAGGCCACCGCCTGCCGTCGTGCCGTGAGCGGCGGCGACCACGGGAACCGTCGACTCGGTGAGCGAGCGGATACCGGCGTTGATGACCTCGGCGAGCGCGGTGATCTCCGATCCGGATGCCCCCATCGTCGTCGCCATGTCGATCACGTCGCCGCCCGCGCAGAAGGCCGGTCCCGCCGCATCGAGGAGGATCGCCTTGACGTCGGGCCTCGACGTCGCCTCGGCCGTCGCGTCCTTCCAGGCGTGAGCCAGGTCGGCGTTGAACGCGTTCAGGCGAGCAGGACGGTTCAGCGTCAGCCGCGCCATCCCTTCTTCGACGGCGAACAGGATGGCATCACTCATGGCTTCTCCTTCGAGCACAGGACGTGTGGACCCAGGGTATCCGCGATCAGGGCTGCTCCCAGACCTGCGAGACGAAGCTCTCCATCCGGCGGCGGGTGCCGTCGAGGCGGAGGTCGACCTGCCCCGGCGCTCTCACCTCGTTCGGCGCGAGCGGGTGCGCCAGGCGCACGTTCTCGTGGCAGGAGAGGTCGGCACACAGGTACGTGCCGAACGAGTCGCCCCGTCGCCCGGCCTCGCCGGCGCGACGTGCCGAGAGCAGGGCGATCTGGTTGCCGGGCTGCATGGTGTGGCAGATGTTGCACATGCCGGAGCGTCCGCGGCCCGGCTCCGTGGCGCGCAGCACGATTCCGACCACCCGGTCCTCGTGCGGGATCAAGACGTACCCGCGGCGGCTCATGTTCGGGTCCCGCCACGCGAAGAAGTCGAGGTAATCCCAGTCCACGAGCAGGAAGTCGTGCGGCATCTCCATGATCCGCAGCTCTTCAGCGTCGGCGTTGACGAACGATGCGCGGACGTCGGCTTCGGTGAGCGGTCGCATCGTTCCAGTCTAGGAACCGTAAGACGTAGCGGACGCAGGAACCGTCGTTCCGACGACCGCCCGGTCGCGGATCAGGAAGCCGAAGCCGAACGCGATGAAGAACATCAGCACGCCGTAGACGGCCGCGGGGAGGCTCAGCTCGATCGACCCGAGGACGGACTGGGCGATCACGATCGCGAGCGTGGCGTTGTGGATGCCGATCTCGAACGAGGTGGCGATCGCCTGCCTCCTGCCCACACGCAGCAGCCGCGGCACGACGAAGCCGATAGCGAGGCTGATCAGGCAGAACAGCACGGTGATCAGTGCGAGCTGCGTGAAGTTCTCGACGAGGAGCGTCCAGTTCGCGGCGACGGCTCCGGCGATCACGACGATGAGGATCACCACGGACGCGATCCGCACGGGCTTGTCCATGCCTGCGGCGAACGTCGGCCAGTATCGACGCACGATCATTCCGAGGGCGACCGGCAGCAGCACGATCGCGAACACCTCGAGTGCCTTCGACCACTGCAGCCCCAGGCGGTCGTCGAACGGTTCGAAGTACGCGATCGCCAGGTTGGTGATCACGGGAAGAGTGATCACGGCGATCACCGAGTTGACCGCGGTGAGGGAGATGTTGAGAGCGATGTCACCGCGGAACAGGTGGCTGTAGAGGTTGGCGGTGGTGCCGCCGGGAGACGCCGCGAGCATCATCATGCCGACCGCGAGGATCGGCGGGAGTTGGAAGGCGAGCACCAGGCCGAAGCAGATCGCCGGCAGCACGATGAGCTGGCACAGCAGGGCGATGATCACCGCCTTGGGCTGCTTCAGCACTCTCGCGAAGTCGCCGAGTGTGAGGCTGAGCCCGAGGCCCAGCATGATGATGCCCAGTGCGACGGGCAGTCCGATGGTGGTCAACGCTGATCCCATGACACTCAGTGTGCCGGATGAAGGGCCTCGGTGTCACGGCTGCCGGGAGGGGTCCGCTCCTTGCAGGGTATCGTCGAGGGCTCAGGGGATGTCGACGCGCACGCAGGCCCGTCGACCCGGAACCGAGAGCAGGAGTGAGCTGACATGGCATCGTCTGATCGTTGGCGGCCGTTGATCGCCATCCTCGCGAACCCCGAGACGAGGCGCGTCGCCGCCGAGGTGATGCTCGGCAGCACGCTCGACGCCGCCACCGCGAACCTGTCCCCGTCGAGGCGTCGCCGCGTGACCGATGCCCTCGTGCGCAGCGGTCTCGTCGACGAGAGCACACAACTGCTCGCACCCGACGTGTTCCGCGCGATCCTCGAATCCGCGGCGGCTCCGAAGCGCGAAGGGGTCGAGCGGTTCGTGGACGGTCAGCGGATCCGCCAGTATCCGGCGAACCTCGAAGAGCGCGGTGAGCTCCTCGCCTGGGTGGCACGCAACGTCTTCGAAGCGGATGAGGTGCTCGCGGAACGCGAGGTGAACGCGCGGCTCCTCCCCTATTCCGAAGACGTCGCCGTGCTGCGCCGCTACCTCGTGGACTATCAGCTCGTCGAGCGTCGCGCCGACGGCACGGAATACGCACTCACCGGCAGCGGGCCGATCGCCGCGTCCGACTGACGCAGATTCAGCGGTACGGGATCGCCGAGACCAACGCGGTCGAGAGATCGCCGATGAGGACGAAGCACCAGATCATCGTCAGGATGAAGGCCCCGACCTGGATCGCGACCATCGTGATGAGCGGTCCTGCCCCGCGCCCGCCCCGTTGGCGCACCACGACGTGGCGTCCGATCACATAGACGAGCGAGGAGAGGAACGCCCACGCCCACGGGAACGGTTTCACGAAGCCCCGTGCAGCCAGTTCCCGGGCATCGAGCGCCGCGAACCACACCCACGCCGCGTACGCGCCCCATCCGACCAGCATCAGCACGAGGTACCAAGGCGAGAAGATCAGGGACATCTCCGCAGCGACGAAGCGCCCCATGTCGGGCGATGAACCGTCGAACGGCACCAGGGCGATCAGCGCCAGCAGATCGTGCCGCAGCTGCGCCAGGTATCCGAAAACGGGGACCAGGGTGACCAGCGGGAGGAGCACCATGAGCCACACCCAGACCGTGTTCGCGCTCGTGCCCGGCGGCACAGGAGCCGGCTGACCCGGGGCGGCGTACGCCGCGCTCGCCTCGACCCAGCGGTATCCGTCCCACCAGCGGGGAACACCCGCGCCGTCGTCGTACCAGCCCGCCGGCGCGCTCATCGCGGTCCGTCGAGGTCGATGGGGGCACGGTGCGTGTGGGACATGGCTCCCACCCTAGACTGGGCGCGTGCGGGCGGAGCCGACACCATGCCGAGGGGGACATGTGAAGACCGGACACCTGATGCGCACCATCATCATCGGCGCCGTCACGGTCGCTCTGTCCGGGTGCACCGCGGGGCAGACCCCTCCCGACGCCGTTCAGCTCGCCGCCCCCTCGCCCTCCCCGACCGAGTCAGCGACGCCACCGGTTGCCCCGGCACCCATAGTCCCTGCCGGTGACCGCGTCCCGGCGACGTGCGACAACATCATGGTCGACACGTTCGCGGATGCCATCGCCGTGCGAGAGATCCCGCCGGGCGGGGATGCGACCGCCAACTCGCTGTTCGACGGCGGCGTCACCTGCTGGGATCAGCCGAGCTACCGACGCGCGTTCGCCTGGGCACCCACCACACGAGCGCAGTGGGATGCCCTGGTCGCCGAGTACGCCGGCCCCGGCGGCGCCTGGTTCACCGAGGATGGCCCGCGCGGCACCTACCTGACATTCCTGAACTCGTCCGGATACACCGACGCCGGCGGCTACAGCCAGACCTACCTGTTCACGGGCGACGCGATCATCATGGCCTTCACCAAGGCCGACACCGATCTCGTCGTCGGGCCGCCCGCCGCCTGAGTACTCGGCGATCGCTCGATCGGCGGAAACGAACGAAGTGGTTTGGTGAGTTGTTCGTGGAGCTCGTTCTGCCCCGAAATTTAGAGCCCCAGACGGACCCGCCAGGAGGGCGATCCTCCGCGGCTGCCGAGATAATCCTCTCCCGCGCTCGGATGCGTTGGCCCTATAAGGCTTGACACTTACTCCTGCCCTGGTTGCACGCAAGACCGGTCCCGGGCCACCGCTTTTTAGACTGCTACCGCTGGGGTCAATGCACAGGGGGGGGAGGCTTGTACCTGTGCGGATTTCCTCCTCGAAAACGCACACGTGGTAGCGGGCTGGGGAGTCAGCTACCACACCTCCCATTGATCCCTACATGACGGGATCGACACTCCCGTGATCTTCCCCGTTCACGGGGGTGTCGCCGTTGCGATTCTTGACCGCTACGTTGCCCCGGAACGGGGATCCGGCGGCGTTCACTCCGCAATCTCCGACCACCAGTTGGACTCGATCGCTATCGACTGGCGAATGGCTTTGATCGCTACGCAGAAGTTGCCCTTGCTTCCCGCGTGCACGCACGATGCATAGCGCCCCCCTCGAGCACCGTACTGGCACTGTTTGCGATGTACCACGATCGCGGTCGCACAGGCCGGGGTAGCACATCGACCGAAGGACTCCCCCAGGTGGCAGCAACGATTGTCGCGACGACAGGACGCGACGACGAAAGCGTACTTGCCTCGATCGTCGTCCGAGATGCTCGAGGATTCACTCACCACTACGAAGCAATCGAAACCTCGCCCGACGCAGTGTGTGACGCCTTCGACCTCGTGGCGAGATACACCCCAACCTCAACCCCGGGACCTTCTCGTCCTAGACCGGGAGCATCAGGGCCGCGCCAAGCGGCTCCGGCGCACAAGCGACGCAGAGCGTCTCCCGCTCGCCGGATGCCTGGCGTCGAGCCACCCACGGTGCGCCTCGTCCGATCGCGTCGTCGCACCGATCGCAACGACGCCGGCGGGCTGCGAACAGGAGCAGTCCTGCGGCAGCAAGTCCGAGCGCGACAGCGATGAGCGCCAGAGTGCGTGCCGCGTCGGCGCCGGTCTGTGCGAGTTTCGGAGGTGTCGCACTCGTGTCGCCTTCGAGGTGGACCTGGATGTCGAACCGGAGGTCGGTCGATGCCGTGTTCGCTCGCATCTCCGTGGTCAGGGATGCCGGCACGTCGAATCCGACGGTGACGGGCACGTCGCCGCCACGCGGAACCTGAACCTCCACGAGTTCGGGACGCCCGTCGTCGAGAGCGAGAAGACCGGAGAAGGGCGCGGATCCGGTCACGCCGGCGATGTCCCAGAACAGCGTGACATGGTCGCCGAGCTGCGGGTTGGCGGTCAGCATGGGCACGGTCTCCGCCAGCACGAGCCCGACAGTCATGACGCCGTCAGAGGGGCCGTCGTTCCGGACCCTGAGGGTTCGGGAGACGTGATCGCCAGGAGAGACCAGACGTTGGCCCACGAAGCTCGCCTCGGCCGTCGCGTACTCGGAGCCCCGCCAATCGAGATGCACGGTGCGGCCGTCCCACTGACCGGAGATCAGCTCGGCGTCGGTGGCGGTGACCGAAGCGACACCCGCGTTGTCCGAGGCGTACAGGTCGGCCCCGTTGGCCTTGCTCCGAGCGTCCTCCACCGAACCGCGCGTGCCGAAGACGGTGGCGCTCGCCGGTGCCATGTAAAACACAAGAGAGATGAGGATGCCGAGCATGAGTGCGATGGCACCCAGGATTCGTGCACCGCGCGCCAACCGCGATGGCTGCTTCAGAAAATAGCTGTCGCCGGAGACGTCGACAAAGGCGCTCATAGGTGTTCCTCTCACGGAGACGGTGTGATTGTTGCGGTGGCGAAAGATTGTTGTTCGAGAAGCGCGACCTCACGTTCGCGAAGAGCAAGCTCTCGCTCCCGCAGATCCAGCTCTCGCAGTCGGAGCGACGCATCACCGCTGGACGCGTCGTTGTCCCCTGTGGGAGACGAGACGGTTTCGGGTGGGGTCGGTACCCCTGCGATGGTGCGAATACGGGTTCGCGGGCGTGCCCGATCGAGCGTGTAGATCCCGACGGCCAGGAGACCGAAGATCACGAACACGAGGATCTTGTTGTCCTCGACCCAGCTGCGGGCCCATCCCACAGAGGGGATACCGTACATGAACACACCGCGCACCTGCTTGGGCGAGACCGGGTCGTCTTGTGCGGAGTTCGCATCGCCCTGCAGGATGAGGCGACAGGATGTGCCGTCGTCATAGTTGCCGACAGTCTTGGCGATGACGCGGTGCGTGATGACTGCCGGATCGTTCGGTGTCGGGAAATAGGTCACGATGTCGCCGATCGAGATGTCCGCGCAGACATCCTCCTCGGCGATCCCCCGCACTGCGACGACGTCGCCAGGCTTCAAGTTCGGCTCCATCGAACCGGTGAGCACGGTGAGGCTGTCTCCCCCGAGGATGCGCGGGATGAGGAACAGGACCGCGACGACGACGATGATGATGCCGACGGCGATCGCTCCGAGGAAGGCACCGAGTGACTGCCAGATTGAGCCGGGCACCCGCGCCAGACGGACTCCGCCACCAAGCCGGGTCTGGATGGATCTGATTCGGTTGCGAGGCACGTTCTTCTCCTTGGCGTGGGGCACCCGCTGATGCGGGTGCCCCACTGTTCGGGCGTTCTTACTTGAACTGCGAACCCGTGTCGCGAACCTGGTCGAGCTGCAGCTTCAGCCCGGCAAGGGTGTCGACGGTCAGGGCATCCTGGCGGGTACCCGTGGCGGCTTCGGTCTGATCGGCGTAGGTGCCGTCTGCGGCGACCGTGGCCTTGCCGGCGTCACCGGCGGTGCTGTCGAACGTGCCGTAGAGGACCACGGTGACGTCTTCAGACGAGTCGGTCATCTGGAAGACGGTCGAACCCGCGATGTCGCCCGCGGTGGGGACCATGGGGACGCCGTCGTCGACGCCGTCTGCCTGACCGGTGGCCGGAGCAGACAGGTAGAACAGGCTGCTGTCCGCGGGGACCGCGGTCTCGGAGACGAGCAGCTCACCCTTGTTGTACACCTCGTACGACCATGTCATCGACTTGTTGCCGTCGATCATGTCGTCCAGGCCGGCGACCGAGAGCTTGCCGACGAGGTTGTCGCCTTCGAGGGTCACATCGGCGGAGAACGCGGCGGCGACCTTGTCGCCCGGGACGGCACGCCAGGTGGTGTCGTCGATCAGGTGTCCGAGCTGCGAGCCGTCGGTGCCGGCGATCGTCTCGGTCGCGTCCACACGGTCTGCCGACACGTCATAGAAGGAGGTGTCGACCGTCTGCACGAGGTTGAGGTCACCCGCGGTGATGTCGCCACCGGCGAATGCGTCGTTTGCGCTCCAGAGCGCGAACGTCGACCCTCCCGAAAGAAGAGCGACGGCTCCGAGGCCGACCCAGATCAGTCCGCGGCGACGCTTGCGCTCCTCGGTGACAACGATCGTTGATGCGTGGTTGTCCATGTGTCTCTTTCTGTTCTAGTCCCCATGCGGGACTGGTTAGACCGAGGCCGGGTGGCCGTCGGGTCTTGTATCGAACGCTGTTACTTGTTCGAAGTCGTGATGGCGAAGTGATCGCTGGGCTGCTTCACTGCCGGGTTGAGGTTCGTCACTGCAGGGTTCAGGACGATCGTGATGTCCGGCTCGTTGCTCGGGTCCGGGTAGATGTCGGCGCTCCAGACATCTACGTCACGCGGACGCGTCTGGTCCTCCGCGACACCGGTGGCTTCCGCTTCGTTGATGTAGGTGCCCAGCAGCGGCAACGAGGGCGGGAAGCCCACGGCCGAGTTCCACGTGTCCAGAGCTCCGTAGCGCGCTCCGTCCTCCGCGGTGCCCTGCGCAAAGGCATCATTGACGTAGTCGCCGTCCGGCGCGTTGATGAAGTCCATCGCTACACACCAGATCTGATTCGATCCGCCGTCGCTCTTGGCACCGGGCGCCTGAAGCTCGTGCTCCTGGCCATCGAACACCATGACGTTCTTCGGCGTCTCCCCTTCGGGCGTCTCCGGAGTCGCAGGCACATCCGTACAACCGCCTCCGGCATCAGCGGGATACACCTTGAAAGTCGAGTAGCGAAGAAGCGTCCCTTCCTCACCGACACCGGCACTCAGGTCGTAAACCGACCCGTCCCGCGCGACCTGCGTCGCGACGGCCACGTCATACACGACGCCTGCGATGCCGTCAGCCCAACCGCTGGCGTCGAACCTCCAGATGATCGGTGCCGCATCCGGCCCGGTCTGCCCGAGCACCTCGGCCAGCTTCGAGCCCGGCAGGACGAGCTCGACCGCAGCGCCATCCGTGCTGTGGACAGGAGCTGTCGAACCATCGGCCGGAGCAGCAGCGAAGTCGACACGGCCGTAGTTGAAGGCGGCGATGGAGACGGAATCGTCCATCGCCCACAGCGCGTAGGCGGCGGGAACCGTGCCGGCCGCAAGTGCTCCCGCGATCAGTCCACCGACGGCGGCTCGCGCATAGGTGCGGATGCGAGTGCGCGACCTTGTCGCCAGGCGTTCACTCTTGCGGCTCATGGGGTCCCTCCCTTGACATAGCCGGCCCCTGCGCGGAGCTGCTCGAGAGTGACGACGATGTTCCCGGCCGCCCACTGGGCAGGCGCGTCCTCGGCGGATTCGCCGTTGAGCCAGTCGTAGTCACCGAGGACCTCGACCGAGATGACGACCTTCCAGTCTTCAAGGATCCCTTCATCGGTGCCGGTCAGGCCGTCGACCGCGAGAGTCGTACCGAACGGCGCGTCTCCGCTTTCGGGCGTGACCTGAGCGCCGTCTGCGTCCTCGATGTGGAACGACAGCGCAATAAGTCCGTCCGCGACAGCCTGAGCGGCGTCGCCCCCGCTTGCGTAGTCGACCGCGAACCCCGCGTTAAGGTTGTCTCCCTGGAGGTACGACTCCACGTTCTGGGTGATCGTGATGACGTCTCCGGGCATCACGCGGAAGTCCGCGGGCGTCCCGAGCGGTAGTTCCTGCGCGTTGCTGGTTCCCGGCGTGATCTGACTCCAGGTGGCATCCTTCGAGACGAGCCTGAGGTTGCCGCTGGTGATGTCACCGAGGCTGGCCGACGTACTGGCCGACCAGAGGGCGTACGTACCCCCGGCTGATGCGCCCGCGATGAGAAGCCCGACCAGCAGCGGGGCCGCGACCGCGAGACTCGGTCGCCGACGACTGCGCCGGCGCCGTTCACGCGTCGTCACTTGCCCTCACCCGACGCTGAGATAGGACCGTCCGTCGTGGTGTCCTGGGGCACCAGGGTGCCGCAGGAGAACAGCTTCACGGAAGCGCCGCTCGCCAGCGTCGGGATGGTGCCGATGAGGCCGCCGTCGCCGAGACGCTCGTCCGAATCGTTGACCTGGACATCGCGGAGAACCGTGGCCCAGTCGTCTTTCGAGGTGTTGCTGACGGTGTAGACGAAGCACACGGCCTGGCGGTCAGTGAGCCGGCTGTCGCGTGGGGCAGGCGTACCCGTCGCCTCGATCCGGTCCGCGGAGGACGAATCGCCGACGTTGATATACGCACGCTTGGCGATGTTGATGACCGGGTCGGTGGCGTACAGGTACGGGGTCACCTCCGGCACGAGCAGACCATCGTAGTTGGTGTCACCGGTCGCGACGGTCGCCGTGATCGTCGTCTTCGTGCCGGCCGCCACGTCTCCGGCGTCGGCCGTCACGACGATCGCGGACGTCTGCGATGCACCGCCCTTGATCACCGGCGACGACGTGCTCAGAGAAACCTTGGGGGTCCCATCGGGCTGGCTGATGCTCGTCGTGAACTTCAGCTGCTCGGTCGGTGCGGGCGCACCGGCCGCGAGCATGTAGGTGAAGGTCTTTCCTCGCTCGTCGCCCGTCACGACCGTGAACTTGTTCGGCTGAGCGGTGATGGGGTTCACGAACGTCACGACGTTGTCGGTGTCGCGCTTGTTGCCTGTGGTCGCTGCGTTCAGATTCGTCAGCCCGGTGGGGATGGCGACGGTGTTCGCACCGATCGACACGGTCACCTTCGCGGTGTCATCGACGCGCACCACCACATCGAACTGCTTGCCCGAGCTGCCGGCGATCTCCGTGACAGAGACGACACGGGGGTTGAGCTTCGCGGCCTTGATGGTGCTGATGCCTGCGGTGACACCGTTGAGTCCCTCAGACGTAGCGGCGGTCGCCGTGACGACGAAGTCTTCCACGGACACGGTCGATACATCGAGCTGCATCGACGACGTGAGGGTGAAGTGCAGGTCGCGAGCGTATGTCTCCTCGTTCTGAGCGTCTGCTTGAGTGATCGTGATCTCCGGACGGCAACTGCCGTCGATGAGCGCGACACGCGAGTATTGCGACGACGCCGATGCAGTTCCTGCGGAGGGTTCGATCGTCTGCACGCGCAGGGCTCCGCTCACCATTCCCGTGCTGGGGTTGACAGGGCCGACCCCATTGTTGGTCGCGAGCCGCTCATCGCCCGGCATGGGCAGGGTGACCTGGAGCGTCTGGCGCTCGTTCGCTTCGACGTCGTAACGGCCGATGTAGACCTCCGCATCGTCCGCCTGGGTCCAGTAGACGTCGAGCGCGACAGGTACGGCAGGGTAGCGTCCTGCGGTGTACTCGGTCGTGTTCGCGGCATCGGCAGGCGGGGCCACCTCAAGCGGCACCGTGCACTCGTCTACGGTGATCGGCGCATCCTGCACGTTCGCACTGCTGCGCGCCGTCGGCCACCACGTGTTCAACTTCGCATTCGCAGACGCGTTCACGTTGCTCACAAGCGTCGTCAGGAGGTTGTTGTTGGCAGCGAATTCCTCGAGGACGGTATTGGCCTTGCTTCCCGAACGCGCGCCGAACGTGTTACGGGCGATCTCGACCAGTCCGGTCTGAGCCCCGATCCACCATGTCGGGTGCGGTTCGTGGGCGTGCCGTGAAGTGAAATGTCCTTCTGGTCTGGGAAAATGTTGATTGTCTAGAGCAACGTTTACCAGTCCGGAAGGACACCTCGTAAGTGAAAG
>NZ_JBBCPF010000004.1:0-305710 GCF_037150835.1 Microbacterium sp. LB12 | reverse complement strand
ACCAACACCGGGAAAACGGTGAAAGCAGCGAGTTTGATGCTGACCAAAGAGACAAATTCATTGCTGACTTCATCCATTGCCAACCCCACAAAGGAGGCTGGTCTTTGATCCAAAGGAATTCTCACCCAGCCGAAGCTAGACGAGGATAATTTGGCATTTGACAAGTGCACGCTGTTGAGTTCTCAAGGATCGGATGCTCCCACGACCCAGTCATCACAACCAGGCCCGCAGGGCAACTTCTCTATCTTAGCCACCCTGACTTGCTTGTCAAATCGGCGCGCCGTGCGAATCGAGGATCCGCTGCGCAGCTGAAGACAGCCACAGAAGGGGTGGATCTCCCATCCTAGACGCAAGCGTCTGAACTCTCAAGTGAGAGCGGATCGGGAGGTGGTTCTCCGCTTGAGGGGGGTGAAGCTCTCGGCTCCTCCGCTTCCCTGTGGGGCGAACAAGTAATAAGTTACGCGGATCCCGGGGTTCTGGCAAATCGGGGCACACCACCCGGGCGTGTCGTGTGGCTGCCGTGACGGGTTTCCTCCGGATCAGGGCTGCTTTCTGCCGCTGTCGGCACTCGGAGTACGATCGCGTCATGCCCACACCTGCCGACGATCGTCCGATCGCGGCGCCCCGCACGTCTCCCGGTTCCACGGGTGCCGGGGCTGGCCGCCCCGCCTGGACAGTGCTCGATCGAGTGCGCTCAGAGCTCGGTTCGGTTCCGCACCTCGACGCCCCTGACGCAGCTCCGCTTCCCGTCCCGCTCCCCTCACGACTCGCGACGGGAGAGCTCGCACTGGCGAGCGTGAGTGTGGTCATGCTGGCGGCAGGGCGCTCCCCCGCGACAATCGACCCGCACAGAGTGGCCGTCGCCTACCGCAGCGATCGCTTCCTCACACTCGACGGGGCCGCCCCCTCGGTGTGGTCGCCGTTCTCCGGATTCTGGCGGACCACTGACGGATGGATCCGCACTCACGGGAACTACCCGCACCACGCCGACGGGCTCCGTGCCGGACTCCACCTCACCGACGACGCCGATGCGGACGAGGTGCGTTCCGCCCTCGCCGAGCGCACCCGCGCCGAGGCCGTGTCCGCCATCACCTCTGCCTGCGGGCTCGCGGTCCCGGTCCTCGCTGAGGATCCCGCGCGCGACCGTGCGCTTCGCGCGCTGCCGCTTCTCGATGTGCGGGGCTTCGATAGTGCACCCTCGGCAACGCCGCCGCCTTCGATCACCACGGCACTCCCCCTCCGCGGTGTGCGCGTCCTCGATCTCACCCGCGTCATCGCCGGCCCGGTCTGCACGCGCATCCTCGCACTGCTCGGAGCGGACGTCCTCCGCATCGACCCGCCGCAGCTGGCCGAACCCGAGTGGCAGCACCTTGACACCGGGCACGGCAAACGGTCGGCCTTGCTGGACGCGCGCACCGCGCGGATGCACGAACTGCTCTCGCAGGCCGACGCCGTGGTGCTCGGTTACCGGCCCTCCGCACTCCGCCGGCTCGGACTCGACTCGGATGAGCTCGCCGAGCGCTATCCCCGTCTGGTCGTCGCTCAGCTCAGCGCCTGGGGCGTGGAGCAGCCCGAACGTGCCGGATTCGACAGCCTCGTGCAGGCCGAATCCGGGATCGCGCTCGTGGAATCCGTCGACGGCTCGACGCCCGGCGCGCTTCCCGCGCAGGCCCTCGACCACAGCGCCGGATATCTGCTCGCCGCCGCGGTCATCGTGCTGCTCGATCGCCGCGCAAGAGACGGCGGTACCTGGCACGTGCGTACGTCGCTGCGCCGCATCGCGGCCGAGCTGCTCGGGATGCCACGCCGTCGGGAGCCGCAGCCCGAGAGCGATTTCGATGTCGAACCGCATCTCGCGCGATTCGTCGTCGACGGGCGGACTCTCGTCACCTCACGTCCTGCACTCACCGGACTCGAGTTCGCGGCACCGCACCGATGGGGCGTGGATCACCCCGCGTGGTGACGTCGTCCGCGCACCGCGAGCACGACGCAGAGCACGAGCGTGATGGCGCCCCAGAGTGCGCACGCCGGCGGAAGCACACGATATGCCAGGTGCTGCACCGTGAACTCGGCGTCGATCGGTCCCAGCACGACCAGTCCCCACACCCACGCGCCGATCAGGATCAGCGGAAGTGAGACCCACCAGGCGACGCGCACGCCCTGCGGAAGAGACCTCGTGGTGCGCGGACGTGCGCTGCGCCGACGCAGCCAGAGCACCGCCCAGATCCCGATGACGACGAGGCCGATCACACTCGAACCGTGCTGCAGCCACTTGAAACCGGGGAGCGGCCCCCACATCGCATCCAGACCCGGGAACAACTGCACGCCCGCACGCCCCTCGTGCGTGAAGAGGTCCCACAGGATGTGCGAGACCACACCGATGAGGAACGACACCGCCAGCATCAGTGGATACCAGCGCTTCTCGCCGACTCCGATAGCGGCGCGGGCCGCTGCCATGCCACCGTCGGACCACTCCTGCGGAAGTCGTCGTGCCAGCCAGGACGGCGCCAACTCGGGAACCGCCGGTCGCAGCAGGACGCGCCAGACCAGGAACAGCACGAAAGCGAGCAACGCGGTCCACACGATGTTGCCGAACGTGTGGGTGAACGAGTAGTTCAGCCCGATCCCCCGGACGAACAGCGGCAGATCCGGCGTCATCGCACCGATCGCGATCGCCGCCGGAACCAATGGCGTCCGGATGAACGGCAGCGCGACGAGAGCGTGGCTCGCGGTGAACGGCATCCGTCGGGACTCAGCCGAGGAAGACGCCGGCGAGGGTCTTCTTGCCCCGGCGGAGCACGGACACTCCTCCGGGAAGTGCACCCTGCACCGTGGCCACCTCGTCCTCGACGCGTTCGCCGTCGAGCGTGACGCCACCCTGCGCGATCGCACGTCGGGCCTCGGAGAGACTCGAGACGAGGCCCGTCGCGACCAGCGCCTCGAGCACCGGAGTGCCCGCAGCGACCGTCGCATTCGGGAGCTCCTCCAGTGCGGTGCGGAGCGTCTCCGCATCGAGGGAGGTCAGATCCCCCTGACCGAACAGGGCCTCCGATGCCGCGATCACCGCAGCCGTCGCCTCGATGCCGTGCACCGTCGCGACCACCTCGAGCGCGAGACGCTTCTGCGCGGCGCGGCGGAAGGGCTCGGCCTCCACGAGCGCCGCATACTCCTCGATCTCGGAGCGGCTCAGGAACGTGAACACCTTGAGCCGCTCGATCACGTCGGCATCCGTCGTGCTCAGCCAGAACTGGTACATCCGGTACGGGCTGCACATCTCGGCATCCAGCCAGATGGCGTTGCCCTCGCTCTTGCCGAACTTGGTGCCGTCGCTGTTCGTGATGAGCGGAGTGCCGATGGCATGCGCAGACGCCCCTTCAGCACGCCGGATCAGGTCGGTGCCGCTGGTGAGGTTGCCCCACTGGTCGGACCCGCCCGTCTGCAGCACGCAGTCGTACTGGCGGTACAGCTCGAGGAAGTCCATGCCCTGCAGGATCTGGTAGCTGAACTCGGTGTAGCTGATGCCCTCATCGGAGTTGAGTCGCGCAGCGACCGCGTCCTTCTTGAGCATCGTGCCGACCCGGAAGTACTTGCCGATCTCGCGCAGGAAGTCGATCGCGCTCAGCGGCGCCGTCCAGTCGAGGTTGTTCACGATGCGGGCCGCGTTGTCGCCCTCGAAGCTCAGGTAGCGCTCGACCTGGGCCCGAAGCCGACCGACCCAGTCCTCCACCGTCTCCCGCGTGTTCAGCGTGCGCTCCGCCGTCGGACGGGGATCGCCGATGAGTCCGGTCGATCCGCCGACGAGGCCGAGCGGCTTGTGTCCGGCGAGCTGGATGCGGCGCAGCGTCAGCAGCTGCACGAGGTTGCCGAGGTGCAGGCTCGGAGCCGTCGGATCGAAGCCGCAGTAATACGTGATGGGGTCTCCCGCGAGCAGGGCGCGCAGCGCCTCCTGGTCGGTGGACACATGGACCAGTCCACGCCACACGAGTTCGTCCCACACGTTCTCGAACGTGGGATCGATCGCCTGGGGTGCGGTCGTCAGAGCGGGAGTTGACACGCTTTCCAGGCTATCAGCGCGCACGACCGTCACCTCCCCGTCAGACGGGTTCGTCGAGACGGACGATCTCCTCGGGCGTCAGCGTGATCGACGCCGCGTCCATCGCGATCTCCAGCTGGTCGAGCTTGCTGCCGCCGAGGATCGGCCGGATGCCATGCGCGAGCTGCCAGGCGAGCACGATCTGCCCGTGGCCGAGCTCGCGCTCCGCGGCGATCTGTTCCAGCACCGCGAGCCGACGCGCGCTCCCCGGGTGCTCGTAGACCTCGGGCACCGGCTTGGCCGGATTGTCGTACGCGCCGGAGAGCAAGGGTGTGTAGGCCCACATCTCGATACCGTTCGCCATGGCGAAGTCCCGCTGCTCGTCGCTCAGCACGCCGAAGGGGTGGGCGACACCGGGCGGGAGCGTGCCCGGCCTGGTGCGCAGATACGTGCTGTTCAGCTGGAACGCGTCGATCGGGATGCTGCCGATCTCCCTCGCGTGTGCGCGAGCACGCTCGATGCGCCACGCGGGGTGGTTGGAGGCACCGACCCTGCTCACCGCGCCGTCGGCGGTCAACGTCGCCAGGCCGTCGATGGTCTCCTCGATCGTCACGGCGCGATCCTCCTGGTGCAGCCAGAGCAGGTCGATGCGGTCGATGCCGAGACGACGCATGCTCCCCTCGACCGCGGTGCGGATCGCGCGCGGAGACAGCCCGGTGCGATGTTCCGGCCACGAACCCGGCCACAGCGGCTCCGCGCCGACTTTCGTGGAGATGCGCACCCGCTGCCGTGCGTCGGGCCTCGACGCGAGCCAACGCCCGAGCACCTCCTCCGACGCGCCGCCGTGTCCGCTCTCGCTCGCCCAGAAGCTGTAGCAATCGGCGGTGTCGATCCAGGTGCCGCCCCGTTCGACGAAGCGGTCGAGAAGGGCGAAGGCGGTCTCCTCGTCGACGAGCGTGCCGAAGGACATGGCACCGAGGACGAGCGGGGATACGGAAGTGTTGGTCATGTCTCCACCGTGCAACCTGGAGTGCACTCCAGGTCAAGTCCTATGATCGGCGCATGACGACGTACACGCCCGCGGAGACCGCGTCGCTCTCCGGATTCAGCATCGACACGCTGCGCTACTACGAGCGAGAAGGCATTCTGCCGGCCGTTGCTCGGACTGCCGGCGGGCACCGCGCCTACTCGGATGCCGAGCTCGGGCTGCTCGAGTTCCTGAAGTGCCTCCGTGAGACAGGGATGCCCGTGGAGCGCCTGCGGCGGTACGGGCAGCTCTGCCAGCGCGACGACACCGTCCCGGAGCGGATCGCCCTGCTCGAAGAGCATGCCGAGACGGTGCAGAAGCAACTCGACGAGGTGCTCGCACAGCAGCAGCGCCTCAGCGAGAAGCTGGAGTGGTACCGGTCGCTGGGCTGAGCGACTCTCAGCTGTGCGCGGCCCACCACACGAGGAAGGCCGCACCGAGCGCGATGACCCAGCTCACGAGGCTCCCCACGAGGAAGTACTCGGCGCGCGCCCCGGTCTCGCCGTCACGGGAGATCTCGGGGAATCGGACGATGCCCTTGGCCGCGAGCATCGCCGCCAGGATCGGGTAGGCCGCGGCCAGCGTGAGGATGAGGACCAGCAGGCGCTCCAGCGGACCGATGAGACGCCCGCCCTTGAATCCCTCGCGCGGATCGACGGCGGTGGGGGCCTGCGGCTCTTGCCCTGACTCTTCCTCCGACTCTTTCCCCGGCTCGTCGTCGGGAATAGGACGGGTCTCGGCAACTTGCTCGGCCGGTCGCCAGGTGTGCTCGCCGTCGAGCGCCGCGCGCACCACGAGGTTCGCGGACTCCAGGAGGAACACCGAGACACCGACCGCCAGCATCGCCAGATCGAAGGAGACCTCGCCGAACGGGGAACGCAACTGCCACACGGTGCCGATGAGCCCGGCGTGATCGCGCCCACCGATCCACACGACAGCCCCGACCGCCACGACCGCAAGGAGGACAGCGGGCCAGAAGCCGGCGAGCGCGGGACGGTCGTCGGGCATGCACCAGACCCAGAGCGCGCCGACGACGAGAGCCGCGAGCATCGGCAGCACCGCATCGCTGACACTGCCGAGCAGCAGGAGGACGACGGCCGCGGCGAGGTATCCGATCCACCGACGCGGCGAGAACTGGCGCACGAGGTCGGCGGCACCGACCGCGAGCAGGATGAACCCGGCGAGGATCATTGCGCCTCCCCCCTCAACGCGGCCAGTCCTTCGAGCAGGGCGGCAGCGCCCGCGCTGCGCAGCGACTTCGACACGCTCGGCTGGGAGATGCCCTCGTCGACCGCCAACTCCTGCTGCGACCGTCCGAGCGCCCGACCATACGTGAGCCGGCGTTCCCGCGCACTCATGGCACCGACCAGCTCGTCGCGCGCCAGCAGATAGGCGTTGGCGGCCGCGATCGTGTTCTGCATGACCTCAGCCTGCCCGGGGGCACCGACAATCCAGGTGCGGGTGCGCGGCACGGCGCGCTGCTCGCGCGCATGCACCGTCTCGATCGCGGCGCGCGCGGCGTACCAGCCCGGACCGTCGGCGAGTTCTCCGTGGACAGACTCGACAGCGCGCACCGCGCCGACGCCGAGCCCGAACCGGAAGGAGATCCCCTCCGGCAGGCGCAGCTGGATCATCAGGAGCGATGTGAGCGCGTCGCCGAGTTCGCGATAGACACCCTGCTGCTCGTCTCCTACGGTGGGCGTCAACGGCTGCATCGCGAGGGGATGATCCCGCTCGACCTGCGCGATGGTCTCGTCGAGGACGCGCTGAGCGGCATCGCGATCTCCCAGTTCGCGGGAGCCCACGATATCGGCGATGACGGCGATGACCATGCGATAACCTTAGCAGCTATAAGTTGGTTTTATGCCTATTGTGGTTATGGATTGGAATTATGCCTGAATCATGCATCGTCCCGTGGAGTGACGGAACCTGGACGCACACCCCGCACACGGTCCGATCCGTCGCCGACCACCTCGATGTCACGGCTGTCGAAGGCAGCGACGCCTGGCGGCACACCGCCTACGGGTTCGCGCACGACTCCGAGCACGCACTCCTCGCCCCGCTCGCCGTCGGCGAGGCGATGGAGGTCACCTTCCACGCCCCTTGGGAAGGACAGTTCGACCAGGCGGGCGTCTTCGTGCGGATCGACGAGGCGCACTGGGTGAAAGCCGGCGTCGAGTACTCCGACGGCCACCTCGGGCTCGGTGCCGTCGTCACCACCGAGAACTCGGACTGGTCCGTCGGGCACGTCGACGACTGGCTCCCGAGCACGATCACCGTTCGAGTCAGCCGGTGGACGGACTCCGTGATCGTCCGGGCACGCACCGACCGCGGCGCCTGGCGACTCGTGCGGGTCGCACCGTTCGACGGACAGCGCGATGCCTTCGCAGGTCCGTTCCTCGCCGCACCGACCCGCGCCGGTCTCACCGTGCGGTTCCTCCGCTGGGAGCGCTCCGCAGCGGACGCCGCACTGCACTGAGCAGCGCACCGTCCGCCGACGGGAACTGCGGCTACAGCCCGAGGGCGTGCGCGGCGGCCTGCGCACGGGCGACGAGCTCCGCCCGCTGCTCCGCGACCCTGACGGGAGCAGTGCCCCCGGCACCGGTCCTGGACGCGACCGAGCCCTCGATCGTGAGCACCTCGCGCACCTCCGGCACGAGATGCGGCGACACCGACAGCAGCAGCTCGTCGGAGGCGTCCTCCAGTCCGATCCCCTGCTCCTCGCAGGCGCGGACCAACGCACCGGAGATCTCGTGCGCGTCACGGAACGGCACCCGCCGCTTCACGAGCCACTCCGCGACGTCCGTCGCCAACGAGAAGCCCTGCGGCGCCAACGTCGCCATCCGCTCCGTGTCGAATCGCAGGGTCGCGATCATCCCCGCGAACGCCGGGAGCACGACCTCGAGCGTCTGCACCGAGTCGAACACCGGCTCCTTGTCCTCCTGCAGGTCGCGGTTGTACGCGAGCGGGAGACCCTTGAGCGTGGCGAGCAGCCCCGACAGGTTGCCGATGAGCCGCCCCGACTTGCCGCGCGCCAGCTCGGCGATGTCGGGATTCTTCTTCTGCGGCATGATGCTCGACCCCGTCGAGTAGCCGTCGTCGAGAGTGACGAAGCCGAACTCACGGGTGTTCCAGAGGATGATCTCCTCCGACAGACGGGACAGATCGACGCCGGTCATCGCCGTGATGAAGGCGAACTCCGCCACCACGTCCCGAGCGGCCGTGCCGTCGAGCGAGTTCTCGGCCGGGCGGTCCAGGCCCAGCGCGGTCGCCACCAGTGCGGGGTCGAGCCCCAGGGTCGACCCGGCCAGCGCTCCCCCGCCGTAGGGCGAGACTCCGGCACGGCGACGCCAGTCCACGAGCCGTTCCAGCTCGCGCACCAGCGGCCAACCGTGCGCCTGCAGGTGATGGGCCAGCAAGACGGGCTGTGCGTGCTGCAGGTGCGTGCGCCCGGGCAGGATCGCATCGGGATGCGCCTCGGCCTGAGCCACCAGCGCATCGATCACGCGGAGGATGTCGCGGGCGATCACCCGGGCGTGATCGATCAGATACATGCGCACGAGGGTCGCGATCTGATCGTTACGGCTGCGGCCCGCGCGCAGACGACCGCCCAGCTCCGGGCCGAGCTCGGCGATCAGCGCCTGCTCCAGCGCGCCGTGGACGTCCTCATCGGTCGGCACGGGGCGCAGAGTGCCGTCGGCGACCTTGCGCGCGACCGCGTCCAGCCCCTCGTGCATCCGCCGCGCCTCGTCCGGTTCCAGGTACCCGGCCGCTTCGAGCGCGGTGGCGTGCGCATGCGAGCCGGCGATGTCGTACGGCGCCAGGATCCAGTCGAAATGCGTGGAGCGGCTGAGCTCGACCAGCTCGGGCGACGGGCCGGTGGCGAACCGAGCGCCCCAGAGCGCGCCCTCGTTCGTGCCTTCATGCGTCGAATCGCTCATCACGCGTCCTTCTTGCCCAGCAGCCAGACCAGCAGCGCCTTCTGCGCGTGCAGCCGGTTCTCGGCCTCGTCCCAGACCACGCTCTGCGGGCCGTCGATCACCGTCGAGTCGACCTCGTAACCACGGTCCGCGGGAAGGCAGTGGATGAAGATGGCCTCGGGATCGGCGAGCGTCATCGTCTCCGGGGTGACCTTGTAGCCGCCGAGGTCTCGGATCCGCGCGATCTTCTCCTCCTCCTTGCCCATCGACACCCAGGTGTCGGTGACGACGACGTCGGCGCCTGCCGCCGCCTCGACCGGGTCGGTGTAGAGGGTGATCGAGCCACCGGTCTCCGCGGCACGACGGTCCGCCGCCTCGATGACATCCGCCCGTGGGGCGTAGTCCTCGGGCGACGCGATGCGCACGTGCATGCCCGCGGTGACGCCGGCGAGCGCATACGAGTGCGCCATGTTGCTCTGGCCGTCGCCGAAGAACGTGAGCGTGAGCCCCTTCAGCTCGCCCTTGTGCTCGCGGATCGTCAGCAGATCGGCAAGCAGCTGGCACGGGTGGAAATCGTCCGACAGCGCGTTGATGACCGGCACGCGGGTGCCGGCGGCCATCTCCTCGAGCCCCGACTGCGCATAGGTGCGCCACACGATCGCGGCGACCTGACGCTCCAGCACCCGTGCGGTGTCGGACGGGGTCTCCTTGCCGCCGAGCTGGCTGCTCGCGGTCGAGATGATCAGCGGCGAACCACCGAGGTCGGCGATGCCCACCGCGAACGAGACGCGGGTGCGGGTGGACGACTTGTCGAAGATCACCGCGACCGTCTGCGGGCCGGCGAGGCTCTTGTCCGCCCAGCGGTCCTTCTTCAGTTCGAGAGCGAGATCGAGGATCTCGGCCTGCTCGGCGGGCGTCAGGTCGTCGTCACGCAGCAGGTGGCGGGTCATGCGGATACCTTTCCGGCAACAGCGGCCTGGACGTCGTCCAGGGCGGCAGCGAAGAGTTCACGGAACTCGGCGAGCTCGGCGTCGCCGATCGTGAGGGCGGGCGCGATGCGCACGGTCTCGGGGTTGGCGGCGTTGACGATGAGGCCGCGCTCCTGGGCGGCCGCGACCACGGCACCGGCGACCGGCTCCGTGAGCGCGACGCCGACCAGCAGGCCGCGGCCGCGCACGCCCGCGATCAGCGGCGAATCGATGCCGAGCAGGATCTCCCGCAGTTCCGCGCCCCGACGGGCGGCGTTCTGCACCAGGCCGGCACTCTCGATCTCGGCGAGCACCGCATCCGCGACCGCGGTCGCCAGCGGGTTCCCTCCGAACGTGGAACCGTGCGAGCCCGGCGTGAAGAGTGCACTGGCAGCACCATAGGTGACCAGCGCGCCGATCGGGAAGCCGCCGCCGATGCCCTTCGCGAGCGTGATCGCATCGGGGGTGATGCCCTCGTGGCTGAAGCCGAACCACTCGCCGGTGCGTCCGGCTCCGGTCTGGATCTCGTCCACGATCAGCAGGGCGCCGTGCGCGAGCGTCAGCGAACGAGCTGCAGCGAGGTAGCCCTCCGGCAGCTCGACGACACCCGCCTCACCCTGGATCGGCTCGACGATGACCGCTGCGACACGGTCGTCGATCGCGGCCTCCAGCGCCTCGATCGTCGCCGGGATGTGCTCGACACCCGCGGGCATGGGCTCGAACGGCGCCCGCATCGTCTCCTTGGCGGTCAGGGCGAGCGAGCCCATCGTGCGGCCGTGGAAGCCGTTCTCCAGCGCGATGATGCGCGGACGCTCGGCACCGCCGTGCAGACGGGCGAGCTTGAAAGCCGCCTCGTTCGCCTCGGCGCCGGAGTTCGAGAAGAACACCCGCCCATCGATCCCCGCACCGGCGAGGCGCTTGAGCCGCGCGGCGAGGGCGAGCTGCGGCGGCGTGGCGAAGTAGTTCGACACGTGCGCGAGCGTCGCCGCCTGCGTGGACACCGCGTCCACGAAGACCGGGTGGGCGTGACCCAGCGAGGTCACCGCGATACCCGCAAGGAAGTCGAGGTGGCGTCGGCCGTCGGCGTCCCACAGGTACGAGCCTTCACCGCGGACCAGCATCGCCAGCCGGTCCCCCGCGTTGAGCACGAGATCGCGTGCCGCATCGTCCTGCCAGACGGTCATGCCGTCACCTCCGTGTTTCCCAGGACCACTTCGGTCCCGATTCCCTTGCTGGTGAAAAGTTCGACGAGCACCGAGTGGGGCACCCGTCCGTCGATGATCGCCGCGGCGTCGACGCCGCCCTCGACCGCGTCGAGACATGCGCGCATCTTCGGGATCATCCCCGACTCGAGCGCCGGGAGCATGTCGATGAGCGCCCCCGAGGTGAGGTGTGAGACGAGCGAGTCGCGGTTGGGCCAGTCGGCGTAGAGGCCGGGCACATCCGTGAGGATCACGAGCTTCCGCGCGTCGAGGGCGACCGCGAGGGCGGCCGCCGCGGCGTCCGCGTTCACGTTGAGCGACTGACCCGGGTGGTCGAGGTCGGGCGCGATGCTCGAGATGACCGGGATGCGTCCGGCCGCGAGGTGATCCAGCACCGCCGTGGGGTCGACCTGCACCACGTCGCCGACGCGTCCGAGATCGACCTCTTGGCCGTCGACGACCACGCCGCGGCGGCGTCCGCCGAACAGTCCGGCATCCTCGCCGCTGAGCCCGGTCGCGATGGGACCGTGCGAGTTGATCTTCGACACGAGCTGCGGGTTCACCTGCCCCGTGAGCACCATGCGCACCACGCTGATCGCCTCGGTGTTGGTGACCCGGTAGCCGCCCTTGAACTCGCTCGGGATCTCGAGCCGCTGCAGCATGTTCGAGATCTGCGGGCCACCGCCGTGCACGACGACCGGCTGCACGCCGACGTAGCGGAGATAGGCGATGTCCTCCGCGAACGCGTCCTGCAGCTCTTCCGAGACCATGGCGTTGCCGCCGTACTTGATCACGACGATCTGGTCACGGAACTTCTTGAGCCACGGCAGCGACTCGATGAGCGTGGTCGCCTTCTGCGCGGCGACCTCGGCCGGGGTGTCCTGGATGTCGGTCATGAGGCGTAGGCGCTGTTCTCGTGCACGTAGTCGTGGGTGAGGTCGTTGGTGAGCACCGTCGCCGTGGCGTCGCCGCTCTTCAGGTCGATCACGAGGTGCGTGGCGCGGGGCGTCAGGTCGACCTCCTCACGCGGACGGTCGGGGCCGCCCTCCGTGCACACGCGCACGCCGTTCATCCAGACGTCGACGTCGTAGGGGTCGAACTGCGCGTTCGTGGTGCCGATCGCGGCGAGCACACGCCCCCAGTTCGGATCGTTGCCGAAGATCGCGGCCTTGAACAGGTTGTTCCGGGCGACCGAGCGGCCGACCTCGACCGCGTCCTGTTCGGACACGGCAGCTCGGACCTCGATCGTGATGTCGTGGCTGGCGCCCTCGGCGTCTCCCTGCAGCTTGACCGCGAGCTCCTGGCACAGTGCGGTCAGCGCGGCCGTGAAGTCGTCGAGGTCGGGGACGACCTCGGATGCGCCGTTGGCGAGCAGCGTGACCTGGTCGTTCGTCGACATGCACCCGTCGGAGTCGAGCCGATCGAAAGTCTGCCCGGTGGCCCGCCGCAGCGCCTCGTCGGCCTGGAGCGGTTCGAGCACGGCATCGGTGGTGAGCACGACGAGCATCGTGGCGAGCCCGGGCGCGAGCATCCCCGCGCCTTTCGCCATTCCGCCGATCGTCCAGCCGTCGCGGGTCACGGTGGCGGTCTTCGCGACCGTGTCGGTCGTCATGATCGCGTGCGCCGCACTCTCTCCCCCGTCGGCGGAGAGCTCGGCGATCGCCTGCGCGGTACCGGCGAGAACCTTGGAACGGAAGACCTCGTCTCCGGTGCCGATCAGGCCCGTGGAGCAGATCAGCACGTCACCGGCGCTGACGCCGAGGAGCTCGGCCGCCTTCTCGGCGGTCTGGTGCGTGGTCTGGAAACCGAAGCTGCCGGTGAAGCAGTTCGCCCCGCCGGAGTTCAGCACGACGGCCTCGACGACCCGGTCGGCCACGGCCTGCTGCGACCAGATGATGGGGTTGGCCTTGGCGCGGTTGCTGGTGAAGACCGCGGCGCCCACCTTGCGAGGTCCGCGGTTGACGACGACGGCCACGTCCGGTTTGCCGGTGGACTTCAGACCTGCGGCGACACCGGCCGCCTCGAATCCTGCGGGGGCGGTGACGCTCATTGCATTGCCTCGACGATCATGGTGCGACTCCGTTGACTGAGAGGGCGCGGGCCTCGGGAAGTCCCAGCGCGATGTTCATGGATTGGATGGCAGCGCCGGCGGTGCCCTTGACGAGGTTGTCGACCGCGGTGACGACCGTCACGCGGTTCGCGGCCCGATCGATCGCGAGACCGATCAGAGCGGTGTTGGCGCCCAGCACGTCGGCCGTGCGCGGGAACCGCCCCTCCGGGAGCAGCTGTACGAACGTCTCATCGCCGTACACGCTCTGCCACGCGTCACGGATCTGCGCGTCGGTCGCACCATCGACGATCGGCGCGGTCGAGGTGGCGAGGATGCCCCGCGACATGGGAACCAGCACCGGCGTGAAGGAGATCCGGATGCCGTCGGGAGCGGTGCCGGATGCCGCGGCGAGCGCCTGCCGGATCTCGGGGATGTGCCGGTGCGTCCCACCGACGGCATAGGGATTGGCGGTGCCGAGGAGCTCGCTGCCGAGGAGGTTCGTCTTGAGGCTCTTGCCCGCGCCGGAAGGACCGACCGCGAGCACGGAGACGATGTCGGACGGATCGATCACCCCCGCAGCGACTCCGGGGGCGAGGCTCAGGCTCACCGTGGACGCGTTGCAGCCGGGGGCGGCGATGCGCGTCGCGCCCCGCAGATGCTCGCGCTGTTTGACTCCGTCGACCAGGAGCTCGGGCACTCCGTAGGTCCACGGCTCGTGGAACGCTCCCCCGTAGAACGCGTCCCACGCCGACGCCGAGGTGAGTCGGTGATCGGCGCCCGCGTCGATCACGAGCGGTGCGTCTCCCAACGCGTCGGTGTACTGCCCGGACTGTCCGTGCGGCAGGGCGAGGAACACGATGTCGTGTCCGGCGAGGATCTCCGGCGTCGTGTCCTGCAGGGTGAGGTGGGAGAGCGAGCGCAGATGCGGCTGGTGGTCGACGAGCGGCTGTCCGGCATTCGAATGCGCCGTGACGGTGCGGATCTCGATGTCGGGATGGTCGGCCAGGATGCGGAGGATCTCGCCGCCTGCGTAGCCGGATGCGCCGGAGACGGCGACGGAATACGTCATGCTTCTACCTTAACGGTCGGGCCCTCGCGGAAAACGGGACCAGGGACGGGGCCGAGGGCGGCGACACCGGCACTCGACCGCCGTGCGTGCGCAGGCAGGAGGGCGGGGTCGCCTAGAGTCGGCGGCCGCGGCGTCGGCGCACAGCGATGACGCTCGGAGCGAGCGTCGAAGAAGCGGTGGCGGCCGAAGGCATGTCGCGACAGTAGCGCGGCCCCGGCGGCCACCGCAAATCCGGCACGTCATCCGCGCACTGGTGCCTCCAGTGGGGCGGCGAAGAAAGACCGCTCATGCGCAGCGGAGACGTCGAAGGCCCTCCGCATCCGCAACCGGGTCGCCTCATCTACGGCCTCCGCCGCCTCCGAGGCGTAGGCGATCGCCGTCCGGGTCGCCTCCTCGAACGCCGGATCGGCGTAGGTCGTGAGCCAGGAGGCGTAGGGATGCCGCGGGTCACGGGCGTACTCCCCGAACTCGCCCCCGTGCAGGCGCCGACCCAGGTCGGTGTAGAGCCAGAAGCACGGGAGCACGGCGGCGACGATCTCGGCATAGCTGCCGCCGAAGGCGACGGAACGCAGGTGATCGAGGTACGCGGTGGTCGCGGGCACCGGTTCGGCGGAGAACGTCGCGGCACTGACGCCCTGCGTGGGAGTCAGCCACGAGGCGTGCAGCTCGAGCTCTCCGACGATCGATCCGTGCGCGGACTCCGCCCAGAACGCCTGCTCTGCGGAGGTGGGAGCCAGGCGCGCGGCTTCGGCGAGCACCCGGGCGTAGTCACGCAGGTACAGGGCGTCCTGCGCCAGGTACGACAGGAACGGCGCGCGTTCCAGCGTGCCGTCGGCGAGGGCGCGGATGAATGGCAGCTCGTCGATCGCGGCACGGACGTCGGCGATGCCCTGCCACCACTCCGCAGCGATGTCGGCCGCGGCGGGAACGGGCACGGCTCCCCCACGCTCCCCCAGGCCGGAGAGCTCCCACAGGCCGGAGAAGTGATGGACCGGGCCGTGACCGCGACCGACCCGCAGTGCGGCGCCGGCGCGGATCGATTCCCGGAGCCAGGAGCGCGCCGCCTGCACCGCCTCGATCGGCGCCTCTCCCCGCGCCAGCCGGGTAGCGAGCGCGGACGACAGCGAGCAGCCCGTGCCATGCGTGCTCGCGGTGGGGATGCGGGCCCCGGCGAACTCCTGCCGCAGGCCGAGCCGTGCATCGACGAGGGCATCCGGCGCCTGGTCACCCGTGAGATGACCGCCCTTCACGAGCACGGCTGCGCCGATCTCGGCGGAGAGTTCATCCGCCGCGGCGAGCGCGTCGGCCCAGTCGGCGATGTCGCGGCCGGCCAGAACCGCGAGCTCGGCGAGGTTCGGGGTCACCAGGGTCGCCCGACCGAGCAGGCCACGCAGTTCCCGCTCGGCGGTGGCATCCAGCAGCCGGTCCCCGGAGGTCGCGACCATGACCGGGTCGAGCACCACGATCGGCGGACGCACTGCATCCAGCCAGGCACCGACCGTGCGGATGACCTCGGCGTCGGCCAGCATCCCGATCTTCACCGCGTCGATCACGATGTCGTCCGAGACCGCCTCCAGCTGCGCGCGGAGGAAGTCGGTCGGCGGCACGTGCACGCCGCGCACACCCTGCGTGTTCTGGGCGGTCAGCGCGGTGAGCGCGGCCATGCCGTAGCCACCGTTCGCGGCGATGGATTTGAGGTCGGCCTGGATGCCGGCACCGCCCGAAGGGTCGCTCCCCGCGATGCTGAGCACCCGTGGCACACCGCGCGCGGCCCACCGCCGCCGAAACTCCTGCGCCGCGACCGCGGGATCGTCGGCCGCACACAGCGCCGAGACCACGGCGAGTCCCGCCGCTCCGGCCTCGTGCAGCGCCGCCGTGTCATCGATCCCGACCCCGCCGATCGCGACACAGGGCAGCGGACTCGACGCGGCGAACGCGCCGAAGCCGGCGATGCCGAGGGGCTCCGGGTGGTCCGGCTTGGTGGTGGTCGGACGGATCACGCCGACACCGAGGTAGTCGACGGTTCCGGGCGGCAGCGCGCGCACCGCGTCGAGATGCGCCGCGGTGTTCGCGGTCAGTCCGATCAGCGCCTCCGGGCCGAGGGTCTCGCGCGCCCGCTGTACCGAGGCGTCGCCCTGCCCCAGGTGCACGCCGTCGACCCGTGCGCCACATGCGCGCGCTGCGAGGGCGGCATCCAGTCGGTCGTTCACGACGAGGAGCGCGCGTCCGTCGATCACCTGGGACAGCGCGACCAGCTGCTCGACGATCTCCGCGTCGCTCGCCGTCTTGTCCCGCAGCTGCACGATGCGTACCCCGCCCTCGACGGCCAGGCGCACGGTCTCGACGACACCGCGATCACCGCACAGCTCCGCGTCCGTGACGAGGTACAGGGAGAGATCGGCGATCACCGTGCACCTCCCTCGACACGCGCCTCCGCGATGACGTCCTCGGGACCCACGGCCGCGAGGGCGTCGAGCAGGCCGACGGCGAAGCTCCCCGGTCCCGCTGCAACCGCTGCAGCACGTTCGGCGGCGATCGTGTAGACGAGGTTCGCGGCGGCGACCGCGGTCAGCGCATCATGCGCGGTCGCGCGCGCAGCCCCGAGGAACGCGGCCATCACCGCACCGAGCGCGCAGCCTCCCCCGGTCACGCGAGTCAGCAGCTCGTGCCCGTTCGCCAGCCGGAGCACCCGCTCCCCGTCGGTGACGAAGTCGATCGGACCGGAGACCGCCACCACGCTCCCGTACTCGTGCGCGAGGGCCAGGGCGGCGTCGGCTGCGGCATCCGTGCTGTCGGTCGCGTCCACACCGCGCCCGCCGGCACTGTGGCCGGCGAGAGCGAGGATCTCGGACGCGTTGCCGCGGATCGCGGTCGGACGTCGCGCGGCGAGCTCGTGGGCGAGCGCCGTGCGCACGGGGAGAGCACCGATCGCGACCGGGTCCAGCACCCAGGGAGTGCCGGACTCGGCGGCACCGGTCACCGCCTCGATGCTCGCTGACCGCTGCTCGGGCGTCGGCGTGCCCAGGTTGATCAGCACTCCCGAGGCGACCCCGGCGAACGAGCCGGCCTCGCCGACGATGTCGACCATCGCGGGGGCGGCGCCGACCGCCAGCAGCACGTTGGCCGTGAACCCGGCGACGACCGCGTTGGTGATGCAGTGCGTCAACGGGGGCGTCTCGCGCATCATCCCCAGCAGGGCCGCGGCGGAACCCGCGAGGTCGGTGGTGGAATCAGGACGCAGAAGATCGCTCATCGCGACATCCCTTCGCTAGTACGAACTAGATCAGGTTCGACGGGTCTGTTCTCAGCCGCGGTTCGCGGCACCCCGTGTCACTGCTCGAAGTCTAGCGATCGGCCAGCAGCGCCTGCTCCTCCGCCCTCGTCAGTCCGGCCCGGCGCGCACGGCCGACGCCACGCTCCCGCTCGTCGGCGAGGACGCGCTCGATCGTGTCGGCGAGGGGACGCAGGCGGGCACCCGCGGCGTGCAGGGCCGCGTTGGATCGGGTCATGAAGCCGGTCATCTCCGCGGGGAGCCACAGCGGGAGCGAGCGTGGCCCCGCCCAGAACGCCACGTCGTGCGCGATGAGCCACTCCTCCTCGGCGACGACGGTCGGGCCGCCGTGGCCTGCCGCGGCGCGCACGGATTCCAGCAGCGCGGCGAGCGGTTGCTCGTCTCCGATCGCGTTGACCGCGCCGGTCGCCGTGGTCGTGGCGATGAACGCGGCGAGGTCGTCCACGTCGATCACCTGGGCCGACCGCCCCTCGAGCGGCGGCAGCAGCACGGAGTCGGCGCCGGCGCGAGCGAACGCAGCAGCCCAGTACCCGAACCTGTCGCTGGGGTCGCCGTCACCCACGATCAGACCAGGTCGAACGATGAGGGCACGCTCCCCCAACGCATCGACCGCGTCCTCGGCTGCCGCCTTCTGGGCGCCATACTCGTACTCGTCGCCGGGACGGGCGGGCGGATGCCTCGGAGCCGACTCGTCTGCCCCGACCGTGGCGTCGTCGGAGTACACCGACATCGACGACACGTACGTCCAACGTGCGGCGCGGTCCCCGAGCGCCTCGACGGCTCCCCCGACCTGCGCCGCGTGCGACGAGATGTCGACGACGTGATCCCACTCCTGCCGAGCGAGCGCGGCGTAGACCTCGGGATCGTCGCGGTCGCCCTGCACGAGCACGGCGCCGTCCGGTGCGGGGCGCGAACCACGGGCGAGGCACGTGACCTCGGCTCCGGCATCCAGCCAGCGTCGGGCGATCCGCCCGGACAGCCAACCGGTCCCGCCGAGGATCAGCACATCAGTCATGGCTCCATGTCACCAGCATGCCGGCCGTGAGGGAAGCCGTTCCGCTCAGAGCAGACCGCGCCGCGTGGCACGGTCTGCTCTGAGCAGCATTCAATCGCGCAGGGCCGCGCCGAAGCGCTGAGCGGCGACCTCGACACCGGCGAGCTTGGCCTCGGTGGCCTCGGCCGCCGTGAGCGTGCGGTCCTCGGCACGGAAACGCAGCGCGAAGGTCAGGCTCTTCGACCCTTCCGGCACGCCCTCACCGCGGTAATCGTCCACGAGGCGCACGGATTCGAGCAGCGCTCCCGCTCCTTCGGCGAGGGCCGCGCGCACTTCGGCCGCCGGGACCTCCGCCGGCAGGGTGAGCGAGACATCCTGCGTGGCCGCGGGGAACGTCGACAGCGATGCCGCCACGACCCGTCCACTCGCAAGCGTCAGGAGGCGGTCGAGGTCGAGTTCGAGCACCGTGGCCCGCCCGGGGATGTCCGCGTCCTCGGCGACCACCGGGTGCAGTTCGCCGACGTAGCCGACCTCTTCCCCGTCCACCACGAGTGATCCGGTGCGTCCGGGGTGGAGCGCCGCACGCTCCGCCTGCATCACGTCGATGTCGACGCCGGCGGCGGCCGCGATCACCCGCACGGCATCCAGTGCCTCGGCCAGGCCCGCGTCCTCGGCGGGGCGACCAGGCTGACGCGGTGATGTGTGCCCGGTCAGCAGCGCGGCGATGTGCCGGCGCTGCGGCGGGATCGAGGCATCGAGTGCCGCGAGCGTCTCGTCGGACGGACGCACGCCCAGCGGCGGCACCTCATCCGTGCCGTACTCCACCCCCGGCTCCGGGAGGAAGACCGCCCCGGTCTCGAAGATCGCGAGGTCGGTGAGTCCGCGCGAGATGTTGCGGTGCGCGGTCTGCAGCAGACCGGGGATCAGCGAACGACGCAGGAACGGCGCCTGTCCGTCGAGCGGGTTCGCCAGACGGATGCTCGGCAGCTTCTCGCCCGAGGCGGAGCCGTGCAGGTCGTTCTGCGCCTCGGTCGTGAACGGGAACGCGGGGGTCTCGACGAAACCTGCCGCAGCGAGCGCATCCGCCACCCGGCGGCGGCCCTGCTGGTGCGCCGTGAGCCCGCGGCCGGACGGCGGCGTGGGAAGCACCGAGGGGATGCGGTCGAGCCCGTGGATGCGGGCGACCTCCTCCGCGAGCGTCCACTTGTCGGTGAGGTCGGGGCGCCAGGTCGGCGGGATCACCGTCCACCCCGATTCGGCCTCCGACACCTCGGCACCGATCGTCGTCAGCGCGCCGGTGATCTCCTCGTCCGTGTAGTCGACGCCGATGAGTCCCTGCACGAAGCCGTCGGGGAGGGCGATCTCCTCGACGAACACCTCCGCGAACAGGGCGCCGCCCTCTTCCGTCAGCGTGCCGCCGGCGAGCTCGACCATGAGGTCGGCGACGCGACGTGCGGCCACAAACGGGATGAGCGGGTCGACGCCACGCTCGAAGCGCTTCGAGGCCTCACTGGGCAGCTTGTGGCGTCGCGCCGAACGGGCGATGGTCGTCGGGTCGAAGATCGCCGCCTCGATGAGCACGTTGCGCGTGGTGTCGCTCATCTCGGTCGTGCCGCCACCCATGACGCCCGCGAGACCGATCGGACCCGACTCGTCGGTGATGAGCAGGTCCTCGACGTGGAGCGCACGCTCCACCCCGTCGAGCGTGGTCATCTTCTCGCCGGGCGTCGCGCGGCGCACCGTGATGCCGCCGCTGAGCTTGTCGAGGTCGTAGCCGTGCAGCGGCTGACCCAGCTCGAGCATGACGTAGTTGGTGATGTCGATCAGTACGCCCAGTGAGCGCATGCCCGCGAGGCTGAGCCGCGCGACCATCCAGGGCGGTGTCGGGCGCGACGGGTCCACGTCGCGCACGACGCGGGTCACGAACTCGCTCGCACCCACGCGGCCGCGCACCGGAGCGATGTCGTCGACCACGGTGGTGTGCCCGGTACCCGGCTGCAGCTCGGCGAAGTCGCGCTCGGCGGGGTCGCGGAAGGCGGCGCCGGTGGCGTGCGCATACTCACGGGCGACACCGCGCAGCGAGAAGGCGTAGCCGCGGTCGGGCGTCACGTTGATCTCGACCGCGACGTCGTCGAGGCCCAGCAGCGCGATCGCATCGGCCCCGACGGGCGCGTCGATGCCGAGGTCGCTGAGCACGACGATGCCGTTGTGCTCATCCCCCAGCCCGAGCTCACGCGCCGAGGCGATCATGCCGTCCGACACGTGCCCGTAGGTCTTGCGCGCGGCGATCGGGAAGGGCCCGGGCAGCACGGCGCCGGGCAGGGTGACGACCACCTTGTCGCCCACGGTGAAGTTGTGCGCACCGCAGACGATCCCGCGGATGCCGCCGTGGGCCTCGCCCACGTCGACCTGGCACCAGTTGATGGTCTTGCCGTTGGACTGCGGCTCGGGCTCGAGCGACACGACCTGGCCGACGACGACCGGACCTGTGATCTCGAACCGGTGCACGTCCTCCTCTTCGAAGCCGACCGTCACCAGCGCATCGAGGACATCCTCGGGCGTGGCATCCGCTGCCAGCTCGACGTACTCACGCAGCCACGAAAGCGGGACGCGCATCACACCACCATCCCGTACTGCTCGCTGAAACGGACATCACCCTCGGCCATATCGCGCATGTCCTGCACATCGCTGCGGAACATCAGGCCCCGCTCGATGCCCATGCCGAACGCGAAGCCGCTGTACTCCTCCGGGTCGATCCCGGCCGCGCGCAGCACGTTCGGGTTGACCATGCCGCAGCCGCCCCACTCGATCCAGCGCGCACCGCCCTTGAAGGTCGGGTGCCACAGGTCAAGCTCGGCGGACGGCTCGGTGAAGGGGAAGTAGTTCGTGCGGAAGCGCGTCTTGGCCTCGGGGCCGAACAGCTGCTTCGCGAAGTGGTCGAGCGTGCCCTTGAGGTGCGCCATCGTGATGCCCTTGTCGATCACGAGGCCCTCGAACTGGGTGAACACCGGCAGATGCGTGGCGTCGAACTCGTCGGTGCGGTACACCCGGCCGGGGCACAGCACGTAGATCGGCACCTCACGGTCGAGCATCGAGCGCACCTGCACGGGGCTCGTGTGCGTGCGCATCACGAGGTGACGCGACGTCGGGTCGACATAGAAGGTGTCCTGCTCCTGGCGGGCGGGGTGGTCGACGTCGAAGTTCAGCGCGTCGAAGTTGAACCACTCGTGCTCGAGCTCCGGTCCCTCCGCGATCTCCCACCCCATGCCGACGAAGATGTCGCAGACCTGGTCCTGCAGGAGCGTGAGCGGGTGGCGGGCGCCGACGCGGGTGCGCGAGGGCACCGCGGTGATGTCGACGCGCTCGGCCTCGAGTCGAGCGGCGACCTCGGCGGCTGCGAGCTCGGTCTCCTTGGCGGCGAGCGCCTGCGTGACCTGCCCGCGGCCCTGGCCGACGAGCTTGCCGAACGCGGCCTTGTTCTCGGGTGCGACCTGGCGCATCGAGGCGTTCAGAACCGCGAGCGGCGATCCTTCCGCGACGTGTGCGGCACGGGCCGCTCTCAGTTCGGCGGTGTCGGCGGCTGCGGCGATCGCCGCGAGGGCGTCGGCGACGGCTGCTTCGACCGCTTCCGGGGTGATTTCAGGAGACTCTGACACGAGAATCGAGTCTACCGGGGGCGCGTGGGTCGCTTTCGCGGATCAGCGCGCCCCTCCGCCGCCCGTGCCGCCGTCGTTCTGCAGCACGATCAGCGACGTGTTGGTCTCGCCGCCGTGCTGTCGCGGATCCGGCACGGCCGGTCCGGCCTTCGGCGAGCGCTTGGCCCGCCGCTGCAGACGATAGGCGATGTAGGAGAGCAGGAGGCAGACGGCCACGTACATCGATCCGCCGACGATCGCGGCGGGGATCAGCGGCGAACCGTAGGGCGCCTGGTTGCCGATCTGGTTGATCACGTAGAGGAGCTCCTGGTACGTGATGATGAACCCGAGCGCGGTGTCCTTGAGAGCCACCACCAGCTGCGCGATGATCACGGGCATCATGGCACGCACGGCCTGCGGGATGAGGATGAAGTACATCACTCCGGTCTTGCGCAGTCCGATCGCGTATCCGGCCTCCTGCTGCCCTCGGGGCAGCGACTCGATCCCGGCGCGGAGCACCTCGGCGAGCACGGAACCGTTGTAGACGATCAGCGCGATCACGACGGCCCAGTACGGCGGCATCTTCACGCCGATCACCGGCAGACCGTAGTAGAGCAGCATCATGAGGATCAGCACGGGCACCGCGCGCAGCACCTCGATGATCCACCGGACGGGTTCGCGCACCCAGGCATGCTCCGAGAGACGGCCGATGCCGAGCACGAAGCCGAGGATGAGGGAGCCGACGCCGGCGGCGCCGAAGGCGGCCAGGGTGCTCAGGAGTCCATCGCCGAACCGCACCCAGACGGCCGAGTAGGTGAAGATGTTCCACTTCTCCGCCGAGAACTGACCGGTCGCGAACAGCCGCCAGACGACCCAGCCGAGAACGGCGAGGACCACGACGATCGTGAGGACGCCGATGAGGCGGTTGCGGACGACGGCGCGGGGGCCGGGGACGTCGAAAAGAACGGAACTCATCGCGCGATCCTCCACTTGTTCTCGAGTACTCGCTGCACCCAGGCGAGCAGCAGCACCAGCACGACGAAGACGACCATCACCCACAGCAGCACGACGAGCGCGTTCTCACCGCGCTCGCTCAGCGCCGCCCGGATCGTGCCCAGGTTGACCACCGAGAACCCCGCGGCCACCGTGGTGTTCTTCATGAGGGCGATCAGCACGCTCATCATCGGCGGGACCACCGACCGGGTGGCCTGCGGCAGCACGACGTAGCGCATGACCTGTCCGAAGTTCAGTCCGATCGCCCGTGCCGCCTCGGCCTGCCCGACCGGGACCGTGTTGATACCGGCCCGCAGCGCTTCGGCGACATAGGTCGCGGTGTAGATGCCGAGCGCGAGGACCGCGAGCAGCAGCGGGCTCACGCGCTCCCCGAGGAGGATCGGCAGGCAGAACGCGAAGAAGAACATGACCAGCGTCAGCGGTGTGTTGCGGATCCAGTTCACGTAGACGCCGCCGACGGCTCGGGCGATCGGGACCGGCGACACGCGTGCGGCGCCGACGATCAGTCCGAGCACCAGCGCGATGAGACCGCCGCCCAGGAACAGGAAGATCGTGCCCCACAGTGCCTGCCCCCAGAGATCGAGGTGGTCGAAGATGACTCCCACTGCTGCTCCTGTCGGTTCGTGTGTATGGACCCCGCTGATGAGGGGGGGCGGTCGAGGCGCTCGACCGCCCCCGATGGATCAGCCGATCGGGTCGACCTCGGGCTGCGTCGCCTTGACCCCGGACGCGCCGAGGTTGTTGTCGAAGATCTGCTGCCAGATCTTCCCGCCGTCGGTCAGCTGCGTGTTGAAGTACTCGGCCAGCGCGTCGTCGCCCTTGGCGAGGCCGATGCCGTAGCGCTCCTCGCTGAACGGCTCTCCGACGACCTTCAGGTTGTCGGGGTCCTGCGCGGCGTAGCCGATCAGGATCGCCTCATCGGTCGTGACCGCGTCGACCTGACCGTTCTTGAGGTCCTCCACGCACTTCGAGTAGGTGTCGTACTCCTTGGTGGGGACCTCGGGGTAGTTCTCCTTGATGTTCTGGATCGGCGTGGAGCCGGTCGCCGAGCACACCGTCGTCGAGGCGCTCAGGTCGTCGACGCTCTTGATGTCGCTGTCGGCGGCGACGAGGAGGCCCTGACCGGTCACGAAGTACGGACCGGCGAAGGAGATCTGCTCCTTGCGCTTGTCGGTGATCGAGTAGGTGCCGACGTAGTAGTCGATGTCGCCGTTCACGATGGCCTGCTCGCGGTTCGCGGAGGCGATCGCCTGGAACTCGATCTTCTCGGGGTCGACGCCGAGGGACGCCGCCATCCAGCGGGCGATGTCGACGTCGAACCCGGTGCGCTCGCCCGTCACCGGGTCGAGGTATCCCAGGCCGGGCTGGTCCTCCTTGACGCCGACCTTGACCGTGCCCGAGGACTTGATCCGGTCGAACGTGGGGCTGCCGTCGATGCTGACATCGGTCAGGACCGTCCACGGCGTGCTGCTGGAGGTGTCCTCCTCGCCGCCGGGGGTGCTGCCGGTGCTGCTCGGGGTGCCGCTGTTGCAGGCGGTCAGCGCCAGCAGCGCGGCCGCCGCGATTCCGATGCCTGCCAGTGTCCGTGTGCGTCGCATGTGCGTCTCCTTCGTGTGCTGTGTGTGCAGGGTCTGGGGGTCGGGTCTGTGGGCCTCAGTGCGTGAGGAGCTTGGAGAGGAAGTCCTTCGCCCGGTCGCTCTTCGGGTGCGTGAAGAACTCCTCGGGGGTCGCCTCCTCCACGATGCGGCCGTCGGCCATGAAGACCACCCGGTGGGCGGCCTTCCGCGCGAAGCCCATCTCGTGGGTGACGACGATCATGGTCATGCCGTCCTGAGCGAGCTCGACCATCACGTCGAGGACCTCGTTGATCATCTCGGGGTCGAGGGCACTGGTCGGCTCGTCGAAGAGCATCACCTTGGGCTGCATGGCGAGCGCGCGGGCGATCGCGACGCGCTGCTGCTGTCCGCCGGAGAGCTGTGCCGGCAGCTTCGACGCCTGCTGGGCGACGCCCACCCGCTCGAGCAGCACCATCGCCTCCTTCTCGGCATCCGCCTTCTTGAGGCCGCGCACCCGGATCGGCCCGAGCGTCACGTTCTCGAGGATCGTGAGGTGGGCGAACAGGTTGAACGACTGGAAGACCATTCCGACGTCGGCGCGCAGGTGCGCCAAGCCCTTGCCCTCGGCCGGCAGCTCCTTGCCGTCGATGCGGATGCTGCCGCTGGTGATCGTCTCGAGCCGGTTGATCGTGCGGCACAGCGTCGACTTGCCCGAGCCGGAGGGGCCGATCACGACGACGACCTCCCCCGTGTTCACGGTCAGATCGATGTCGGTGAGCGCCTGGAAGTCGCCGTAGTGCTTCTGAACGTTCTCGACCACGACGAGGGGTGTTTCAGAGGTCATCATTTCTCCAAGCTAGCCACGTCGTACCCCGTGATCCAGGGACCTCGGTGAGATTTACATGTTCGTAATCACCTGATCACAGCACCAATGCGTCTTCGCATCGGTGCCCCACGGCCCGCCCCCGCGGGCCGTGGGATCGTCCTGCTGCTGCACTCCCCAACGACAGCGGAGCGGCAGGCCTCCGATCGTGCGCGATCGACCTCACCCTGACAGAGCCGAACAGTCGCTGTCAGACTTCTTGAGGGTTTCTTGAGCAGTCGTGAGGAGACACTCGAGAGCCGATCGCACGTCGGCGGACGCGGTCAGCCGCGCTGATCCCGGTAATAGTCGATCGCCCCCGGATGCAGCGGGACCGGGCCCGTGAAGATCGCCGAGCGGCGGTCCAGGAGCGCCGCCGCCGGGACCTCCGCGGCGATCCGCAGGCGGGCGTCGAAGAGACCAGCCAGCACATCGCGCGCCACGCCGTCCGGCGTCGACGCCGCCGTGACGAGGTAGTTCGGCACCGCCATCGTCGGCGCCGAATCCGCGATCCCGTAGGTGCCGGCGGGCACATCGGCAGGACGGTAGGCGTGCGAGTACCGGTCGTTCACCGCATTGACCCACTCCTGCGGGATCGGGAGCAGCCGCACCGACGAGTTCTGCGCGAGCTCGGAGACGCCGGGAGTGGGCAGCCCTCCGACCCAGAAGAAGCCCTCGATCTCCCCACGCTCCATGGCTGCGATCGAGGCGTTCAGGTCGAGCTCCGGATTCCGCACGGACGCGGTGTCGACCCCGGCGGCATCCAGGATGCGCGACGCGATCACATTCACACCGGAGTTCTCGGCGCCGAGGGAGACCGTCTTCCCGGCGAGGTCCGAGACGGCGTCGATGTCGGAGTCGCCGCGCACCACGACCTGCACGTACTCGTCGTACAGGCGGGCGAGGGCGCGTACCTCCAGGGGTTCCGCGAACGCTCCCGTCCCGGACACGGCATCGGCCGCCGCATCGCCCTGCGCGAAGCCGATCAGCGCCTCCCCCGAACTCACCCGCAACAGGTTGTCGACGGATCCCGCCGTCTCTTCCGCGGTCATCGTGACATCCAGCGCGCCGGACAACTCGGCAGCGAGCCGGGTGCCGTAGGCGTAGTAGACGCCGGTCGAGCCTCCCGCCGCGATCGTGTACTCCTGATCGGTCCAATCGGCGGAACGCGGGCTGCACGCCGTGACAGCGCACAGCAGCACGCACGCGACGACCACGGCGACCACACGCCGCACGACGGCCATCATCGCGGAGTCCTGTCGTGCAGGACCAGCTCGACGGCCAGACCGCCGCCATCCGCCGCGGCGACCGTGAGCTCGCCGCCGACCGTCGCGAGCAGATCGCTCGCGATCGCGAGGCCGAGTCCAGACCCCGGCACGTCCCCGGTGTCGGCATTCCGCCAGAACCGGTCCGTGGCCGCCGCCGCCTGCTCCGCGGTCAGCCCCGGCCCATGGTCACGCACCGTGATGCGGGACGAGTCCCCCTCGCGGTGCGCGCCGATCTCGATCCGCGCCCCCTCCGGTGAGAACTTCACGGCGTTGTCGATGACCGCATCCAACGCGCTCTCGACGACCGTGCGATCCGTGACGCTCATCACCGACCCCTCGCCTCTCGACTCCAGAGCCACGCGCCGCTGCGCAGCGACGTCCCGCCAGGCATCCAGACGGCGGGCGGCGAGCGTCGCGAGATCGACCGCGGAGATCAGCGAGTCGCCACGGCCACCGCGAGCGAGGCCGAGCAGGGTCTCCAGGATGCGCGTCATCCGGCGCCCCTCCTCGCGCGTCTCCTCGACGTCATCGCGCCACTCGGGTCCGAGGCCCGTCGCCAGATGCTCCACCCGCAGGAGCAGTGCGTTGAGCGGGTTGCGGAGCTCATGCGAGGCGTTCAGCGCGAACTCCTGCTGACGTGTCATCACACGCTCGATCTCGTCCGCCATGCCGTTGAAAACCGACGTCATGCGTCGCAGCTCCGGTGGCCCGGAGTCCTCCTCGACGCGGGCATCCATCTCACCCCGCTCGATCGCCTCCATCGCCTCGTCGAGACGACGTACGGGAGAGAGCACCCACCCGGCCAGACGATAGACGAGCAGGATCCCGAGCCCGATCAGCGCCACGGCGATCGCGGACAGGAGCAGGATCTGCTGCAGGATCGCGGTGCGCGGCGCCTCGACATCCGGCGCGACCAGTACTGCGCCGATGACATCGCCGTCGTCGAACACGGGTTCGGCGAGACCCGCATCGGCGACGGTCCACGGGAAGACGGTCGACGGCTGTTCGGCGCGACGGCCGGAGAGCGCCAGCCGCACCCGTTCCCCGTCCTCATCAGGAAGGACGACCGCTCCGTGGTCTCCTGCGGCCCAGACGCTGCCGGTCAAGTCGAAGACCGTGACCTCGATGCCGTAGACCTCCTGGAACCGTCTGACCTCGGCATCGATCACCGCGGGGCTGCCGGAGCGCAGCGCTTGACGAGCACTCGTCACGAAATAGCCGAGATCCCCGATCTGCTGCGTGTAGAACGCCTGCTGCACGCTCCGCGCCGCGCTCCACCCCGCCGCGCCGACCAGCGACACCAGGATCGCGACGAGCGGCACCAGGAACACCACAACGAGACGGCGACGCACGGCTCAGGACCCCGCGAGCCGATAGCCGACGCCGCGCACCGTCTCGATGAGGCGACGGTCCCCCGTCTTCTTGCGGATGGCGCCGACATGCACCTCCAGCGAATGCCCGAACCCGCGCCAATCCGTGTTCCACACCTCGCGGATCAGCCGCTCCTTCGGCACCGCCACCCCGGGGTATCGGGCCAGCACGGCCACGATGTCGAACTCCTTGCGGGTGAGCTCGATCGGCGCACCGTCGACCAGCACCTGCCGCAGCACGAGATCGATGCGCAGCTGACCGCCGTGCAGCAGAACCTGGGCGTCGGACTCCGGCACGATCGGACGCGAGCGACGCGTCACCGCCTCGATCCGCGCGAGCAGTTCGTGCACGTCGTACGGCTTCACCACGAAGTCGTCCGCACCGGCGCGGAGCCCCTTGATCCGCTCAGCCACCTGGTTGCGCGCGGTCACGATCACGATCGGGACCTCGGACCGCCCCCGGATACGACGGCACAGGTCGATGCCGTCCACATCGGGCAGCCCCAGATCGAGCAGCACCACCTCGGTTTCGGCGCCGAGCAGGTCGAGCGCTGCCGCACCGTCCGCCGCGCGCACCGTCGCATACCCCGACCGCGCGAGGAACGCCTCGAGCGCGGCCGCGACCCGCTCGTCGTCCTCGACGATCAGGATCCTCATCGACTCCGCTTCCGCATCCCTGGTCGCGCGGCGTCAGCCGAGCGACGCCGCGCGCTGCGCGAACGCGCTCTCATAGAGGCACACACTGGCGGCGGTCGCCAGATTCAACGACTCCGCGCGGCCGAAGATGGGCAGGCGCAGCACCCGATCGGCCAGGGCGAGAGCGTCGTCTTCCAGACCACGCGCCTCGTTGCCGAAGAGCCACCCGGTCGGCTCCGCCAGGACGCCTTCTGCTCGCGCCTGCAGCAGATCGTCGCCCTTCACGTCGGCCGCGAGGATGCGCAGGCCCGCCGCGTGCGCACGCGACACGACATCATCGAGATCGCCGGCGATCGAGACGGGAAGGTGGAACAGCGACCCTGTCGTCGCGCGCACGACCTTCGGGTTGTACGGATCGACCGTGCGCCCCGTGAGCACCACCGCGTCCGCACCCGCGGCATCCGCCGCCCGGATGATCGTGCCCAGGTTCCCGGGGTCGCGCACCTCCTGGCAGATGGCGACGAGCCGCGGCGATGCGTCGAAGATGTCGCGCACCGACGTCGGCGTCTGGCGGACCACCGCGACCAGCCCCTGCGGGGTCACTGTGTCGGCCATCGCGTTCAGCACGTACTCGGTCACGTACTCGACGTCGATGTTCGACTCTGCGGCCTTCGCACGGATGTCGGGGTGCCGCTCCCACCCATTGGGCGTCGCGAACAGCTCGACGATCGCCTCCGGCCGGTACGTCAGCGCCTCGCGCACGGACTGCGGTCCCTCGAGGAGGAAGAGCCCTGTCTCCGTTCGCGCACTGCGCTTTGTCAGCTTCGCGACGGCACGGACTCGGGGCGAACGGGGGTTCTCCAGCACGAACACAGTCTATGGTCACGGCGGGTGCCGAGAACACGAAACGGGCGCCTTCCCGAAGGAAGACGCCCGTCTGCAGCGTGATGCTTACGCAGCCGACTTCGGCGCGTTGACGTCGGAGGGCAGAGCCTTCTTCGCCGTCTCGACCAGCGTCGTGAACGTCGCCGCGTCGTTGATCGCGAGGTCGGCGAGCATGCGACGGTCGACCGTGACACCCGCGAGGCCGAGGCCCTGGATGAAGCGGTTGTAGGTCATGCCGTTCTGGCGAGCCGCAGCGTTGATGCGCTGGATCCAGAGGCGACGGAAGTCACCCTTGCGCTTGCGACGGTCCCGGTACGAGTAGACCAGCGAGTGGATGACCTGCTCTTTGGCCTTGCGGTACAGGCGCGAACGCTGACCGCGGTAACCCTTTGCGCGCTCGAGGATGACCCGACGCTTCTTGTGGGCGTTTACTGCCCGCTTGACTCTTGCCATTTTCCTGTGTTCCTATTCGTGCGTTCGGGCGCGCGTCAGCGGCCGAGAAGCTTCTTCGCGACCTTGGTGTCAGCCTTCGACAGCACCTGGTCCTGGTTCAGACGACGGGTGCGACGGCTCGACTTGTGCTCGAGGTTGTGGCGCATCCCGGCCTGCTGCTTCTTCAGCTTTCCGCTGCCGGTGATCTTGAAGCGCTTCTTAGCACCCGAGTGGGTCTTCTGCTTCGGCATCTTCTCTTCCTTCGTATGGCGCCTTCTCAGGCGACGGTGTCAACCCGCGGTGCGGGAGTTCTGGGGGCGGTTCTACTCCGCCGAGGCCGCCGGAGCCGGAGCTTCCGACTCGCCCTTGGCGTCGCGTGCAGCCTGCTTGTTCGCGGCGCGCTGGGCGTCGCGTGCGGCGTTCTGCTCCTGCTTCGCCTCGGACTTGCTCTTGAGCGGAGCGACCACCATGACCATATTGCGTCCGTCGATGGTCGGGTTCGACTCGACCGTGCCGAACTCCGCCACGTCCTCGGCGAACTTGCGCAGCAGACGGACACCCTGCTCGGGACGCGACTGCTCGCGACCACGGAACAGGATCATGGCCTTGACCTTGTCGCCCGCCTTGAGGAAGCCCTCGGCGCGCTTGAGCTTGGTCGTGTAGTCGTGCGCCTCGATCTTCAGACGGAAACGGACCTCTTTGAGGATCGTGTTCGCCTGGTTGCGACGAGCTTCCTTTTCCTTCTGGGCGGCCTCGTACTTGAACTTGCCGTAGTCCATGATCTTGACCACAGGCGGCTTCGAGTTCGGGGCGACCTCGACGAGGTCGAGATCGGCTTCCTGCGCGAGGCGCAGCGCGGCCTCGATGCGGACAACGCCGATCTGCTCACCCGCGGGACCGACGAGGCGGACCTCGGGGACGCGGATGCGCTCATTGGTACGGGGATCGCTGATGCGGAGCTCCTTAGACGATGTGATTCGGCCACCGCGACGCTGTCTGCGTCACGGGCGAAATCGGAATCGTCCCACCCACCGGCATTCAGACGCCGGCTCCGCACCCTTCCTGCCGAGTCTGCTCTGTGAGCGGAGCCGGTGGAGTGCAAGACCCGGTAGCCTTGAACGGCAAGCGCGGGTGGGAAGTGAATCCTCTTTCGATCCAGAGCATGACGCTCTGGAGCCCGGCAAAGTCTAACAGAAGGCAAGGCGAAGTGACGAACCAGGCATCGGACGAGGCTGCACGCGAGCGCGAAGAGCGCTGGGCACGTCAGGAGGAAGCCGCATCGTCGGCCACCCGTGACATCGCCGATGTTCCCGCGGTCGAGGTGATCACGACAGCAGCCGTGCACCTCATGAGCGCCGCGGCCGTCAAGCTCGGACTCGCCGACGACCCCGACGCCGCCGCCCAGCTCGACCTCGACGAGGCCCGCAAGCTCATCAACGCCCTCGCCGGTCTCATCACGGCGGGCGCCCCCGAGATCAGCGACATGCACGCCCGCTCGCTCCGTGACGGCCTGCGCTCCCTGCAGCTCGCTTTCCGCGAAGCATCGACCATCCCCGACCCGATCGGCAAGGGACCCGGCGAGAAGTGGACCGGTCCGGTCAACTAGTACTCGTGGGGCGGGGCCCGGCGCTAGATGCTGCGGCGGAGCTTGACCGTGAGCGAGTCGGCCAGCACGGCGATGCGGTCGTCGGATGCCCAGCGCTGCGCGAGGCGCGCGAGCACGGCGTCGAGCACCTCGCGCTCCAGCCCGTCGACGAGCTCCAGGATCACGATCAGTTCCGGTCCGCGCAGGCGCGCATCCGGATCGCCCGGCGCCACCGCCACGTCGATCACGGCGAGCTCGTGAGCCACGCTCTCCTGCAGTGCCGTGAAGACCTCGGCGGACAGGTAGCTCGGCTCCCAGGCCTGCTCCTGTGCGACGGCCCACACCGCCGGACGACGGAGGACGAACTCGGTCTCCGACGTGGGATCGAGCACGATCAGGTCGGTGTCTTCTGCGGACGCCGCCAGCGCCGCACGGATCGCCTCGACCGGGATGGGGCGTGCGGTCGGATCCCACGCCTGCATCGCCCCGACCGACGAGAACACCGGCTGCACCCGACGACCGTCCGGGGCCGCGACCGTCACGATCGACAGCTCCTGCGTCTTGTCCACGGCGAGGCCGTTCGGCGCGATCCCCTCTTCGCCCTTCTCGGCGATGAGCGGGATCAGCACCCGTGCGGAGCGGAAAGCATCCACGACCTCGGCCTGGCTGCCCTCTCCCGCACGGAAGCGCAGCAGCGCGGCGAGCAGGGCCGGATCGGCGGAGCCGTCGTCCGCGGCGTGCGGATTCGACTCGAAGCTGCGCCCCTCCCAGGGGACACCCGCGGAGTCGCCGCGGTTGTGCGACTCGGGTCCACAGGCGTGGGGGTCAGTCTCCTGCGACATCCAGCGCCTCAGCCAGCGTGAATGCACCCGCGTAGAGCGCCTTGCCGACGATCGCGCCCTCGACGCCCAGCGGCACCAGTTCGCGAAGCGCGGCGATGTCGTCCAGGCTCGAGATTCCCCCCGATGCGACGACGGGCTTCGGCGTACGCGACGTGACCTCCCGCAGCAATTCGATGTTCGGGCCGCGCAGCGTGCCGTCCTTTGTGACATCGGTGACGACGTAGCGGCTGCAGCCGGCATCCTCCAGGCGGTCGAGGACCTCCCAAAGATCGCCACCCTCCTTGGTCCAGCCACGCGCAGCGAGCGTCGTGCCCCGCACGTCCAGGCCCACCGCGATCGCCTCGCCGTAGCGGCCGATCACATCCGCCGCCCACTCGGGGTTCTCCAGGGCCGCGGTGCCGAGGTTGATGCGGGTCGCACCGCTCTCGAGCGCCGCCTCCAGGGTCGCGTCATCGCGGATGCCGCCGGAGAGCTCGATGTTGACGCCCTTGAACTGCTTGATGACCTTGCGCAGGATCGGCGCGTTGCTGCCGCGGCCGAATGCGGCGTCCAGGTCGACGAGGTGGATCCACTTCGCGCCCTGCGCGACCCACTCGCCCGCGGCGTCCAGCGGGTCGCCGTAGCTCGTCTCGGTGCCCGCCTCACCCTGCGTCAGACGGACCGCCTTGCCGCCGGCGACATCGACCGCGGGAAGGAGCGTGAGCGAAGGGGACTGCGCGAAGTCGTTCATGGGTTCCTTGGATCGGGAAGTCTTCGGCCCGGAGCGGGCACGAGAACCGAGGGTAGTCCGCCGGACGGCGGGGGACAAAACGAAGGACGCCTCTCGGCGCGGGTCACAGACTCCCGACCCAGTTGCGCAGCAGCTGGATGCCGGCCTCCCCGGACTTCTCCGGGTGGAACTGCGTCGCCGAGAGCGGTCCGTTCTCGACCGCGGCGAGGAACGGCTCACCATAGGTGGCCCACGTCAGTACCGGCTCCGGGAACGGCGGGATGACGTCGAGCTCCCAGGACTGCGCGGCGTAGGAGTGGACGAAATAGAACCGCTCCTGCTCGATACCGCGGAACAGCACGCTGTTCGCACCGGATTCCACAGTGTTCCACCCCATGTGCGGGAGAACCGGAGCGTTCAGCTCCGTGACCGCGCCCGGCCACTCGCCCAGCCCCTCGGTGTCGTGTCCACGCTCGACGCCGTGCTCGAAAAGCACCTGCATGCCCACGCAGATCCCCAGCACCGGCCGACCGCCGGCCAGACGCCGGTCGATGATCTCGTCGCCTCCGTGCGCGTGCAGTGCATCGCGCACGGACTGGAAAGCGCCGACCCCGGGCACCAGGAGCCCATCGGCTTCCAGCGCTTCGCTCCGGTCGCGGGTCAGGATCGCATCGGCTCCGGCGGCCACGAGCGCCTTGACCGCCGAGTGGACGTTGCCCGACTCGTAGTCGAAGACCGCGACGCGAGGAGTTCCGGTCACAGCGCGCCCTTGGTGGACGGGATGCCGTCGACCAGCGGGTCGAGCGCCTTGGCCTGACGGAACGCGCGGGCGAACGCCTTGTACTCGGCCTCGGCGATGTGGTGCGGATCACGGCCGCCGAGGACCCGCACGTGCACGGTCAGCGCCGCATTGAACGTGATGGCCTCGAACGAGTGACGCACCAGCGAACCGGTGAAGTGCCCGCCGATGAGGTGGTGCTCGAAGCCCGCCGGCTCCCCGGTGTGCACGAGGTACGGGCGCCCCGAGATGTCGACGACGGCCTGTGCGAGCGCCTCGTCGAGCGGTACCAGTGCGTCGCCGTAGCGCGAGATGCCCGACTTGTCGCCCAGTGCCTCGAGGATCGCCTGCCCCAGCACGATCGAGACGTCTTCGACGGTGTGGTGCGCATCGATGTTCGTGTCACCCGAGGCGCGGACCGTCAGATCGGTCAGCGAGTGCTTGGCGAAAGCAGTGAGCATGTGGTCGAAGAACGGCACCGAGGTGTCGATGCGGCTCGCACCGGTGCCGTCGAGGTTGAGCTCGAGTTCGACGGTGGACTCCAACGTGCTGCGGACGCGGCTCGCGGTGCGCGGGGTCGGTACGGGGGTGCTCATGATGCCGATCCTATCGAGGCCAGGGCGTCCAGGAATGCGGTGGTCTCGGCCTCGGTACCCGCGCTCACGCGCAAGTGCCCGGGGATGCCCACATCGCGCACGAGCACCCCGCGGTCGTAGAGCTTCTGCCAGGTCGCACGGGGGTCGGCGACGCCGCCGAACAGGACGAAGTTCGACCACGACTCGTGCGGCGTGTAGCCGAGCGCTTCAAGGGTCGCGGTGATGCGATCGCGCTGCTCGACGATCTCCTCCACCATGCCCAGCATCACGTCGGCGTTGCGCAGTGCCGCGACGGCGGCCGCCTGGGTGAGCGCACTCAGGTGATAGGGCAGGCGCACGAGGCGCAGGGCATCGATGAAGGCAGGATCTGCGGCGAGATAGCCGACGCGCGCCCCGGCGAAGGCGAAGGCCTTGCTCATGGTGCGCGAGACGGCGAGACGCGGGCGCCCCTCGAGCAGCGTCAGCGCGGACGGCGCGTCGTGAGGCGCGAACTCCTGATAGGCCTCATCGACGATGACGACGCCCCGGGACGCCTCATAGACCGCTTCGACGACATCGAGCCCGAGCGGTGTTCCCGTCGGGTTGTTCGGCGAGCACAGGATGATCACGTCGGGGTCGGCGTCGCGCACCTGCTCCGCTGCCTCGTCGGCGGTGATCGTGTAGTCGGGCTGTCGGGTCCCAGCAACCCAGCGCGCACCGGTCCCCTGTGCGATCAGCGGATACATCGAGTAGGTCGGCGCGAACCCGAACGCCGTGCGCCCTGGACCACCGAATGCCTGGAGGATGTGCTGCAGCACCTCGTTGGAACCGTTGCCCGCCCAGATCTGATCGGCGGAGAGGCCGTGCCCGAGGTACCCGGCGAACGCCTCCCGGAGTGCGGTGAACTCACGATCCGGGTAGCGGTTGACATCTCGGATCGCCACCGCGATGTCGTCGAGGATGTCGCTCGCCACGGCATCCGGGACCGGATGCGTGTTCTCGTTCACGTTGAGCGCGATCGGAAGCGGCGCCTGCGGAGCGCCATAGGGCGTCAATCCGCGAAGATCGTCACGTAGCGGAAGATCGTTGAGGGAGAGGGTCACCCTTCCCATGCTAGGCCGCGACCACCTGACCGCTGCACACGTTGCGGCGCGCGACGCCGATGATCAGTTCGTGTACTGAGCCGGAATCGCGAGCCGCTGCCCGATCTGGAGCTCGCCGCCGCGCAGCAGGTTCATGCGGCTGATCTCGCCGATGACGTCGCGCGGGTCCGCATCGGGTGCCACCGAGGTCGCGATCGACCACAGCGTGTCACCCGGCATGACCGTGACGGTCTCGACACTCACGGCCGCGGTGTCTGCTCCGGAGGCGATTGCGCTGCCACCGCTGATCGCGGCGAAGGCGATCCCGATGGCGAGCGGCACGGAGGCGAGGGCGAGCAGCACAGCACGGCCGCGCGCCGTCAACCGCAGTCGCGTCGCCGGACGTGCCGGTGCCGGGATGACTGCCGCGGTGCTGAAGCTGATGCTGCTCATGTGGTGCTCCTTAGCCTGTCCCGGAGCCGTGAAGCCACCGGGGAAGTTGGCGTAGCGTTCGCATCCGCGACTCGGCCGGGAGCCGTTGATGCGAAGCTACTTACCGAAGATATCTTCGAGTTCGAACATCTGTCAAGTATTCTTCGAAACCACACCCGGAAATCAGCCCGACACGCTCGAACAGATCTTCCAGATCGGCCCGAATCTCGGATACGGTTTCGATAAGGACACCCCACCACGGGCCACCGACATTCGAAGAGCGACGTCGGGATCACGCACTGAAGGAGCACCATGAGCGAGAACTCTGCCCCCGAGTCGGAGGCTCCGCGGACGCGCCGTCGCAAGAGCCTGAGTGCGAAGCAGATGGCGATCCTCGAGGTCATCCAGAACTCGATCGCGAACCATGGTTACCCGCCGAGCATGCGCGAGATCGGCGATGCAGTCGGCCTCAAGTCGCTCTCCAGCGTGACCCACCAGCTCGGCCAGCTCGAGCTCAGCGGGTACCTGCGGCGCGACCCTGGCAAGACCAGGGCGATGGAAGTGCTCATCGACCTGCCCGGCAGCAGCACCGAGAACCCCGCCGACGTCGCGACCCCCGTCGGCGACGCCGCACTCGTTCCGCTGGTCGGGCGCATCGCCGCCGGCGTGCCGATCACGGCTGATCAGCAGGTCGAGGAGATCTTCCCGCTCCCCCGCCAACTGGTCGGCAAGGGCGATCTGTTCATGCTCAAGGTCAGCGGTGAGTCGATGATCGACGCCGCGATCTGCGACGGCGACTGGGTCGTCGTGCGATCGCAGAACAGTGCCGAGAACGGCGAGATCGTGGCCGCGATGCTCGATGGCGAGGCGACGGTCAAGGTCCTGCGTCGCCGCGACGGCCACACCTGGCTGCTCCCCCGCAACTCCGCGTTCGAGCCCATCCTCGGCGACGAGGCCGTGATCCTCGGCAAGATCGTCGCGGTGCTGCGCGCGGTCTGAGCCGCCGCGGCGACGCTATGCCGTCGCGCCGTCTGTCGGGTGAGCGTTCAGCCGACGGATGGCGACGACCTGGCTCACCGCGAACAGCGCGACCTCGCACGCGACGGCCAGCACGGCGATCACGACGAGTGCGCTCGATGCCGTGAACGACGCCGCGGCGATGAGCACGCTCGCGAGGATGTTGACGCACAGCACGAGCCGGAGCGCTGACCGCAATCGTGTGCGGGCCACCATCCAGAGCACGAGCGCCGACCAGCCGACGACGACGAGCCCCACCACGGTCAGCAGTAGTGCAGGGAGCGCGATCACCGTCGCGAGCTGAGGCGCGACGACCGCGACGAACGCGCCGAGGATCAGACAGTAGACAGCGTCGAGGCGGAGGCTCCAGCTGCCGATCGCGCGGCCTGTCATGCGGCTCATGACCCCAGTCTTCCATCGCGTGCGATGCCGCGTGTGATCCGCCCATAGGCTCGATGCATGTCGTCGTCTCCGTACGGTTCCTGGTCCTCGTCCTTCTCCCCCGCGTCCGTCGCGGCATCCTCACCGCGCATCGACGGCGCACGGTTCGTCGGCACGGAGATCTGGTGGGGCGAGTCGGTGCCCTCCCAGAAGGGGCGGGTGACGGTGCGGAGCTCTTCCGGGGCCGAGATCCTGCCCGCGCCGTGGAGCGCCCGCTCGCGCGTGCACGAGTACGGCGGAGGCGCCTGGACCGCGGACCACGCGGGCACACTGTACTTCGTGGACGCGGGCGACCAGCGGGTGCACCGGATGGTGCGGGGCGCGGAGCCCGTGCCTCTCACAGCATCCGGCCCTGCGCATGGGGGCCTGCGGGTGCAGGGCGGTCGTCTGCTGGCCGTGCGGGAGGATCTCGCCACGACGCCGCACACGCGCGCGATCATCGAGATCCCTCTCGACGGGTCCGCAGCGGACGATCCCTCCGCGATCCGGGTGATCGCGCGGGGCGAGGGCTTCTACGCGCATCCGGCCCTGTCTCCGGACGGGACCCGCGCGGCGTGGGTCGCCTGGAATCGCGGCCGGATGCCCTGGGAGGAGGCGCACCTGCAGGTGGGCGCACTCGACGGCGGGCAGCCGCAGACGGTCCGCTCCCGCGCGGCACTGCAACCGGAATGGATCAGCGATTCCGACCTGGTCTTCGCCGACGACCCGGACGACCGCTGGGGGCTGTACCGCGTGACGCTCGACGGCGTCGCACCCGTCGCCGCACCGCGGCCGATCGCGCCCGCCGACGCCGACACCGGCTACGGGCTCTGGGTGCTCGGCAACCGTTGGTTCCGTCCACTCGACGACGGCCGGATCGTCGCGGTGCGCACGAATGGCCGCGACGCCGTCGTGATCATCGACCCCGACGGCACCGTGCGCCCGATCGACGTCCCCGCCGACGGCCACGTGAGCGTGGATGACGTGGACGGGAGCCGCGTGCTCCTCTCCGGCAACGGCTCACGCGTGGATCCGGGGCTGTGGTGCGTCGATGTCGACTCCGGAGACGTGGTCGCGGTGCGCGGCGGCGCGGAGGTCGATCCGCACTGGATGCCGCCCGCTGTCTCGATCGAGGTAGAGGGGCCGCACGGCGCCGTACACGCCTTCGCCTATCCCCCGGCACATCCGGAGGCCACCGCACCCGACGGCGAGCTCCCGCCCTACGTCGTGCTCGTGCACGGCGGACCCACAGCGCATGTCACCGGGGCCTCCTCCGCGTCGATCGCGTTCTACACGAGCCGCGGCATCGGCGTGCTCGACGTCAACTACGGCGGATCCACCGGCTACGGACGCGCGTATCGCGAGCGGCTCGACGGGCAGTGGGGCGTCGTGGACGTCGACGACGTGATCGCTGCGGCGACGGGGCTGGCGGACGCCGGACTCGCCGACCCCGCCCGCATCGCGATCCGCGGCGGCTCGGCGGGCGGGTGGACCGTGCTCTCGGCACTCGTGCGCGGCGGCGCGTTCGCGGTCGGCATCAGCCGCTACGGCGTCGCCGATCTGCGGATGCTCGTCGCGGAGACGCACGACTTCGAAGCCTCGTACATCGACGGGCTGGTCGGGCCGCTGCCGGAGTACGAGCAGCTGTACATCGAACGCTCGCCGCTCACCCACACCGACCGCATCGACGTCCCCGTACTGCTGCAGCAGGGTGGCGAGGACCGCGTGGTGCCGCCGTCCCAATCCGAGGCCATCCGTGACGCTCTCGCGGCTCGCGGAGTCGACCACGAGTACGTGCTGTATCCCGCCGAAGGACACGGCTTCCGCAGCGCCGAGACGATCGTCGACGCACTGGACCGCGAACTGCGGTTCCTCGGCCGGGTGTTCGGATTCGAACCGCGGCTGTGACCGTCCGGCGCTACTCGCCCATGCGGTTGCGCAGGCGCATGGCGCGGTCCGCCTCGCGGGTGTCCTGACGCTCACGCAAGGTCTGGCGCTTGTCGTACTCGCGCTTGCCCTTCGCGAGGGCGATCTCGACCTTCGCGCGCCCGTCGGAGAAGTACAGCTTGAGCGGGATCAGGGTGTATCCCCCCGCCGAGACGGCGTGCGCGATCTTCGCGATCTCTTCGCGATGCAGCAGCAGCTTGCGGATGCGCTTCGCCGAGTGATTCGTCCAATGCCCCTGCGAGTACTCCGGGATGTGCACGGAGTCGAGGAAGACCTCGTTGCCCTTGACGAACGCGTAGCCGTCGCTGAGGTTGGCGCGCCCCTGGCGCAGTGACTTGACCTCGGTGCCGGTGAGCACCATCCCCGCCTCGTACGACTTCTCGATCGTGTAGTCGTGACGTGCGCGACGATTGGTCGCGACGACCTTCTCTCCGCGTTCCCTGGGCATGATGCTCTCCTGTTGCCGTGATGAGCCCGATCGATCGATCCGACCGAGCAGCCTTTCAGGCTATCAGGTACGGAGCCAGCGCCGGATCGCGAATCCGGCCGACAGCGCGGCGAGCACGACGCCGATCCCGATCAGAACCGGTACAACGAGCACGGCATCCTGCATGGTCACCCACGTGGTGATGAAAGGGACGCGCCCGCGGAGGTAGCCGTTCACGCCGAAGTGCATGCCGGCGACGACTGCGGCGCTCGCCAGCGCCGAGCCGAGGAAGGCCGCGAACACGCCTTCCAGGACGAACGGAGTCTGGATGAAGCGGTTCGAGGCGCCGACCAGCCGCATGATGCCGATCTCCTTGCGTCGTGCGTACGCCGACAATCGGATCGTCGTGGCGATCAGCAGGGTCGCGGCGATCAGCATGAGCACGGCGATGCCGACGGCGATGTACGTGGCGACCGTGAGCGCCGAGAACAGCGGTTCGAGGTACTGGAGCTGGTCCTTCACCTGCTCCACGCCCGCCTGACCGCTGAATGCTTCGGCGAGTACCTGCGACTGCCCGGGATCCTTCATCGTGACGAAGAACACCTCGAAAGCCTGGTCCGGGGTGAGCACGCTCGCCTGTTCGGCGCCGAGCTGATCGACGAGCTTGGCGTAGGTCTCTTCCTTGGTGTCGAACGTCATCGAGCTGATGAGAGGCTTGAGCGCGTCTCCTTCGAGCTGCGCGCGGACGGCGTCGACCTGCTCTTCGCTCGCCGCGCCGTCGATGCAGGTCTCGGACTCGGACACCGCGGAGCACATGTACACGGCGACCTGCGCCCGTTCGGCCCAGTATCCGCGCATCACTCCGATCTGGCCCTGCATCAGGATCGCCGCTCCCACGAAGGTCAGCGAGACGAATGTGACGAGCACGACGGAGATCACCATCGAGATGTTGCGTCGGAGCCCACCCAGGGCCTCCGTGAGGATCAGACCGATTCTCATGAGGTCGGGCCCACTTCCTCGTCGTCCTCGTCGGACAGACCGAGACGATCCGCGACGCCCAGCTCGGCGACGTCCACGGTCGGCAGCGTGATCGGATGCGTCCGGAGTCGGACGACCCCCGGAGGCTCGACGACTGCGGGCTCGACGACCGCGGGAGGTTCCACGACCGCCGGCTCCACCGGCGGCTCGACGAGAGCCGGCTCAGCGGTGACGGGGGGCTCGACCGTGCGCGGAGCCGGAGGGACCACGGCTTCCTCCTCCGCGCCGGCCACGGAGCCTGCAGCCTTGCGCTGCGAGCTGAGCTCCTCGGCGAGGGCAGCACGCACCACGGAGAGATCGGCGGTCTGGCGCTGCACCTCCTGCACGGCGGTGAGCGCCGCAGCCGCAGCCGCACCGCGCACCTCCTCCGGCGCCAGGCGCGGGATGTTCGAGGTGTCGCCGTAGCCACCGTGCACCTCGTCGCGGACCATCTCGCCTTCGCGCAGCTCGATGACGCGACGCTGCATCTGATCGACGAAGCCCGCCTCGTGCGTGGCCATGAGGACCGTGGTACCGCCCGCGTTGATGCGGGCGAGCAGCTGCATGATGTCGACCGAGGTCGCGGGGTCGAGGTTTCCGGTGGGCTCATCGGCGAGCAGCACCTGCGGTCGGTTCACGAGCGCACGCGCGATCGCGACGCGCTGCTGCTCACCACCGGAGAGCTCGTGCGGCATGCGCTTCTGCTTGCCGTCGAGGCCGACGAGGGCAAGCACCTCGGGCACAGCCTGCTGGATGAAGCCGCGGGAGGAGCCCGTCACCTGCAGCGTGAACGCCACGTTCTGGTAGACGGTCTTCGACGGCAGCAGTCGGAAGTCCTGGAACACCGAGCCGATGTGGCGCCGGAAGTACGGCACTTTGCGGTTGGCGAGCGTGCGCAGATCGCGACCGAGCACGGCGATCCGACCAGCGGTCGGGACGTCTTCGCGCAGGATCAGGCGCAGACAGGAGGACTTGCCGGAGCCGGAGGCGCCGACGAGGAAGACGAACTCCCCGCGCTGCACCTCGAAGTCGACACCGGAGAGGGCGGGCTTCGACGTCCCGCGGTAGCGTTTCGTGACGTTCTCGAACCGAATCATGGCGATTCGAGCCTAAGCGCGGGTTCCGTCGTGGACGCGAGCGACACCCCGAGCGGCGCGTCCGCCTCGCGAACGGGTCACATCGCCCCGTGCTGACACCGTTTCCGCGGCCGCACCCACTGCTATACATGGAGATGCTGGTCGCACCGAGGGGTGCGGCCGAACGTGTGCGAGGGAGACCCATGACGACGCCCGCCGGTTGGTACGACGACGGATCCGGCCGACAGCGCTGGTGGGACGGCCAGCAGTGGACGGAGCACGTGGTCACCGCCCCGCACTCCGACGCTGAGACGGCCTCGGCATCGGCATCGCCCATCGAGGCGGACATCGAGCAGGCGAGCGAACCGGTCGTCGAGCAGAGCACGATCCCGGCTGTCGAACCGACCTCGCCCGTGCCGTCCGCACCCGACACCGATACCGCGACACCGGCAGCCATCCCCGCTGCCGAGCCCGCCCCCTTCGCACCGCCGTACATGCTGGCGTCGACGACCTCGGCGGACCAGTCGAGCCCCTCGGGCTCCGCCTACCCGACCGCGCCCGGGTATCCCGCCGCGCCCGGTTATCCCGCCGCTCAGGGTTACCCGCCGGCGCAGGGCACCCCGTGGCCCGCGCAGGCGGTGCCCCCCGCACCGGCCGCCTTCCCCGTCGTCGGCGTCATCGGCCTTGTGGCGGTCGTCATCGGTGTCGTGTGCGCGTGCATCCCCGCGATCGCCATCGTGGGATGGGGCATCTTCGCCCTGGGAATCGTGCTGTCGATCGTCTCCCTGTTCCTGCGCGGTCGGAAGTGGCCGGGCATCACCGGCCTGGGCGTCGGCGCCGTCGGTGCCGTTCTGGCGATCGCCGTGTCCCTGCTGGTGGGCATCGCATCGTCCGCCGAGGACGGCGGCGTGCCGTTCGCGGTTCCGACGGAGCGTCCGACCACGGAGGGCCCCGCCGCCCCGACCGATCCCGCCGACATCGAGGGGGCGGAGATGACCGCCTTCGCCGACCTCCGCGTGGGCGATTGCCTCCCGTTCGTCGACTACACCGACGTCGACGCGGTCTATGAGCTTCCCGTGGTGCCATGCGACGAGCCGCACAGCGACGAGGTCTACTTCATCTTCGACCTGGACGGCACCGACTTCCCGGGAGACACCGCCGTCAACGAGGCGGCCTGGGACGGCTGCCTCGCGGAGTTCGAGTCGTTCGTCGGCGTCTCCTACGACCAGTCCGAACTCGACTTCTACTACTACCAGCCGACGAAGTCCACCTGGATCCGCTCGGGCGACCGCACCGTGCAGTGCATCGTGTTCAGCTACGACGACATCACCGGCACCCTCCGCGACGCGGGGTACTGATTCCTGAAGAGACGAGAAAGGCCCCGGATCGCTCCGGGGCCTTTCTTCGTGGTCTCAGTCCTCGATCTTGCGCTTGCGCCAGCGGATGCCCGCCGAGATGAAGTCGTCGAGGTCGCCGTCGAACACCGCGGCGGGGTTGCCGGACTCCTGACCGGTGCGCAGGTCCTTCACCAGCTGCTGACCGTAGAGGAAGTACGAGCGCATCTGGTCGCCCCAGCTCGCGGTGATGTTGCCCGCGAGCTCCTTCTTCTTCGCCGCTTCCTGCTCCTTCTGCAGCAGCAGGAGGCGGGTCTGCAGCACGCGCATCGCGGCCGCACGGTTCTGGATCTGCGACTTCTCGTTCTGCATCGACACGACGATGCCGGTCGGAAGGTGCGTCAGGCGCACGGCGGAGTCGGTCGTGTTGACCGACTGTCCGCCGGGGCCCGAGGAGCGGAACACATCGACGCGGATGTCGCTCTCGGGGATGTCGACCTCGGTCGCCTCCTCCATGAGGGGGATCACCTCGACGGCCGCGAACGACGTCTGACGCTTGTCGGCCGAGCCGAACGGGCTGATGCGCGCGAGACGGTGCGTGCCTGCCTCGACCGAGATGGTGCCGAACGCGTACGGGGCGTCGATCTCGAACGTCGCGGACTTGATGCCCGCGCCCTCCGCATACGACGTGTCCATCACCTTGACGGGGTACTTGTGCCGCTCCGCCCAGCGCAAGTACATGCGCATGAGCATCTCGGCGAAGTCCGTCGCGTCGTCGCCGCCCGCGCCGGAGCGGATCGTGACGATGGCGCTGCGCTCGTCGTACTCGCCGTCGAGCAGCGTCTGCACCTCGAGCTGGTTGATCACCTCGGTCAGCGCGGTGAGCTCGGCGCGGGCCTCCTGCGCGGAGTCCTCATCGCCCATCTCGTTCGCGAGGTCGACGAGCACCTCGAGGTCGTCGAGGCGCTGCGCGATGCCGGTGATGCGGGCGAGCTCGGACTGGCGGTGGCTCAGTGCGCTGGTCACCTTCTGGGCGCGCTCGGTGTCGTCCCAGAGGTCGGGAGCACCGGCCTCCTCGCTGAGACGCGCGATGTCGTCGCGGAGACGGGAGACATCGACGACCTCGCTGATGTCACCGAAGGTGTGCCTGAGCGCCTGGATTTCGGCGGAGAGATCTAGATCGAGCATGACACCCCAGCCTAACGTGCCGCCTGCCGGCGCGGGGACGCCGTCGTCCGGACGACCGCGTCGACGGGAGTAGCGTGAGGACGTGAGCAGTGCATCGACGGTTCTTCGGCAGTTCGGACCGATGGTGTACCTGCCGACGATCCTGTTCTCGCTCGGCGAGGGCGCGGTCATCCCGTTGATCCCCGTCCTCGCGGCCTCCATGGGCGCCGACGTGGCCTTCGCCGCCCTCGTGGCCTCGGCCCTCGTGGTCGGCCAGCTGTGCGGAAACCTTCCGGCCGGCTGGGCGGTGGGGCGCATCGGCGAGCGGTTCACGATGGTGATCGCCGGCGTGATCGCGATCCTCGCAGCCGTGGGGATGGTGTTCGCCCCCACGCTCGGCGTCCTGGCGGCCTCGGTGTTCGTCCTCGGGCTGTGCGCCGCGGCGTTCGGGCTCGCCCGGCATGCGTTCATGACCACGCGCGTACCGGTCGCGTTCCGCGCTCGCGCGCTCTCGCTGCTCGGCGGCAGTTTCCGTCTCGGTATCTTCATCGGCCCGTTCGTCGCGGCCGGACTGCTACAGCTCTTCGGGAACGAGGCGGCAGCCATCTGGTTCTTTCTCGCCTGCCTGGTCGTGATGGTGATCCTGGTGCTGTTCGGGCCCGACCCGGAGAAGACCATCCCTCCGGTGGCGTCGACCACCGATGAGCGGTTCATGGAGGACTCCGGCGAGGCGGTGAGCGGGTCGATCCCGACCGTCGAGCGCGCGGGCATCTTCCAGACGATGTGGCGCCAGCGCGCGGTGCTGGGGCGGCTCGGACTCGCCGCCGCATCGCTGTCGGCCGTGCGGTCGGCACGTCAGGTGGTGCTTCCGCTGTGGGGGCTGTCGCTCGGACTCGACGCCTCGACCATCGCGCTCGTCGTGGGCGTGTCCGGGGCCATCGACTTCGCGCTCTTCTACGCCAGCGGCCAGGTCATGGACCGCTTCGGCAGGCTGTGGGCGGCGATGCCCGCGATGGTGCTGATGGGTGCGGGATTCCTCGCCCTGTCGTTCACGCACGACATCGACGCCGCAGTGCTGTGGTTCGGCATGTTCGCCGCGGTGCTGGGCGTCGGCAACGGCCTGTCCAGCGGGATCCTGCTGACGCTCGGCGCCGACGTCGCGCCGAAGAAGGAACCGGCGGCCTTCCTCGGATCCTGGCGGACGCTCACGGATGCCGGCGGCGCGGTCGCCCCTCTCCTGGTCTCGGCGATCACGGCGGTCGCCGCTCTCCCGGTCGCTGCCGGCGTGATGGGCGTGATCGGCCTCATCGGCGCTCTCGGCTTCGTCCGCTGGATCCCGCGCTTCGTGCCGCGCGCCCGTCCCGACGACATCACCTGACCAGAGAAACGGCTCTCGGCGCCGCTGCACGGTCAGCGAAGCGCGATGCGGGCGGTGGCCGTCGACTCCAGCAGCACGCCGTCCGGCACGAAGGGTGAGAGCAGAGGTGGACGCCATGGCGCAGCGACCGTCACGCGCGCGGAGACCCCGTCCGGCGTCTCCGCGCTGACGATCGTCGCCTCCCCCGGTAGCACCGCCACCAGCGCCGTGGCCTGCTCCGCGACGCCGCGGTCGCTGAGCTCCGCGTGCGCACCGTCCGGCTCCACCACGAGCGAGAACCCGTCCACGCCTGCGAGAGCTGCCGAGTCTGCAAGCGCATCGAGCCGCTTCTGGGCGATGTAGAGGTCGGTGGCGCAGACGCACACGAAGATCACGGCGAGCGCGAGCAGGACGTAGCCGAGGATCAACAGCAGCACGCTTCCCTCTTCCGCGTCCCTGGCCTGCGCGGCTCGCTCGGTCCCGATCACGGCGCGCCCCACGTGCGGGAGAGCTTCTGCACGGCTTCCGCCTGCACCGGAACTTCTGTGGCACGGTCCACGCCCAGCACCGGCGGGACGAGCGGCAACCGGACGCGGGCGGTGACGCGCACGATGAGCGTGACCCCCGCGGACGGGCAGGCCTCCGATGCGGGTCGGCAGGACAGCTCGACCTCGGTCGTGTCGGGATCCAGGTCGTACTCGTCGATGACTCCGGCGAGCACCGTGTCGCCGGCGTCCGCGGCAGCCTTCGAATCCGGCGCCAGGGCGGTGGCGCGGGCCGTGTGGCGCGCCGCCGCCTCCGCACCGAGCGTCTGATCCTGGATCGCCCCGAGCGCGATCACCAGGTACGCGAGCGGCACGAGCAGGATGACGCCGACCACGATGAACTCGAGCGCGGCGGAGCCGTCGTCACTCCTCACCGAACGTCTCCACCGGCGCATGCCCCTCCACCTCCAGAGCAGCTGGCAGACCGATCAGTCCGATCACTGGGAGCGTCGCACGGATGCGCACATCGACCGTCGCCCGACCATCGGCCCCCGAGGTGCTGACGCCGATGTCGTCGGCATACGCGGCGCCGATCGCCCGCGTGATCACCTCTCGGGCCCGATCCGCGCCTTCTTCCAGCGTCGTATCGGCGAGTGCGGCGTGATAGGCGCCTTCGACGGCGGCATCGTGCACCACATTGCGCACGTACACGACGAACGCCAGCTGCAGGACGGCCAGCGTCAACGCCGTGAGCAGAGTGCCCACCAGCAGGAACTCCACCGGACTCGATCCGCGCTGATCGACGAACACCCGACAGGCGCGCACCTCAGAGCCCGGAGACCCGCTGGATCGCCTGCTCGAACAGTGCAGTGAGCGCCGGACCCGCGACAGCCCAGATCAGCACCACGAGGCCCGCGGTCATCAGTGTGAACATGCTCTAATCCCGCTCCGGGATCAGGCACCATTCACGAATGCGACACGTGCCTAATCCCTCCGCGGATCCGAAACGCTCGGGACGGCGGATCGATCCACACACGAGATCGCCGCACACCCGATCACTCGTGGTCGATACCCCGGCACGCGCTACCCTACGATCACACCCCACCGCTGCCCACGCACCGACAGGAAGCTCCGTGTTTGAAATGCTCATCATCTGGCCGCTCATCATCTTCGTGCTCGTGGCTGGCCTCACCGCACTCGTACTGTGGATCGGCTACCGCCTGATCGTCTCCGCCGTCCGATCGGGCGTGCTCGAGGCGAACCGCGAGCAGGCGCGTCGCGATCAGGGTCTTCCGCCTTCTCGGTGGAGCGTTCTCGCGGCACGCGTCGACGAGACGCCGAGAGGCTGACCCCGCAAGGTCGCCGAGGTCTGAGCGGCAAAGTAGACTCGCAATCTCGGCCGGAGGAAGGATCCGGCCATGTCTACACGAGGGCTCTCCCCCGACGTCTCACGCAGCATTGCAATCAGCGCGGTCATGTCTCGGAACAAGTACGCCGACGACACCGCATCCGTGATCGCCGAGCTCTACGCGACCGCGGGCGATCGTCTCGACCTGCTCGCGCAGGAGGTCGGCTGTTGGGTCGGATACTACGAGGATGACTACACGCGCACCCTGGCATCCGCTCTACGCGCTCTCCCCCTCGAGCTCGACGAGCACATCGCGCTCGGCACGCGACGACGACAGGCCGGAACCCACACGACGCCGAGACCCACCGCATAGGCGTCGCTTTCGCCGGCGCGCGAGACGCGTCACGTGAACGACGAAACACCCCCTCCCCCGCCGAAGCGAGGAAGGGGGTGTGGTTCATGAGCTCAGGCGTCGTTGCGGTTCTGGACCGCATCACGCTCGCCGTTGTCGGCGCCGTCGGTTGCAGCGCGCCACTGGCGGCGGGTCATGCCGACGAGGGTGCCGTCGGGGTTCTCGTGGGCGACGGCACCGGCGGGCGCGGAACCTGCGCCGAACTTGCGGAGCCACTCGTCGACGGCGGGAATCGCCATCGCGCGAGAGATCGCGGCACTGATCGCCGTGAGTGTGGCGATCGCCCCGGTCAGCCATACAACGACCGGACCCGGGAGGACGTCCTGCACCGCCGTGAGGATCTGCGGGGCGAGGACGACTGTGCCGGTGAGGATCGCCGCGGCGGCGAGGAACACCGCGACGGCGGTGCGGATGGCCCGCTGAAGCGGGAACCAGATCTTGTTCATGTTGCTCCGATCTATCTCGGGAGGCCTTCCGGCCAGGGTGGGAGAGGGATGCCGTGCGCGGCCATGTGGTCGCGCTGCACACCGATGAATGCTCGGTAGGCGCGGTTCTCGTTGGTGAGCTCGTCGACGACGTCCTCGAGGCGCCCGATCCTGCGGTCGTTGTCGTCGCGGTACCGCGAGAGCTCCTCCTGCAGCTGGTCGATGAGCTTGTCCTGCGCCGAGGTCTCGGCGACGACCTCGGCGACCTTGACGTCACGCTTCGACTTGCGATCCGAGACAACGTGGCCGACGATGCCGCCGACCACGCCGCCCACTGCCGTGCAGACAGCGCCAACCCACGCGACGAACGCCTGCAGTTCGGTCGGGGTCACGACTTCAGCCGCGCCTTGATCACGTCGGCCGGGAGCATCACGACGGCGACGCCCTGCTCCATCACCTTCCCGAGCGTGGTCGTGTTCGTGATCGCGTAGAGGTCGTCGCCGACTGCGAGATAGCGGGACGAGCCGCCGTCGAGCGGGGCGACGACCTGCACGTGCTGCGCGTTGGTGCCGTCGTCGAAGTTCGGCCAGGCGATCTGTCCGTACCGCTGGCAGAGCGCGCGCAGGGCGTCGCCGGTCGTCTGGTAGAAGCCGGTACCGGATCCGGCGGAGATGCCCGCCCATTCGATCGGGTCGCCGAGCAGGGTGATGCGTCCGCCGGGGCGGCACTGGACACCGATGGTGCCGTTCTGGTCACGCCAGGCTGCGTGAATCATGGTCTCTCTCCTCCGCTGTCGCGTGGTCTCGGGCTTGATGGTGGGGGTCGTGTCGGCGCCGGCCGGGATAGCCCATGCGTCGTTGTAGTCGCCGATGTGCCAGAGCTCCTCGGGCGTGACGAAGTTCACGGTGAATCCGGCGAGTCGGCAGAGCGCAGAGAAGCGCGCCCAACCGAGCGCGGCCCAGTTGTTCACGTCGATCGCGAACACCTCACGGCCGTTGACTTTGCCGCCGTGGGTGGAGAAGTCCGGCACGGCGGCCCAGACCCCGAGATCGCGACGATAGATCACCTGAATGTCGAACGGCCTGTAGGCGTTCCACCCGACAGTGATGACGAGCCAGACACCGTACTTCTCCCATGCGGCGCGCTGCAGCCATTGCCACCGCGCCGCGGTGCCGGGTGGCAGGTAGTGCTCACCGCCGAGGTGGACGAGTCGGTCGAGCGGGATCCGCCCGTTCGCGTAGCTCATATCGAGAACCTCACCTGAGAGAGTCCGACGACGCCGTTGTTGCCGCCGTTCTGGATGCCTGCGATGTACACGGCTCCGTCCGCACCGATTCGGAGGTCGGCGTGGCCGAGGTTGGCGGGCACGAGGAACTGCTCGTCGCCGCCGACAGGTCGGAAGCCACTCGGGAGGATGGCGATCGGCTTCGCGACGCCGATCTCGCCGGCCTTGATCGATCCGCGGAGATGTACCCAGCCGTTCTCCCGGCGGTATGCGGCGTTTCGGAACGGGGCACCGAAGTTGACCCAGCTGCTCTGAAGCGTGAGATCGGCCCAGGTGGTGTCCCGGTCCCAGTTGGCTCCCGTCCAGTAGTAAGAGACTCCGGCCGCTGTGCAGCGGTCGCCGACGGAGATCAGACCGCCGCTGCTGCTGCCGAAGGAATCGGCGAGTGCCTTCGTCTGGAAGTCGAGGACGCCGGAGGCCGGGAGCCAGGTGCTCCCGTCGGTGGTGTACTCGATCCTGTGCAGGCCGCGGGCGTCCGCGCGCAGCACGACCAACGGACGGGCGGGCGTCGGCGCTTCGCCTGCGTTGCCGAGCGTGGTGAGGAGTTGTCCGCGCTCGTTGATGCTGGCGACGGGAACGATGTCGCGGATGCTGTTGCCGAAGTCCTCGAAGAGCATCTTGCGGTTCACGGTCTGCTCCCCACCTCCGGGGATCTTGTGCTTACGTGCGTTCTGGATCGGCATCGGTCATGCCCTCTCCGCGTGACGCGTGCCACGCCTCGTGCCCGGCACCGCTCGCCGCGATGGCGAAGCAGATCGGGCAGGTCGTATAGATGCCGTCGGTCGGAGGCTCTGCCGGCGGTTCGTCCGAGATCAGGTCGGCCTCGTTCGGTTCGTCCATCGGCGCACCCCCTACCCGGCGACTTGGTATTGCACGACGAGAGCCATGCCGTCGGCGTGGATCGGTGCGCGGTCAGGCGCGCCGGAGAATCCGGCGTAGTCCGAGCCGACGGTGACAAGCCCCTTGAATGCGCCGGTGCGGAATGCCTCGAACACAGACGCGGGCAGGTCGACGTGCGCGCCGGCGTTGGGCACGAGCGCGGGTCCGGTTGCCGCAGCTGACGGCGAGATGGTCGGAGCACCGCCGGGGTGCCCGCCGTGCGGCGAGGGCTGCAGGACGGGCACCTTCGCGGCAGTCGTCGAGGAGTCCGCCCTGTAGACCGCGGCCTGCATGCGGGTGATCTTCAGCGCGCCGAGTGCGACGATCTGCTCGCCGTATCCGGCAAGGCCGACCATCGGGCCGGAGCCGAACGCGTTCCCCTGGTAGAGCGTCGTCCGGCCGCCGTAGCGATCGGTGTTCCACTCATTCCACCGGCCGAAGTTGGCGCGCCACGCACCTGTGAACTGCGGAAGGATGATCGCCTGCCGCGACACGACCTGCGCGGGGTTCTCGGCGCCCCCGCCGGGCTGTCCCGGGTTCGCCGCGTTGTAGCTGCCGGAGGGGCCGAGCACGTACTCCGGGAGGCCGAACCTCGACGGGGAGCGGACGACGTGCACGGGTGTGTTCGCGGCATACGTGCCGGGCGGATACGGGAGGTCGTAGGTCGCGCCGAGGGTCGTGACCTTCAGTAGTCCCACCGTGGAGTTGACCGACACGACACGGCCGCCGGCGATGGTGGACCCGGGCACCAGCGGCCCGAGGCAGTACGCGATGCGGCCGCCGTCGAGCGGTGAGCGGAGCAGACGAACGTATCCGTTCGGCGGGTAGATGGCGGCGGCCGCGGGCACCCAGACGCCGTCGGACTCGTTCACGGACACCTGCGCGAGCCCGGCAGTGATGTCCAGCCCGAGCAGCCTGCCGGTGATGATCGCCCCGCGTTCCGCTCCGGGAGGGAGACCCTCGGGCAGCGGGTCCGCGAGCTTGAACAGGTCGAGGTTCGAGACCATCGGATGCGGCTCCCCTCAGAACACGGCGACGTCCGCCTGCATCTCGCCGTCGCGGGGCGTCAGCGGAAGGTCGAAGCCGACGACGTAACCCCAGGCGGTGACCTCGTCGGGCGTCTCGTAGTCGATGATGAGTTCGATCGGATCGTCGAGCTCGATCCGCGGGTCCGGGGCGAGTGTGGCCCTGCGGATCTTGGTTCGTCGCAGGGACTCCGCACGATGGGTGAGCGCCGCGGCAAGGCAGTCCACTTCATCCCGCAGAAGCGGGGATGAGAAGAACTCCGGGACCGGGTGATACTCCCCCGCCGCGGACATCGGCCCGTTGTCGATCGACACGACAGCCTGCGCCTCGACGCCGTCAGCCGACGACGTCACGACGAACACGTTCGGCGCACCCTCGCGGGTATCCGACAGCGGCGCCGCGATGAGCGTGCCGCCCACCCCGTCGTGAAGACTGATCACGGGAATCGGGGCGTCCGGGAGCGGTGGCAGAATCCGGATGCCGCCCCATGCGTCCTCCCGCAGTCGCGCCGGCCACGCGTCCGCGATCTCATAGAGGGCGTCGAGGCGTTCCTTCGGCCACTCCATCGCCTTCGGGCACTCGCGATCGACGAGCGTCGGGGCGAACTGCGCCGACATGTAGGAGGGCGTGAGCCGTGCGAACTCGGATCGAAGTGTGCCGTCGTCGCGTGGACCGGTCGCGGCCTGCAGCCGGTCCTCATCGATGTCGTGGAGCATGCCCTTGCCCCACACATCGATCGAGCCGTCGCCGTTCTCTTTCCAGTCATGCACCTTGTAGCGGCCGATGCGGATGAGCGTGCCCTCGACGTTCAGGGAGACGTCGAGAACCTGCCCGTTCTTCGCGAGCGCGTGCTCCGGCGAGTCCGGTCGCCAGTGGCGAAGGCGGCCGTTCTCGATAGAGGTCGGCGGGACCGTGATGCGGAGCTCGGACTGCACCTTCTGCCGTGTCGTCCCGGTCGCCCGCCCCCTGGTGATGGGGACATGGTCGGCGAGCACCTGCCCGCCGAGCCATGACGACACCATAGGTTCCCAGCGAACGGCCTTCGCCAGCTGCTCCGCCGATGGACCCTCGCGCATGCGTGCCCCGTCCCGTCAGTGCGCGAGCCAGTCCGTCAAATCGAACTGATCCCACGCGGTCCCCGCGAAGCGGGTATCGAATTGGTTCCACGTCTGCCCCGCGAGCGCGGCGTCGAAGTCGTCCCAGGGGAACCCGCCGAGGCGCTTCTCGAGCGTCGGATAATCCGCGAAGACGTAGGTGAACGACCAGTCGCGCTCTGGCCCCGAGGCGAGCCCTTCCGACGTGAGGCGTCCGACGAGGATCGTCTCGACAGGGGCGAGGTCTTCGAGCGGCGGTGTCGTCCGGTAGACGATCGGTCCGCCAGTCTTCATGACCTCGTCGAACTGCGCGCGACGGGTGCGGTCCACGCGGATGCGGAACATGCCGCCACCGTCGCCGGTGGTCCCGTAGCGGATCGCGGGCCGAGAACGGTTCGGAATGAAGAACAGTTCCTGATGCACATCGAGCTCGAGGCCGATCGACCCCAGCATGAATTTCGCCTCGACGATCGCGCTCCCGTCGAGGCGCTGCAGCAGGAACCGCGGGCCAATGATCACAACGGGCGCCGAAACATCGACGGTCGCCCCCGCACGGAACGTGTAGACGACCGGCACGTTCGTCGGTGCGAGCACGTCGGTGAGGTGGAGTTGCCCACCATCCCCGACGCCCTCGCCGCCGGGAACGGTCCAGGTGAAGTCCTGCCACGATCCCGTAAGAGACCACGGCACGCCGGTCGGCGTCGTGGAGACGATGATCTGCGTCTTGTACTCGCTGAGCACGGATACCGAAATCATCGTCTCCCCTTCGCCGCCCCCAGCGAGGAACGGATCATCTCGACCACACGGCCTTCGACCAAGTTGGCGAGCCCGTCAGCGCCGATCTCGATCCGGCCTTCGATCCGAAGACCGACGATCGACCCCAGATCGCCCGCGCCCACTGAGCCCACAGAGGGCACACCCCCCTGCCCCATCGCGTCGACGCCCGGCATGAGCCGGATCGCCTCGGCGAGGATCGCCATCGAACGGGGCGAACCGTCGAGCGGGATGTACGCCTCGGCAACGTCGGAGCGGTCTCCGACGATGCGCCAGGTGTTCGCCGGGACGCGCTGCGCGATCGACTGCATCGGCGTGCCCCGGACTCCGCCGGCGGCCATCATCTCCACGATGCTGCCCTGCGCCTGCAGAGTCGCGATCCGCCCGCCGTCGACCTTGAAGCCGGTGCCGTCGGCGAATACCTTGATCCTGACCTGCTTGCTGCTGTTCGTCGCCACCCAGGTATCGACCTGCTGCGTCGCCGTCGCCGTCTCCGAGACGATCACGAACGAACCGTCGGGCATCTGCACGACCTTCTGCGTCAGCCTGTCCACGACGGCAGCCTCGGCATCCGCGTTGGAGGAGTACCGGGTGTACGCCTCGTCGGGCGTCTGCAGGACCGTGTCGATGAGCGCCTGAGCCTGCTCCTGTGAGAGCCCCATCGCGGTCAGCTGCCCCATGAGCGCCTGCGAGGTCGCGTCATACCGGCCTCGGAGGTTGTCCTGCGACTCCCCCGCCAGGACCGCCGCGTCGTACTCGGCCGTCAACGACTCGGCCGTGCGATCGAGTTGCTCCTTGAGCTCTCCCGTCGCGCGAACGCTACCGTCCTGCGCCGTCACGAAGTTGCCGAGCAGCGACGCTCCGTCGGAGGCCGCGAAACCGACCTGCGACAGTGCGTCCGCCGTGCGCAGCGCGGCATCGTTCACGTAGCCGAGAGCGATCTGCCCGTCGGCGAATCCGTTGAACTTGCCGCGCATCTGCTCGAGCTTGTCGACGGCGTCATCCGTTGTGGACTCGAAGCCGCGCATGCTGTCAGCGAGATCGTCGAGCTCCTTCGGACGCCCCTCGGCGCCGTTGAAGAAGTCGACGATGCCTGCGACGCCGTCGACCATCTCAGCGAGCGGACCCGAGACGAATGAGCCGAACGACTCGGTCGCCGTGATGCCGAAGTCGATGGCTCCGTTCACGAGGTCGGCGAAGAACTGCAGCACGGGTCCGCGGTTCTGGGAGACCCAGTCGGCGAAGCCGCCGAGCGGCTCGGCGAAGGCGCCTGCGAGTGCGCCCTTGATGCCGTCGGCCGCGACCTCGATGTTCCGCTGCGCCTGCTCGATCTTCGACGCGTCATTGCTCGACAGCGTGTCGAACATCTTCTGCGCCGCCCCGGTCACGCCGCCCAGTTGATCGACGGCGGTCGAGAGATCCATCGCGAACAGCGCCTGCCCGAGATCCTCGGCTTGAGTGCCGAACAGTCCGACGGCGGCCGCGTTGCGCAGCACGGGGTCTTCGGTTTCGCGCAGCTTGTCGAGCACCTCGGCGAGCCCGTCGCGGGCGTCCTGTCCACCCCGGGCGATCTTTGCGGTCATCTGCTCCGCGTTCAAGCCGAGCATCTTGTATGCATCCGCAGACGCCGTCGAGGCGTCGGTCGCGCGGATCTGGAACTCCTTGAGCGCGTCGGCGGCGAGGTCGGAGTTACGGGCTCCGGCGCGCATGCCCTGGTTGATGAGGCCGAGCGCTTCCTCGCCCGAGAGGCCGAGCCGCTGGAACAGCGACGGGTACTCGGTGAGCGTGTCGAGGAGATCCTCGTTCCGGTTCAGTCCGTTCCGCGCTCCGGTCGCGATCAGGTCGTACGCGTGCTGGGCGTTCTTCGCGAGTCCCGTGCTGAGCAGTTGCGCGACGGTCTGTGCGACGGGGCGCACGTCTTCCTCGAGCACGTCGGATATCCCGGCAAGTCCCTGCACGACGAGTTGTGCGTCGCGGGTCGTGGCAGACGGGTCGAGGATGCGGAACTGCAGGGCGAGCCGCGTCGCGTCCATGTTCGATTCGATGGACTCGCCGAAGTTGTTCGCGTACGCCTCGCCGGCGGCGCGGCCGATGCGGAGCGCATCGGCCTCGCTGATGCCGGTGAGCGCCTGCAGATTGTCGGTGCGCTTCTCGACGGCGAGACCGTCCTGAATCCCGCCGATCACGGCCTTGCCGATGGCGACGCCGGCGAGGATGATTCCACCGGCGATCGGGATCGCGGAGAGCGCGTCGACGAGGGTCTTCTCTATGTCACCGCCGACGACGTCGCCGACCTTCTCCCCGGCGCCGCGGGTGGCGGCATCGAGCCCTTGCGAGAGGGAGCGTCCGCCCTCGGAGCCTGCCTCGTCGGTCTTGCGCTTGAACAGGGCGAGGAAGCGCTTCAGGCCAGCCTCGGCGGGCTCTTCGTCGACCTCGACGTCGACGGCGTTGCGCGCGCTGCGCAGCCCGGTCAACTGCCGTTCGATGCGCTGGATCGACGCCTCGGCTCGCTTCACATCGGCGGTGACGTCGAGGCCACCTTCCGCACGAATGTGGAGGTCTTCGAGCTTGTCGACGGCGCGGTCGAGGTTCTTCTCGGCGCGGGAGATGTCCGCGTCGAGCTTGACGACGGCGCGCTCGGAAACGAGCTTCTTCGCGGCCTTCTCGACGCGGTCCATGTCCTCGAGGACGGGCTTCGCGTCGGCGCCGAGCTTGACCGGGTTGCTCTCGACCTTCTTGCCGATCGCGAGCACCTGCTTCTCGGCGGCCTCGACCTGTTGCGTGTTCGCGGTGAACAGCAGTTCGAGGTCAGCGATCGTCAGCTTCGCCATGCGAGTCCCTTCGTAGGGCGGCGCGGAGCCGGGTGTCAGAGTCGATCAGTAGGAAGATCAGGGCGCGGATGCCGAGCCACGGACGCTGCTGCAGTGCGGGGTCGTACAGGTCGATGCCGCGTTCCATGAGTTCGGCGACGACGATGCGCCAGTGCGTCACGATCGCGAGCCACGAGGTGTCGATCTTCGGCCCGGCCGCGACGGGCGTGACGGCGTGGTGCTTGAGCTCCTCGGGCACCTGCCGGTATCGGGGATACCAGCCGTCGGCGTTGGGTTCGCCGATGCCGTAGGGCGCCCAGTCCTCCGCCGTCTCTAGGCTTTTGGGGCGGGGGTCTCGCCCTCCTCGGCGTCGACCTGCTCGCGACCCCAGAGCAGGGCGGCGAGGCGATCGGCGTAGTCACGGCCGCGAGTCCAGAAGAACACGCTGTAGTAGGCCGCGCGGCCGATGGTCTCGGGGTGCACGCCGGCGTCGACCATCTCGCGATAGGCGGGGCCGAGGGCGGGGTGCTCGTCGGGTGTGATCGTGTCGAGGATCTCCTGCACCTCGGCGGGGATGGGACCGTTCACGATGCCGAGGTTCACCTCGCCGCGCACGGCGCAGGCGAGCAGCTTCGCGACGTCGCCGACGGCGGGCGGTTGGACGACGAACGCCCGGGGCTCGCCGTCGCGGGTCGGCAGCGGCGGCAGGGTGAGCGCGGGGATCGCCCAGTCGGCGAAGGCGGCAGCGGTGGCCATGCGGGCTCTTTTCGTCGTGGTGGAAGTGGTGGAGCCGGAGGCCCGGGTGCGTGGATGCGCCCGGGCCTCCGGGCCGGGTCAGGCGCCTCGGGTGTAGGGGAAGTTGGCCGAGGTGCCGACAGGGGTGACGACGGTGACGTTCGTCGTTCCGGCCGAGCCGGCGGGGACGGTGGCGACGATGGTCGCCTCGGAGAGGACTGTGAAGTCGGTCGCCGACGTCGCGCCGAACTTCACGTCGGTCGCGCCGAGGAAGCCGGAGCCGGTGATGGTGACGAGCTTCGTCGCTGCCGCACCCGCCGGGGTGATCGCGGCGATCACCGGGTCGGCGTCGAGCTCGGAGACGAACGGGTTCGCGATGGGCGTGTAGGCGCCCTTGCCGGCGAGCGAGATCGCGAAGATGTCGATCTCCGCGTTCCCGGTGTTCTGCCGGGAGAGCTCGACGGTCGCCGACACGCGACCGGCGTCCGTGGGGTGCGGGGCGCCGGTCTTCGGCTTGTGGTAGAACCGCACATCGACGACCGCCTGCTCGCGGTCGCGCCGCGATGCGTTCACCAGCGCTTCGACCTCGGGCAGGTACAGGCCCGTGGTCTGGGAGCGGTTGGCCTGCACGGTGAATGCACCGGCGAAGCCGCGGCCCGAGATGTCCTCGTTCGGGGCTCCCTGGTCGTCGTAGGTCGCGGCGTCCTGCGTGACCTTCGGGAACGTCGGAGCCCAGCCGGACATACGGCGGATCTCCTGCCAGGACGGTCCCCCGAACGTGCCGAGGTTGATGTCGAGCCCGTACTCGAAGCTCTGACCGAGCGTCGTACCGGCGGGAAGGGTCTTGTTGCTCATTGCAGAGCCTCCTCATTGTCGAGAGTGATCAGGTAGTTCTCCGACCGCTGCTCGCGGTCGTTGTCGTCGGAACCCTGATCGGACATGGATTCTCGGCGGATGCTGAGAATCCCTCCCTCACGGGAGAGCTTGTCGAAGCGGCCGAAGACGGCATCGGCGATGTCGTCGGCAGAGCCTCGTTCCTCGCGGGCGCCGCGCACCCAGACCTGCGCCTTGCGCTGGGTCAGGTCGTCGGACTCGCTGCCGCCGAGGCCGTAGAGGCGGACGCCGACGCCGCGGTCGGGTGTGTCGTCGATCGCGCCGAACCACACGCCGACCGAGTCGGGGTCGTAGGCGGCAGTCGTGGCGCTCCACTCGAACCCGTCGATGGTGCCGAGGATCTCGCACAGTCGCGTCTTGATCTCGCGATCGTTCACCCGAGCGCCTCCCTCACTGCGCGCGCGACCTCGGCGCCGATATCGATCTCGTCGGATGCGATCTCGAGGAACTTCGCGCCTCCTCCGTCGTGTGCCCAGTCGAGGTGCTCGTGCTGGAAGACGGCGTGCGGGGCGGTGTAGCGGACAGTCACGGTGAGGTCGTCGACGACGACCTTCCCGGACTTGATGAGGTCGCCGTCGTCGCGCGGGGCGAGCTCGTTCGAGCGCTTCAGCAGCTTCTTCGCGGTGTCCTTCATCGCGTCCTGCGCTGCCTTCTCGACCATCGACAGAATCGGCTTCAGGTTGTCCACGATCGCCTCCGTTCGGACACGCGTCGCGGGCGGCCGCCGACGGTCAGGTGAGGTAGAGGGTTCGGCTCTCGGGAAGTCGGCGATGACGGAAGACACCGATCTTCACGACCTTCGCCTGCCGCTCCCCCGGCTCGCCCTTCCATACGGTGACGAGTGAGCCGAGCGGGATGATCTCGTCGACGTTCGTCGAGACCTGAGTGTTCGAGATAACCTCGGCGCCCTTGTCGTCGACGATCAGCTGACGCTCGTCGACGACCCACACCTTCTCGACGAGTCGCGGGTCGGCGTGCTTCGAGCCCATGCCTCCGGCAGAGACGAAGTCGCGGACGGTGACGGTGTGCGGCGTGAGCCGCGGATTGAGCCTCATCGGCTTGCCCGCAGACGGTGGAGGTCGAGGCGCTCGAGCTCGTCGGCGACGAACATCGCACCGGCGACGAGTCCACCGGCGCTCATGCGGGAATAGACGATCGACTGCCCGATCGCAGTCTCCGAAGCGATGCCACCGGCGGGGACGAGCACACCGCGGGCGACGGCGGCAGAGATGGCCTGAGCGATCCCACCGGGGCAGGCGGCGTAGCCGTGGTTGAGGGTGACGGTCACGGCGCGGCGCCCGCGCGGCCACCGGCCGGAGACGCGTTCGAGGATGCCGCTCTCGTCCCACTCGAACTCGTCGGCGGTGAGCGGGTGGCCGTCGACGGTGACGGCCGTGATGTCGTTGACGTGGAGCGTGGGTAGGAAGATGGACCGCCCGCCGCGCGAAGGCAGCGTCAGGGTCTCTGTCTTCGGCTTGGCGATGCGCCATCCGCAGTAGTCGCGGACGGCCTCGGTCGCCTGCGCAGCGATCGACGCGGCCTCGCCCTCCGAGAGGGGCGTGTTCGTGACGTTCTGCACTTCGGTGTGGGTGAGCAGCAGATCCGTCTCGGGTTCCGTGGTGTCGGGCATCGGTCGCTCTCCGCTCATCGAGGGGTGGTCGGCGGCGGCCGGGAGGTTTCCCGGCCGCCGCCGTGGGGTCGCCTGGACTAGGCGGTCTTGGTGCGCAGCAGCTTCAGCGCCTGCGGGCGGACGACGTCGCCGCCGACACGCTTGCGGAACTTGAAGCCGATGAACCCGTCCTCGGAGTAGAGCTCCTCGAGCCGCTTCACCGTGATGCCGAGGCGGTCGTACACGCGGTACCCGGCGCTGATGTCGCCGAACGCGGCGATTGCCTTGTCCGCGGCGATGCCGGCCACGTCCTCCTGGTTGTGGATGGCGTAGCCGAGGAAGGTGTTCGGCCGGCCCGCCTGCACCGACGGCTGCCAGAGGTACTGACCGTTCGCGTCCTTGATGGTGGACAGGAACAGTTCGGTCAGCGAGGAGGTGATGAACGCACCGTTGCGGCGGAACTGCGCGGGGACGTCGTAGATCAGACCCTTGAGGTCGTCGATCAGCGCGACCTTCGCGTTCGCGCCGCTCGTACCGGAGTAGTCCGTCGCGCCCGAGGTGCGGCTCGTCACGCCGCCGGCGGTGGAGAAGATGCCGGTCGGCTGGTGCGCGGTGTGGCCGGCCCCGACCGTGAAGGCGGTGTCCTCCGCTTCGGCCGCGGCGCGGGCGAAGCTGTCGCGGACGAATGCGTCGAGGTTGACGTCGGAGTCGTCGAGCTCGTCCTCGCCGATCTTCGCGAGACCGTAGAGATCCTCGATGTACGTCCACTCCTCCTCGGGCGTGGAGGGCATCGAGTCGGTGAGGTTCTGCTCGTTCGTCTCGAGCTTGCCCCAACCGACCGCGACCTCGTCGAGCGAGCGACGACGCACGCGGTTGCTTGCCGTCGGGCGTGCGCCCGCGAGTCCGCGGATCACGCTCAGCTGCGGCACTGCGCGGATGATCTCCGCCTCGAGATCCTCGGGGACGAGGATCTCGCCCGCGGCGTTCTCGACGAGCGCGCGCTGCTCCTGCGTCATCGCGGCGCCGCGGACGAAGCGACGGAACGCGGAGCGCTGCTGGGCACTGCGCTGCTCGTCACCGCCCGCGCCCGGGGTGTCCCCGCCGCCGTTGATGGGATCGCCCATCTCGGCGTTGCGACGCTCCTGCGCTTCCTGGCGCTCGATGCGGTCGGAGAGGTCGCGGAACTCGGCCTCGCCGCGGTCGTACGACTGCCGCTCCTCCGCGTTCAGGTTGCGATTCTCGCCCTCGGCACGATCGGTGATCGCTCGCATCGCCTCGACGGTGCGAGCGCGCTCCTGACGGAGCTCAACAGAGGTGGACATAGCCACACTCCTTTCATGGGTTGGGGTGTGTCCCGCACCGTTCGGACGGGCACTCTTGGGTGGGTCAGAGGTTGGACAGCAGTTCGAGCTCGTGAAGGCGGCGCTTCGCACGCTCGAGGGGGTATCCCGCGGCGTCGGCGATGTGCTGCTGCGCGATGGCGCGCAGTTCTGCCGATGTCTGGGTGTAGGCCGGATAGGTGACGACGGAGACGTCGCCGCCCTCGAAGTCGAATTCGCGCACCTCGTGCAGCGAGCCCGACCAGCTGTCCGACAGCACCCAGAATCCGAACGACATCTGCGTGATGTCCTCGCGCTCGAGGGAGACAGCGAGGTCTCGGGCGTAGGACACGTCGGCCATGTCGGCATCGACGAGCACGCCGTCGGCGTCCTCGGAGAGCCGCAGCGTTCCCGAGGTCGTCCGCCCGAGCAGCAGGTTCGGGTCGTGGTTGATGAGGAACCGCACGTCGGGTGCGGCCGCCAGTGTGCGGGTTGCGGCGCCCGGCTTGATGACTTCCTGCCATCCGCCGAGATCCTCGGACAGCTGGTCGTAGACGACGGCGCGTCCGGTGAAGTGCAGGCGTCGGTCGTCGTCGCTCGCGGCGCGGATCTGAATGTCCGTCAGCGGGAAGACGCGACGCTCGAGGGTGCGGGTCATGTCGACTCCTTGTCGTATTCGGCGTCACAGGTGCAGCCCGTGACTTCGGTTGCGCCGGCGGCGAGATCGCGCGGCCACTTCGCACCGTTGGAGAACGGCTCGTCGATCGGTGCGGTCTCGCCCTGCATCGACGCGTGCTGTTCGTCGCGGGCGATCCACCGCTTCGAGGTCGCGCCAGCCTGCGACGCGCCTTCGTAGCGGGCGAACGATCCGACGATGTCGAGCGTCCGTCGCGCCGCTTCCGGCACTCGGGCCGCTGCGGCGGCGAAGACATCGAGGATGGCGAGGTCGTCCGGCTCGTGCTCGAGCAGGCCGAGGAAGGTCAGCGAGTTGAACGCCTGCGCGTGGCTCAGTGACGCGGCCGCGACCCAGTTCTGCGCGAACGCCGGGACGTAGACACCGCTGTGTTGCGCGGCTTCCCGGCCTGCGAGATCCGTGACCGCTCCGCCGATGATCGGCTCGAGCGCCTCAGCGAGACGCGCATCCCAGTCCGCCTGATCCTCGGCGACAATCGCGTTCCCTGCGATCTCCTCGCGCTGCTCGGACACGAAGTCGGACAGCACCGCATCGAGCCGAGTGACCCAGGCGGGCGCCTCCTCAGACGCGGTGCGACGCAGCGGCTCGATCGCGCGGAGAGCGGTAGGCCGCAGCTGCGCAATCTCGACAGGCGGAAGGCCGTCACGCTGGATCGGCAACGCCCCAGCGGGAACCATGTTCGTCGGCTCGAGGTAGGTGTCGCCGTTCTCGATGGGCGGGAGATCTTCGAACGCCCGCACGTCGTTCGCGGAGTAGTATCCCCACTGACGCCCGGCCGCATAGGCCGCGGTCTGCGCTGCGGTGTCGCCGCGCATCCGTCCCTTCGGGTCGAACTTGAGGCGCATCTCCTCCTCGCCGAACAGCCGCTGCGTGACCTTCTCGAGGCGAGTGATCGGCGGCAGCATCGCGTCCTGCACGAACTCGATTCCGAGGTGCTCGATGTTGGAGAACGTCGCGTGCTCGAGGTCGCCGATCTTGTGCGGCGGCACACCGTACATCGACGCGATCTTGCCCTCAGTGAGCTTGTAGATCGCGAGGAACTGCGCATCCGCCGGTGACAGCGAGACGCGTTCGAGCTTCGCGCCGCCCTCGAAGACGGCCAACTGATGCGAGTTCTCGAACCCCTGGTGCCGGTCTTCCATCTGGCCGACGAGGCGCTCCCACTGCTTGTCTGTGAGGTTGCCTTGCGTGGTGAGCACCGTCTCCGGTGTCGCGTCACGCTCGAAGAATCCGCCGATGTAGGACGTCGCGGCGACCGAGATCCCGACCTGCTGTCGGGCGACGCCGATCGGCGAGAGCGCCTCGGGACCGGTGCCGAACCAGCGGTAGTGCAGGATCTCGAGGTGCGTTGCCACGTACCCGGATTCGACCGGCAGCCACGTCTCCTTGCCGTCGTGGGTGAGCTTGTAAGCGAGGTCACCGGTCGACGTGCGCAGCACCTTGACATCGGTCGGCGGGACCGGCCACAGGCCGATGACATCGCCAGCACCGTTGCGGTGCACGAACACGTAGGCGTTTCCTCGGATGAGCATCCACGTCACGACTGTGCGCCAGAACTCGGCAGCATCCATCACCGGGTTCGGCTGCACCGTCAGCAGGTAGACGAGGCTGCGGTACTTCGGTGCCGGCGGCACCCGGTCGCGGCCACGGCGGACGACAACCGAGATCGGCAGGCTCGACACCGCCTCGGCGACCAGACGCACCGAAGTGAGCACGGCCATCACCTGCAGCGACTGCTCCGGGGTGACGTAGACCCCGGCGGCCGTGCGGCTCCCGCGCAGAGACGGGAGCCGCGACTGCGCGCGAGTGACGAGCGAGCGCCACGCGTCGCGGACTCGGTCAGTGAACTTAGCCACGTTTCCTCCTCTTGAGCGTGCGGATCTGCGGCTCAGGTGTCTTCGGCGGGTTCTTCAGCAGCCACAGCGCGCCGGCCACCGCGGAAAGCGGCGACGCATCGTGGGCGGATGCGTTGCGGTCGATGACGTACGCGTCGGCGAGCTTCTTGAGCACGGCGTTCTGCGCGGCCACCTCGAGCAGCGGCTGATGCCGATGCATGAGCTTGCCGAGGTTCACCCCGTCGAGGAGTAGGCCCGTCGCGCGACCGAGATCCGGGCCGCCCCAGGGGGTGACCTCGAGCCCTGCCTCCTCGAACTCGGAAAGCAAGGACGAGACGGGAGCACCGTTCGTCTGAAAGGTGATCGCGGCCGGGGTGAATCGGCGCTCAGGGTCGGTGAGCCACGGGACAACCCAGTCGGTGCCGGGCAGGCTCTGCATGATGCCGACGTGGATCTTCCCGTCGGCGCGCTTGGAGGCGAACCCGATGTGAGCGAGCGTGCGGTCGTGTGAGACCTCGACGCAGACGTACACGTCGGCGCCGTCGGCGCGCTTCGAGACTCGGTCGAGTCCCTTCTGCCACATGCCCTGTTGGAACGGCCCGCCGGTCGACGAGTCGATGAAGATGTTCGCGACCTCGGACTCGAACACCGGGCGCGGGTCCGCCACCCAGTAGGCGGCGAGGTTCTCCTGCGGGAGGTTGTAGTTCATCGAGGGGTTGGAGTACGCCCACGCTTCGGGGGTGTCCAGTGGCATCCCCGGCGGTGGTGTCCACCAGAACAGGCCGACGGTCGTGTCGTCGTCGTTTGCCTCGATGGCGTCCATCGCTTGCTTGTGCAGGAACCGTTGAACTACAGCCTCAAGATCGCCGGTGTTCGATGCGGCGACCAACTGCGACCGGCGGCGCGCGGCCGTTGTCTTCGACAGAGCCGACCATGCCGCGAACGTCTTGTGCTTGAGGATCTCGTCAACGAAGACGAGATCGAACGTCAGACCGCGGCCGCCGTTGTCGGCGGAGTCGACCCAATACTGCTGACCGCCGGTGAGCTCGAACCAGAGCTCACCGTTCGTGTTCGAGAACCCGGCACGCTCCTGCTTCAGGTCCGGGATCGCGTCGATGATCTTCTGCGCGTGCTTCCACGTCTTCTTCGCGGTGGCGAGCTTCTGCGCGACGCCGAGGATCGCGGCATCACCGTCGACGTACATGCGGAACAGGATCAGCAGCGCCGCGACGAACGTCTTCCCGTTCTGCCGCGCGACCCAAAGGAGCACCGTCTTGAACCGGTACGAGCCGTCAGGGTTGAGCTCGAGCGCGTGGATCAGGAACCATCGCTGCCACGGGTTCAGCTTCGGGGCGAGCTCGGCGTGCTGGGTGCCGGCGAGCTTCTCGTGCAGCCAGTCGGCGAAGTGGATCGCGGCGTAACCGGCGGAGGTCTGCGGAGTGAGCGGGCGCCGCGGCGGAGTGAATACACGAGGCGCCTCGTGTCCGTACACCCGCCGCGGTGCGCTACGCCTTCTTGCGGCGCGCGGGGCGGCCGCGCGCTTCCGGGTCGTTGTCGATGCCACCGGTTTCCCCCAAGTAGAACTTGCGGCGCATCTCGTCGAGCTCGTTCCGTTCCTTCGGCTTCGTCGCGGCGATCAGCTTGTCGACCTGCTCGTCGTACTTCGCCGAGATCGAGGCGCGCTGCGGTAGGGCTGAGATCGTGTCGAGGTCGCGGGCGAGGGTCTTCAGCAGCGCGACGCGCGGCTTCTGCGTGGTCGGGATCGTGAGCTCGGAGAGGAGTTCGTTCAGTGCGTCGACGTTGTCGGTTGACGTGACAGGCGGTCCGTCTCCTGTCACACCCGGAGTCACACCATCGGCGCCGGAGGACGGGCCGATCTGAGGGAGCGCCGTGAGGGTCGGCTTCTCTCGCTTTTCCGCGCGATACCGGGCCTGCCGCTCACGGTCGCGCTTGCGCTTCTCCTCGGGAGTGAGAGCCACGGGAACCACCTCCCGCGGGGGTGTGACATGTGACAGCCAGGGGCGGAGGGGGACAGATCACCCCCGGTGCGGTGCGGAGCCCCCACGGCTAGGGATTCGACCCCCCTACCCCCTCTGGCGCGCTGTCATGCGCGGACGGTCTCGCCGCGTTCGCTTGCGGTCGTCACGCGCTCGAGATCGGCACGGAGCGTTGCCAGGCGGGCAGGAGAGAGGGAGAAGTCGGCGTCACCGTCGATAAACACGACGTCGGCACTCAGGCCACGGAGAGACGAGGACACACTCGTGAAGTCGATGCGACCGCGACCTCCGAAGTCGATGCGCTCGTCCCCATTGGTGCGACGTACTCGGAACCCCGGATACTCAGCGATGTCGGGAACCGACTCGAAGCATCCGATCGCGGTCGAGATGTCACGACGTCGAGGCGTGAGCACGATTATCCGGCTATCGCTCACGAGAGCCTCGGCAGCGAGGCCGAGTGCGGCGAAGCGGTTCATCGTGTCGCCTCCTCGGCTGAGCGCTCGCGCTTCGCTTCCCATCGGATCACGGCCTCGGCCACCCGGGCAGAGAGCGAGCGAGTGAGCAGGTAGTACGCGATGTCACGCTTGCGGAAGCCGGAGACGTAGCCGAACGCGGCGTCCCACACTGCACGGCGGATGCCGTAGTCGGGCGTCCGTGCGACGCCGAGACCGAGCGGCACGGTCGCCGTGATCGTGCGCGTCACTCCACCCCAGCCGACATGGTCGATCTCCTCAGGGTTGAGCGGTGCACCGAGCACGACGATGCGCGCTTCGACGTCGATCTCGCGTCGCTTCACGGCGTCTCCCTACTTGAGGCGGAGGTTCATGCCCGACCAGATGAGGTCGGGGCGCTTGATCGCGTTGAGGCGCTGCAGCTGAGCGGCCGGGACTCCGGTCTTCTCCGCGATGTCGTCGAGGCTCTCGCCCTTGGCGACGGTGTGCTCGGAGTCCGTGGCCTCGGCCTGCTCGGGCTTCTCGGTCGTCTGCTCAGCCAGCGTGGGACGGGCGGCGGTCGCGGTCTGCTTGGTGCTCTGACGGTTCGACATGGTGTCTCCTCTCATCGGTCACCAGACCTCAGACGGATCGCCGAGGCCGGGCCGGGCGTCGTTCGCGCCCTTGTTCTCGTTGCATCGCTTGTGCGAGGGCTGGCCGTTCGCTGGGTCGTCGGCGAGCTCCGGGTGCGTCTTGATCGACTTGATGTGGTCGTACGCGAACGACCACGGGTCGGTGTGCGGCAGGTCGCAGTCGATCGCGTTCCCGCACAGGGCGCACGGCAGATTGTGCTCACGGGTGAGATCCTTCAGATCCCTGCGGTTCTTCCGGTGCGCCGCGGTGCTGCGGCCGGGTACGCCGGCGGCCATAATCCTCCCGGGGTAAGACCGTGCCCCGCCGCTCACCACCGCTCCGTGGGTGGATCGTGCAGCCTTCTCCGGCTGCTCTCTCGATCGCGGCCCGATTGATCGGGCCACGCGAGGTCATGGCAGCAACGGCCGCTCTCAGAGTGTCGTGAGCGCGTGGCGGCGGGGACACAGCTGAAACGACGAAACCCCCGCCGGATCGGCAGGGGTTCGGTCATAGTTCAGGTGCAAGCACAGCTTAACACCATTCCCGGAAGGCATGGAAACTACTAGCTCACGACGCGCCGCCAAGCCGCATCCGCCCAGCCATGAACTCGAGCGCGGCGTCTCCGCCAGTGCTCACGAGTCGTAGTGTCGTCTTCGTGACGGCCCGGGAGAACGTCGCCTGCAGGTCACGGTTCATCGGTTCGACGGCATCGCGCCTGGTCGCTCGGACCGCCACGCGTGCCGAGTTGCCGGCAGCGACGATCAGGCCCCATCCGTCAGGGAGCTCGCCGACCTTGACGATGTTCCGGTCGGAGACGACGAGCCACCAGAAGTCGCAGTAGCGACGGAACGCCTCGGCCTTCTCCGGATCGCGGAGCTCGGTCAGCCAGTCAGACCGAGATACCTTCACCTCATGGCCGTGCAGCATCGGCCCCGTGCGGCCAGAGCCGTAGCCCCCGGGCCAGAGATCGAGCGCCATGTAGTCGCAGGTGCGTCGGGCGTCGAACCCGGCGGTCACCCGGACGTGCTCGGCTCGTGCGTACCGGAACCCGTTGCCGTTGTAGGCGCCATAGCGGACGTTCAGTCGGTCGAGCATGTCCCGTTCAGTCGTCTTGCTCATCGCCGCCTCGCGATCTCGTTCGCACCACGGGCGATGTCGTTCGCTCGCGTGGCGATGTCGTTCGCTCGCGCGGCCTCGTCCGCGAGTCGCTCCTGCGCGGCCGCGAGCTTCTCGATCGACTCGATGAGACGGTTCGTCTCAGCTGCGGTCATCATGCTGCACTCGCCTCGATCGGTGCGGCGGTCGAGATCCTCGTCTGATAGCAGAGCGAGCACTGCTCGAGGTTGTCTCGACCCAGGCGCCAGGCGTGCTCGTGATCGAGGGCGACGACGTCGCGACCCTGCAGAAAGCGGCCGACGAGCAGACCCCAGCACGGATCGCACAGCGGCATCGTCTCGTCGCTTCGGAGTAGGCGGCTGTCATCCGTCGTGCGCTTGTACCACGTGCTCGCGACCCTTAGTGAAGTGCGCACCCTGGTTTCGGTTGCGCGTTGGATCAGCCCCCAGAACGTCGTACCCCTGATGTTGTCGCGCGTCTCGGCTTCCTCGCCGCAGCGTTCGCATTCGGTCTTCTTGCTCATGCTCGGTTCCTCTCGTCGATCCCTGCGAATGCGGCCCATGCACGCATCACTCCCCCAGACCCGGCGAACAGGTCCGAGAACTCGTCCTGCGGCTCGGCGCCAAGCAGGTCGAACACCCAGCGGCAGAACACCGCCGGCTTTGCCCCGGTCACGCGGCTGGGGTCCGTCGAGCGGACACCAGGTCGATACGTGAGCACGTCGACGCGTCGCGCGGATCCGGACGACGCATCCGTGACGCCGGCACCGGGCGACGCATCCGTCGCTCGATTTGCGCGCGACAGATCGGCGGCCGCACGCGACGCGTCGCCGAGGTACTCCGCGACGCGTTCACCTGGTCGACGCGACACCTTCTCGCCCGCCGCGGTGGAACGCGACGCATCCCGACGGCCGCCGAAGTAGATCACGGGCTCCCACGCGTTGAGCGGCCCGGCGCTGCGGGTCGGACGCTCGCCGCGATGCCAGACCGCGACCCGGGCGCCGGGCGGGCAGAGCGCGAGCACGTCCTGCAGCGCACGAGCCGACGTCGACAGCGCCCAGCCGTCGTAGCCGTCGAGCTGCTCGATAAGACGCCTGTGATCGACCTCGCCGGCGAAGTCCGGGTGATCGCCGTAGTAGCGGCGCGAGAGCCCCGGATAGGGCGGGTCGGCATACGCGAGGCGCAGCGACACGTCGCGGTCGCCGGCGGGCGCGACGCCTACGCCAGTGCGGAACCGGTGACGGGCCTGCCTGCAACGCTTCGAGCAGCAGACCGAGTCCGCTCGAGCGGATGCCGGGATCGGACCGCGGCACCACGCGCACTCACGCCGGGACATCGATCGCCTCCGGAGTAGCGTCGTGAGCCCAATCGCGCTCGGCGTGCCGCCAGACGCCGGAGACCGTGAGGTATGCGGGCTCCCCACACGTCGCGCACGGGCGGGTGCCCTTCGGCACGAGCGCGATCCGGTCGGGATACGGCGCTACGACGCCGGTTCCGCCGGGGAACGGGTCGTGAGCGAGGCGGCCGTCGGCATCGAAGACGAGCGCCGAATGCAACCAGTCGCCGCGAGGGCTGCGCCCGGACAAGATCACCCGGTCGGGCATGCCGTCGGGGCGCACGTAGATCGGCGACCACTCCTCGGGTACGTCCCACGCTGCGAGAGTCCAACCCTGGCGCACCTCCTCGACCCAGGCTTTCGACGCCCGCCACCAGGCCGGACCCTCGGCCTCGCTGAGCTCGTCATCGACGTCCGGGTAAAGCGCCACGAAGTGCGGGGTCTCAGCGATCGGGAGCTCGAGCAGCGAAGCGAGACACGCCCGCCAGCAGTCACCCGGCAGCGCACCCTCGACGCCCTCAGCCCACGCTCTCGTGGAGGCGAGGTCGGTGTGCTCCTGCAGTTGCTCTCGGAGGTCGCTCATGCCGCGCCCCAGACGTGCTCGTCCTCACGACGTCCGCAGTACGTCGCATCGGTGCCGTCGGCGCGATGGGTGCACTCGTTGTCGTCGGCATGCCCCGCGACTCCGATGAAGACGTGATCGATGACCATGCCCGCTCCATACCGGGCGAGGAAGGCGAGCGCCGACTGCTGCTCGCCGGTCTGCGTCTCGGGCGTGCTGTCCGCTTCTGGCCCGATGTCGCGCGCCCAATCGAGAATGAGGTCTTCGCTGATCCCCTCATCGGCGTACCCATCCGCCCAGTCGACGACGAACTTCACCGCCTCGATGCAGGGCTGGCAGGCGACCCAGTCGTACATGTGATCGTCTTCGACGAGCGTCGTTCTCACGTACTCCTGACCGGGCTCGACGGCCGTTGCGCGGCACCACATGCACTCGTGCTTCCTGCGAGCCGTCATGGTTCGGGTGCGGATCACTACAGGCATTTCAGGCTCCTTCGTTCGGTTCTTCGGCGGGTTCGATCCGGCAGTTCCTGCAGGTCAGAGCGACCAGGCCGGCGTTCAGGGTGGAGATGTGCGGGCCGCACGGGGTGACGCTGATCCACACGCCCAGCGCGGCGCGCACGACGCGGGCCTCGGTCGCGGACTCGCGCCACCGGCGGTCCTTCATCTGCTTCGCGGCGGTGAGCACGGCGTCGCGGGCGAAGATTCCCGCGGCCGCCGGCTTGAGCACGCCGTCGCGCACCCAGTTGCGCATGGTGCGCTCGCTCCGGCGTGCGACCTGCGCGGCCTCAGCGAGGCTCAGCCACCGCTTCTCAGGTGCCAGCTGCGTCATGCTGCCTCTCCTCTCTTGCGGGCCGCCACCGCGAGCACCTCGGCTTCGCGGTAGCGGCCGAGGTGCGGCGCGAGATCGCCGGCCTTCACCCATCCGCGGACGGTGCCGGGCTCGCGGCCGACGAGGCGCGCGGCGGCGACGAGGGTCAGCAGGCTCGGGTCGTGCGGGCGGATCTCCGGCGGCGCGGGCTCGGCGAACACTGCGGCCCACAGCCCTCCGTCGTCCTGGGAGTTCGCCTCCCAGCTGCACCCGACCGTCGTGCACCGATAGCGCGAGGGGCGGCCGTTGCGACCCGGCTGGACGCGCACGGCCATGAGCTCGCAGACGGGGCACGCGGCCTGCGCCCAGCGGGGCGAGTCCTCGAGCGGCCAGCGAACGGCCGCGTCAGCGACCGTCCACACGTCCGGCGTCGCGCCGTTCACGACCATCACGCCATCGCACAGCGCCTCGATCTGGTGCGAGTCGTTCGCGAGGTGATCGAGGTCGTCGAGGATGACGTCGACGGCGAGGCGGACGACGTCGTGCGCGGCGTCCGCCATCGCCCCGGCGGCGAGCCCCGCGCCGGGGCGGTCCTCGCCCGCGACGTGATTCGCCCACATGTTGAGCGTCGTCGTGATGTCGTTCGACGCGTCGATGAGGTCGGCAGCCACGGGCGCCGGGATCTCGATCGACGCCGACTGCACCCGCACCCGGTCATATGCCGCGGCCTTCGTCGGGTCAGCGATCGAACGCAGGTGCCCGACGATGTCCGCAGCGTCCTCGAGGTGCCGGCGCAGGCGGCGGTAGCAGCGCTCACAGATCAGCACCCCGTCGCGGGCGTCGACCTGCGCACAGCCCGGACACGGGTTGTCGCCCTTGTAGTCCTCGCCGTTGCGGTCGCAGACCGCGAAGTGCTCACCGCGGACGGTGCACCCACGGATGCAGTAGCGCTCCATCACGGCACCTCCGCAGCGATGTCCGCGAACACCATGTCGAGAGCTATATCGCCGCGCCACTGCATGAACTCGGCCGCCTCCGGCGTGAAGATCTCGGCGAGGGTCGTGCTGAAGTCGTCTGCTCGCATCCGCCCCGATGCCATGAGCTCGGGCAGCTGCCCAACGGCCGAGCCCATCGCGGCCAGCACGAGAGAGGCCACCTCTCGGCGGATCAGGTGCCGGGCGTGCGGGGTCAGGCGCGGGTAGTCCATCGGATTGATGCAGACGCACTCAGCATCCGTGTCGGGATCGCGGGTGACGACGACGAACCCCATCCCGTTGCAGATACTGCACGTCGTGTTCGGCTCAGAACGGTGTGTCATCGCCCCATCCCCCTTCTGCCGGCGGCTCCGCCGCCCACTGATCCGACTGAGCCGCTGGCGCGGTCGACGCGCCCTGACCGTCCGTGCGGACCGCAGCGCGGGTGACCTGCGCCGTCGCGTACCGGAGACTCGGGCCGATCTCATCGACTTCGAGCTCGATCGCGGTGCGCTGGTTGCCCTCGCGGTCCTGGAACGGGCGCTGACGGAGACGGCCCTGCACGATCACCCGCATGCCCTTGGTGAGAGATGCGGCGATGTGCTCGGCCATCTCGCGCCAGGCGACAGAGCGAAGGAACAGCTTGTCGCCGTCCTTGTAGCCGCCGGCCTCACGGTCGGCGATGCGCGCGGTCGACGCGACGGTGAAGTTCACGACGGGCACGCCGCCCTGCGTGAAGCGGAGTTCGGGATCGGCGGTCAGATTGCCGACGACGGTGATGACGGTCTCGCCGGCCATTAGATGCGCGCTCCGGCGTCGAGCGCGTCGATCATCTTGAGCGTGACCGCGGCGACCTGCACGAGCTCGGCGCGGAGCTCGCGGCGCTCGTTCTCGGCGGCCACCTCGAACACTTCTTCGCGGAGGATCTGCCACCACGTGACAGTGCCGTCGCCGCCCTCGTTCTCCGAGTGTGCCTTGGTGTCACGTGTCGCGACTGACGCGATCTCCTCGGCGAGCATGTGAGGGTGCAGGCCGGTGTGATCGTCGAGTGCTGCGATGGTGGCGAGGGGGTGCTCGTCCGGCCCGGTCCCCATCGGGAGGTGGCGCTGCTCGCCGTGCTTCTCGATGGATCGAGTTGCCTCGGCGAGGATTTCGGCGAGCACCGGGCCGAAGCGCTGGTCGGTGCGTACGGCGTCGATGTCGACATATCCGGCGAGGATGAGTCGCTCGGCCTGACGCACGAGCGTCGGCCGCTGCGTCTGCGGGGTCGACCCCTTCTTGAGCTCATCCGCGACGGCGTCACGAATCTCCATGAACTCCCCGACGGGTATCTGCGTGTCCTTGCTCATGCTGTCCTCCTCTGTGCCGCGATCGTTGAGTCGCGGCGGATCTTGTATGCGGTTTCTCGTGGTGTCTCATCGACTTCGGCGAGCAGCCGGAGCCGGAACGCCCGATCTCGGTTGAATCGGGCGACGGTCAGGTCGACGAAGTCGACGAGCGGGTCAGAATGGCTCCTCATCCCACGGCCCTTCCGACGGGTTCCCTTGCTCGAACTCCGTCATCTGCTCGCCGTAGCGGGCCTCCTGCACCCATCGGTCGTGACGTTTCCGGGCGGTGCCGCACGGGCCGCAGTTCTCGAATCGGCCGTGAGGGTGATCCGGGCATCCGATGGGTGGGGCGTCCAGCAGGAGAGGTCGTTTCGGCGGTGCGGGCCTGCTCTCCTGCTCGTCCGCCCACGTCGCCCATTGGCCCGCCCGCTCGGCCTGCTCCGCACGCACCCGCGCGCCCGCCCGCTCCCGCGCTCCCCCCACAGCCGCGAAGCTTCGCGAAGGTTCGCGAACGGGCGGATCGGGGCAGTTCGACCACGCGAGGCGCGAGTCGATGCGGAGCGGTCGACGCAGCTGAAGCCACTCCGATTCCTTGGCCGTGTAGAAGTCCAGGAACCCGGACTCCTCGAGCAGCAGCAGGTGCTCGATCACGAGCTCCGTCGCCGCTTCGCCCGGATAGATCGCGGCTGCGATCAACTCCGGCACGACCTCGCGGCGGCCGAGTCCGTCCGTGTGCAGCCACAGGCCGAGCGCTGTCGGCTTCGCTGCGATCGGCGCCCTCAGGTAGCCGGGGAACTGCACGTCCTCCGCGCTGATCTTCCGTTGCACGTTCTTCGTTGACACCTTGTTCGTTCCCTCTCGCGAATCCCTCGAAGCACAGGTCGACGGCTAGCTGCAGGTGGTGCTCGTCAACCTCGAAGCACTCCGTCCACCCGCGACCCATGAACAAGAGCTCTCGCGCCTCGTCCTCGTTTCGGAACGCCTGCGGGAACCAGCGGCGCAGCACGCGCAGCGCCTCGGTCTCCCACGTTCCGTCGGTCCCTCGAGCGAGCACGACCACGTGTCCGCCCGAGCGCGTCATCATCTGCACGCGGTGGAAGCGCCACGCGCGACCCACCTTCAGCACGCCGGCCTCGGGCCAGTAGACGACGTACGTCATCGCAAACTCCGGCATCGCGCTCATCGCTTTCTCCTCGCGGGCACGGCGTCGCCTCGCCACTCCTTGTGAGCCGCGGTCACCTTCGAGCAGAGGCCGAACGTGTCGAGCCGGTTCACGACCTGACCGCAGAGGCGGCACTTCGGCTTGCCCTCGTGGATCGCGTCGACGTTGCGGAGTTCGTCGGCGATGCGCTCCCGGTTCGGCTTCCACTCCGGCGCCTCCGGCTTCGAGGCAGCCGTCACCGGGGCGCTCATGCGGCACCTTCGATGAGTTCGGCCTCACGCTGCGCCTGCCACTGCCGCTCGAACTTCGCGTAGGTCACCCGCGGGTGCTGCGCCCAGTGCTCGACGAGCTCCTCCGAGGCGTACGCGAGCGCGCGCACCTCCGGCCCCATGAACAGGGTGAACGCGTCGATGCCCTTCTCGCGGCCGCGAGCGTTCAGCATTGCGCCGTTCGTCGCCTCCTCGGCGGCGATGTACTGCGAGTAGAGCGTCTGGTCGTACTCGGCGCGGCACTCTCGCCATGCGGCGAATCCCTCGCTCACGATGCTCATGCGATGGCCTCGTGCCAGAACAGCCAGTCGCGACCGTAGACGCTGCAGCCCATCTCCATCGCGACCGCGCGGGAGATGCGGATGCGGGCGATGCCCTCGAGCCGATACCAGGTCTGCTCACGCGGGTAGAAGACGGGCACGCGCTCGGGTTGCGTCACCCAACGGCGGACCTTCCACCCGTAGCGGAGCGCCTGCTCCTGCATCCCGCCCTCGCAGCCGGCATTGCAGACCGCGCAGAGCGACAGGCCATCGACGGGCGATGGGACGTTCTTCGAGCCGCCCATGCCGACAGCGCGGCGGTGCTGGAAGGTGAGGACCATGACGCCGCAGGCGGCGCAGCGGCGGTCGTCGCGACGGTAGACCGCCTCGCGAGTCGCGGCGGTCGGGGCGCTCATCGGATCACCCCCGATAGAGTGCGGGTATGAGGCGATTCCTGGCAACGGTGGCGATCGCGGCTTCGGTGCTCGCCCTTGCCGGATGTAGCGGAGACGTGGAACCGGCTGCGGCATCGCCTGATTGCGACGCCGCCTTCGCGACGGCGAGTGACGCGATGAACGCCCACTACGCGAACCATCCACTGTTCGGCGCTGAGTACGACGCGATCTACGCTGACGGCGAGGTTTCCGACGAGGAGCGGGTCACGTTGGACTCGATGCTCGCCGACGAACAAGCCAAGTTCGCCGCGCTCGTGGACCCGGTGTACGACGCGTGCGACGGAGTCGAGGACCTCTACGCTGGCGGATTCGCTCATCGCGACGACGCCGATTGGGCTCTGCTGGACGTCGAATCGATGACCCGAGACGACATCAAAGCAGGCTTCATTTTCGATTACTGCTATGAGAACGAATCCCGCCGCGCGTGCGCAGACTTCGACGTCGACGAATGGAATCGCCCCCTCTGATACTGGCCTCATCGGTGTTCTCCTCGGAAGTTCGCGTTGAGGGACCGGAGGATCTCGATGTCCTCGGTCAGGGTCTTGCGCATCTCGCGGGCGTACTCGAGCGCAAGCTCGGCCACGTCGATCGCCTCCCATGCCTGCAAGACGTCGGCATCGCTCTCGGCGACGAGCTTTCGGGTCTCGGCGTCACGGCCGACGGCACGCTGTCGCGCGTAGCCACGGGCGACAATGAGGTTCCGTTTCGCGTCCTTCACGGCCTTCGATCGGGCGGCGAGCACGGCCGGTGCATGGGCGATCAGTGCGCGCGCCTTGAGGAGCGCGCCGGCGCACTGGACCGGGGTCGGGAACAGGGCGAGGATCTCGTCCTCGTCGAGAGCCGCGAGCTCGAGCGGGACGAGCTCGACCCCGGCCTCGGCGACGGCGCCGGTCGCGTCGTCGACGATCATCGCCGACCTCCGCGGGATTTCTTCCGGCGGGCGGCACGGTTCCCTGCGGGCGGGAGGTGGTCTTGCGGGGCGCGGCGGGCGCTCCGGCTTGATGCAGGCGCCGGAGTCAGGGTCGTCTCGACGCGGACGGCCGGGGTTGCCCAGGCATCGCCTGCCGCGGCGGCGGTGAGCTCCACGCGCTTGGCCCGCAGGGCGCGATGCATGCCCGTGCCGATCGGGTCTGGCGTGAAGATCCGGGCGGCGCGGCCGTCACGCTCGATCTCGTCGAGCGTGACGAGCGAGTCGGCGGCCGCGATCTCAGAAGCGAAGTCGCGGCCGGCGGGCGCGCCGCCCTCGGGTGCCGGCCGGGTGCCGCGACCGAGGAGCGGGGCGAGGACGTCGGCGAAGGTCACACGGTAGCCGTGACGTTCTGCCTCGGAGCCGAAGATGGCCATTGGCTTGCGTCCGCGGGTCGCGATCCACTCGCGTTCGGCGGCCGCGCGCGACGCGTCATCGCCCTCGATCACCTCGGCGTAGTCGGCCCAGCTGATCGCGACCTCGCGAGGTGCCTGACCGCGGCGGGTGATGATCACACGAGCGAAGTCCGGGTGCGGGTGGGTCTCGTCAGCGAGGAACACGGAGTCCCATCCGCCGTCACGGCCGCTGCGGAAATGCGGCCCCTCGAGCGCCTCGAGCTCGCCGGATGCGAGTACGACCGCGCGGGCAGCCTCGACGGTGAACGGCTTCTCTTCGGTGGGCTCAGACATTCTCGATCTCCTGGAATCGCAGCGACGGCGCCTTGCGGGTGGCGCGGGGGAAGTGCTTGAGGGCGGATGCTTCGAGCACCGCGAGCTCGACTCGCAGCGCTTCGACGTGCGCGTGCACCTCGGGTGCGGCCGCCTTCCACGCGGCCTCGTCGATCGACACCGTCTCGGAGACGGTGGTCTGGAACCCCCCGTGCTCGGTCATGCCGACGGCTCCGAAGCGCAGCGCGCCGGGGAGCTTCGCGACGGCGGCCTTGACCTTCGCGTTCGCGGCCTTCTCGGCAGCGACGGCGGCGTCGAGGTCACGCTTGAGCGGCGCCCACTTGGCGACCGCGTCGGTCACGAGCTCCGGCAGGTCGTCGACGTCGGGGCATCCGGCGTCGCGCCAGGCGATGAAGTCGTCGGCGCGTTCGATGAGCCACGCGATCATCTCCTCGTCGCGCGGTACCGGAATCCACGTCGCGCCGCCGACGGGTGGCATGTCGTCCTCGTCGCGGACCTCGAACCCGTACAGGGCGTAGTCGGCGCCGAGCACGTGGATCTGCCACTGCATCTGCGCGAGGTGCTCGACAGGGATCTCGTCGGACTTCCACCCGTTCTCGTGCGACTTCACCTCAATGACGACGAGCGCGCCGTCCGGGTCGATGCCGATCGCGTCGGGCGTCGCCCGGTGCAGGTCGTTCTCGACGGAGGCCCAGAGCGCACCGTTCGGGGCGAGAGAGGCGAGGCGCTCGGCCGCTTCGTCGAGCAGCGCGGCCTCGCGAGCGTGGCCGGCGTTCGTGGCCTTGTTGCCGCGGAAGGTCGAGCCGTTCATCTTCTGCTCGACGATCGTGCGACGCGCCTTGATGCCGGCGCGGGCGATCTTCCACGCGTCGGACGCGGTGACGCCCTCGCCGCGCTCGAGCATCCAGACGGTGCGGGGTGCGTCGTCCGGGACGACGAGGCGGGCGGCGGTGATCTGCGGGGTCATGACTGGTCGTCCTTCTTCGGGATCGGGATGAGGAATGCAGCGACGAACGTCGCGAGGCTGAGGAGGACACCGAGATCGGCGCCGTTGACGCCGGTCGTCGGGTCAGCTGCGGCCGGTCCGCAGATGGCGGCGGTGATGAGCGCGGCGACGACGGCGGTCATGCGTCCCGGCGACAGCGGCCAGATGCTGCGGCGATCGGTCGCGATCGGTCCGTCGATCACCGGTGCGGTGCGCTCGATCACGCTGAGGTGCATGTCGGCGGTCATCGGCGCGAAGTCGTCCACCGGTTCGACGTTGTCGTCGGTATTCTGTGTCTGAGGCATGTGCTTGCCTTTCTTCTTGGTGGGGCGTCCGGTGCAACGGGCGCCCCACTTTCGTGTGTGGGGTCAGTGGGTGAGGGTGCCGACGCCGAGCAGCACCCGGAGCCGCTCGATGCCGCGCGGGGTGACACGCACCTGCGGTGCGGCGGGCTTGAGCTCGTCGGTCTCGGGATCGCGGTAGGGCGGCATCGCGCGGACCTTGAGATAGCCGGAGTCGACGGCGCGGGCGTAAGGGGTCCACCGCTGCTTCTCGCCGCGGTAGATCCACCCGAGCTCGTGGAGCGAGGCGAACAGGCGCTGCGGGCCGGTCTCGATTCCAGCGCGGCTGAGCATCGGGGCGACGTCGCGCACGGCGTAGTCCGTGCCGGCGTCGGCGATCTCGTCCCACGCCTCGGCGCGCGGTGCGAGCACGGCGATCTGCTCGTCCCGCTGCGCGATGATCTCCTGCGCCTGCACGACGGCGCGTGCCATCAGCTGCTCCGGAGTCTCGACCGCGTAGGAACCGGTGCGGCGGATCGACGGCACGACCTCATGCGTCACCCACCAACGGAACCGGCGAGCCTCGGGCTTGTCCGACCGGATGACGACCTCGTACATACCGGACTCGGAGACGATGGTGACCGATCGGATCTGCCCGCCCGACCTGATATCCGTCTGACGGATATCAGCCTCGTCGAGACGTGCCGCGACGTTGCCGGCGTTCGCGATCCCGAGCACGCCGCAGATGTCGGCGAGCATGAACCAGAGTTCGCCGTCGACCACGATCGTACGAACCTCGCGGTCGGCGTACTTGAACACCTCGAGCGCGCTCACGACTCGTCCCCCTCGATTGCGGCGAACCCTTCGGCCATGAGCCAGAGGAGGAACGCGACCACCAAGACGGCTAGCGAGAGCACCAGGAGCAGCAGACCCCACGGAGCGAGCACGACAGCGACAACAGCGATCGCGATCCCGACGAGGGCGTAGACGACGGACGTCACCCGTACGAGCGGACTCAGCCGACCGGCCGGGGCAACCGTCCCCACGGTGCCCCGACCAGCCACGCCAGTTACCCCAGCGGGCACCCGGCCCCCAGACCGGGAGATCACGCGGCGCTCACCATCGGCGCGGCGCTCGAGGACTCGCGCTCGGCAGCGGCACGGGCGTCGCGCTGAGCGAGGTTCTCGAGGATGCGAGCAGCGATGTCACCCGATCGCCGCCACGCGGCGTCCGACGGCTCGGCGCGAGACCCCATCAGCGCGCCGGTCACGATGCCACCGCCATCTGCGCGAACCGGCTCGGCACGAACAGCGACGGCGACACGTCCAAGCACTCGGCGATGAGGAGCAGGTCGGTGAAGGAGAACTCTGACTTACCCGCGCACTTGCGGTTCAGCGTGGGGTACGGGATGCCGGTCTCATCCGAAACCGAGACCTTCGTGCGGCCCGCGGTCTTGATGGCGGACTCGACAACCGAACCGACTTCCGAGGCAACTGAATTGATCATGTGGTCAATCATCCTCATCACGTGATCAACCGTCAAGTTAACCAAGTTATCAATCTAGACAATTGAGTTGACTCGCGGCATACTTGGACACGTGAACACACGAGAGCGCGGAGAACTGTTCGGCCGATACGTCGGCCTCGAGCTCAAGGGAGCGATCGTCTCCCGGTCGCTGACAGCGAAGGCTGTGGCGGAGAGAATCGGCCGCGCCGATGCCAACCTCAACCGCTGGCTGAACGGCAAGACGGAGATCCCGATCGCCGTCGTCTGCGAGGTCTGCGAGGTGCTCGACCTTGAGCCCCGCACGATCGTCGAGCATGCCTACGACCGAATGATCGAGGAGCTCGGCGAGCGCGATGCCCCGACCAACGTCACGCAGCTGCGTCCGCGCGATGTCCCCGCTCCCGTGCAGGATGAGCGGGCGGTCGCGAAGAAGAAGTCGCGCGACCCCGGAGGGGACGAAGGGCAGTTCTGAATGGACTCGAAGATTCTTGGGATCTACGCGGCACTCGACGATCTCGGAGTGCAAGTCGAGTTCTGCGACATGCCGCCCGATCGCGACGGAGAATATCTGCACGACGAGCGGTTGATCCGGATCCAGCATGATCTGCCCTTTCGGCGATACGTCAGCACGCTCGCGCACGAGTGCTGCCATGCGGTTTTCGGAGACACCCCGTCGATGTTTGGTCCGCTGAACGCGAAGCAGGAACGCCGTGCGGACGAATGGGCTGCGATGCGCTTGATCGACCCGCACGACTATCGCGTCGAGGAAGCGCGGCACGAGGGCCACCTCGAGGCGATGGCGATTGCCCTCCGCGTCACGACGGATCTCGTCGAAGCATTTCGCCGAGTGCTCGTCCGCATTGGCGAGGACGTCTACGTCGCGCCGAAGATGGGCGCCGGGCAGTGGGCGCACCGTATCGGGGTGGCATAGTGTCGAGCGTTCGCCGACGGCTCGCCGCCACGCCGTCGCGGCGGCGAGGACTCGGGATGATCCGCGTCTCCCGCGAGCGCGACGGCATGACGTCGCCGGAGGTGCAGCGACACGCGATCGAGTCGTACGCCGCCTCGAACGGAATCGACATCGTCGACTGGGTCGAGGGCATCGACGAGACCGGTTCGCGTGCTCGGTCGGCGTGGTGGCCGCGACTCGATCAGTCGATCGAGCGGCTCGAGGCGGGCGAGTTCGAGGTCATCGTTGTATGGAAGTTCTCGCGCACCGCGCGTCATCGTCTTCGGTGGGCGGTCGCGCTCGACCGCGTTGACGCGCTTGGAGGCGGCCTTCTCTCTGCGACGGAACCGATCGACGATCGTACGTCGCACGGGCGCCTCGCCCGCGGCATGGTCGGCGAGTTCAATGCCTATCAGGCGGACCTCATCGGGGACACTTGGCGTGAAGCGCACGCCCGGCGTTTCCGAGAGGGTAAGCCGATCAACGGCAAGCCGCGGTTCGGCTATGCCTATTCCCCCGCCGACGGCTTCGTGCCCGACCCGATCACGGGCGCAGTGCTCGCCGAGACGTACCGCCGCTACATCTCTGGCGAGAGCGTCTATGCCCTGGTGCGATGGCTGAACAGCGGCCCGACGCGGCCCGTCGGTGGCTACGGAGGCTCTGGGGACGGTCTTTGGTCAGAGCGCACTCTGCGGCGCGTGCTCGACTCGGGGTTCGCCGCGGGGATGATCACCTATCAGGGTGAACAGAAGCGTGGCGTCCATGAACGACTGATCACCGACGCGGAATGGGACGCCTATCTCGAGGCCCGCGGCCGGCGCCGCGTCTACCGCCGATCGGAGCGCTCGACCTACGCATTTTCCGGCATGGTCTGGTGTACGTGTGGGTCGAAGATGCACGGAGGCACGCACGGGCAGGACCGCGCACAGTCGTATCGGTGCAAGGACGGCAAGGAGAAGGGCACCCACGACGGCGGCTACGTTGCTGAGTCGCTGATCGACGACGCGGTGCGCGGCTGGTTGCGAGAGCACGAGGCGCGGGTCCGCGCCGAGATTCGCGCCGGCATCGAGCGACGCCCTCGCCGTGTCGGCACGGACCCCACTGCCGATCTGAAACGACAACTCGCGGACATCGCAAATCGGCAGGTGATTCTCGCGGAGCAGCGCCTCACCATGGGGATGCCGCAGGCGGCTTACGAGACGTTGCGCGACCGGTACGCTGCTCAAGCAGTTGCGCTCGAGCAGGAGCTCCGAACGACCGAGGTTCAGCAGTCCGCGCCGTTGCGGGTACTGCCGGTCCTTCTAGAGCGGTGGAACGATCTCACCGTTGAGGAACGCAGGGAGTATCTGCGCTCACTCATCGCGCGAATCGAGGTCACGCCTGGACGACCGCGCGCCCGGGTCGAGATCGTCCCGCACGAGTCCTGACTTCCCGCTGTGGGATCAGGACATAGTCACGAGAGTCACGAGCACCCACCCCGGCACATCACCGGCTTCGTCCTCTGTCAGATTCCGAACGGCCGAGCGCATGCGTGTGATCATCCGGCCAGTCTGCCCGGAGACGCGATGCGGCCCCGGGAGTTATCCACAGGGCCGCCGATCAACCGATGCCGAGTCGCAGGATGAACAGTCCCGGGTAGATCGCGAACAGCACCGAGAGCGGGAGGATGAGGAACACGAGCGGCAGGAGCATCAGGATCTCCTTGCGTCCCGCCTGCTCGATGAGGACGCGCTTGGCGTCTTCCCGCGCGTCTCCGGCCTGCGCGTGCAGCACTGCCGCGAGAGGCGCACCGTGTTCGAGAGCGGCGACGATCTGGTCCACCGCGCGAGACAGCCCAGGGAGCCGAAGACGTGCGGCCATCTCCGCCAGTGCATCGGCCAGCGGCGACCCGGTGCCCACGGCGAGGACGACGACCCGCAGTTCGGCGGTGAGTTCACCCGAGCCGACTGATGAGACCCTCCGCAGGGAATCGAGGAACCCTTCCCCGGCCGAGAGGCAGAGCGCGAGGAACTCCAGAGTCGTCGGGAGCTCATCGGTGAGCCGCGCGCGTCGCGCTTTGGCCCGTGCCGAGAGCTGCATGTCGTAGACCGCGGCGGCAGCGGCCCCGCACAGCGCCGGGAGGACCACCGTCGGGGTGGACCATCGTCCCGCCACCGCCAGAACGGTCAGCACGACCGCACCTGCACCGATCCCGGCGAGACCCCACCCCAACTGCCGTCCGCGGAACGTCGTCGGCTCCAGCGGCACGCCGGCCTGCGACAGACGCTGGCGAAGCGCCTCTCCCCCGCCCAGCAGGCGTTCGAATCCGCCGCGGACTGCTTCCCACACCGTCCATCCCCGTGCGGGAAGAGCGCCGGCGACGGGAAGGACGCCCGGTGGGAGGCTCGCATCGGGCACGACATCGCGCACGTACGGACCGATGCGCACACCCAGAGACGCGGCGCGCCACCGGGGAAGAGCCGAGAGGATGCTCAGCACCCCGGCCGCGAAACCACCGCCGATGAGCACGGCACCGGCGATCATCGACAGACCGTTCATCCGAACCACCGGCGGGGCTCAGGCAGCCGCCCGATGCGGACCATGATGTGAAAAGCGAGGACCGATACCGCAGCACCCACGCAGATCACCACCACACCCTCCGGTGTGCCGTACGCCTCAGAACCTTCCGGTCGCATCACGAGCAGTCCCAGGATGACCCAGGGCGCGACGGCACCGAGAACCGCGGCGCCACGGATCCACGACTGCCGCGCCTCGACCTCTCCACGAAGCGCCGCGTCCGCCCGCACCGAGCTCGACAGGGCCCGGAGGACACCGATCAGCTCGGTGCCACCCACCTGACGCGCCATCCGCAGCGTCTCGGCGATGCGGTCGCCGATCGGGTCGGCCAGCGTGGACTTGAGGCGATCCAGGCTCGTCTCGAACCGGCCGCTCGCGCGCAGGTCGCGCGCGAACACCGCGAAAGCCGGCCTCACCATGCTCGGCGCGGACTCCGCCAGGCTGGCAACGGCGTCGGGAAGCGAGAGCCCGACGCGGATCGCGGCGATCAGAAGGTCGCATACATCCGGCCAGAGCTGACGTCGAAGCCGGAGCAGGCGGAGTCGCCGTCCGCGGAGGTACGCCACTGGTGCCACGGCTCCAGCCACGCCCGCCAGCCCTGCGAGCACGACGATCCCGGTCAGAAGCCAGGCGGCGGACGCCGCGATCAGACCGAGCGCGATGCCGACGACCACGAGCGCACGGGACGAGACGCCGTCGAGCCCCGCCTCTTCGATCAGTCGCTCCAGCCGCCCGTGCCGAACCGCGGGCGTCGCATCCGGCCGCCGCGGCCACATCCACGGCGAGAGACACAGGAGCACACCCGCGGCGAGCACGGCGCCGATGAGGACCGTCACGAGGCCGCCCCCAGGCGGCGCAGACTCCGGCGATCGACGTCAGGCGACTCCTCCGGCTGAGCGCGGTACACCGTCCGCGTGCGGACACGCCCGTGCTCGACGTCTCCCGTGGGTGCGATGATCTCGTGCACCCGACGCCGCCCCGCGCCGTCACGGACGCAGTGCACGACCAGGTCGATCGATGCGGCGAGCGCAGGGGCGATGAACGACCGGTCGATGTTCCGTCCGGCGAGCAGCGGGAGGATGCTCAGCTTCTCGACCGCCTCGACGGCGGAGTTCGCATGCACGGTGCACGCCCCCGGCACGCCGGTGTTGAGCGCGAGCACCAGATCGAGCGCCTCAGCATCACGGACCTCCCCCACGACGAGGCGATCCGGACGCATCCGGAGCGCCTCCTTCACGAGACGGCGCAGGGTGATCTCGCCAGTTCCCTCCAGGCTCGCCTGGCGTCCCTGCAGTGCGACCAGGTCGGGTCCGACGACGGACAGCTCGAACGTCTCCTCCACCGTCACGATCCGCTGCGACTCGGCGCAGGAGTGGAGCAGAGCACCGAGCATGGTCGTCTTGCCCGCGTGCGTCGCCCCGGAGACGATCACGCTACGCCCCTCGTTCATCGCGGTACGCAGCAGCTCGGCGACCGTCGGCGGCATCATGCCCTGCGCCGTCAACGCGTCGAGCGAGCGGTACTTCGGGAGGAACTTGCGGATGTTCACGGCCCACGAGCCGCGCACGACATCGGCGATCGCCACGTGCAGGCGAGATCCGTCGGGCAGGGAGGCGTCGACGAACGGCTGGCTGATGTCGACGCGTCGTCCGGTGGACTGCAGCATCCTCTCGACGAGGTCGCGCACGGTCCCCTCATCGAGGCGGAGCGCGGTCCGCTCCGCCGTGCCTTCGCGGGCGACGTGCACGTGTCCCGCGCCGTTGAGCCAGATCTCCTCGATCTCCGGGTCGTCCAGCAGCGGCTGCAGCGCCCCGAATCCGCTGAGCGACGCCAGCACCTCGCGCACGCAGGTCGCCTCGTCATCGATCAGCGCTTCTCCGCGGGCCAGCGCGAGGTCGTCGTGGCGCCGCACCTCGGCATGGGTGATGCGCCAGGCCGCATCCGGATCGATGGACGGGTCGATGCCGTCGGAGCGCAGTCGCAGTCGCACACGGTCGGCGATCAGGGCAGGCAGATGACTCACCCGGGAATCCTCGCAACAATCCGGCACCGGTCCTCGAAGTTATCCACAGCCGGACTGCGGGCCGATCCCCAGAAACGCGGGCCGGGGCATCAGTAGACTGATTCCACCGCGCGGGAGTGGTGGAATTGGCAGACACGCAGGATTTAGGTTCCTGTGCCTCAGGGCGTGTGGGTTCAAGTCCCACCTTCCGCACGAGAGACGATCATGCCGTTCGCAGAACGCCGTGACGTTGCTCGACTCGACCGCCGACTGTTCACGACCGACGGGACCTCCGCCAGTGCTCGAATCCATGCTGCACGCACCGACCGCCCTCATCCCCTGGCTCGACCCCGCGACGATCATCGGGTCGGCAGGTCCGTGGGCACTCCTCGTGGTGTGCTTCATCGTCTTCGCCGAGACCGGCCTGCTGGTGGGCTTCCTCCTCCCGGGCGACACGCTCCTCGTCATCGCGGGTCTGCTCTCGCACCCGATCGCGGGCGCGGAGCACGGAGTGTTCGGCATCAACGTCTGGTGGGTCGCCCTGCTGATCGGGCTCGCCGCATTCGTCGGCGGCGAGGTCGGCTACATCATCGGCCACAAGGGCGGACCGGCGGTCTTCGAGCGCAAGGAATCCGGCTTGTTCAGCAGGAAGAACGTCGAGCGCACGAACGCGTTCTTCGAGCGCTTCGGCGGCATCACCGTGATCCTCGCGCGCTTCGTGCCCATCGTGCGCACCTTCGCTCCCGTCGCGGCCGGCGTCGGCCACATGCCATGGCGCAAATACACGCTGTACAACCTGATCGGCGCGGTCCTGTGGGGCTTCGGCCTGACGATGTTCGGCTACCTCATCGGCTTCATCCCGCCGGTGGCGCACTTCGTCGAGAGCTACATCGACCTGATCCTGCTCGCAGCGGTCGGCGGCACCGCGCTCGTGACGCTGTGGCACTACCTGTCCGAGCGGCACAAGGCGAAGAAGGCTGCCGAAGCGGGCGAAGACGTCGTGACGGATGCCGAAGAGGCACAGCACCTCGCCCTGAACCCCGAGGTGTTCGACCGCGCCCCCGACCTGGACGGCGACGGCACGCACTGATCGGCGGGTCGGGGCCGGGTCGCTCGGCGCCGCTGAGTCAGCCCGCGTTCTTCGCGCGTTCCTCCTTGGAGCGGGCGACGCTGGCGCGCAGCGCCTCCATCAGATCGATGACCTCGCCACCCTCGGCGGCCTTCTCCGACTCACCGAAGGTCTCCGCCACGTCGAACGTGTCACCGGCCTCGATCTTGGCGTCGATGAGTGTGCGCAGCTCCTTCTGATACTCGTCGACGAACTCCTTCGGGTCGAAGTCGGCCGAGTAGCTGTCGACCAGGGATGCCGACAGCTCGAGCTCCTTCTTCGAGATGGACACGTCCTCATCCAGCACGGGGAACTCGGCCTCGCGCACCTCATCGGCCCACAGCAGCGTCTGCAGCACGAGCACCTTCCCCCGCACGCGGAGCGCGGCGAGCCGCGTCTTCTGCCGCAGGGTGAAGCGGACGATCGCCGTCCGATCCGTCTGCTCGAGCGTCTTGCGCAGCAGCACGTAGGCCTTCGGGGATTTGGAGTCCGGCTCGAGGTAGTAGGGCTTGTCCAGGGTGAGCAGATCGACCTGCTCCGACGGCACGAACTCGACGACGTCGATCTCCCTGCTCTTCTCCGCCGGGAGGGCCGCGAGGTCGTCCTTGGTGAGCACGACGGTCTGACCCTCGTCCACGTAGGCCCGGTCGATGTCGGCATAGGCGACCGTCTCGCCGCATACCTCGCACGTGCGCTGGTACCGGATGCGCCCGCCATCCTTCTCGTGCACCTGATGCAGGGGAACGTCGTGATCCTCGGTCGCGGAGTACACCTTGACCGGAACGTTCACGAGCCCGAACGTCAGGGCACCCTTCCAGATCGTCCTCATGACACCAGTGAACACCAGCCGCCGTGGTCGGGACCAGTCCCTTGACTACGCTGGCCCCATGGTCGGAGAAGCGCAGCTGGTGCAGGTTGACGGCCGCCGTCTGCGCGTGACGAATCTCGACAAGGTCGTGTACCCCGAGACCGGCACCACCAAGGGCGAGGTCATCTCCTACCACACGGCCATCGCCCCGCTTCTGCTCCCGCTGCTCGATGGCAGGCCGGTGACCCGCAAGCGCTGGGTGGAGGGGGTCGGCACCACGGATGCTCCGGCGGACTCGTTCTTCACGAAGCAGCTCGAACCCGGCGCCCCGTCGTGGATCCCGCGACAGGCGATCCAGCACTCGGACGGCCCCAAGGAGTACCCGCTCGTCGAGGACGTGCCGACCCTGGTGTGGCTCGCCCAGGTCGCGGCGATCGAGCTGCACGTGCCGCAATGGCGATTCACGTCGGATGGCCGGCCCGGGCGGCCCGATCGGCTCGTGCTCGACCTCGACCCCGGACCGGGGGTCGGGCTCGCGCAGTGTGCCGAGGTGGCCCGGCTCGCCCGCGCGGTGCTGTCCGACATGGGCCTCGACCCCTTGCCGGTCACGAGCGGGAGCAAGGGCATCCAACTCTACGCCGCCCTCCCCGGCGAACAGACGAGCGACGAGGTGTCGGCCGTGGTCAAGGAGCTCGCCCGTCTCATCGAGAACGACCACCCCGACCTCGCCACCAGCGTGATGGCGAAGGCGGTCCGCGGCGGCAGGGTGTTCCTGGACTGGAGCCAGAACAACGGCAAGAAGACGACCATCTCGCCGTACTCGCTTCGGGGCAGGGCGCAGCCATGGGTCGCGGCACCCCGCACGTGGGAGGAGCTCGACGACCCTCGCCTCGCACAGCTCGACCTCGACGATGTGCTCGCGCGCGCCGCCGCGGGGATCGACCCGCTCGCGGCGCTGCGGCCGTCGTCTGCCGCCCCGCTCGCTGCCCCTGCGAAGACCAGCCCCGCAAAGACCAGCCACGCGAAGAGGTACCCACGGACCACCCCGCCCGCGGCGCCCCCGCTGACTGCCGCCCCGCCCGCCCCGATGCTCGCCGAGAACGGCTCTCCGGGCGTCGCGCGCAGCCTGAGCGACCCGTCCTGGGTCGAGGTGAAGTGGGACGGCATCCGCGCGATGGGCACCTGGACGGAGGGGCGGATGCTCCTGCACGCGCGCCGCGGCACCGACATCACCGCCCGCTACCCCGAGCTCACCGCCGACGGCGCCCCGTTCCTCCCGGTCTCCGACGCGGTCGTCGACGGCGAGATCGTCGCCTTCGACGCCCGTGGGCGACCGAGCTTCTCGCTGCTGCAGAACCGCATGCACCTCACCCGCCCTCGGGAGATCGAGCGCGAGGTCGTGCGCACGCCCATCGTGTACATGCTGTTCGATCTGCTGCGCCTCGACGGCCACGACCTCACCGGCATGCCCCTGCGCGAGCGTCGCACGCTGCTCGACGACGTGATCGCCGGTCTCGACGCCCCGGTCCGGATCCCGCCGGTGTTCGACGACGTCGACGCCGCTCTCGCCGCCAGTCGGGAGTTCGGCCTCGAGGGTGTCGTGGTCAAGGATCCGCAGTCGCGGTACCGGCCGGGGCAGCGCTCACCCTCCTGGCTCAAGCTCAAGCACACGCGCATGCAGGAGGCCGTCATCGTCGGGATCCGCCCGGGCAAGGGCGATCGGGAGAGCACGCTCGGGTCGCTGCTGCTCGCCGTGCCCGAACCGCGCCGCGGCGGGGAGCTCCGCTACGTGGGCCGGGTGGGCACCGGGTTCTCCGATCGCACTCTGCGCGAGCTGCTGGCACGACTCGAACCGCTCCGGGTGCCGACGGCACCTCTCGACGGTGTCCCTGCGGCGGACGCCTCCGATGCGCTGTGGGTGCGTCCGGAGATCATCGGCGAGGTCGAGTTCGCGAACTGGACTCCGGACGGCGTTCTGCGCCACGCCCGCTGGCGCGGTGTGCGCACCGACAAGTCGATCGACGAGATCGTCGTCGAGGACTGACGCCCGCGCGGCACGGATCAGGCGTGGTGCGGTTCGCAGTCCGACTGCTCGGCGGGTTCGATCTGGAACGTCGAGTGCTCCACGTCGAAGTGATCCGCCAGGCACGCCTGCATCTCGGTGAGCAACTGCGTCGATCGTCCGTCCGCGAACAGCGCCGGATCGATGCTGACGTGGGCCGTGAACACCGGGGCGCCCCGCGTCAGCTGCCAGACGTGCACGTCATGCACTCCGACGACACCGTCGTAGCCGAGCAGGTGCGTGCGGATCTCGCTCACGGCCGTGCCCTTGGGTGCCGACTCCGCGAGCACCGAGAACACCTCGCGCAGGAGGGCGATCGCGCGCGGGATGATCATCGCCGCGATGAACAGCGAGGCGATCGCGTCCGCCGGCATCCATCCGGTCGCGAGGATCACGATCGCCGCCACGATCACCGCCGCAGAACCGATCAGGTCCCCCATCACCTCGAGGTAGGCGCCGCGCACGTTGATGCTGGTGCGCTGCGCGCGGCTCAGCAGCCACATGGAGACCGCGTTCGCGAGCAGACCGACCACGGCGACGATCAGCATCAGTCCGCCGGCCACCTCGACCTCGCCGGGGTTCAGCAGTCGTCCGATGCCCTCGATCGCGACCCAGGTGGCGAGAGCGATCAGGATCACGGCGTTGATCAGCGCGCCGAAGACCTCGGCTCGCTGATACCCGAACGTCCGCCGGTCGTCCGCGGGACGGGCGGCGACCGAGGCCGCGATGAGCGCGATCACGAGCGCGGAGGCGTCCGTGAACATGTGCGCCGCGTCCGCAAGCAGAGCGAGCGAACCGGTCAGCAGCGCGCCGACGACCTGCACGACCATGACGGTCGCGGTCAGGGACAGGGAGATAGCCAGCAGGCGTCGGCTGCTGGCCGAACGGATGCCGCCGGGCGCGGGTGCGTGATCGTGCATGCCCCCAGGCTAGACCGGAGAACGGTGCTCTGAGGCTTGTTCCGGCTAGTCGGGAAGGGTAACGATTCTCAGCGTCACCAGCGCTTCATCGACGGTCGACGATCAGAGCCCGGCGAGCAGCGGCGCGAGCTCGGCGAAGGCGCGGGCACGGTGCGACTGCGCCTGCTTCTCCTCTGCGGTGAACTCGCCCACGGATCGTTCCGCTCCCTGCGGCTGGCCGTCGGGGAGGAAGATCGGGTCATAGCCGAAGCCGCCCGCCCCCGAGGGCGCATGCGCGAGGCGCCCCGGCCAGCATCCCTCCACCACCTGCTCGCGCCCGTCCGGGAAGACGAGAGCGATGGTCGAGGTGAAGTGCGCCGTCCGGTGCGGGTCGGCGATGTCGCGGAGCTGATCCAGCAGCAGCTCGAGGTTGGCCACGGCGTCCTTCTTCTGTCCTGCCCAGTAGGCGGAGAACACACCGGGCGACCCGCCGAGCACGTCGACGCAGATGCCGGAGTCGTCGGCGAGGGCCGCGAGGCCGGTGTGGGCGGCCGCCGCCCGTGCCTTGATGAGCGCGTTCTCGGCGAAGGTCACCCCGTCCTCGACCGGCTCGGGGCCGTCGTAGCCGACGACCTCGAGGTCGGGACGCGTCGACGCGACGATCTGCTGGAACTCCGCGACCTTGTGCGGGTTGTGCGTGGCGAGGATGACCTGCATCGTCACTCCCCCGCCAGCGCGGCGAGCTGCAGGCCCTTCAGATCCGCGCATCCGGCCACGCCGAGCTCGAGCAGCGCGTCGAGCTCACGCTTGTCGAAGGGAGCACCCTCCGCCGTGCCCTGCACCTCGACGAAGAGACCGCGGCCGGTGACGACGACGTTCATGTCGGTCTCTGCGCGAACGTCCTCGGTGTATGCCAGATCGAGCATGGGTTCGCCGTCGATGATGCCGACCGACACGGCGGCGACCGAGTCGAGCAGCGGGGTCGAGTTCTTGCCGATGAACTTCTTCTCGCGACCCCACTCGATCGCATCGGCGAGTGCGACGTAGGCGCCCGTGATGGCTGCGGTACGCGTGCCGCCATCGGCCTGCAGCACGTCGCAGTCGATCACGATGGTGTTCTCGCCGAGAGCCTTCGTGTCGACCACCGCGCGCAGGGCACGACCGATGAGGCGGGAGATCTCGTGGGTGCGCCCGCCGATGCGGCCCTTCACGCTCTCGCGGTCGTTGCGGCTGTTGGTGGCACGCGGGAGCATCGCGTACTCCGCGGTCACCCAGCCCTTGCCCTTGCCGGTCAGCCAGCGCGGCACGCCGTTGGTGAAGGACGCAGTGCAGAGCACCTTGGTGCCGCCGAAGCTGATCAGAGCCGATCCCTCGGCCTGCGCGCTCCAGCCACGCTCGATGGTGATCTCGCGCAGCTGATCGGTGGAACGGCCGTCGACGCGGACGATATCGGTCATGTGCTTCTCTCAGGTCGGGATGGACGAATCGGGTCAGGCCGATTCGCGAAGGGTGTCACTCGAGAACGGATTCGGGAAGGGAGATCACTCCGGTCTGCACGAGCTGGACGTCGCGGACCTCGCGACCCATCAGCCGGTTCGCCAGAGCGGTGAAGTCGTCGGTCGATGCACCGGTCGCCTCGTAGACGCAGGACGCGGTGGCATCGGGCGAGGCGAGCAGATCGCCGCGCACCAGCTGCCGGTACACGTCGCCGGCGGTCTCATCGTCACTGGAGACGAGAGTGACGCCCTCGCCCATGACGTAGCTGATCGCGCCGCGAAGGAACGGATAGTGCGTGCAGCCGAGCACGAGGGTGTCGACCTCGGCCTCGCGAAGCGGCGCGAGGTACTCCTCCGCGACCGCGAGCACCTCGGGGGTGCCCGTGATGCCCGCCTCGACGAACTCCACGAAGCGCGGGCACGCGGCGGTGAAGACCTGCAGTCGCTCATTGACCTCGAGCATGTCCTGGTAGGCCCGGGACCCGATCGTGCCGACCGTGCCGATCACCCCGACGCGACCGTTGCGCGTCGTCGAGACCGCCCGGCGGACCGCGGGACCGATCACCTCGACCACCGGGACGTCGTAGCGCTCCCGCGCATCGCGGAGCATCGCCGCGGAGGCCGTGTTGCACGCGATCACCAGCATCTTCACGCCCTGCTCGACGAGCGTGTCGAGCACCTCGAGCGAGTATCGACGGACGTCGGCGATGGGCTTCGGCCCGTAGGGCGAGTGCGCGGTGTCGCCGATGTAGACGAACGACTCACGGGGCAGCTGGGCGCGGATGGCCCGAGCCACCGTGAGCCCGCCGACACCGGAGTCGAAGATCCCGATGGGCGCGTCGTTCATGACTACCCAGCCTACCCGCGTGCGACCCCGCGACACGCCTGTTGCGCTCACTAAGCTGAGCGCATGACCTCGTCGACGGCGCTGCTCACCGACCGCTACGAGCTGACGATGCTCGCCGCCTCCCTCCGCGATGGCACGGCCTTCCGCCCGAGCGTGTTCGAGCTGTTCTCCCGACGATTGTCGGGAGGTCGTCGCTTCGGCGTCGTCGCGGGCACCGGCCGCCTCCTCGGGCTGCTGCGCGACTTCCGCTTCGGCGAGGACGAGCTGCGTTTCCTCCGGGATCAGAAGGTCGTCGACGCCGCCTCGCTCACGCACCTGGAGAACTACCGTTTCACCGGCTCCATCCGCGGCTACCGCGAGGGCGAGCTGTACTTCCCCGGCTCCCCCATCCTCACGGTCGAGGGCACGTTCGCGGACGCCGTCGTGCTGGAGACCCTCGCGCTCAGCGTGCTCAACCACGACTCCGCGGTCGCCACGGCAGCCTCGCGCATGAGCATCGCCGCCGGAGAGCGTCCGCTCGCCGAGATGGGGTCCCGGCGCGCCGCGGAGCGCTCCGCGGTCGCTGCCGCGCGGGCGGCCTACATCGCCGGCTTCGGTGCGACGAGCAACCTCGAGGCCGGGCGCAGCTGGGGCATCCCCACCATGGGCACGGCCGCCCACTCCTGGACGCTGCTGCACGACACCGAGGAGGAAGCTTTCCGCGCCCAGGTCGACAGCATGGGCGTGGGCACGACCCTGCTCGTCGACACCTACGACATCCGCACCGGCGTCGAGACCGCGATCCGCGTCGCCGGCACCGGGCTCGGAGGCGTGCGCATCGATTCGGGCGACCTCCCGATCGTCGCCGGGGCGGTCCGCGCACAGCTCGACGAGCTCGGCGCGACCGAGACCCGCATCACCGTGACCAGCGACCTCGACGAGTACGCGATCGCCGCTCTCGCTGCCTCACCCGTGGACGCGTACGGTGTGGGCACCTCGGTCGTGACCGGGTCCGGGTACCCCACCGCGAGCATGGTCTACAAGCTGGTGGCCCGGCAGGATGCCGCGGGCGCGTGGATCAGCGTCGCCAAAGCCTCGGCAGACAAGGCCTCGTTCGGCGGCCGCAAGGCCGCGTTCCGCACGCTCGCCGACGGTGTCGCCAGCGCCGAGACCATCGCCGTCTCCGATGGATTCGAAGAGCTGGACACCCCTGCCGAGCACCCTGAAGGCCGACCGCTGCAGGTCACGTTCGTGGAAGCGGGCGAGATCGACACCGCTCACGAGGGGATTGAGGGGACGGCATCGGCACGCGCACATCACCTGCGCGTGCGCGAGGAACTCCCCGTTCGCGCTCTCGCGCTCAGCAAGTCCGACCCGGCGATCCCGACCGTGTACGTCGAGGCCGACTGACCTCAGCCGACCATCGACTCGTAGATCTCCTTGCACGTGGGGCAGATCGGGAACTTCTCCGGGTCACGACCCGGCGTCCACTTCTTGCCGCACAGTGCGCGCACGGGCTTGCCGGTGATCGCCGACTCGAGGATCTTGTCCTTCTTCACGTAGTGCGAGAAGCGCTCATGGTCGCCCGGTTCGAGATTCTCCTCACGGAGGAGCTCTTCCAGTTCGCGATCAAGCGTTGCCACGCCGCCCTGATCGGGGCTGTCCAGCGGAGTACTCATCCCGTGAGTCTAGCGGCGTCGCGACCCTCGCGGGCGGCCCTCACGCGGTCTCGACGAACTCCATCAGCCGCTCGCCGCTGCGCTCGAAGATGCGCCCTCCGATCACGGCGCCCGCCGCGAGGACGATGAGCCCGACGATCAGCCCCACCCAGAAGGTCGCGGGGGCGTACGCCGATCCGTCGACGATCGTGGCCACGAACAGCCAGATGGTCGGTGCGCTGAAGAGGATGGCACCGAGGAACGCGGCCGCGGGTCCGTAGGCGCCACGCGAGGTCGGCCGCTGCGGCTGCTGGAACGGGCTGTCTCCCGGGCGCGAGACGGCGTACGGCGCCACGACCGAGACGATGCTGGAGAGCCCGAGCGCCGAGAACAGCAGGCTCGCGGCGAGGCCTCCGAGCGGCAGGAGCATGCTCCAGTCGCGGGCGAGCAGGAGCGAAAGCGGAACCGCGATCGCGAGCACCGGGATCGCGACGAGGAGCACCGGCACGAGCCGCCCGAGTCGATCGGGAAGCCCGCGGACGCCGCTCGCGACGTGGGTCCACAACGCCGTCGAGTCGTAGGCGACGTCGTTGTGGGGCAGCCAGCCGAAGAACAGGGCCATCACCGGCACCGGGACGAGAGCGGCGATCTCGACAGGGACCCCGGCGACGATGAGCGGCAGCATCGTGGCGATGCCCGCGACGGGCACCACGATGATGTTCATGATGTAGCGACGGTCGCGCAGCCAGTACACGAGGCTTCGCGACGCGATCGCGCCGAACGCGTTCGAGGGGAGCAGACCGAACCAGCCGAGGCCGGTGCGCTCCCGTGAGGCCACCGGGCGCTCCGTCGTGGTGAGCAGACGCCGCACCAGCCAGGTCCACACCGTCCAGAGCAGTCCGAGCGTGACCAGAGCGATGATCCCGCTCGTCCACGCGGATGCCGTCTCGCCCGCGGCCACCGAGAACAGGAATGCCGGAGATGCCCCCAGCGGACTGAAGCCGCTCGCGGTCGTGAGGACAGCCAGCGACTCGGGCACGTGTCCGTCCCAGCGCAGCGAGCCGAGGAACACCGCGACCGGGAAGGCGATCACGATCAGCGCCAGCGCGAACAGCGCGGTCAGCTCGCGCGACCGGCGCTCGGGCAGGAGCAGCGCGTTGATCGCCATCCCGATGCGCGAGATCAGGACGGTCGTGATCACGCTGACGATCGTCGCCAGCACGGCGAGCGGCCACGGAGTGCCCGCGCCGACCGCGACGATGCAGACGCTGATGTAGACGGCGAGGAGTGCGAAGCTCGGCACGCTGACGAAGGCGGCGAGAGTGAGCACGCCCGGCATCGTCCGCTCGTCCACGCCGAACACCGCGAACCGTCGAGGATCGAGTTGATCGACGGCTCCGACCAGGATCGGCCCGATGAGGAAGCCGACGAGAAGAGCGGCCCCGCCGAGGACGGTGACGGCGCGAGCGACGGGCACAGGGGCGCCCGCGAGGCTGAACACGGCGATGCACACGACGACCGTGACCGCGATCACGGCGCCGAATGTGACGAGCGTCCGGACCCGACGATCGCCGCGCAATGAGCCGAGGAGCAGCGCGACCCTCAGTCGGAGAACGTGTGCAGCCACTCGAGCCCCTCCACCTCTCCGCTGGTTCCGGCGAGCTCGACGAACCGCGATTCGAGCGTCTGGCCCGCGCGCACCTCGTCGATCGTGCCCTCGGCGAGCACCTCACCGCCGACGATGATCGCGACCCGGGAGCACACCCGCTCGACGAGGTCCATGCCGTGGCTGGACAGGATCACGGTGCCGCCGTGCGCCACGTAGGCCCGGAGGATGTCGAGGATCACCGCGGAGGAGACCGGATCGACGGATTCGAAGGGCTCGTCGAGGACCAGCACGCGAGGCGAGTGGATCATGGCGCCGGCGAGCATGATCTTCTTGGTCATGCCGGCGGAGTAGTCCGACACCACTCGACTGAGGGCGTCGCCGAGGTCGAACGCGCGGGCGAGATCGGCGGCCCGCTTCTCGATCACGTCCGAGGCGAGCCCGCGGAGGAGACCGTAGTAGTAGAGCAGCTGCCGCCCGGTGAGCCGGTCGAAGGTGCGCAGACGATCGGGCAGCACGCCCATCAGGCGCTTGGCCGCCTGCGGCTGGGTCGCCTGATCGATGCCGCAGATCACCACGCTGCCCGCATCGGCGCGGAGGAGACCGGCGACGATGGAGAGGGTGGTCGTCTTGCCCGCACCGTTCGGTCCGACCACTCCGTAGAACGAGCCCGCGGACACGGTGAGGTCGATGCCGCCGACGGCGCGGTTGTCTCCGAACTGCTTCACCAGGCCGCGAATGCTGATCGCCTCGCCTGCGGAGGACGCATCGAGGGGCCCGACCGCATCGGATGCCGCATCACCGGCCTCCGCGACAGGCTCGACGATCTCGACCGCTTCGATCTCGGCCTCGACGACTTCGACGACCTCGATCTCGGCCTCGACGACTTCGACGACCTCGACCTCATCATCGGCCGCCGGCGCCGCAGGGACGGGCGCAGCCACCGCTTCGATCACGGGTTCAGGATCGACCGCCGGTTCCGGCACCACCGCCGGCGTGGGCTCGCTCGCAGGTGTCTTCACGAGAGGAGGCGCCTCGACGACGGGCCCCGCTTCGACGACCGCAGCAGCCTCGGCCTCTTCCTTCGCCGCCTTCGCCGCCGCGGCGGCAGCGGCCTTGGTGGCGGCCGACTTCGCCGCAGCCGTCTTGGCCGCTGTCGTCTTCGCGGTCGCGGAACGCGCCGAGGACTGGGATGCCGCCGCTTTCGCCGCCGCGGACTTCGCCGCCGCCGCCTTCGCCGCCGCGGTCTTCGACGCGGCCGTCTTCTTCGCCGCGGTCGCGCCCGTCGCGCGAGATGTCGCTGTGCGGGCGGACGCGGCGCGTGCGGCCGAGGTCGCCGCCGCCGGCTTCTTGGCCGTCGTCGCTGCTGCCGTGTTCTTCGCGGCGGCGGTCCGTGCGGCCGTTGTGGTCCGTGCCGTACCGGTCTTTGCCTCCGGTATATCCGCCAGGGCCTTGGCCAGCGGCTCGACGACGACATCCGCGGTCGGTGCGGCCTTCTCGGCCGCGGCCTTGGACGTGCGCGCCGCAGCAGGGCGGGCCTTCGAGGCAGCGGGCTTCGCAGCGACACGCGCCGCAGCCGGCTTCTTCGCAGCCGTCGCCTTCCCCGTCGCGGCGGGCTTCTTCGCGGCTTGCTTCTTGGTGGCGGGCTTCGTGCTCGATGCCCGCTTCGCGGCCGGCGTTCGCGACGTCTTCACGGACGCGTCAGCGGCGTCAGGAGTCTGCTTCGAAGCCGGCGCGCGCTTCGCCGTCGCCTTCTCCGGCGCGGTCTCGGTCTCGTCCACCTGGGCGGTGCGGTCGTCAGGGGAGGCAGTCACCGTCCTACGGTATCAACGGGTTGCCGCAAGCCAAGGCCGCCGCGCAACATTCGGCCGGAGGATCCCGCAGACACGCCGCATTCGGAACCCTGTGCGTTCCGTGTGTACTCGATCACGAAATGGCAACAGGGGACCCTCGGCCCGGAGGTTCCCAGACTGAATCGATACCATGAATCCGGCACGACGAAGTGTCTGGTCGGTTAATCGACCGTGAACACAACTTCCCTTAGGAGCACTCGTGACTCTTCAGACCGTCATCCTCGCCGCCGGCATGGGCTCGCGCCTCGGCCGCGCGTTGCCGAAGCCTCTCACCGAGCTGAACGATGGCCGCACGATCATGGGCCAGCAGCACGACAACATCCGCGCCGCGTTCGGCTCGGACGCACGCATCACCACCGTGGTCGGCTACCGCGCCGAGACCATCATCGAAGCGTTCCCGCAGGTCAACTACGTGCACAACGAGCGCTACGACGAGACCAACACCTCCAAGAGCCTCCTGCGCGCCCTCGGGGCGACCGGACGCGGTGGCGTGCTCTGGATGAACGGCGACGTGGTGTTCGACCCGATGATCCTCGGCCGCGCCCTCGAGTTCATCGAGCGCGACCAGTCCTTCGTCACCGTGAACACCTCCAAGGTGAGCGATGAAGAGGTCAAGTACACCGTCACCGCCGAGGGATACATCAACGAGCTGTCCAAGACCGTCAAGGGCGGTCTCGGTGAAGCGGTCGGCATCAACTACATCTCCTCCACGCAGAAGAAGGCGTTCATGCGCCAGCTGCAGCGCGTCGAGGATCAGGACTACTTCGAGCGCGGACTCGAGCTCGCGATCGCCGAAGACGGCCTGCTGCTCGAGCCGATGGATGTCTCCGACCTGTACGCGGTCGAGGTCGACTTCGCGGAAGACCTGGAGCGGGCGAACCTCTTCGTCTGATCTCGTCTTCGAAAGCCCGACTCCCTCGTGGGGCCGGGCTTTCGGCGTTTTCGCGGGCTGGCTCCCTAGGATCGCCCCATGGCCCCCAAGGTGCACAAGATCCACTCCCTCCCGGACGACGCCCCGTGGGACAAGGGCGTGCCGCCCGTCGGATCCGCCGAGCATCCGATGATGGTGCGGGGCCTCGATCGGGTGCTGTCGATCCAGCGGCCTCTCGTCCTGGCGCATATCCGGAGCATCCGTCTGCGCAATCCGAAGGCCACGCCGGCCGAGATCATCCGCATCCTCGAGTTGCGCTACCTCGCCGCCGTGACCGCCGGCGGTGCCGCGGTCGGCGCGACCGCCGTCGTGCCGGGGATCGGCACCGGCGTCACGCTCGCGCTGTCGGGAGTGGAGACGGTCGGCTTCGTGGAGTCGACCGCGCTGTTCGCACAGTCGGTCGCCGAGGTGCACGGCATCGCCGTCGCGAACCCCGACCGCGCCCGCGCGCTGGTGATGACGCTCATGCTCGGCAAGGAAGGCGTCGACCTGGTCGGGCAGCTCGCGAGCCAAGCCGCAGGTCGCGGAGGCAGCCGATCCGCCTACTGGGGCGAGCTCGTGACCAAATCGCTCCCCCGCGCGGCCGTCGGCCCGCTCGTGGATCAGCTCAAGAGCATGTTCGTGAAGCAGTTCGCCGCCAAGGGCGGAGCCTCGGTCATCGGCAAGGCGCTGCCGTTCGGCATCGGCGCCGCGATCGGCGGCGCAGGCAACCACATCCTCGGCCGCCGTGTGCTCACCACGTCGCACAGGGCGTTCGGCGCGGCCCCCATCGACCTGCCGCTCGAGCTGGAACCCGTCCCCGGTGCCGAGAAACTGGAGCTGCGGATGCTGCGCGGGGCGCGCTACGCCGGCAACGCGGTCGCCGGAGCCGCGGGCACGACCGTCCGCGGAGTGGAATGGGTCGGACGCAAGGCCCTCTCCCTCGGGCGCACCCCCAAGAAGGACCCGGCGCTGGAGCAGAGCGACGCCGAAGGGTGACGCGACTGCAGGCAGGACGCCAAAGGATCGGCCGACCCGTTGTGCCGAGCATCCAACAGCCGGAGCCGACCCGACGATAGGGTGGAATCCGTGACGGACAAGCCCGACCTCTCTACCACCGCCGGCAAGATCGCGGACCTGCGCGCTCGCTACACCGAAGCCGTCGTCGACGCGGAAGCGAAGGCGAAGGAGAAGCAGCACGCCAAGGGCAAGATGACCGCCCGCGAGCGCATCCAGCTTCTCGTCGATCCCGGCAGCTTCGTCGAGTTCGACGAGTACGTGCGCCACCGCACGACCGCGTTCGGCATGGACCGCTCCCGCCCCTACGGCGACTCGGTCGTCACCGGGGTCGGCACGATCAACGGCCGCACCGTGGCGGTGTACTCGCAGGACTTCTCGACCTTCGGCGGCTCGCTGGGCGAGGTCGCCGGCGAGAAGATCGTCAAGGTCATGGAGTTCGCGCTCGCCGGCGGGATGCCCTGCATCGGCATCCTCGACTCGGGCGGCGCGCGCATCCAGGAGGGTGTCGTCGCGCTCGGCAAGTACGGCGAGATCTTCCGCCTGAACACCCGCGCATCCGGGGTCATCCCGCAGATCTCGATCATCATGGGTCCGGCTGCCGGTGGTGCGGTGTACTCCCCCGCGCTCACCGACTTCGTGATCATGGTCGACAAGACCAGCCAGATGTTCGTCACCGGCCCCGACGTGATCAAGACCGTCACCGGCGAGGACGTGGGCATGGAGGAGCTCGGCGGTGCGTACACGCACAACACCCGCTCCGGCGTCGCGCACTACCTCGCCGAAGACGAGGACGACGCGATCGACTATGCCCGCACGCTCCTCAGCTTCCTCCCCGACAACAACATGGCCGAGCTGCCGTCGTACGAGAGCGCGTTCGAGTTCGAGACGACGGACGCGGATCGCGTGCTGAACACGATCGTCCCGGATTCCACGAACCAGCCGTACGACATCCACACGGTGATCGAGCACGTCGTCGATGAAGGCGACTTCCTCGAGGTCCAGCCGCTCTTCGCCCCGAACATCGTGATCGGCTTCGGCCGCGTCGAGGGACGCTCGGTCGGCATCATCGCCAACCAGCCCTCGCAGATGGCCGGCACGCTGAACATCGAGGCCGGCGAGAAGGCCAGCCGGTTCGTGCGCTTCTGCGACGCGTTCTCCATCCCGATCGTCACCCTCGTCGATGTTCCCGGCTACCTGCCCGGCACCGACCAGGAGTGGACGGGTGTGATCCGCCGCGGCGCCAAGCTGCTGTACGCCTACGCCGAGGCCACCGTGCCGCTCGTCACCGTCATCCTGCGCAAGGCCTACGGCGGCGCCTACATCGTCATGGGCTCGAAGCAGCTCGGCGCCGACGTCAACCTCGCCTGGCCGACGGCCGAGATCGCGGTGATGGGCGGCCAGGGCGCCGTCAACATCCTGTACCGCGGTGAGATCAAGAAGGCCGAGGAAGCCGGAGAGGACGTCGCCGCCGTGCGCACGCGCCTCGCGAACGAGTACACCTACAACGTGGCCTCGCCGTTCCTCGCGGCCGAGCGCGGCGAGCTCGACGGCATCATCGAGCCGGCGAACACCCGCGTCTCGATCGCGAAGGCGCTGCGGGCCCTGCGCGGCAAGCGTGCGGAGCTGCCGCCGAAGAAGCACGGGAACATCCCGCTGTGACCGCGAAGGACACTTCGGATGCAGCACCGGGCCAGGAAGCACCGTTGCTCGACATCACGCGCGGCGCGGCGACCGAGGAAGAGCTCGCTGCCCTCATCGCCGTGATCAGCGAGGCCTATGCGACGGAGGCGGCCGCGGCCGTCGCCGACGTGCCGGTCGTCTCGGCCTGGACCCGCACACAGCGGCCGCTGCGCACCCCGCTGCGCCGCGACATCCCGTGGGGACGCTTCTCCGGCTGACGACCCCGCCGGTTCAGTGCACCAGCAGCAGGTCCGATGCCCGCGGTCCGAGCACCGACTCCAGCACGACGCAGGCGGCGCCCACCGCCCCGACATCGTCGCCCACCACGGTGCCGTCGACCGGCAGCGCACGCACGGCCCGTGTCGCACTCGCGCGATCGAGCCGGTCGGGAATCTCGCGCAGGTACACCTCGGCGAGCCGCGACCAGAACGGCCCCCCGAACACCACCCGATCGACGTCGAGGATGTTGGTCAGCACAGCCGTCAGCACCGCCGTGTGGGCCGCCGCCTGCTGCAGCACGACCGCGGCAGGGACCTCGCCACCGGCCGCTCGTTCGCAGAGTTGACTGAAGCGCGCATCGACGGCGGCGACATCGCTCACCTCGCGGTCGTCCGCGAACACTCCGGCACGCTCGGCCCGTTCGACGATCGCCTGGGGCGTGCACACCACCTCGACGCATCCCCTCGCTCCGCACGAGCAGGAGGGCCCATCGGGGTCGACGATGATGTGCCCGATCTCGCCGATGTTCCGCGTGCTTCCGCGCACCGCCTCGCCGTCTCGCGCCAGCGCGGCGCCGATGCCAGTGCCGAGGTACACGAAGACGAAGGAGTCGTCGGCCGATCCGCGGCGCGTCCAGAGCTCGCCGACCGCGGCCGACGTGGTGTCCTTCTCCAGCACCACCGGGAGCCCCGTCGCCTCAGCGAGCACCGCGCGCAGGGGGACCCGGTGCCAGCCGAGCAGCTTGGGCGGATCGATCACGGTGCCCTTCTCCGCATCGAGCGGTCCGGGAGCGGCGACGCCCACGCCCGCGATGCGGGCCCGTTCGACGCCGGAGCCGACGATCAGCGTCTCGATCGTGGTGGCCATGGCATCGACGATCAACCGCGGATCCTTCGCCGGTGTGCGCACGCTCAACCGCCGCACGACCGCGCCGGACAGATCGAGCAGCACGAACGTCATGAGCGCGGGATCGAGATGCACCCCCACCGCGAACCGGCTGTCCGCGACGAGCCGCAGCGTGACACGCGGCTTGCCCGGCCCGTTGATGGTGCGTCCGGCCTCGCGGATGAACCCGTCGTCGAGGAGGCGTCGGGTGATGTTGGTGACCGTCTGCGCGGACAGGCCGGTCGCCGCCGCGAGCTCGATCCGGCTCAGCCCCTCACCCGACTGGCGGATCGCCTCGAGGATCACGGACTGATTGAAGTCGCCCATCCGCGGAAGGTTGGTGCCCCGACGCGTTGCCATCGTCCAATGATCCCCCATCCGCGGAGAAATCGTGTCCCCCAAAATACCTACAGACAACCTGTGCGCGACCCATCAGACTAATGAGGACGCTTCGCGTTCGGCTGGTCTCTCTGTCCCAGGGTAGACAGGCGCTGACTGGCCACCAGCGGATGGTTTTCGGGTAACTGTCCGCATGGCGAGGGGCTGGCGATCACGCCGCCCCTCGCCCACTCTCACCATCCTCGACTTCGGTCGCCTCCCCCGGCCGGAGCCGAGGACGCACGCACCGGGACGGATCCGTCAGACAGTCGGTGCGTACCGCGGGATCTCGTGCCAGAGGTCGACCGCATCGTCGTCGCCGGGAGAGCGTGCCCCCGCACGGCCGACGATCGTCACCGCGACGCGGGGATCCCTCGCCGAGCGGATGATGAGGCGCGCCGTCTGCGCACGCGTGAGGACCTCGGCGAGTTCGTCCCGGATCTCCCCGCGGCGATCCTCGTCGATGTCGTCGAACCCGCCCTCGTCGAAGACCGTCACGACGACGCCACGGCGGCGGGCGTCCTCGATCGCGTTGCGCACCGCGTCGTTGAGCAGATCGGCCCCGCGGAGTTCATCGCGCAGCCGGCCCTCCGCGAGTCGCGCATCCAGGCGCTCCTGCTCGTCGAGCGACCCCCGCGCCGCGACGACCCGGCTCAGGACGGGCCCCGCGACAGCCAGCGCGAACTGGGTGCGCAGCCGGCGTTCGCGCTGCCGCACGCGCTGCGTGGCGTGCCAGGCGGACACCGCCTGCTGGATCTCGGCGAGACGCTCCGTGTCGCGGACCGCGCGATCCCAGAACATCACGAGCAGTCGCGCGACCACGACCCACATGATCGACCCGACCAGGCCGAGGGTGAGCGCCACGCCGGGGCCCAGGAACAGTGACGACGTCAGCGCGAGCATCGCCAGGGTGAGCCACCCGATGAGCGAGCGGCGGCGGACGACGCAGACGACCGCGAGAAGTCCCAGCGCGCCGATGTACCACGTCGCGAACGGCGCCGTGCGATCAGCCGGCTCGAGCGAGAACGTGACAAGGACGGGGATCAGAGCGCTCGACACCAGCGCGATGATGGCCGCCCACCGCGGCATGCGCACGGTGGCGCCATCGCCGAGGATCGCGACGTTCACGACCACCAGATAGATGCCGATCGCGAGGACCATCAGCAGCGGCGCCGTCGGCTGCTCGATCCACCAGACGGCTCGCGCCACGAAGTACAGCGCGAATCCGACCGCGAGGGACGTGGCGACGCTGCGCACGGTGCGGTTCACGAGCGCTCCCACCCCAGCGTGACCGTCGTGCCGTGCTCGTCCGACTGGATGTCCGCCGTGCCGGCGATCCCCGCCATGCGGGCGAAGATCGACGCCCTGATCCCAAGGCGATCCGCACCGATCGCGTCGACGTCGAAACCCGGTCCGGTGTCGGACACCGTGACCCCGATCCCCTCGTCGCCATGCCCTTCGGCGACAATGTGCAGCCCCCGCCCGTTCGCGTGCGTCACGGAGTTGCCGATCGCCTGTCGCGCAGCGAGCACCAGCGCCCGTGCCGCGCGGCCGGGGATCAGGCCGATGCCCCCGCGCTCCTCGACGATCGCATCGGCGCCGAGCTCGGACAGAGCCCGACGCAGCTCCACGACGATCTGCGCCGTCCCGACGGGCTCGTCGCTCCCCTCCTGCGCGACCGCGGCCTCGGTGTTCGCGAGTCGGGTGAGCGCCTCCCTCGCCATCGCGACCGCCAGTTCCTTGGCGCGATCGCTCTCGGCGCGCTCCGCGGAGATCAGCGCGGCCAGCACGCTGTCGTGCATCAGGGCCGACATCGCCGCCCGCTCCTCCTCCGCCGCCGCCGCAGCCGCGGCCGCCGCATACGATGCCACCGCCTGCCCCCTGGCCTCGTCGACCCCGGCCGCGACGGAGCGGAACATCCACCCAAGCGCGATGATGACGACACCGAGGATGAGCGTGAACGAGACGTCGAACGCCGTCGTCACCCAGAACTCGCGCGAGAACTCCCCTTGGACGAGCCGTACGTAGCCGTAGACGAACGGCATTCCCGCGGCCCACACGAACTGCAGGCGCAACGGGAAGGCGAGCATCGCCGCGACGACGCCGACATTGACCAGGAAGAAGATCCACGGCTGCTCCCCCGCGCTCTTGTCGGAGGGATCGACGACGGTCGGCCAGGCCGCGAGCGCCAGCACGTAGACCACGGCGAAGACACCCGAGAAGATCCGGACGCCCCGACCGATCACACAGGCGACGAGCATCGCCGCGAGCGGCACGAACACCACGGCGAGCATGACCAGGTGGGCGCCATCGGCCTGCGAGAGGGTGCTCAGCGCGGCCGTCAGCGCCTGTGCCCCGAGCACGGACGAGCCGATCGCGACGACGATCGCGAGGATGCGCTCCATGCGCTTCCCGGTGAAGCGCTCGAACGCGGTCTCCGTGCTGCCGGGAGAAGGGATCTTGCTCCAGGCGTCACGGATGCTGAGCGGCTCAGCGGTCACTCGGCGCCTCGTCTGCCGCGACGATCCCGTCCTCCATCGCGCGGCGCAGCAGGTCGACCTTGGTCGGCGCAGGGCGTCCGACCTCGACGTACTTCACGCGGATGCGGGTGATGTTCTCCTTGGCGGTGGAGTAGGCGACGCCGAGACGCTCGGCGACGGCTTTCAGCGGCAGCCCCGTCGCGTACAGGCGGAGGACCTCGCGCTCGCGGGTGGCCAGCTGGGCGTCGGCGAAGGCACGGTCGCCGTCGACCGCACTCGCCCATTCGACGTTGTTGAGGGCCTCGCCCTGCGCGACGGTGCGGATCGCATCCAGCACGTCGTCGAGTGCGGAGGACTTGCTCACGACACCGGCGGCACCTGCGGCGAGCGCCTCGCGCACCGCGGCCGGCCGATCGGCGACGCTGTGGATCACGACGCTCGCTCCGTCGCTCACGAGCGATGTCACGTTCTCGGTGACCGTGGTCCCGTCCCCGAGCGTGAGATCGAGGACCACGACGTCGGCGGGTGCCGCACCGGTCGTCTTCCGCCAGTCGAGGTAGGAGACGACCGTGCTGCCGGAGAACACCACCGTCTGCGAATCCCGCGCGCACGCGGCCTCGAGCCCGAGGCGGACGGACTCGTGGTCATCGATGAGGGCAACCGTGCTCATCCGCCCAGCCTAGTGAGTCCGTCGGGATCGGCGACGGGCCGGTCAGCGGGTGAGCAGGGCGACGACCTCGAAGTGGTGCGAATGCGGGAACAGGTCGAAGCCGCGCAGGCGGTCGACGTTCCAGCCGAGTGCACGGAAGGTGCCGAGGTCGCGCGCGAGGGCCACCGGGTCGCACGCGACATACGCGATGGCGTCGGGGGCGAGCGCGTGCACGGCCTCGACGACCTGGCGTCCCGCGCCCGCGCGCGGCGGGTCGAGCACCACGGCACCCGTGCGGCCCGTGCTCTTCTGCGACGCCAGGAACCGGTCGACGCGCGCCGTCACAGCCTTCACCTCGAGCGGTGCGAGGTTCGCGGCGGCATGCTGCGTGGCACGGGGACTGGACTCGACCGTGACGATGTCGCGGCCGCCGAGGTCGGCGAGCGTCGCGGCGAACAGACCGACACCGCCGTACAGGTCGTAGTGGGTCTTCTCGTCATCGACGTGGCCGTCGAGGATGCCGTACACGGCGGCGTCGAGCACGGAAGCCGCGCGCGGATGCACCTGCCAGAAGCCCGTGGCATCGACCTGGAAACGACGGTCGTTCACGGCCTCCTCGATCACCTCGGGCGCAGGGCGGCGACGGAAGCCGCGGGCGACGCGCGCCGGGCGCTCGGTCTCCTCACGGCGGATGATGCGCACCGTGCCGTCGGCGGGCTCGACGAGCTCGATGCGGCCGGGGGCCTCCCCGGTCAGGGCGAGCGCGGCCTTCGCGATCGCCGGACGGGCCAGCGGGTGCGAGGACACCGGGATCACACGGTGGCTGCGCGCGGCGAACGGTCCCACCTCCCCCGACTCGTCCACGTGCAGTGTCACGCGCGTGCGCCATCCCAGACCGTCGCCGGACTCGACCGACTCGATCTCCGGGGCGACGAAGCCCTCGCCGGCGAACCGGTCGAGCGCCTCGGTCAGCACGCGACGCTTGAGCTCGCGCTGGTGGTCGAGCGCGATGTGTCCGAGGTCTGCGCCACCGGGGCGGTCGGCGAGATCGCGCGACACGTCGGCCTCCGCCCACACGTGCGGTCGCCGATGCTCGGACGCCTCCAGCACCTCGACGGTCTCGGCGCGCCAGAAGCTGCGGGTCGCGGCGTCGGTGCCCTCCTGCGGAGGGATCACGCGGGCGCGGACGCGCTCACCGGGGATCGCATCGGAGACGAACACCACGCGCCCCTCGTGGCGGGCGATGAAGGTGCCCCCGTGCGCGATGCCGGTGATGTCGAGCTCGAGCACGTCGGCTGGGGAGGAAGTCATCCTTCGAGGATACGGTGGTGGACATGCGCGTCTGCCTCGCCTCCACTTCCCCGGCCCGTCTCATGCTGCTCCGACGGGCGGGCATCGAACCGCTCACGGAATCCCCCGACGTGGACGAGGACGCCGTCGCCGCAGCTGCCGAGGCGGACCGAGGCGCCGCGCTGCCACCCGCCGAGCTCGTGCTGCTGCTTGCCCGTGCGAAAGCTGCGGCCGTCGCACAGCGCCTCGCGCAGGAGGGAACTTTCGATGGTCTCGTGATCGGCGGGGACTCGATGTTCGCGCTCGGCGGGCGGGTCTACGGCAAGCCCTACACCCCGGAGGAGGCCACCCGACGCTGGCAGGAGATGCGCGGCGCGACGGGGATCCTGCACTCCGGTCACTCGGTGTTCCGAGTGTCCCCCGGTGTCGCGCCGACCGAGGCGACCGCTGTCGCGGAAGCCGCCGTCACGTTCGCGGACGACGTGAGCGACGCCGAGATCGCGGCATACGTCGCCTCGGGCGAGCCGCTGCACGTCGCGGGAGCCTTCACCGTCGACAGTCTGGGAGGCGCGTTCATCACCCGCGTGGAGGGCGATCCGTCCACGGTCGTCGGGATGTCGCTCTCGACCGTGCGACGCCTCGCCGCCGAACTCGGCGTCGTGTGGACGGACCTCTGGTCGTAGACTCCCCTCCACGTTTTCCCGGCTTTCTTGTGGGGAGTCGTCAAAAGGATCGGGAGCCTTCTCGCTAGGCTGGCAATCATGCCTGCTATCGCCAAGGTGCTCATCGCCAACCGCGGCGAGATCGCCGTCCGCATCATCCGCGCCGCCCGTGACTCCGGAATCGCCTCCGTCGCTGTCTACGCCGACCAGGATCGCGACGCCCTGCACACGCGTCTCGCCGACGAGGCCTACGCGCTCGGCGGCTCGACCAGCGCCGAGACCTACCTCCAGATCGAGAAGATCCTCTCCATCGCCCGCCGCGCCGGTGCCGACGCCGTGCACCCCGGCTACGGCTTCCTCGCCGAGAACGCCGAGTTCGCCCGCGCCATCATCGATGCGGGGATGACCTGGATCGGCCCGTCGCCCGAGGCGATCGAGGCGCTCGGCGACAAGGTGACCGCACGCCACGTGGCCGAGAAGGTCGGCGCACCGCTCGCCCCGGGCACCCCCGGTCCCGTGGAAGGAGCCGACGAGGTCATCGCCTTCGCGAAGGAGTTCGGCCTTCCGATCGCCATCAAGGCGGCATACGGCGGCGGCGGACGCGGCCTCAAGGTCGCGCGCGAGCTCGACGAGGTCGCGGAGCTCTTCGAATCCGCCACCCGTGAGGCGGTCGCCGCCTTCGGCCGCGGCGAGTGCTTCGTCGAGAAGTACCTCGACAAGCCGCGTCACGTCGAGACCCAGTGCCTCGCCGACGCCGCGGGCAACGTCGTCGTGATCTCGACGCGCGACTGCTCGCTGCAGCGTCGTCACCAGAAGCTCGTCGAGGAGGCCCCCGCGCCGTTCCTCACCGCCGAGCAGAACGAGCTGCTGTACTCGGCATCCAAGGCGATCCTCAAGGAGGTCGGCTACGTCGGTGCCGGCACGTGCGAGTTCCTGATCGGCGCCGACGGCACCGTGTCGTTCCTCGAGGTGAACACGCGTCTGCAGGTCGAGCACCCGGTCTCGGAAGAGGTCACCGGCATCGACCTGGTGCGCGAGCAGTTCCGCATCGCCGCCGGCGGCACGATCGACTACGACGACCCGAAGCCGCAGGGCCACTCCATCGAGTTCCGCATCAACGGCGAGGACCCGGGTCGCGGGTTCCTCCCCCAGCCCGGTCCGATCCACGTCTTCAAGACCTTCGGCGGTCCCGGCATCCGTCTCGACTCGGGTGTCACGGCCGGCGACGCCGTCTCCGGCGCCTTCGACTCGCTGCTCGCGAAGATCATCGTGACCGGCAAGGACCGCGCCGAGGCGCTGGAGCGCTCGCGCCGCGCCCTCGACGAGTTCGAGGTCGCCGGACTCCCCACCGTCATCCCGTTCCACCGCAAGGTCGTCCGCGACCCCGCGTTCACGGCAGAGGACGGCGAGTTCGGCATCTTCACCCGCTGGATCGAGACCGAGTTCGTGAACGACATCCCGGCATGGGACGGCGAGCTCGAGGCTCCGGCAGCCGCCGAGGCGCGCCACACGGTCGTCGTCGAGGTCTCCGGCAAGCGCCTCGAGGTGAGCCTGCCCGACCGGGTCGCGGTCGCCGCGGGCACCGCAGGACGCCCCGCCGCCGTTCCGCCGTCGCGCCGCAGTCACGCCACCAACGCCAACGCGGGGGCATCCGGCGATGCGGTCAAGTCGCCCATGCAGGCCACGGTCGTCAAGATCGCCGTCGAGGACGGGCAGCAGGTCGTCAAGGGCGACCTCGTCGTCGTGCTCGAGGCGATGAAGATGGAGCAGCCGCTGCAGGCGCACAAGGACGGCGTCGTCGGCAACATCAACGCGGATGCCGGTTCCACGGTGTCGGCCGGGCACCAGCTGCTGACGATCAGCTGACGCGCTTCCTCACACGCGAAAAAGGCGCCCCACCGAGGTGGGGCGCCTTTTCGCGTCTCCTGTCGTCAGGAGATGTTCACGAGGTGCATCGCCCGGCTGGCATCCGTGATGCTGCTGGACAGCGACGGGTAGGCCGCGAACACACGCGAGACCTGATCGACCGTGAGGCGGCGCTCGACGGCGACGGCGATCGGGTAGATCAGCTCGGAGGCCTTCGGCGCCACGATCACACCGCCGATCACCGTGCCGGAGCCCTTGCGGGCGATGAGCTTGACGAAGCCGTCCTTGATGCCCATCATCTTGGCGCGCGGGTTCGCCGCGAGCGGCAGCTTGTAGACCATGCCGTCGGCCACACCCTCCTCGACGTCCTTCTCGCCGTAGCCGACCGTGGCGATCTCGGGAGCCGTGAAGATGTTCGAGGTGATCTTGATCTGCTCGAGCGGGATCACGATGTCACCCAGCGCGTGGAATACCGCGGTGCGTCCCTGCATCGAGGCGACGGAGGCCAGCGGGAAGAAGTTCGTGCAGTCGCCCACCGCGTAGACGTTCGGCACGGAGGTGCGTGCGACCCGGTTCACCCGGACATGGCCGGACTCGTCGAGCTCGACCCCCGCCTCCTCCAGACCGATGCCCGCGGTGTTCGGGATCGACCCGACCGCCATGAGGCAGTGGCTGCCCTCGACCGTGCGCCCGTCGGACAGCGTCACGGTGACGCCGCCATCGGTGACCTCGACGCGGTCGGCGCGGGACTTGGACAGCACCTGCATCCCCCCGCGCTTGAACACCTTCTCCAGGACGCCGGCGGCATCACGGTCCTCGCCGGGGAGCACCTGGTCACGGCTGGAGATGAGCGTGACCTTGGCACCCAGGTTCATGTAGGCGGAGGCGAACTCCGCACCCGTGACACCGGATCCGACCACGATGAGGTGCTCGGGAAGGGCCTTCATGTCGTACAGCTGCGTCCACGTGAGGATGCGCTTGCCGTCGGGCTTGGCCGAGTCCAGCTCGCGCGGCGAGGCGCCGACCGCGACGATGATGGTGTCGGCCTCGACCCGGTCGAAGTCGGTGCCGCCCTGGCCCGTCGAGACGACGATCGCGGTGGGACCCTCGAGCCGGCCGTGGCCGGACAGGATGCGCACGCCTGCTTCGAGGAGCGTCGCCCGCATGTCCTCCGACTGCTGGCCGGCGAGGGAGAGGAGGCGCTTGTTCACGGCCGCGAGGTTGATCGCGATCTCGGGCTTGAGGGGACGGGAGTGATCGCCCTTGGCGTAGAAGTTCACCCCGAGGTCGCTCGCCTCGGAGATCGCGACAGCGGCATCGGCCGTGGCGATCAGGCTCTTGGACGGCACGACATCGGTGAGGACAGCCGATCCGCCGACTCCCACGCGCTCGACCAGGGTGACCTCGGCCCCGAGCTGGGCCGCCGCGAGGGCCGCCTCGTAACCGCCGGGACCGCCGCCGAGGACGGCGACGCGCTGAGTGCGCTCGAAAGTGGTGGAAGACATGCAATCCATTCTTCCGCAATCCTGGCCCCCGAGCCTGCACCTTCCTAGAGTGGATCCATGCCCGAAACGCACAGCAACCCTCTCGACGCCCCGACCGCGAACCCGTTCGAGGTGGCCGCGCAGGCCGCCGCCGACATCGCCCGTCTCACCGGCGTCGAGCACCACGACATCGCCCTCACCCTCGGCAGCGGCTGGGGCAAGGCCGCCGACCTCATCGGCGAGACGGTCGCGACCATCCCCGCGACCGAGGTCACCGGGTTCTCCAAGCCCGCGCTGGAGGGCCATGTCGGCACCCTGCGCAGCATCCGCACCCCCGGCGGCAAGAACGTGCTCGTGATCGGCGCGCGCACCCACTACTACGAGGACCACGGTGTGCGTCGGGTCGTGCACAGCGTGCGCACGGCCGCCGCGACGGGCGCCAAGATCATGGTGCTGACCAACGGCGCCGGCGGCATCCGCGAGACGTGGACGCCCGGCCAGCCCGTGCTCATCAGCGACCACATCAACCTCACCGCCGACTCCCCGCTCGAGGGCGCCACCTTCGTCGACCTGACCGACCTGTACGCGAAGCGCCTGCGCGACATCGCCCGCAGCATCGATCCGATGCTCGACGAGGGCGTGTACACGCAGTTCCGCGGACCGCACTACGAGACGCCGGCCGAGGTGCAGATGGCCAAGCACATCGGCGGCCACATCGTCGGCATGTCGACCGCGCTCGAGGCCATCGCCGCGCGCGAGGCCGGCATGGAGGTGCTCGGCTTCTCGCTCATCACGAACCTCGCGGCCGGCATCCAGCAGACGCCGCTCAGCCATGCCGAGGTGATCGAAGCCGGACGCGAGGCCGAACCGGTGATCTCCGCGCTCCTGGCCAGGGTGGTCGAGGCGCTGTGAGCGACGAGCGGCTGGCCCAGGCCCGCGCCTGGCTGCGGCAGGACCCGGACCACGAGGCCCGCGACGAGCTCGCCGGGGTGATCACACGCGCGTCGGCCGGTGACGAGGCGGCGATCGCCGATCTGGACGACCGCTTCGGCACGCGACTCGCGTTCGGCACGGCGGGCCTCCGCGGTGAGCTCGGCGCAGGCAGCAACCGCATGAACAGGGTGCTGGTCGCGCAGGCGGCCGCCGGGTTCGCTGCCTACCTGCGCGAGAAGGCCGACGGCGGCGCCCCCACGGTCGTGATCGGGTACGACGGACGCCGCAACTCGCGGGTGTTCGCGACGGACTCCGCCGAACTGTTCGCGGGTGCGGGTCTGCGCGCGATCCTGCTGCCCCGGCTGCTCCCGACGCCCGTGCTCGCGTTCGCGGTGCGCCACTTCGGCGCCGATGCCGGCGTGATGGTGACGGCCAGCCACAATCCGCCGAACGACAACGGCTACAAGGTGTACCTCGGCGGTGCCGATCAGGGCTCGCAAATCGTCGCTCCGGCCGATGCCGAGATCGCCGCGCACATCCAGCGGATCGCCGACGCGGGCGCGGTCAGCGCGCTGCCGCGCTCCACGGACTACGAGACGGCCGGCGAAGAGGTCGTCGACGCCTACGTCGCGGCCACGGCGGCCGTGTCCCCTGCCCCTGCGGGCTCGACCGGGATGCGGTGGGTCTACACCGCGATGCACGGCGTGGGCTGGGAGACGGTGTCGCGCATCGTGCGCGAAGCCGGCTACCCGCAGCCGTTCGTCGTCGACGACCAGCTCGCTCCCGACGCCACGTTCCGCACGGTGTCGTTCCCGAACCCGGAGGAGCCCGGGGCGATGGACCTCTCCTTCGCGAGAGCCCGCCGCGTGAAGGCGGACTTCATCCTCGCCAACGACCCGGATGCGGATCGTCTCGCCGTGGCCGTCCCCGACGAGTCTGCGCCGGAGGGCTGGCGCCGCCTGACCGGCAACGAGGTCGGCCTCCTGCTCGGTGCACGCGCGGCGCGCGCGGCCGCCGGAACGCCCGGAGCCTCGCTCGCCTGCTCCCTCGTCTCCTCCCCCGGACTCGGTGCGGTGGCCGCCCACCACGGGCTGGACTTCCACGAGACCCTCACGGGCTTCAAGTGGATCTCCCGCGCCCCGGGCATCGTGTTCGGTTTCGAGGAGGCCCTGGGCTACCTGGTGAACCCGGACACCGTGCGCGACAAGGACGGGATCTCCGCCGCCGTCGCCGTGCTCGGCCTCGCCGCCGAGGCACGTGACCGGGGAGCCACGCTCGTCGACCTGCTCGCCGAGCTCGGCGACACCTACGGGCACTTCGCCAGCGGCCAGGTGTCGGTGCGCGTCGAGGACCTCGCCGTGATCGGCAACGTGATGCTCGCGCTGCGGACGCTTCCGCCGACGCACATCGCCGGGCGCGCGATCGCCTCTGCCGAGGACCTGCTGCAGGCGGCACCGGGGCAGCCTTCCGGCGACGTGCTGCGGTACCGACTCGCCGACGGGTCGCGCGTGATCGTGCGCCCGAGCGGCACCGAACCGAAGCTCAAGGTCTACATCGACGCGCGCGCGGACTCCGCCGAGGGCGCACGCGAGGCCGTGGCAGAGCTCGAAGCAGGCGTCCGCGCTCTGCTCGACGAGCGCTCCTGAGCATGCCCACCCGACACCTGATCGTGAGCGCGCACAACGGTGTGCACGCTCGCCCGGTGGCGGAGCTCGTCCGGCTCGCGCAGTCGCACGGGTCGCCCGTGACGTTGCGCACCTCGGACGACACGACCGTCGACCTGAGCAGCGTGCTGGCCGTGATGGATCTGGCGATCGCACCGGGCGACGCCGTGGTGCTCGAGACCGCCGAGTCGGCGACGTCGGAGGCCGTGCTGGATCAGCTCGCCGAGGTGCTCGCGCCGCGCAAGTGACGTGGGCGCAGCCTGCGACGATCAGCCGTCGATCACCGCGACGAGCTCGTCCAGGAACGACTCGAACGTCACACCCTTGCGCACGATCCGCTGCACGCTCTCGCGCTCGCTGAACACCTCGACCAGCTGCTCGAACACGGTCTGGAACGCCGCCCGATCCCCTTCGCTGAACGCCGCGAGCGCGACGACCTGCACCCGCCCGCCGCCCCATGCGGCCGACCCGTCGGCGACGCCGATGGCGATCGCGGTGCGGGTGGCCGTCATCTGCAGCGCGTGCGGCACGGCGAGCGCGTCGGTGAACGCGGTGGACGACATCCGCTCGCGCACGATGGTGTTCTCGATGTAGTCCTCGCCGATCAGGCCCGCCTGCACCAGGAGGCTGCCGAGTCGCCGGATTATCGCCTCCTCCCCCTCGTCGGGCAGCGGGAACACGTAGGCCTCGGCATGGAAATAGCGGGCGAGCTCGGCGCGGAGCCGCGTGAGACGACGGCCCCTGCGCACGCGGGCTGCGGCCTGCTGGATGCGATCGACGTCGGCATCCGTGAGGAACGGCTGGATGCGCACGAACCGGTCTCCGGACGAGCCCGGTTCGATCGTGCTGAGCACGAGATCGGTGTCGAACGACGACCAGTCCGGGTCGACGTTCGTGACCACGCTCGTGACCTCGATCGCGGATCCGAGGGAGCGGTCGACGCTGGATCGCAGCAGCTCGTGCAGCTCGTAGTAGCCGGGGCAGACGATCGTCGCCGTCAGGATCGACTCGGCCTTCCTGCTGCGCTCCAGCCGCCCGCCGACGTGCATCGCGATGTAGGCGATCTCGTCGTCGTGGATGGGCGTGCCGAGGCGGTCGTGCAGACCGCTCGCGATCGACACCGCCACCTCGAAGATCATCGGATAGGTGGTCTTGAGCGACCGGGTGAGCGGGTTGCGGGTGAGCGCGCTCTCCTCCGCCCGGCGCAGGAGGTTCTGCACGTGCAGGGCGAGCCGCAGCACGAACGTCTCGTCGACCAGGTCGACCTGGTAGTCGTCGGCCGCTCGTGCGATCTCGGACCGCACGGCCGCCTCCACCTCCGGGTCCACCCCGCTGCGGGCGACCTCGCGCGTGGCATCCTGACCCGGCGCGACGATGCGGGTAAGCACCAGCGAGGCGAGGTGACCGCTGTCGCCCTCACCGAGCACAACCGAGAAGTGCTCGGCGGCGAGACCGGCGATCACGGCGCCGACGCGCGGGATCTCAGCACGGGTGCCCGCCGGTGACGATTCCAGGGCGTGCCCGGCCGCGACGCGCTCGGCGGCGATGGCGATGTGCAGCAGCACGTCGGAGATCGCGAGCTCGTTCACGTAGTAGCCGAGCTCGCCGAGCTCGCGCACCAGCGCCGACTTGAAGGGCCCGACCGCGCTGGCCGCGACCGCCGAGCCGGCGAGAGCGCGGCGGAACGTCTCGGGGTGGAAGGAGGCGTCGTCCATCTCGTCGTGTGCGAGCCTGCTCAGCAGCCGCCGCTGCGCCGCCTCGTTGCCGCGCAGTCGGACGATCTCCCGGTCCCGCTCCAGCACGAGATCGCCTCCGTCGAGCAGGCCGCGCACGCGCACCAGGTCGGCTTCGAGCGTCGCCTCGCTGACGTGCAGCTCATCGGCCGTGTCGTACACGTCGATGCCCGCGGGCTCATCCAGCAGCGATCGCACCAGCGCATGTAGCCTGTCACGGGGAGCCGACTCGCCCGACTGACGCATCCGCAGGGCGCCGCGCGCACCCTGGCCCGCGCGATAGCCTGCCGGCCCCGATTCGATGACCGCGGCGCCCGGGTTGCGGGCGTTCAGCGCGGCGACGTAGGAGCGGATGCTGCGCGGGGTGACCCCGAGCAGGTCGGCGAGGCTCCCGGCCGTCGCCCACCCCTCCTGTCGCAGCAGGGCGGCGAGGAGCAGGTCCTGGCGCTGGCGCGACATGATCCCTCCGACTCCCGCGTGCTGACTGCACTGTCTCGACGTGCACTCCATGATGTCAGCCCCCGGAGGCCGATGGGCGGAAGGGGGCGTTCCGCGGGGGCGGAAAGGAACCTGTTGGCGTGTCGCACCCTCGCGTTCCCAGACTGTTCTCAGGAAAGGGTGGGGCATCGATGAGGATTCTCGTGGTGTGCGGCGCGGGCGCGTCGAGCACCTTCGTCGCACAGCGACTGCGCACCGCGGCCACCGCGGCCGGTCTCGACTGGGACGCCGCCGCCGGCATGGAGAGCTCCGTCGCCGGCTCCGAGCATGACCTCATCCTCGTCGGCCCGCACCTGAGCGACCGCGTCCAGGCCATCCGCGACAGCGCACGGGTACCCGTCGCCGTGCTCCCCGACGACGTCTTCGCCGACCGCGACGGCTCGCGCACGCTCGTCCTCGCCCGCTCGATCCTCGCCGACGCCGGCGACACCCCGAAAGGAACATCATGACCGCCACCCGCACCGTCCGGATCGGCTCCTCCCACGGACTGCACGCCCGCCCGGCGAAGCTGTTCGCGCAGGCGGCGAAGGACTCCGGCATCGCCGTGACGATCGCGAAGGACTCCGGCAAGCCCGTCAACGCGGCGAGCATCCTCGGCGTCATCGCCCTCGCGATCGAGTACGGCGACTACGTCACCCTCACGGCGGACGGCGAGGGCGCGGAGGGCGTGCTCGACACGCTCACCGAGCTGCTGACCACCGACCACGATCAGGACGCCGCCGGATGAGCGAGCTGCGCGGTGTCGGCATCGGTCTCGGGGTCGCCCAGGGGCCGGTCGTCCGCATGGCCGAGGCGATGCCGGCCCCCGACAACACGCCCAGCACGGCCGGTGCCGATGCGGAGCGCACGCGGGTGCGCGATGCTGTGGCGACCGTCGCGGCAGAGCTGAACCAGCGCGGCGAAGCGGCAGGAGGCTCGGCGCAGGAGGTGCTCGAAGCACAGGCCATGATCGCCGAGGACCCGACGCTCCAGGACGAGGTCGACACCCGGATCGATGCCGGCGCCACCGCCGAGTGGGCCGTGCACGACGCGTTCGCCGGTTTCCGCGCCACACTCGAAGCCGTCGGCGGCTACCTCGGCGAGCGCGCGGCCGACCTCGACGACATCGCCCAGCGTGTGCTCGCGCGGCTCCGTGGCGTGGACGCACCCGGCGTCCCGAGCCCCGGACACCCGTTCGTGCTCGTCGCCCGCGACCTGGCACCGGCCGACACCGCCCTGCTCGATCTGGACCAGGTGCTCGCCCTGATCACCACCGACGGCGGCCCGACCTCGCACACCGCCATCCTCGCGCGCGAGAAGGGCATCGTCGCGATCGTCGGCGTCGCCGACGGGGCACAGTTGACGACGGGCGAGACCGTGATCGTCGATGCCGCCAGCGGTGTCGTCACCCGCGAGCCGACCGACGACGAGAAGGATCGTGCGGCCCAGCGCGCCGCCGCCCGTCTGTCCGCCGACGCCGCTCCCCTGACTCCCGGCGCCCTCGCCGACGACACACCCATCGCGCTGCTGGCGAATCTGGGAAAGCCTGCAGACGCCGCCGATGCGGTCGCTCGTGGGGCCGAGGGCGTCGGGCTGTTCCGCACCGAGTTCCTGTTCCTGTCCTCCGCCCAGGCACCCACGATCGCCCAGCAGCGCGAGGCCTACCGCGAGCTGCTGGCCGCTTTCCCGGGGAAGAAGGTCGTGGTGCGGATGCTGGATGCCGGTGCCGACAAGCCGCTGGCGTTCCTCAACGACGCACACGAGGAGAACCCCGCGCTGGGGCTTCGGGGTCTGCGGTCGCTGCGCGCCAGCGAGGACATCCTGCGTGAACAGCTGACCGCCCTCGCCGAGGCTGACGCCGAGACCGAGGCCGACCTGTGGGTCATGGCCCCGATGGTGGCGACGGTCGAGGAGACCGTGTACTTCACCACGCTCGCTCGCGAGTACGGTCTGCAGACGGCCGGCGTGATGGTCGAGATCCCCGCGAGCGCCCTGCTCGCGGATCGCGTGCTCGCGCACGCCGACTTCGCCTCGATCGGCACGAACGACCTCACCCAGTACACGATGGCCGCCGACCGCATGCTCGGCTCGGTCGCCGGCTTCCAGGACCCGTGGCACCCCGCCGTGCTGCGGCTGGTGCGCGAGGTCGGCGACGCGGGCGCACGCCTCGGCAAGCCGGTCGGGATCTGCGGCGAGGCCGCTGCGGATCCGCTGCTCGCGGTCGTGCTGGTCGGCCTCGGCGCCACCAGCCTCTCGATGGCACCCTCGGCACTCGCCGACGTCAGGCACACCCTCACCCGACACACCCTGGACGATGCCCGGCGACTCGCCGCCGTCGCCCTCGCCGCCGACAGCGCGGCATCCGCCCGAAACGCCGCGGCGACGCTCGCCGCGGACCTCCCCCCTCACAAGAAAGAGACGACATCATGACGACGACGTCACCTGCCGCCACCAGACCCGGCGGCCTCCGCGTAGGAGTGCAGCGCTTCGGCACCTTCCTCTCCGGCATGATCATGCCGAACATCGCGGCCTTCATCGCCTGGGGCTTCATCACGATGCTCTTCATCCCCGCCGGATTCTTCGGCGAGAAGAGCCCGTTCGGTCCCGCCTGGCACTGGGCCGGCGTCTCCGAGATCATCGGCGGCGGCGGCGATTCGGCCATCATCGGCTGGCAGGGCGCCATGACCTCGGTGGCGGAGGGCGCCAACGGCAACATCCTCGCCTACGTCGGCCTGGTCGGCCCTATGGTCACCTACCTGCTCCCGCTGCTCATCGCCAACACCGCGGGCCGCATGGTCTACGGTGAGCGCGGCGGCGTGGTCGCCTCGATCGCCACGGTCGGCGTGATCGTCGGCACGAACATCCCGATGTTCCTCGGCGCCATGATCATGGGCCCGATCGCGGCCTGGATCACGAAGCAGATGGACCGGCTCTGGGAAGGCAAGATCCGTCCCGGGTTCGAGATGCTGGTGAACAACTTCTCCGCCGGCATCCTCGGCATGATCCTCGCGATCGTCGGCTTCTTCGCCTTCGGTCCCGTCATGCTCGGCATCAGCGCCGCGCTCGGTGCCGCGGTCGACTGGCTCGTGTCGCTGCAGCTGCTGCCGCTCGTGTCGATCATCGTCGAGCCGGCCAAGGTGCTGTTCCTGAACAACGCCATCAACCACGGCGTGTTCACCCCGCTCGGCATCGAGCAGGCCGCGGAGACCGGCAAGTCGATCCTGTTCCTCATCGAGGCGAACCCCGGCCCCGGCATCGGCCTGCTCCTGGCGTTCAGCTTCTTCGGCGTCGGCGCGGCCAAGGCGTCGGCTCCCGGCGCGGCCATCATCCAGTTCTTCGGTGGCATCCACGAGATCTACTTCCCGTACGCGCTGAGCAAGCCGACCACGATCCTCGCGCTCATCGCCGGTGGTGCGACCGGCGTCACCACCAACATGCTCCTCGGCGGCGGCCTGGCGTTCCCTGCCGCTCCCGGCAGCATCATCGCGGTGACCGCCGCGGCGATCGGACCGGGCGTCGGCAACCTGCTGGTCGTGTACCTCTCGGTCGTGCTGGCCGCGACCGTCACGTTCCTCATCACCGCGGTCATCCTGCGGGCCTCGCGCAAGCGGGACCTGGAGGCCGAGGGCGACACATTCGGCGCCGCCATCGCACAGACCGAGGCCAACAAGGGCAGGTCCTCCGCCGCGATGGATGCCCTGCGCACCTCGACCGCCGCCGCCTCGTCGGAAGCCGCCGCGGCACCCGCGACGACCGCGGTCGCCACCGCACCCATCGAGCGCATCGTGTTCGCCTGCGACGCCGGCATGGGCTCCTCCGCCATGGGCGCCAGCGTGCTGCGCAACAAGCTCAAGAAGGCGGGCATCGAGGACGTCACGGTCACCAACGCCGCGATCGCGAACCTCGACGGCACAGCCGACGTGGTCATCACGCAGCAGCAGCTCACCGAGCGCGCCACGGCGAAGTCGCCGAACTCGATCCACGTCTCGGTGGACAACTTCATGAACTCGCCCCGGTACGAAGAGGTCGTCGAGATGGTGCGCGAGCAGCGAAAGGACACGGAATGAGCGTTCTCACCCCCGAGCAGGTGCGCATCCATCCCGGCGGAGCGACCAGGGACGAGGCCCTTCAGGAGGCGACGGACATCCTCGTCGCCGCCGGAGCGGTCACCCCGGCCTACGTCGACGCGATGCGCCAGCGCGAGGAGACCGTGTCCACGTTCATGGGCAACGGCCTGGCCATCCCGCACGGCACCAACGACGCGAAGGAGGCGATCCTCGCCTCCGCCCTGTCGATCGTCCGCTACGACGGCGGCGTGGACTGGTCGGGCGAGCCGGCCACGTTCGTGATCGGCATCGCCGGGGTCGGCGACGAGCACCTGGAGATCCTCTCCCGGATCGCGATCCTGTTCTCCGAGGAGGACGACGTCGCCCGGCTCTCCGCGGCGCAGACCCCGGACGAGCTCTACGCGCTGCTGTCGGAGGTGAACGAGGGATGAAGGCGGTCCACTTCGGGGCGGGCAACATCGGACGCGGGTTCGTCGGCCTGCTGCTGCGCCAGGGCGGCTACGAGGTCGTGTTCTCCGACGTCGCGGAGGCACTGGTCGACGCGATCAACGCCGTCGACACGTACACCGTGCACGAAGCCGGCCCCGGAGGGACCGATCACATCGTCTCCGGCTTCCGAGCCGTGAACAGCCGGACGGACCCGGCCGCGGTGGCGGAAGAGGTCGCCTCGGCCGACGTCGTCACCACCGCGGTCGGCCCGACGGTGCTGCGGTTCGTGGCGCCGTCGATCGTGGCCGGACTCGCCCTCCGCTCCCCCGATGCCGCCCCGCTGCAGGTGATGGCGTGCGAGAACGCGATCGGCGCCACCGATCTGCTGCGTCGCGAGATCATCGCCGCCGCCGGAGCGGACGCCGATGCCCTGCTCTCCCGCGCAGTGTTCGCGAACACCGCGGTGGATCGCATCGTGCCGGCGCAGCCCGCGGGCGGCGGAGTCGACGTCACGGTCGAGCCGTACTTCGAGTGGGCGATCGAGTCCGGGCCGTTCGGCAGCACGCTGCCGAACATCCCGGGCGCGCACTTCGTCGACGACCTGGCACCGTATATCGAGCGCAAGCTGTTCACGGTCAACACCGGGCACGCGGCGACCGCCTACTTCGGTGCGCGTGCCGGCATCGAGCGCATCTCGGACGCCCTGGCCGATCCCGCCATCGCCGCGAGCGTGGCCGCAGCCCTCGAGGAGACCTCTGCCGTCCTGGTCGCCGAGCACGGGCTGGACCCGGCCGAACTGGCCGACTACCGCGCCACGATCCTGGAGCGGTTCCGCAACCCCGCCCTCGTCGACACGGTGCAGCGGGTCGGACGCCAACCGCTGCGCAAGATCTCTCGGCACGAGCGCTTCGTGGGACCGGCCGCCATGGCCGCGGAGCGGGGTCTGCCGACCGAGGCCCTGGTCGCGGCCGTCGCCGCGGCGCTCGATTTCGACGATCCGGCCGATGAGCAGTCGGTAGAGCTGCAGCAGCTGCTGCGCGCCGAGGACGCCACCGCGTTCACGGCGCAGGCCACGGGCCTCGACCCGGAGCACCCGCTGTTCGCGCCGATCCGGGAGGCCGTCGCGACACGGCAGCAGCACCTCGACGCGGCCTGACCGCGGCGCCCTTCGACGCCCCCGCCCACCCGATACGATCGGTGGGCGGGGGCGTTTTTTCGAGCACAGCGACGTGCGGGGAGCACCATGAACACATACGCCGTGATCGGCGCGGGCCCATCCGGATTGGCCGCGGCGCGTGCGCTGCAGAAGCGCGGGATCACCGTGGACGGCTACGAGGCCTCGCACGGCGTGGGCGGCCTCTGGGACATCACGAATCCGCGCAGCACGATGTATGAGTCGGCGCACCTGATCTCCTCGCGCACCACGACCGAGTTCGCCGAGTTTCCGATGCGGTCCGAGGTCGACTATCCCGGCCACCGGGTGCTGCACGCGTACTTCGAGGAGTACGCCGCGCACTTCGGGCTGACCGACCTGTTCCGCTTCGACACCAGGGTCACCCGTCTCGAGCCGCGCGACGGCGGCTGGGACCTCACCAGCAGCGGGCCCGACGGCGAGGAGACCCGGTGGTACGCGGGCGTCGTGCTCGCCAACGGCACCCTCGCGGAGCCGAACGTGCCCACTTTCCGCGGCACGTTCACGGGAGAGTTCGTGCACACCAGCGCCTACAAGTCCCCGGATCAGCTCCGCGGCAGGCGGGTGCTGCTCATCGGCGCCGGGAACTCCGGATGCGACATCGCCGTGGATGCCGTGCACCACGCGGTGTCGGTCGACATGAGCGTGCGCCGCGGGTATTACTTCGTGCCCCGTTACCTGTTCGGCAAGCCCAGCGACACCCTCAACCAGGGGCGCCCGCTGCCTGCGCGGGTCAAGCAGGCCGTGGACAGCCGGGTGCTGCGGGCGTTCACCGGCGACCCCGTGCGGTTCGGCTTCCCGAAGCCCGACTACCGCATCTACGAGTCCCATCCGATCGTGAACACCCTGATCCTCAACCACCTCGGGCAGGGAGACCTGCGCATCCGCGCCGACATCGACCGCTTCGACGGAACCACCGTGCACTTCCGCGACGGCGGCAGCGACGACTACGACCTCGTGCTCCTCGCGACCGGATACACGCTGGACTACCCGTTCGTGGATCGCGAGCACCTGCACTGGCAGGGCGCGTCGCCCCGACTGTTCCTGAACCTGTTCCCCTCGTCGTTCAACGGCCTGTTCGTGATGGGCATGATCGAGGCATCCGGCATCGGCTGGCAGGGCCGCTACGAGCAGGCCGATCTGCTCGCCGCCTACCTGGACGCCGTCGAGCACGATCCGCCCCGCGCAGCCCGCTTCCGCGACCGCGTCACCGGAGCGGCCTGGCCCGACCTGACCGGCGGTTACCACTACCTGGGTCTCGATCGGATGGCCTACTACGTGAACAAGGACGCCTACCGCGGTGCGGTCCGGCGGGAGAAGAGTGCGTTGGAGGCCTCCGCATGAACGTCGACGATGTCGTCCTCTCCTTCACCCCCGGCACGCTCACGATCCTGAACGTGGTGCTCGGGCTGATCATGTTCGGCATCGCGCTGGACACGTCGCCGAGCGACTTCCGGGTCGTGGCGAGGCACCCGAAGCCGTTCGCGATCGCGATCCTCGCGCAGTTGCTCCTGCTGCCGATCGCGACCTTCCTGCTCACCCTGGTGCTGCCCGTCACGGCGTCGATGGCCCTGGGCATGCTGCTCGTGGCGTGCTGCCCGCCGGGGAACATCTCCCAGGTGCTCACGCATCGCGCGGGCGGCAACGTCGCACTGTCGGTGTCGCTGACCGCGGTCGGCAACCTGATCTACATCTTCGTGATGCCGCTCAGCATCACCTTCTGGGGCTCGCTGCACCCGACCGCCCGCACGCTGCTGCGCGATGTCGCCGTGGACCCGTGGCGGATGCTGCTGGAGATCCTGCTCATCGTCGGGCTCCCGTTCGCGCTCGGGCTGCTCCTGCGCGCCAAGGCGCCGGGGTTCAGCGCCCGCGTGCAGCCCTTCGTGAAGTGGTTCAGTCTGATCGCACTGCTCGGCTTCATCATCGCGGCGCTCGTGGGCAACTGGTCCGTGTTCGTGCAGGTGCTCGGCATCATCCTGCTCGTGGTCGCGGTGCACGACGCGGTGGCGCTCGCCCTCGGCTACGGCACGGCGGTGGTCGGCGGGCTCGGCACCCGCGAGCGCAAGGCCATGACGTTCGAGGTCGGCATCCGCAACGCGGGGCTCGGCCTGGGCCTGGTGTTCCTGTTCTTCGACGGGCTCGGCGGCATGGCCATCGTCGCCGGGTGGTGGGGCATCTGGGACATCGTCGCGGGGCTCGTGCTCGCCGGACTGTGGGCGCGGCATACCCGCACGCGCACGGGGGCGGCGACCGGAGACGCCAGCGGTCGCACGGCCGTCGAGGCCGCCTGATGGCGCGGGTGCTGATCACGGGCGGCGGCGGCTTCCTCGGCTCGCACGTGGCCGCGGCCCTGGCCGCACGCGACGACGTCGAGATCGTGGTGGCCGCCGACCTGCGGTCCGGAGCGGCCCGGGCGGGCGTCGTCGACGCGACGCTGGATGTCACGGATGCCGCCGCCATCGCCCCGGTGCTGCGTGAGCACCGCATCGACACGGTCGTCCACCTCGCGGCCATCGTGAACCCGGGCCGCGACGTGGCGCTCGAGTACCGCGTCGACGTGACCGGCTCCGCGAACGTCCTCGCCGCATGCGCAGAAGCCGGGGTCCGACGGATCGTCGTGTCGAGCTCCGGGGCGGCCTACGGCTACCACGCCGACAACGCGGAGTGGATCGACGAGGCTCAGCCGCTCCGCGGCAACGACGCCTTCCCGTACGCCCGGCACAAGCGTCTGGTGGAGGAGATGCTCGCCGAGTACCGCACGGCGCATCCAGGTCTGGAGCAGGTCGTGTTCCGGATCGGCACGATCCTCGGTCCGACGGTGCGGAACCAGATCACCGCGCTGTGGGACGGGCGTCGGATCCTCCGCATCGCCGGGTCCTCCTCCCCCTTCGTGTTCATCTGGGTCGACGACGTCGCGGCGGCGATGGTGCGCGCCGCGACGGACGGGCCGGCCGGGATCTTCAACGTCGCGGGAGACGGGCGCATGACCGTGCCCGAGATCGCCGAGCGCCTCGGGAAACCACAGCTCGTGATCCCGGCGTGGATGCTGGCCACGGCGTTGCGCATCGGCCGGGCGCTGCGTCTCACCGAGCACGGCCCCGAGAAGGTGCCGTTCCTCCGATACCGCCCGGTGCTCGCGAACCGCCGGCTGAAGGAGGAGTTCGGCTACACGCCGCACCGCACCACGCGCGAGGCCTTCGAGGAGTACCTGGCGACGCACCCCGCGGTGGCCCGGGAGGGGCGTGCCGCGGAGTAGCGTTGGCCCGTGCAGAAGAAGCGTGGGCGACGGATCCTGGAGCGGGTGCTGTGGGGCCTCGCGATCGTGCTGGTCCTCGCGGTCGGCGGCACGCTCGCGTGGACGCAGATCGGCGTGATGCCCGCGGAGCCGGGGCCGCTCGCGAGTGTGCGGGAGAACCCGGCGATCACCGTGACGGACGCCGACCAGGGCATCGTGCTCGCCCCGGCCGACGGAGATTCCGAAGTCGGACTGGTCTTCATCCCCGGTGCGAAGGTCGACCCCTGGGGGTACGCGGCGATCCTGCAGGGTCTCGCGGAGGACGGGGTCACGGTCGTGATCACGCGCCCCTGGCTGAACCTCGCCTTCTTCGACCCGCGCGGGCTCGATGCGTTCACCTCGGCCGCGCCCGACATCGACGTGTGGGGTGTGGGCGGGCATTCGCTGGGCGGTGTGCGCGCCTGTCAGCTCGCCACCGATGCCGACGCCCTGGTGCTGTTCGCCTCCTACTGCGCGAACGACCTCTCCGACAGCGGTCTCCCGGTGCTCAGCCTGTCCGGAAGCGAGGACGGTCTGTCCACGCCGGAGAAGATCGCCGACGCGCGCCACCTGCTGCCGGCGGATGCCGAGATGGTCGAGATCCCTGGCGCATCCCACGCCTCGTTCGGCGACTACGGTCCGCAGGCGGGCGACGGCACGCCGACGATCTCCTCCGAGGACATGCACGCCGAGGTCACGACGCAGACCGACGACTTCCTGGCGCCGCTGGTCCCCTGAACCTCACGCCTGCGAGAGGCCGCCGGCCTCATCGAGCAGTGGATGCAGATGCCGCGACCGGAGCACCGCGGCAGCCGTCCGCGCACCGGCTTCGAGGGCCGCCGGGACGCGCGCCCCGGCGAGACGCGCATCCAGCACGCCAGCGAAGAAGGCATCCCCTGCACCGTTCGTGTCGACAAGCTCCACAGGCACCGCCGACACGCGATACTCCTGCCCGTGCTCGTCCACCGCGACCGCACCGTCAGCTCCCAGCGTGCACACCGCGAGTCGCGCGCCCGCAGCGATGCGCGCGCGGAGGAACGCGACCGGATCGTCGAGTCGGTCGGCGTTGCAGAACACCGCGTCCGCGGCATCCAGGAACGGTCGGTGGAAGTCGGCGGCACCGTCGTAGTCGTGCACGTCGACCCAGATCGGGGTGCCCGTCTTTCGCGCGAGGGGCAGCAGCCGCAGCGGCTCGGCGGCGAGATCGAGCACGACGACATCAGCCGCCGCCATCTGCTCCCCCGCCCAGTCGTCAGCCTCGCCCGTCGTCGCCTGCGGGGCGGTGAGGTAGAGCGACACCCGCTGACCCGCGCGCGTCATCAGGTTCACGTGGCGCTCGGTGACGCCCTCACCCCAGCGCACCTGTACACCGGCGTCGTGCAGCGCACCGCGCATCCGCATCCCGTCCGCGTCGTTCCCGGCGATCGCGTACAACCGCGCCGAACGCCCCAGCCCGGTCAGGCTCAGTACCTTGCCCGCGCTCGTGCCGCCGATCGTCTCCCACGAGTCCTCGGCGAACTGCATGTGCGGCACCGGCTCCGGCAGCCGATCGAGCACGACGATGCGGTTCCACGAGACGGGACCGGCGAGGAAGACGGAGGCGGACATGCGACCATCCTGCCGTGTCGGGCGCCCGCGCCTCAGCCGATCTTCGACACCAGTGCGTCGAGCCCCATGCCGTAGTTGATGCGCACCACCGGAAGGGCGAGCTTGTCGGTGCCGATCTTCACGTATCCGGGCTCGATCGTGCGCGCCATCTCGAAGCCGGCCTGTGCGACACCCTGCTTGGCGGTGTCGTTGTAGTGACCGAACGGATAGGCGACGACCTCGCGCACGCCGAGGACCTCGGCGGAGGCGTTCAGGTCGGCGGCGATCTGATCCGCCGTCCAGTTGACCATCCGCCCCTTGCCGTTATCGCCGGCCTGATGCATGTCATGCGTGTGCGAACGGCGCTGCACATAGATCGACGGCGCCGGGTCCTGCCGATAGGCCGTGATCATGAAGGAGGTCGAGAGCACCTTGTACTTGTCGACGATCGGCACGGCGAGGTCGAACCAGCTCTGGTCGGCATCGTCGTCGGTGATGATGACGCTGCGCGACGGAAGGGAGAGCCGGCCGTCGATGAAGGCGCTGAGCTCGTCCCACGTCGGCAGATAGAACCCCGTGGTCGCGATGTGGTTCATGTGCGCGTCGAAGTCGCCGACGTAGGCGTAGTTCCCGCGCAGCCACCCCTTCTCGCCGTCGGGGTTCGCGGTGAACTGGTGGTACATCAGGATCGGGACCTGCACGTCCTCCGCGGCGTTCTCCTCGGGGGTCTTCCACGCCGCGAACAGCTCGACCTGCTGGTCCTGGCAGACGACGGGGTCGGCGCCGTTGATCCGCGCGGCGACGTTGTAGGCGCTCGCGTCCGCCGCGGTCGCATACCAGCCGGCGAACACCCGACCGTCGGCCTGCGGGATCGGCAGATGCTGGTACAGCGCGTTCTGCCACTGCAGCATCGGATCGGTCGGAGCGCCCTCCCCTGTGAAGGTCACCGCGCACGCGAGCGGATCATCGGAATCCGCCACGATCTGCTCGGCGGGCGTGAGCGGATGCTCGAGCACCGGACCGCGGGCCTTCGGGGTCGGATCCTCCGTGGTGCGGTTCAGCCACGCGAACGCCGCGGCACCCCCGCCCAGGACGACGACCGCCACGATGGTGCTGACGATGATCGCGGTGCGCCGGCGCCGCGTCTTCCCCCCGGAAGCCATGATCAGGCGTCGAAGCCTTCGGCGATGATCTCCACGAGCTCCTCGCGCTCCTCGACGGGGAGGAAGGCGGCGGAGGCGGCGTTGAACTGGAAGGTCTCGAGATCATCGAGGTCGTACTCGAACGCGTCGACCAGCAGCGCGAGCTCGCGCGTGAGAGAGGTGGCGCTCATGGTGCGGTTGTCGACGTTCACGGTCACCGCGAACCCGAGCTGGTACAGCAGGTCGAACGGGTGGTCGACCATCGTGTTGCCCCACGCCGCGATCGCGCCCGTCTGCAGGTTCGACGACGGCGACAGCTCGAGCGGGATCTCCCGGTCGCGCACCCAGCGGGCGAGGTCGCCGAACTGCACCTGCACCTCGTCGCCCTCCTGCGTGATGACCTGCAGGTCCTCGGCGATGCGCACGCCGTGACCGAGGCGCAGTGCGCGTCCGTCGAGCAGCGCGGAGCGGATGGAGGCCGGTCCTGCCGCCTCGCCGGCATGCACCGTGACCGGGAAGAAGTTCTCGGCGAGGTAGTCGAACGCCTTGCGATGGTTCGACGGCGGGAATCCGTCCTCGGGGCCGGCGATGTCGAAGCCGACGGCGCCACGGCCGCGGAAGTCCACGGCGAGCTCGGCGATCTCGAGCGCGCGGTCGGTGTGCCGCATGGCGGTGATCAGCTGGCCGACGCGGATGCTGCGCCCGTCGCGGTCCGCGGCGTCCTCGCCCTCCTCGATGCCCTGCTGCACCGCTTCCACAGTCTCTTCGAGCGTGAGTCCTCGACCGAGGTGCTGCTCGGGTGCCCAGCGCACCTCGCCGTAGATCACGCCGTCCGCGGCGAGGTCCTGGACGAACTCACGGGCGACCCGCGTGAGTCCCTCCTTGGTCTGCATCACGGCGATCGTGAGGTCGAACGTCTTGAGGTACTCGACCAGCGAGCCCGAGTCGCTCTGCGTGGCGAACCAGGAGCCCAGGGCTGCGGGCGAGCTCTCCGGGATCTCGAGGCCGATCGCATCCGCGAGCTCGATGATCGTGGCCGGACGCAGCGCGCCGTCGAGGTGGTCGTGCAGCGACACCTTGGGAAGGCTGCGGAGAGAGACTCCCTGGACGGTGACGTCGCCGTTCGCATCGATCGACATGGTGATCCTCTCGGTCGCTGATGTGCTCAGTCCAGGCTAGCGGTCGCCGCTCAGGCCGTGATGCGCTCGCGCACGATGGGACCCGCTGCGGGAGCCTCGTCGCCGATCTCCCACGACCCCTCCAGCGCTTCGAGCGCACGAGCGAAGCGGGCGTCGTCGGCGGCGGAGAGCGTGAAGAGCGACTGTCCGGCGACGACGCGGTCGCCCGGCTTCGCGTGCAGGTCGATGCCCGCCTCGAAGATCACCGGATCCTCGGCACGCGCACGACCGGCTCCGAGACGCCAGGCGGCGACGCCGAACGGGAGGGCGTCCATGCGCGTCATGATGCCGTCGACCGGGGCGAGCACCTGGTGGGTCTCGCGCGCGGTCGGCAGCGCGGCATCGGGATCGCCGTCCTGCGCGCGGATCATCGCCTTCCAGGTGTCCATCGCGCGGCCGTCGTCGAGCGCGGCCTCCACGTCGGCATCCGGCTGTCCGGCGAGGGCCAGCATCTCCCGCGCCAGCGCGAGCGTCAGCTCCCGCACGTCCGCCGGTCCGCCGCCCGCGAGGATCTCCACGGATTCGCGGACCTCGTTCGCGTTGCCGATCGCGAGACCGAGCGGCACGTTCATGTCGGTCAGCAGTGCGGTCGTCGCCACTCCCGAGTCGGTGCCGAGTGCGACCATCGTGCGCGCGAGCTCCCGCGCGCGGTCGATGTCCTGCATGAAGGCGCCGGAGCCGAACTTCACGTCGAGCACCAGAGCATCGGTGCCCTCGGCGATCTTCTTCGACATGATGCTCGACGCGATCAGCGGGATCGCCTCGACCGTGCCGGTGACGTCGCGGAGGGCGTACAGCTTCTTGTCGGCAGGAGCGAGGCCGGAGCCCGCGGCGCAGATGACCGCGCCGACATCGCCCTGCATCTGCGCGAACATCTCCTCGTTGCTGAGCGCCGCGCGCCAGCCCGGGATCGACTCGAGCTTGTCGAGCGTGCCACCGGTGTGACCGAGCCCTCGGCCGCTGAGCTGCGGCACCGCGACGCCGAACGAGGCGACCAGCGGGGCGAGCGGCAGCGTGATCTTGTCGCCGACGCCTCCCGTGGAGTGCTTGTCGACCGTGCGCTTGCCGAGGGAGGCGAAGCTCATCCGCTCCCCCGATGCGATCATCGCGTCCGTCAGCACCCGGATCTCGTCCCGCTCCATGCCGCGCTGGAAGATCGCCATCGCGAACGACGCCATCTGCGCGTCGGAGACGTAGCCGCGCGTGTACGCGTCCACCATCCAGCGCAGTGCCGCCTCCGGGACGGCACCGCCGTCGCGCTTGGCGCGGATGACGTCCACCGCGTCGAAGGGCTCCACCGTGGTCATCGTGCATCCTCCAGGTCGCGCGGCCCGAACGCGTCGGGCAGCACCTCGTCGATCGTGCGGATGCCGGAGACCGTCTCCAGGAGCATCCCGGGCATCGCGTGCTCGTACAGCAGCTGACGACAACGTCCGCACGGCATGATCGTCTGTCCGTCGTTGTTGACGCACACGAACGCGACGAGCTGGCCGCCGCCGGACATGTGCAGGTCGCCGACGAGCGCGCACTCGGCGCACAGCGTCACGCCGTACGAGGCGTTCTCGACGTTGCAGCCGGCCACGATGCGCCCGTCCCCGACGAGTGCCGCCGCCCCGACGCGGTAGCGCGAGTACGGCGCGTAGGCCTTCGTCATGGCGTCCGTGGCGACCTGCCGAAGCTCATCCCAGTCGATGTCCATCGGTTCCTCTCCTAGGACTTGATGTACGGTTTGCCGTCTGCCGCTGGCGCCTTGATCTGCCCGGCGAATCCGGCGACCGCGAGCAGCGTCACCAAGTACGGCAGCATCAGCATGAACTCACCGGGGATCGGCGTCTTCAGGATCGAGAGCAGATTCTGCAGGTTCGTCGCGAACCCGAAGAGCAGTGCGGCGAGGGTCGCGCGGATCGGGTCCCAGCGACCGAAGATCACGGCGGCGAGGGCGATGAAGCCGAGGCCGGCCGTCATGTCCTTGCCGAACTGCGGCACCGAGACGAGCGTGAAGTACGCGCCTCCCATGCCCGCGATCGCGCCGGCCAGCAGCACGTTCCAGAACCGCGTCGGGTTCACCTTGATGCCGACGGTGTCGGCGGCCTGCGGGTGCTCACCCACGGCACGCAGCCGCAGTCCCCAGCGGGTGCGGTACAGACCCCACGCGACGACGGCGACCGTGATGAACATCAGGTACCCGATGAAGGTCTGGTTGAACAGCACCGGTCCGATGATCGGGATGTCGCTCAGCAGCGGAATCGCGACGCGGGGGAACCGCACGGGGGTGTTCAGGGTCGCCTCGTTGGGTGCGAGCAGTGCGCCGTAGAGGAAGCCGGTGAGACCGGTGACCAGCACGTTCAGCACGACACCGACGATGACCTGCTCGACGAGGTACTTGATCGCGAACGCGGCCAGCACGCTCGCCACCAGGACACCGCCGACCATCGCGCCCAGGAGGCCGACGAACGGGTTGCCGGTGATGCTCGACAGCAGTGCGGCGGAGAACGCTCCGAGCAGCAGCTGACCCTCGATCGCGACGTTCACGACACCGGCACGTTCACCGATGACACCGCCGAGGGCACCGAAGACGAGCGGCACCGACAGCGAGACCGCGCCGAAGAGCAGGCTCGTGACGGGCACGATGCCGCCGGCCGATGCCCACACGAGGAAGCCGAAGACGGCGAGCACGCTGTAGGCGATCATCAGCCACAGCGAAGGCTTCCGGTAGGTCCACGCCCGAAGGAACGCCCCCACGGTGAGGACGATCAGGATGCCGAACACAACCCAGAAGGTCGACGCGGTCGGAAGAGCGACGGCCCACCGATCGGGGTCGGACGAGCTGCCGGAGAGGAGGAAGGTGCTGGTGCCGTCACGCGGCACCGCGAGGAAGAGCCATGCCAGCAGCACGGCGGCCACGGCGAGGACGATCGGCGCCTTGAAGTGCCGTTCCTTCACCGTCGCCAGCTGCACGGTGCCGTCAGCGGCCTGGGTCTGCACGAGCGACATCATGCCGTCACCGCCTTCTTCGCGGCCTTGGCTCGGAGCTTGGCCGCCTTCTCCACATCGGTCTTGGGCAGGAAGAACACCGCGCGCAGCAGCGGCGGCGCGGCGATGAACAGCACGACCAGCGACTGCACGACCAGCACGATGTCGACCGGGATGTCCTGTGCCTGCATCGAGAACGAGCCCGCCTTGAGCGCGCCGAACAGGATGCCGGCGGCGAACGTGCCCCAGGCGCGGCTGCGTCCGAGGAGGGCGACCGTGATCGCGTCGAAGCCGATGCCGGCGTCGATCGTCTCGGTGACGCCCGTGGTGACCGCGCCCTGGATCTGGTTCATGCCCGCCAGACCCGCGAGGCCACCGGCGAACAGCATCGCGTAGACGTAGATGCGCTGCACGCTGATGCCCGCCGCGCGCGCGGCGTGCGGGTTCTCGCCGACGGCACGCATGCGCATGCCCAGCGACGAGCGCTCGATGAGCCACCACACGAACAGGGTGGCCAGGATCACGATCACGAAGCCGAGGTCGAGCAGCGGGAACTGCGGTCCGAGCAGCGTCGGGAACTGCGCGGTCTCCGGCGTCGGCGAGCCCAGCGCCTGGTTCGTGCCCGGCTTCTGCAGCAGACCCGGGGTGCGGATCATCCACAGCAGCAGGTAGTACGCGATGTAGTTGAGCATGATCGTGAGGATCACCTCGTGCGCACCGGTGCGCGCCTTGATGAGTCCCGCGATCGCTCCCCACAGCGCACCGCCCGCGATGCCGGCGATGAGGGTGACCGGGATGTGCAGCCAGATCGGCAGATCGAGCCCGAAGGTCAGCAGCGCCGCGACAGCGACACCGATGAGCATCTGACCACGGGCACCGATGTTGAACAGGCCGACGCGGAACGCGAGGGCGACGCCGAGGCCGGCCGCGATGAGCGGAGCCGCGAAGCCGAGGGTGTTCGTCAGCGGGCGGATCTGCGCGGCGAAGTCGGCCCCTCGGGCGTTGAAGACCGCGCCGCGGAACAGCGCCTCATAGCCGTTGTAGACGGAGTTCCAGATGGCGACGAAGGTGTCGCCCGGCTGGGCGAAGAAGTAGACGGAAGCCGCCTGCACATCCTCGTTCGTCACCGCGATCAGGATGCCGCCGACGATCAGCGCCAACACGATCGCGAGGATCGTGGTCACCGCGTTGCCGCGGAGGATCTCCTTGAGGATCACGTTGCCGCGCGGGGGCGGCGGGACATCGGCGGGATCGCGGGGAACCGTTCCGGTGCTCGTGGCGAGCTCCTGCGGGGGGATCCCCTTGGTCACATCACCCGCGCCGGGCGTCGCTCCGCTCACGCGGCCACCTCCCCTTCGGCCGCTCCGGCCATCATGAGTCCGAGCGTCTCCCGAGGCGTGTCGCCGGGGACGATGCCGACGATGGTGCCGCGGTACATGACCGCGATCCGATCGGCGAGAGCTGCGACCTCGTCGAGCTCGGTGGAGACGACGATCACGGGGATGCCCGCGTCGCGCGTCTCGATGATCCGCTTGTGGATGAACTCGATCGAGCCGACGTCCACGCCGCGGGTGGGCTGCGCCGCCACGAGCAGCCGCAGGGCGCGGCTCATCTCACGGGCGATCACGACCTTCTGCTGGTTGCCGCCGGACAGCGTCCCTGCGGGAGTGTGGGGCCCCTGCGTACGGATGTCGTATTCACGGATGCGCTCGCGGGCGAACTCCTCGAGCACGGCGCGGCGCAGGGTTCCTGCGCGACTGAACGCCGGGTCGTCGGAGCGGTCGAGGATGAGGTTCTCCGCCACCGAGAAGCCGGCCACGAGGCCGTCTTCCGTGCGGTCCTCCGGGACGAAGCCGACGCCGGCGTCGAGGATGGCGCGCACGCTCTTGCCGACGAGCTCCTTGCCGTCGAGCGTGATGCTCCCCTCCACGCGGGCGGCGAGCCCGACGATGGCCTCCACCAGCTCGGTCTGGCCGTTGCCCTGGACGCCGGCGATCGCCAGCACCTCCCCGGGCTGCACGGCGAAATCGACCTCGTCGACGACGATGGCACCGGACGGGGTGAGCACGCGCAGGCCCTTGACCTCGAGACCGCCTTCGGTGACGCGGGGCGGATCCTTGTGCACGGTGAGCTCGACGGCCCGGCCGACCATCAGTGACGCCAGCTCGGCGTTGGTCGCGGTCGGCGACGCCTCACCCACGACCCGGCCGAGGCGGACGATGGTGATCTTGTCGGCGACCTCGCGCACCTCACGCAGCTTGTGCGTGATGAACACGATGGCCGTGCCCTCGTCGCGCAGCTGCCGCATGATGCCCATCAGCTCATCGGTCTCCTGCGGCGTGAGCACGGCGGTGGGCTCGTCGAACACGAGCACCTTCGCGTCGCGCGAGAGCGCCTTGATGATCTCGACGCGCTGCTGCACACCCACGGGGAGGTCCCCGACGAGCGCATCCGGGTCGATGTCGAAGCCGAACCGTGCCGCGACCGACCGCACGTGCTCTCGCGCCTTCGCGATGTCGAGCGTGCCGAGCGCCTTGGTCTGCTCATGGCCGAGCATCACGTTCTCGGCCACCGTGAAGACCGGGACGAGCATGAAGTGCTGATGGACCATGCCGATCCCCGCAGCCATCGCGTCGCCAGGACCGCGGAAGCGCTGCACCTCGTCATCGAGGAGGATCTCTCCCTCGTCGGCCTGGTACAGGCCGTAGAGGACGTTCATGAGGGTGGATTTGCCCGCGCCGTTCTCACCGAGGAGCGCGTGGATCTCGCCCGGTTGGACCACCAGATCGATGTGATCGTTGGCGACGAGAGTGCCGAATCGTTTGGTGATGCCGCGAAGTTCGAGCTTCATGTCTGCACCTTATCCAGAAGAGTCATCGAGGTGAATCTCCGTCCGTCCACGACACGGGGCGAGTGGCATCCTGCTCACCACTCGCCCCGTGCGGGAACTGCGACGGAATTACTTGGAGGTCGGGGAGTTCGGGGACTCCACCTTGATGTCGCCCGAGATGATCTGCTCCTGCAGAGTCTTGAGCTCGTCGGTCAGGCCGGCCGGGAGCTTCGACTCGAAGTCGCCGAAGCCGGAGAGCTTGACGCCCTCGTTCTCGAGCGTGCCCACGTACGGAGCCGGGTCGAACTCGCCCTTGGCAGCAGCCAGGGTCGCGTCCTTCACGGCCACGTCGATGGCCTTCATGATCGAGACCAGCGTGATGCCGGCGACGCTCGGGTCGGCGACGGCGAGGTCGCTGTCGACGCCGAGCATCAGGGTGTCCTTGCCGCTGTCGGCGATCGCCGCAGCCGCGCTCTGGTAGACGGGGCCGCCGACCGGGAGGATGACGTCGACGCCCTGGTCGAGCACGCCCTGAGCCGTCTGCTTCGCGGTGTCGTTCGCGTCGAAGCCACCGGTGAAGGAGCCCTCCTGCGTGGCGATGTCCCAGCCGAAGACCTCGACCGAAGCCGACTTGTCCTCGTTGTACTTCTCGACACCGAGCTGGTAGCCGTCCATGAACACGGCGACGGACGGGATCTTCATGCCACCGAAGGTGCCGACCTTGTTGACGCCGGCCTCAGCGGACCAGGCAGCGGCCGCGTAGCCGCCGAGGTAGGCCGCCTGGGCGGTGTCGAAGACGAGGGGCTTGATATTCGGCGCGTCGACGTTGCCGTCGAAGTCGTTGTCGGCCCAGTCGTCGATGATCGCGTAGTTGAGGCTCGGGTTCGCGAGTGCGGACTCGACCGTCGCGGCCGACAGCTTGAAGCCGACGGAGATGATGAGCGAGCAGCCCTCGGAGACGGCGGTCTCGAGGTTCGGGGCGTAGTCGTTGTCGTTCGCGGACTCGAACTCGAGCGGCTTGACGCCGAGCTCCTTCGCGGCGGCGTCCATGCCCTCCTTGGCGGACTGGTTGAACGACTTGTCGTTCCATCCGCCGGCGTCGGAGACGAGGCAGGGGAGGAAGTCGGAGTCAGCCGGCTTCTCGGAGCCCGATCCGCTGTCGGTCGGCGCCTGGCCACAGCCGGCGAGTGCGAAGATGACGCCCGCGGCGACGGTTGCGCCGAGCAGCTTCTTGGTGGTGGAGATGGTCAACTCATGCCTCCCTCAACGAAACCGCGGCCATCGCGGATCGATCAAAGTTACCCAGTGTTTCGGCGTTTTCGCACTCCTGGGCCGCGCGTGCTGGCGAATGGTTACCAAGCTGAAATCAAGCCCCCGGATGAGCGTCGGAGGATGCTCATCGGCGCAGTCGTCAGAGCACGTCGCCGCGACCGGTGAGCTTGAGCGACTCGACGACGCCCTTCACCCGCTGCGCGTGCTGCACGGTGGTGACCAGCAGCGCATCGGGGGTGTCCACCACCACGATGTCCTGCACCCCGACGAGGCTGATCACGCGCGTGGTCTGACTCACGAGGATGCCGCTGGCTCCGTCGGTGAGCACCCGCGCATTCGGTCCGAGCACGGCCAGGTCGTTCTTCCGGCCGTTCGTGATGAGCTTGGTCAGCGAGGCGAAGTCGCCCACGTCGTCCCAGTCGAAGTGCCCGGGGACCACGGCGAGCTTTCCACGGCGCGCGGCCGGCTCGGCGACCGCGTAGTCGATCGCGATCTTCTTCAGCCGCGGCCAGATGCGGTCCACCGCGGGGCCTCGGCGGTCGCGGTCGTCCCACGCCTCGGCGAGCTCGATCAGCCCGGCGTGCAGCTCGGGCTCGTTCACGGCGAGCTCGTCCAGCAGCACGCTCGCCTTCGCGATGAACATGCCCGCATTCCAGAGATAGCCGCGGTCGGCGAGGTACGACTGCGCGGTCTCCAGGTCCGGCTTCTCGACGAAGGTCTCCACGAGGGCCGCCTCGCGCGCGCCCTCGACCACGAGCTCCGGCCCCATCTTGATGTAGCCGAAGCCGATCGCCGGCTCCGTGGGGGTGATGCCGATCGTGCAGATGTACCCCTCGCGCGCCACCTCAACGGCGTCGCGGACGGCGAACTCGAACACGCGGGTGCTGCGAATCACGTGATCCGCGCTGAAGGAGCCGATGATGACGTCGGGGTCTCGGCGGTGCAGGATCGCCGCCGCCAGCCCGATCGCGGCGGCCGACTCGCGCGGCTCGGACTCCAGGAAGACGTTGAGGTCGGCGATCCCGGGAAGCTCCGCCTCGACGGCGGCCCGGTGCGCGCGCCCGGTGACCACGGCGATCCGATCCGCACCGGAGAGCGGCACCAGTCGATCCCAGGTGTCGCGCAGCAGGGAGTGACCGGATCCGGTGAGATCGTGCAGGAACTTCGGCGCATCCGCCCGGGAGAGCGGCCACAGCCGGCTGCCGATGCCGCCGGCGGGAATCACTGCATAGAAATCCTTGATGGGTGCGCTCACCCTGCCAGGGTAGCCGCAGGGGTCGTCTCGACATCGAGACACTTAGGCTCCCCTTCGTCGCTCCCAGTGATCTGACAGGAATAGGATGGACACCGATCGGGCGTGCCTGACACTTCGACAGGCTCACACTTGGACAAGCAGCGCACGCGACCGAGTCACATCGATCCAGGGAGGACGACCGTGTCCACAAGCGCCCGCTTGACACCGTCGATTTCGGAAACCACGTCCAAGACCCCCCGCGGCACCCTCTATCGGGGTCGCGAAGGCATGTGGTCGTGGGTGCTTCACCGCATCACCGGAGTCGCCATCTTCTTCTTCCTGTTGGTGCACGTGCTCGACACGGCGCTGATCAGGGTGTCGCCGGAGGCGTACAACGCCGTCATCGGCACGTACAAGAACCCCATCATGGCGCTCGGCGAGGTCGTGCTCGTGGCCGGCATCGTGTTCCACGCGATGAACGGTCTGCGCATCATCGCCGTCGACTTCTGGTCGAAGGGTGCCAAGTACCAGCGTCAGCTGTTCTGGGGCGTCCTGCTGGTGTGGGGCATCATCATGGCCGGCTTCGTGCCCCGCCACCTGATGCTCGCGTTCGCCGGATTCGGAGGGGGACACTGATGTCTGCACAGATCATCGCCGCCGCCCCGGTGCGCCGCCGCCGCGGAGTCAACCTCGAGAAGTGGGGCTGGGTCTTCATGCGCGCGTCGGGCGTCGTGCTCGTCGTGCTGATCTTCGGCCACCTGTTCGTCAACCTCATGGTCGGCGAAGGCATCCACGCCCTCGACTTCGCATTCATCGCCGGCAAGTTCGCCACGCCGTTCTGGCAGTGGTGGGACGTGCTGATGCTGTGGCTCGCACTCATCCACGGCGCCAACGGCATGCGCACGATCGTGAACGACTACGTCACGAACAGCACGGCCCGCAAGGCACTGATCTGGGCGCTGGGTCTGGCCGCCGGCCTGCTCATCATCCTCGGCACGCTGGTCGTCTTCACGTTCGACCCGTGCCTGGGCGTGACCGAGGACAGCGTCCTGTGGTCCGAATGCGCCGCGATCGTCGGGAACTGAGAAGAAGGCATACGAGAAGTGACTACCGAGACGCAGGATTCCGTCGTCCGTGACGGCGTGCACTACCACCAGTTCGACATCGTCATCGTGGGCGCCGGCGGTGCGGGAATGCGCGCCGCCATCGAAGCCGGCCCCGGGGCGAAGACCGCGGTGATCTCCAAGCTGTACCCGACCCGCTCCCACACGGGTGCGGCGCAGGGCGGCATGGCGGCAGCCCTCGCGAACGTCGAAGAGGACAGCTGGGAGTGGCACACCTTCGACACGGTCAAGGGAGGCGACTACCTCGTCGACCAGGACGCGGCGGAGATCCTCGCGAAGGAGGCCATCGACGCGGTCATCGACCTCGAGAACATGGGTCTCCCCTTCAACCGCACGCCCGAGGGCAAGATCGACCAGCGCCGCTTCGGCGGTCACACGGCCGAGCACGGCAAGACCCCGGTCCGCCGCGCGTGCTACGCCGCCGACCGCACCGGGCACATGATCCTGCAGACGCTGTTCCAGAACTGCGTCAAGCTCGGCATCAACTTCTTCAACGAGTTCTACGTGCTCGATCTGCTGACGGTGAAGGATGCCGACGGCAAGACCCAGATCGCCGGCGTCGTCGCGTACGACCTGTCGACCGGCGAGCTGCACGTGTTCCAGTCGAAGGCCGTGATCTTCGCGACCGGCGGCTTCGGCAAGATCTTCAAGACGACCTCGAACGCGCACACCCTCACGGGCGACGGCGTGGGCATCGTCTGGCGCAAGGGACTCCCCCTCGAGGACCTCGAGTTCTTCCAGTTCCACCCGACCGGACTCGCCGGTCTCGGCATCCTCCTCACCGAAGGTGCACGAGGCGAGGGCGCGATCCTGCGCAACGCCTCGGGCGAGCGGTTCATGGAGCGGTACGCGCCCACCATCAAGGACCTGGCTCCGCGTGACATCGTCGCGCGCTGCATGGTCCAGGAGGTCGCCGAGGGGCGCGGCGCCGGTCCCCACAAGGACTACGTGCTGCTGGACTGCACGCATCTGGGCGCCGAGGTGCTCGAGACCAAGCTCCCCGACATCACCGAGTTCGCCCGTACCTACCTGGGCGTCGACCCGGTCGTCGAGCCGGTACCGGTGATGCCCACCGCCCACTACGCCATGGGCGGCATCCCGACCAACAACGACGGCGAGGTCCTCGCGGACAACACGACCGTGGTTCCGGGCCTGTACGCCGCCGGCGAGTGCGCGTGCGTCTCGGTGCACGGCGCCAACCGCCTCGGCACCAACTCGCTGCTCGACATCAACGTGTTCGGCAAGCGCGCCGGTCGCAACGCGGTGGAGTACGTCAAGACCGCCGAGTTCGTGCCGCTTCCCGAGAACCCGGCCGCCTTCGTCTCCGACATGCTCGAGGGGCTGCGCAACAACCAGGGCACCGAGCGCATCGCCGTGCTGCGCAAGACGCTGCAGGACGAGATGGACAAGGGTGCGCAGGTGTTCCGCACGCACGACTCGCTCCAGCACGTGCTGGGCGTCATCGCCGAGCTGCGCGAGCGCTACAAGAACGTGCACGTCGACGACAAGGGCCACCGCTTCAACACCGATCTCCTCGAGGCCGTCGAGCTGGGCTTCCTGCTCGACATCGCCGAGGTCGTCGTCTACGCCGCACAGAACCGCGAGGAGAGCCGCGGCGGTCACATGCGCGACGACTTCCCGAAGCGCGACGACGAGAAGTACATGCAGCACACCATGGCCTACCTCACCGGCGACCCGCACTCGTCGACCCCGAGCGACCACATCAAGCTCGACTGGAAGCCCGTCGTGTTCACGAAGAACGACAAGGGCGAGTTCAACTACCCGCCGATGGAGAGGAAGTACTGAGCATGTCCACCGCCATCGCAGAGGCCCCCGCCGACACGACCGAAGAGACCGGCATCCAGTCCTTCATCGTCACGTTCAACATCCGCCGGTTCGACCCCGAGGTCGACGCCGAGCCGCACTGGGTCGACTACGACGTGGAGCTGTACTCCACCGACCGCGTGCTCGACGCGCTGCACAAGATCAAGTGGGAGGTCGACGGCTCGCTGACCTTCCGCCGCTCCTGCGCCCACGGCATCTGCGGCTCCGACGCCATGCGCATCAACGGCCGCAACCGCCTCGCCTGCAAGACGCTGATCAAGGACCTCGACATCTCGAAGCCGATCTACGTCGAGGCCATCAAGGGTCTCCCTCTCGAGAAGGACCTCGTGGTCGACATGGAGCCGTTCTTCGCCTCCTACCGCGAGGTGCAGCCGTTCCTCGTCGCCAGCTCCGTCCCGGAGAAGGGCAAGGAGCGCGTCCAGTCGATCGCGGACCGCGAGATCTTCGACGACACCACCAAGTGCATCCTGTGCGCCGCGTGCACGTCGTCCTGCCCCGTGTTCTGGACCGACGGCCAGTACTTCGGACCGGCAGCGATCGTCAACGCGCACCGCTTCATCTTCGACTCGCGCGACGACAACGCCGCGGTCCGCCTCGACATCCTGAACGACAAGGAGGGCGTGTGGCGCTGCCGCACGACCTTCAACTGCTCCGAGGCCTGCCCCCGTGGCATCGAGGTCACGAAGGCCATCGCCGAGGTCAAGCAGGCGGTCCTGCGCGGCCGTCCCTGACGCCCACTCCGACGCCGTCTCAGGCGATCACACGAGAACAGGCGGTTCCCTTCCGGGGCCGCCTGTTCTCGTGTATCCGCCTGCGCTCCCGCGACCTGCCGCTTGGATAAGGTGGGGACGTGTCTGAACCCGATGGCGCTGCCTCCGAGCCCGGTCGCCTCGACGCCGCCGTGGAGCGCGCCACCGCGTTGACGCAGAAGACCCTGGGGCTCTTCCCCGTGCGTGTCTGGCGTCACTTCCTGCAGCACAACGGCTTCCTGCTCGCCGCGGGCGTGAGCTACCAGGCCCTGTTCGCGATCTTCGCGGCCATCTATCTCGCCTTCGCGATCACCGGACTCTGGCTCGGCGGCAGCGAGGAGGCCGTCGACGGGCTGATCGCGATCATCAACAGCTACATTCCGAACCTCATCCTGCCCGAAGGCGGTGTGGTCACGCCCGAGCAGGTGCAGGACATCGCCTCCGGCACCACCGGCGTGCTCAGCATCACCGGTCTGATCGCGCTCGGCACCGTGATCTGGACGGCCATCGGGTGGGTCACCTTCTCCCGCCGCGCGACCCGGGACATCTTCGGCCTCCCGCCCGATCGGCGCAGCTACATCCTGCTGAAGGCCCGCGACCTCTTCGCGGCGCTCATCTTCGGCGTCTCCCTGATCGTCGGCTCGCTCCTCAGTTCCGCGAGCGCGGCCGTGCTGAGCTGGGTCCTGGCGCAGTTCGGCTGGGACGCGGGATCGGATGGCCTGAATCTCGGCATCCGCCTGGCGACCGTCGTGGTCTCGTTCGCGCTGCTCTCGTCGGCACTCGCGGCGATGGTGCGATTCCTCACCGGGACGTCGCTGCACTGGCGCACGATCTGGCCCGGCGCCCTCCTCGGCGGCGGGGCGATGACCGTGCTGCAGTACGGAGCAGGATTCCTGCTCAGCTACACGCCCTCCAATCCCCTGTTGGCGACCTTCGCGATCTTCATCGGTCTGCTGCTGTGGTTCCGCATCAACGGTGTGGTGATGCTGGTGGCGTCGTCGTGGATCGCCGTCGCGGCGCAGGACAAGGACCTCCCGCTCATGCAGCAGACCGAGGCCGAGCGACGCCTGGCCGAGTACCAGGCGCTCCTCGCGGCGGCACGCATCCGCGTACGGGACGCCCGCGCCGCGCGCGAGAACGCGCCGTGGCACCGCGCGTGGGCCACAGGCAGGGCATTGCGAGACGCGGAGGACGAGCTCGCCGATCTCGAGGCCTCCCCTCCCCCGCCGATCGAGACGACGTCACCGCTCGCGCAGCGTCTTCTGGCGGAGATCAACCACCGCCCCGGTCGGGATGTCGGCGGCTCTCGTTAGGCTTGGGGGTATGCCTCATCTGCGTATCGCCACGGTCAATGTCAACGGGATCCGAGCGGCGGCTCGCAACGGGATGAGCTCGTGGCTCGATGCCGCCGACGTCGACATCCTCACCCTGCAGGAGGTCCGCGGACAGGACGAGCACCTCGAGGCCGCCCTTCCCGGGTGGACGTTCGTCCACGACGAGGCCACGGCCAAGGGGCGCGCCGGGGTCGCCATCGCCAGCCGCACGCCCGCCCTCGGCACGCGCACCGACTTCGGCCCGGAGGACTTCGACTCGAAGGGACGCTGGATCGAGGCCGACTACCTGATCGGCGACCGCCCGCTGACGGTCGTGAGCGCCTACGTGCACTCCGGCGAGGCCGACACTCCCAAACAGGACGAGAAGTGGAAGTTCCTCGACGCGTTCGGAACCCGTCTCGGCGAGCTCGGAGAAGACGGCGCACTGGCCCTGGTGACCGGCGACCTGAATGTCGGGCACCGCGAGCTCGACATCAAGAACTGGCGAGGAAACCGCAAGAAGGCCGGATTCCTCCCTCGCGAGCGCGCCTACTTCGACCGCTTCCTCGGCGAGGCCGGCGCCGAGGTGACGGGCGTCGACGGGTCTGTGGGCACCGGACTCGGTTGGGTCGACGTGGGCCGGCGGTTCCACGGCGACACCGACGGCCCGTACACCTGGTGGTCCATGCGCGGCCAGGCGTTCGACAACGACTCCGGATGGCGTATCGACTACCACCTGGCGACACCTGCGCTGGCGGAGCGTGTGGAGACGTACCACGTCGCCCGCGCGGCGGCGTACGACGAGCGCTGGAGCGACCACGCACCGGTTGTCGTCGACTACCGCTACTGAGCCGCAGGCGCGTCCGAGTACCGGTACCACCCCCGGTACTCGAGCACCGTGCCGAGGAGCGGGTTGGTGGCGCGCATGGCCACCGTGCGCCGCTGTCGTGCCTCATCCCATCCGTCTTTGAGCTCGACGTCGATGCGCAGGATGCCGCGCAGGGCGATCCGTCGGCCCAGCACCCGCAGGGCGACCGCGCGCGACCGCATCCGCAGCGCACCGTCCGGGGTGACCGTGCACTGCTCCAGAGTCTCGACGCGGCCGCTATCGCCCAGGACGTTGTGCACGATCCCACCTCGCCCGGTCGCGGAGAGACGATCGGTGATGCGCTGCGTCGCGCCGGGAAACCGGAACTCGCGCGTGGCGACCAGGACCGGTCGTCCGTCTCCTGCCCTGTCCCCCGCCGGAAGGCTTCCCGCCGGCCCACCTCGCGACCGTTCCCCCCTGGTGCGGAGCCGGAAGGGAACGTCGCGGGCGAAGCGGGTCGTCAGGAGTCCCCGACCGACGACCGGCACCGCGAGCGCGGCGAGGCGACGCCAGCGGCTGCCGGCCACGTCGAAGACGCCCTCGGCGACATCCTCCGCGCCCTCGGCGACCGGCACCCGCATCTGCGCGAGCACGACCGGATGCAGGCTCTCCGCCGCGTCGCTGAGCGCATCGAGGAACACGGCCCCGCGCGCGATCACCGACACCGCCGAAGAGCAAGACACCGCCGAAGAGCGAGGCACCGCGCGCGTGAGGGCGTCATCCGCTCATCGTAGGCGCCGCTCCCGCACCCCATAGGATTGAGACCGTGACGAAACCTCGCCTTTACTCCGGAATGCAGCCCTCCGCCGACTCTCTCCAGATCGGCAACTACATCGGTGCGCTGCTCCAGTGGCGGGACCTGCAGACGTCCTACGACGCGTTCTTCTCGGTCGTCGACCTGCACGCGATCACCGTCGCCCAGGATCCGGCGGAGCTCCGCGAGAAGACGCGCCGCACGGCGGCGCAGTACATCGCGGCGGGCATCGAGCCGTCGCTGTCGACGCTCTACGTGCAGTCGCACGTGCGGGCGCACGCCGAACTGGCATGGATCCTCAGCACGATCACGGGTTTCGGCGAAGCCGGCCGGATGACGCAGTTCAAAGACAAGTCCACCCGCTACGGGGCGGACTCGACGAGCGTCGGCCTGTTCACCTACCCGGTGCTCATGGCCGCAGACATCCTGCTCTACCAGACCGACGTGGTGCCGGTGGGCGACGACCAGAAGCAGCACGTCGAGCTCACCCGCGACCTCGCCGAGCGCTTCAACACCCGCTTCGGCGAGACCTTCACCGTGCCGATGCCGGTCATCCAGAAGGAGACCGCGCGCATCTACGACCTGCAGAACCCGACCGCCAAGATGTCGAAGTCGGCCGAGAGCGACGCCGGTGTGCTGTGGATGCTCGACGACCCCGCGAAGTCCGCGAAGAAGGTCATGCGTGCGGTGACCGACAACGAGGGCTCGGTGCGGTTCGACCGCGAGAACAAGCCCGGTGTCTCGAACCTGCTCACCATCTACGCCGCCCTCACCGGGCGTCAGGTCGCGGCGATCGAGGACGAGTACGCGGGACGCGGCTACGGAGACTTCAAGAAGGGCCTCGCCGAAGTCGTCGTGAACGAGTTCGAGCCGGTGCGTGCGCGAGCCCTCGAGTTGCTCGACGACCCCGCCGAGCTCGACCGCATCCTGGCCGAGAACGCCGGGCGGGCGGATGCCGTGGCCGACGCCACCCTGTCGGACGTGTACGACCGGGTGGGACTGCTCCGGCGCGTCTGACCGTCGCCCTAGGATGGGGTCGTGACTGATCCGCAGCTGCCTCCCCCGTCCGGCGCCGAGACCCCCGAGGCACCGGTTCCGCCTGCGGCCTCGATTCCTCCGATGCCGCCGGCGTACTCCGCTGCGCCTCCGGCCCCGCCGACTTCTCCCGCAGCACCGGCGCCGCAGGCGCCCCCGGCATACCCCGCACCCCCGGCATACGCTGCACCGGCCGGATACCCGGCACCGCCGGCATATCCGGGCGCCCCCGTGTATCCGCCGAACCAGAACCTGCCCGCGGCCCCCGGCTCCCCGGCGGCACCTCCCGGTGCCTACCAGGTGCCGGTCGGCGGTTACGCCGCCCCGGCGGGCGCCTATGCGGTTCCCGACACCACCCCGCGCCGCTCCGGCGTTCTCGGCCTGCTGGCTCTCGTGCTCGCGCTCATCGCCGCGATCGTGGCGCCGGTCATCGCGGGAATCAACGCCTTCGTGATCGGCCGCGTGCTGCCGCAGAACTTCTCCGGCAGCGCGGGAGACCTGAGCGCACTGTCGCCCGCGCGCACCCAGGTGCTCTGGACGGAGCTCTCCTTCTGGACCGGCACCGTCTTCGGCATCGCCGCGATCGTGATCGGGATCATCGCCATCCGGAAGAAGCAGGGACGCGGCGCCGGGATCGCGGCGCTGATCGTGGCCGTGCTCGGCGCGGTGATCTTCTCGGTCGTGCTGGTCACCGCCCTCGGTGCCGGTGCCACCGCCGGCATCACCTCGTACACCGCCTGATCGCCGACGACCCGGTCGCCGAGGTCTGATCACCGTCCGGCGACAGCGCGGGTCGGTCGCGTCAGTGCAGTGGTCGCGTCAGCGCGGTGCGTGATGCTTCTGCTGCGCCGCGAGCAGCCCTTCGCCGACGAGCAGTTCGACCGCGTCGGCCGCATCGGCGATGAGGATCGGAAGATTCGGCCGCTCGTCCTTGCCGAACGGTGCGAGAACCCAATCGGCGGGATCCTGCCGACCGACCGGTCGACCGATCCCCACACGGACCCGCGGGAAGTCGGCGGTGCCGAGAGCACGGGCCACATCACGCACCCCGTTGTGTCCGCCGTGTCCGCCCCCCGTCTTGAGCTTGACGGTGTCGAACGGGATGTCGAGCTCGTCGTGCACGACGACGACCTGCTCTGCCGGCACCGAGTAGAACCGCGCCAGGGCTGCCACCGGCGTGCCCGAGACGTTCATGAAGGTGTTCGGCTTGGCGAGCACCAGCTTGTCGGCACCGGGACGCAACCAGGTCTCGACGATCCGCGCACCGCCCTTGTGCTCGCGGAACGACTCGCTGCGACGGGCGGCGAGTTCGTCGACGACCATCTGGCCGATGTTGTGCCGGGTCGTCTCGTATCGCGGACCGGGGTTGCCGAGTCCCACGACGAGCCAGGTCGATGCCATGTCCTCGTCCTCTCAGTGCGCGGGGGTCGTGACCCCGGGTCAGGATACGACAGAGGGGACGCGATCCGATCGCGTCCCCTCCATCGGTGTATCAGTCGGAGATCACTCCGCGGCGGCCTCTTCGGCAGCCTCGGTGGCCTCAGCGGCTTCGCCCTCAGCCTCGGCGTCATCCTCGGAGGGAGCGGCGGGGACGGAGATCGCGACGACGAGCACCTCGGGTTCGGAGAGCAGCGTGGAGCCCTTGGGCAGTGCCACGTCGGCGGCGGTGATGTGCGCGCCCTCTTCCAGACCCTCGACCGAGACCTCGATGTTCTGCGGGATGTGCGTGGCCTCGGCCTCGATCGACAGCGTGGTCGCGTCGAGGTTGACGATGGTGCCGGCGGCCGACTCGCCCGTGACGACGATCGGGACGTCGATGGCGACCTTCTCGCCCTTCTTCACGACGAGCAGGTCGATGTGCTCGATGATCTGGTGCACCGGGTCCTTCTGCACGTCCTTGACCAGGGCGAGCTGCGCCTTGCCCTCGATGTCGAGCTCGAGCAGTGCGTTGGCGCGACGGATGATGAGCGAGACCTGGTGGCCCGGCAGCGCGACGTGCACGGGCTCGGTGCCGTGGCCGTAGATGACGGCGGGGATCTTGCCGGCGGCGCGGAGGCGACGGGCGAAGCCCTTGCCGAAGCTCTCGCGGAGCTCGGCGTGGACCTTGGTGTCTTCAGACATGGGGTTCTCCTTCGGGGCACGCAGCGAATGAGCCGCGCGGTGGTCTTGGAATTCTCGAACTCGAGCGCTCACGCGTGAGGAAAGCCACCGGGCTTGCTTCGCCGCGTCGATAACGGATGCTCGCGCACGCGCAGAAGCATCCCTCGCCGAGGTACAGGCTCAATGGTACCGGATCACCCGATAGGCTGAGGACACCGGTCCTTTTCTGCAGAACACGGAGAATCCCCATGCTCGACGGCGCCTTCCTCTCGCACGCACTCCTCTGGCTGATCGGCGCCATGACGGTGTGCGCGGCGGTCACGTCGTTCATCGCGCTGTTCGCTCTGGGACGTTCGGGCTACCGCAAGGACTGAGGCCCGCGCCTCCTGGAATTCATTCGGCGATCGCCCGCACGGCATCGCCGATCAGGCGGATCTCCTGATCCAGCCCCAGGGATGCCTGCACCCTGACCCCGGTCTCATCGTCGCCGAGGGGCTCCAGCGTCTGCAGCTGCGAGTCGAGCAGTGATACCGGCATGAAATGGCCGGGGCGAGAACTCAGGCGCTCCGCCAGCAGATCACGGTCCACGACGAGCTCGGCGAAGAAGGCCTCGGGCGCCTCCGCCCTGATCGCATCCCGATAGGCGCGGCGGAGTGCGGAGCACGCGAGCACGATCCGCTCCTCCCCCTGCAGGGTCTCGCCGACCGTACGGAGCCACGGCGCCCGGTCCTCGTCGTCGAGGGGGATGCCCGCCGACATCTTCTCGACGTTGGCAGCAGGGTGCAGATCGTCACCGTCGACGAAACGTGCGCCGAGCGCCTCGGCCAGCGCACCGCCCACGGTGGACTTGCCGCAGCCGCTCGGACCCATCACCACGATGCGCAGACTCATCGTCCGGTACCCCCTGACATCAGTAGAACTCGACGGTGTCGACCACGGCTCGCAGCTCTCGCCCGTCGAGCAGCCTGGTCGCGTTCTCGGCGAAGCGGAGGGCGATGCGCTCCTCCTCCTTCGAACTGAGCGCCGCCGTGTGCGGACTGACCAGCACGTTCGGGTGCGCCCACAGCGGGGACGCGGCATCGAGCGGCTCCTGCTCGAAGACGTCGAGGGCGGCGAAGGCGATCCTTCCGTCGTCGAGGGCAGCCAGAAGCGCCTCCTCGTCGATCACAGTGCCTCGACCCACATTGGCGAGGATCGCACCAGGGCGCACCGCAGCCAGCACATCGGCACCGAACAGATGGTGCGTCTGCGCGGTTCCGGGAAGCGTGATCACGATCGCGTCGACCTCGCGCACGGCATCCGTCAGCTCGTCGAGCGGCACCAGACGATCCACGCCGTCGACCGGCTGACCCGAACGCGTCGTCCCCCACACGCGGGCGCCGAGCGCGTGGAAGCGCCGGGCGCACTCCGTGCCGATGCCGCCGAGCCCGACGATCAGCACGGTCATCTCGTCGACCTGGCGCATCTCCCAGCGATCCGGCCAGACCCGGCCCCGCTGGTCGGCGAGGAGGCGCGGCAGCCCCTTGGCCCCCGCGAGCACGCCGAACACGGCGAACTCCGCGAGCGTCCCGCCGTGCACGCCGGCGCTGGTCGTGAAGACGATCCGATCGAGGTCGGACCGATCGAGGTCTGCGGCCTTGATCGTGCTGCCGCCGCCGGCCGCCGTCGTCATCACCCAGCGCAGCCGGGGATTCGCCCTGACCGTGCGGGCGAGTGCCGCCGCATCCACATCCGGGATGCCGAACAGCGCATCGGCGGAGTCGACCATCTCATCGAACGCGGCCTGCTGCTGCGGGGTGCGCACGAATTCGGGGTCGCCCGACCAGTCGGCGGGACCGCGCATCGGCGGCACGAGCGCATGATCGCGGACGACCTCCAGCCGAGGTTCCCGCTCTTCGATGAGCCGACAGTGCTCCTCGGAGAGCGGCACGGTCACGACCGCCCGCATCCTGCTCTCGGTCCTGGTCACACCGGCCTCCTCCGCGCACAACACCCGACCCGACCAGCGTAGAGGACACGTCCCGCCCGCCCACCGCGCACGGAACCGCCGCCCACGGCATTCCCTGTCACGGATGCGCGCCGACCCGCCGCACAGCGATACTCTGAACGCATCCCTTCTTCACGATCGAGGAGCCTTCCGTGCCCGAAGCATCAGCGAACATCGGAGTCGTCGGACTCGCCGTCATGGGGTCGAACCTCGCCCGCAACCTCGCCAGCCGCGAGGGCAACACGGTGGCGATCTTCAACCGCAGCTACGAGAAGACCCAGACGCTCCTCGACGAGCACCCCGAGGCCGGGTTCGTGCCGGCCCACACGTACCAGGAGTTCGCGGACAGCCTGCAGAAGCCGCGCACCGCGATCATCATGGTGAAGGCCGGCGGCCCGACCGATGCCGTGATCGACTCGCTGGTCGAGGTCTTCGAGCCCGGCGACATCATCGTCGACGGCGGCAACGCCTACTTCCCCGACACCATCCGCCGCGAGAAGGCGGTCCGGGAGACGGGCATCAACTTCGTCGGCGCCGGGATCTCCGGTGGCGAGGAGGGCGCCCTCACCGGCCCCTCGATCATGCCCGGCGGATCGGACGAGTCGTGGGTCACGCTCGGCCCGATCCTGAAGTCCATCGCCGCGGTCGCCGAGGGCGAGCCCTGCGTGACCCACGTGGGCCACGACGGCGCCGGGCACTTCGTGAAGATGGTGCACAACGGCATCGAGTACGCCGACATGCAGCTGATCGCCGAGGCCTACGACCTGATCCGTCGCGGCACTGGCAAGTCCCCCGCCGAGATCGCCGAGATCTTCGCCGAGTGGAACAAGGGCGAGCTGGAGTCGTACCTCATCGAGATCACCGCCGAGGTGCTCCGCCAGGTGGATGCCGAGACCGGCAAGCCGCTCGTCGACGTGATCCTCGACCAGGCCGGGGCCAAGGGCACCGGCGCCTGGACCGTGCAGACCGCCCTGTCGTTGGGTGTGCCGGTCTCGGGCATCGCGGAGGCCACGTTCGCCCGTTCGCTCTCCTCGCACCCCGAGCAGCGCGCGGTCGCCGCGGCCCTCCCGGGCCCCGACGAGGAGTTCGTGGTCTCGGATGAGGCCGCGTTCATCGAAGACGTGCGCCTCGCGCTGTACGCCTCGAAGATCGTCGCCTACTCGCAGGGCTTCGACGAGATCCGCGCCGGTGCGGCCGAGTACGGCTGGAACATCGACCTGGGTGCGATCTCGAAGATCTGGCGCGGCGGCTGCATCATCCGCGCGCAGTTCCTGAACCGCATCGCCGACGCCTACGCCGAGACGCCCGATCTGCCCGTGCTGATGACCGCCCCGTACTTCGCGGAGGCGCTCACCCGCGGCCAGGCCTCGTGGCGCCGTGTCGTGGTCACGGCCGCCCAGACCGGCATCCCGGCCCCGGCGTTCTCGTCGTCGCTGTCGTACTACGACGGCATCCGCGCCGACCGTCTGCCGGCCGCCCTCGTGCAGGGCCAGCGCGACTTCTTCGGCGCGCACACCTACAAGCGCATCGACAAGGAAGGCACCTTCCACACGCTGTGGTCGGGCGACCGCACCGAGATCGAGGCCGAGGACACGCACTGATCGCGTCCTGAGACGCAACGTCGTGCAACGACGAAAGGGCCCGGCATCCTGCCGGGCCCTTTCGTCATTCCCCTACTTCGTGATGTCCTGCACGGTGCCCTTCGCGAGGCGCAGGCGACGGGTCGCGCGCCGTGCCACCGCGGAATCGTGGGTCACGACGATCATCGTGATCCCCTCCGCGCACAGCGACTGGAGCAGATCGAGGATCTCGTCGCGCATGCTCTCGTCGAGGTTGCCGGTGGGCTCGTCCGCGAGGAGCACCCGCGGCCGCTTGACGATGGCCCGCGCGATCGCGACGCGCTGCTGCTGTCCTCCGGACAGCTCCGTGGGCAGGTGGTTGCCGCGATCGTCGAGACCGACGTGGGCGAGCGCTCCCGCGACCCGCGTGCGCCGCTCCGCCGCGTCGAGGCCCAGGGGTTCCAACGCCATGTCGATGTTCTCCGAGGCCGTGAGCGTGGGGATCAGGTTGAAGCCCTGGAAGACGAAGCCGATCTCCTGCGCACGGATGCGACCGAGCTCCTGCGGCGAGGCCGACGACAACTCCCTGCCGTCGAGGAGCAGCGAACCCGACGACGGCGAGTCCAGGGCGCCGAGCAGCTGCAGCAGAGTCGATTTCCCTCCCCCCGTCGGCCCCTGGATGGTGACGAACTCCCCGGGCATGATCTCCAGATCCACGCCAGTGAGCGCCTTCACGATGCGCCCCTTCTGCGTATAGGTGCGGGTGATGCCCGTTGCGCGGTAGATCGGCGCGCTCTCATCGCGCTGCGGCGCCGTCGGTGCGAGGTCTGCGATGGTCATGTCGTTCTCCTTGTCGTCGAGGTGAGGTGTTGTGTGCAGCGGATCGAGGTCATGGCGATCACGCCACCGACCGCAGCGCTTCCGCCGGGCTCAGGCGTGCGGCACGCCATCCGCCGAACGCACCGGCGATGAGCCCGCCGAGGACTGCGAGCCCGACGGCCGCGACGAGCACCCACGGGGTGAACGGCGCCTGCAGCACGATGTCGGCCGCGGTCTGCGTGGAGAACATCCCACCCCCGCCGCCACCGGTCGGCCCCGCGCCCATGCCACCGGGCCCCTCCGGCCGGCCGGACGCCGCGGCGGAGACCGTCGGCTTCAGGATGTTGATCAGCACGATGCCGCCGATCCCGAGCACGAGACCCACCGCGCCGCCGATCAGCCCCTGCACCATCGATTCGCCCGCGACCTGACGCACCACTCGGCCGTTCGACCATCCGAGTGCCTTCAGCGTCCCGAACTCCCGGGTGCGGCGTCCCACGCCCGAGAGCGTCAACAGCACCGCGAGCAGGACGGCGACAGCGAGCACGATGATCGACAGCCACGTGCCGAGGTTCGTGATGAGGGAGGTCGCACTGGAGAGCGAGCCCGAGACGGTCGAGGCGAGCTCCGACTGCGAGGTGACCGTGGCGTCCGGCAGGGCGTCGGCGAGCGCCGCCTGCACGGAGTCGATGGATGCGGCGGAGTCCGCCTGCACGTAGACCGTGGAGATCACGTCGTCCACACCCGCGAGCGTCTGCGCCGTGTCCAGGGGGAGGTAGACGTTCGCCGCGGTGTCGGCCGCGTCCGAGGTGGACGCGAGGATGCCGACCACCTCGACATCGGAGCCGGCGACGTCGATCGTGTCACCCACGGCGATGTCGTTCGTCGTGGCGTAGGTGCTGTCGACCAGCGCGACGAGGGCCCCGCTGTCGTCGGCGTCGAAGCCGCGCCCGTCGCTGACCTCGGCCGAGGCGAGGGGACCGATCGCGTCGGCAGCCGGGTCGATGCCCAGCACCGAGAACGAGTCGACCCCGAAGGAGCCGCCACCCTGCCCGCCGTCCGGCGGCACCTGCCCCTCCTCGGGAGCCGCGCCCTGCGTGTCGCCCTGACCGCCGCCCTGAGAGAGTCCGCCGCTGGGCAGCTCGCCGGAGAAGGTGGAGTTGGTCAGGCTCAGCGCCCCGGATGCGGCGGCGACACCCTTCGTCGACGCGACCGTGTCGAGCACCGACGCGTCGAGCGTGCCGCGCATGAAGTCGGTCCGCAGCATCGACTGACTGAGGGTCGTCGTGTCACCGTCGGTCGTTCCGGCATCCGCATCGAAGTCGAACCGCGGTCCGCCGCCGGAGCCCGGCTCGGCGATCGCACCCGTGACCGTGAGGTCGGTGCCGACGCCGTACACGGATTCGAGAGCCTGCGCCTGCGCATCCCGCACCCCGGCAGTGAGGGCGTTCACGACGATCACGAGCCCGATCGCGATCGCCAGGCCGATCGCCACGATCGTGGTCTGCTTCTTCCGTCCGGCGAGCTCGCGCCGCAGATATCGTCCGTACATGTCTCTCCTTCCGCCGCGGCCATCGCGGGGCTGATGACGACGGTAGGAATCGCACATTTGCGGGTTCGAGGGACGGTTGATGAGAACCCTATGGATGACGACGCGAGTAGCGTCGAGGGTGCCGTGCCCCCACTCGAGAGGACGCCCGCCATGACCCACGAGCTGCCCGAGGAGATGACCGAGTATCCGCTCAGCGCGCTCCTCGTCGCTCCCGCCGCCCCCGCGGAGCCGCACGACTTCGACGACTTCTGGCGCGGGACGTTCCGGGAGTTCGGCAGCGGTCCGGTCGAGTGGGCGTCGATGCGCGAGGAGCCGCCGACGGCGACGCACCGCGTGACCGAACTCCGCTTCGACTCCTCGGCCGGCGAACCCGCGGCGGCGTGGATGATGCTGCCGCATGACCCGGATGCCGTGCGCCGCGGACTCGTCGTCGGGCACGGCTACGGCGGCCGCACCGGACCGGACCTCGACCGCGTCCCGCCCGACACGGCGGCGATCTTCCCCTGCGCGCCGGGAATCGGCCCTGGCGTGGCCAGTCGGTTCCCGGCATCCCCCGACGAACATGTGCTGGCGGGGATCGCGCACCCCGCGACCTACGCGCATCGCTTCAGCGCGGCCGACCTCTGGCGCGCGGCGACCGTGCTTCTCGACGCGGCTCCGGCGGCCGCGCGAGCGCTCGACTACAGCGGATCCAGCTTCGGCGGGGGCATCGGCGCGATGGCGCTCGCCTGGGACGTGCGGTTCCGGCGGGCATCGCTGGACGTGCCGAGCTTCGGGAACCACGACGTGCGTCTCAGCCGGCGCTGCACGGGCAGCGGTGAGGCGGTGCGCGCGCACCTGCAAAGCCACCCGGAGCACCGGCGCGTGCTCGGCTACTTCGACGCCGCGTCGGCCGCCCGTCGCCTCCGCCTCCCCGTGCACGTCAGCGCCGCTGTGCTCGATCCCGCGGTCGATCCGCGCGGACAGTTCGCGGTCTATCACGCACTCGCCGGCCCTCGGCGTCTGACCGTGCGCGCGAACGGTCACCTCGGCGCACCGACCGGCGAGGAAGCGGACCGCCTCGCCGTGCAGGCCGACATCGACTTCCTCGCCCTCCCCGAAGAACGACTGAGCTCCCAGACAACGCATAGCGATCTCCATAGAAATCGCATAGGAGATTCCGCAGAATAGACGCATGACCAGCGACCTGCCCGAACTGCGCCGCCCCGACGGCTCCCCCCTGCGCATCCTCGCCGTCGACGACGAGCAGATGCTCACCGACCTGCTCGCCATGGCGCTGCGCATGGAGGGCTGGGAGGTCCGCACGGCCTCCTCCGGCATGGAGGCGCTCCAAGTCGCGCGCGAGTTCGAGCCCGATGCCCTCGTGCTCGACATCATGATGCCCGACCTCGACGGCATGTCCGTGCTCAAGCGGCTCCGCGAGTCCGGGAACCTCGTGCCCGTGCTGTTCCTCACCGCCAAGGATGCGGTGGGCGACCGCGTCGCCGGTCTCACCGCGGGCGGCGACGACTACGTCACCAAACCCTTCAGCCTGGAGGAGGTGATCGCGCGGCTGCGTGCGATCATCCGCCGCACCGGGCACGCCACCGCCGACGACGGCCAGTCGATCCTGCGCGTCGCCGACCTCACCCTCAACGAGGACAGCCACGAGGTCGTCCGCGACGGCATCGAGATCGAGCTCACCGCGACGGAGTTCGAGCTGCTGCGCTACCTCATGCGCAACGAGCGACGCGTGCTGTCGAAGGCGCAGATCCTCGACCGCGTGTGGAGCTACGACTTCGGCGGCAAGTCGTCCGTCGTCGAGTTGTACATCTCGTACCTCCGCAAGAAGATCGACGCGGGGCGCACGCCGCTGCTGCACACCGTGCGCGGCGTGGGCTACATGATCAAGGCCCCCCAGCAGTGACCTCCCCGACGATGATGAGACGGCCGATGAGCCTGCAGACACGGCTGATGACCGCCGTGATCGGCTTCGTATCGCTGATCCTCATCATCGTCGCCGTGATCACCAGCGCGACACTGGGACGGACGCTCGAGGATCAGCTCGACCAGAAGCTCGGCAACCTCGCGCACGCTCTCGCGGGGCGCACCGAGCAGTTCGCTCCCTCGTCGGCCACCGCGCAGAACGTACTGGCGGGACCGTCTGGAGCACCCGCAGGACTGCTGTTCGCGGTGGCGAACCCGGTATCGGGTGCGAGCGGAGTGCTCGTCACCGACAACTCCGGCGACGAGCTCACCGGATCCCTGCGGGCGCTCACCTCCGCACAGATGGCCGAGGTGGGCATCGCGCTCAACGGCGTCTCCACCGCCACGGTCACCCTGACCGACCTGGGTTCGTACCGCCTCATGGCCCTGTCCACCGGAAACGGTGTCGTCGTCGTGACCGGGCTCCCCCGCGATGAGATCCAGAATCAGCTCACACAGCTGCTCACCGTGATCGTGTTGGCCACACTCGGCGGTCTGATCCTGCTCGCCCTCACCACGGCGATCACCATCCGCGTGAGCCTGCGCCCGCTCCGGGCGGTCGCGACGACGGCGACCAGGGTCGCGAACCAGCAGCTCGACCGGGGCGAGGTGACCATCACCGAGCGGGTACCGGCGTCCGAGGCCGATCCCCGCACCGAGACCGGACTCGTGGGAGCGTCGCTCAACAAGCTCCTCGACCACGTCAACACCTCGCTCGCGTCGCGCCAGAAGAACGAGGAGCGGATGCGGCGGTTCGTCGCCGACGCCAGCCATGAGCTGCGCACGCCTCTCGCCTCCATCCGCGGCTACTCCGAGCTGTCGCTGCGCGCGCTCCACCAGACGAGTGCCCAGGATCAACGTCCCGAGGTCATCGAGAGCACGACCACGTCGCTGGAGCGCATCCAGGCGCAATCGCTGCGGATGACCCGCCTCGTCGAGGACCTGCTCCTGCTGGCGCGGCTCGACGAGGGCCGCGAGCTCGTGTACGGCACGGTCGATCTCACGCAGCTCGCACTGGAAGGACTCTCGGACGCCCGCCCGACGGCGGTCGACCACCACTGGAACATCGAGGTGCCCGAGGAGCCCGTCACGATCATCGGCGACGCGGGGCGGATGCACCAGGTGGTCGCGAACCTGCTCGCGAACGCGCGCACGCACACCCCCGCCGGCACGACCATCACGCTGAGCGTGGCTCGCGAGGGCGACGACGCCGTGCTGCGGGTGCACGACGACGGCCCCGGCATCGACCCCGCGATCCGCGACGAACTGTTCGCCCGGTTCGCCCGCGGCGACAGCTCCCGTGCCCGTCAGACCGGCGGTACCGGTCTCGGCCTGGCGATCGTGAAGGCCATCGTCGAGGGCCACCACGGTTTCATCACGGCGTCGAGCCAGCCCGGCGACACGACGTTCACGGTGCGGCTCCCGGTCAACCCGACGGCCGACGCGAACGCCGACGACGCCTGACCCCGCTCCCGCCCCCGCAGCCGCACCCGCACAGGTGTCGGGAGGATGCACGCGGAGCGGGCGTCGTGGGCCGGTTCCTCCCGACAACCGTTCGCACTCCCGACAGGTGGCCACGTCCACGGGCGTGCATCATCGGCGGGCCGATCGACGGCAGTGCCGCGTCCGTGCGATGGGGTACGTGAGGCGGTCAACCGCGTCCGCGCAGGCGGACGATAGCCGCGACCACTGCTGCTTCGACCGTGGGCCAGGCGTGCACGATCTGCGCGTAGTCGAAGCGCAGCGTCTCGTAACCGAGCACCGAGGCGGCGGCGTCGCGCACCAGGTCCCGATGACGCTGCGAAGGGCCCGCGTGGTTGGCCTTCCCGTCCGCTTCGAGGATGAGTCGCCCATCGAGCACGAAGTCGACTCGCCCGACGGTCGGGATGCGCACCTGACAGTCCAGCGTGATACCGCGCAGATGCAGACGCAGCCTGAGCAGCGATTCCAACCCGCTGTCAGCATCGGACCTCGCCAGATCGACGAGCCAGTGGGCGCGCATCGGCAACCGGCCACGAATGCGGCGACGGGCGGCGGCCGTGATGCTGCGCTGCGTGAGAGCGGATTCAGGCGCGGCGAAGAACGTCTCGTCGCCGGCGCACCGGTACACGTGGACCAGCACCTCTTCGAGCGGCGCGAGTCCGACGCCGGCACGCCCCGCGTCGTGGTGCACCACACACGTGCATTCGGTGTGGTGTGCTCGCCCCTTCCCCCCGAGCCACACGTGAACAGGCCCCTCTTCTTCGAGACACCACACGCCGTGCAATCGCAGTGCGTGACGACAGGTGAGCGCACCCCCGTGCGCCGCGGCCTCGATCAGGCCGGCATCCACGCCGGGCACGGCGAACACCCCCGTCCTCACCCGATGAAGTGCGCCGGCGCGCACCGCGTCCGCCCGCATCCGACGGGTGACGCCGTACTTCTGGAGCAGGGTGCCCCGAACGACTCCGCCATGCTGGGCGGTGAGGAAAGCAGCACTGAGCATCCGTCGATCCTGCGCCTTCGACGCGAGTCTCCGGGACCAAGGGACCGGACGCGGTGGCCAACTCGATTTGCCAGGCCAGTGTGCAGGAGCGGTCCAGCCGTGCATTCGTCGGGAGTTCGGCCGGCTGTCGGGCGAATCGCCGCCAGAACACCCGACATCCGCCCGAGCTCCCGACAAGTGCACGCGGGTGGGGGCGGGCGGGGTCGAGCGGGCGGGGGCGGGCGGGGCGGACCGCGGGGCGGGGCGGGGGCGGGGTCAGTAGCCGGCGAAGGCGTCGGTCGTGAGCGTGCGGGCCTTCTGCAGCGCGGGGGCGAGGTCGGCGATCAGCCGCGGCGGGCCCGAGACGAAGGCATGCCGCGCGGCGAGGTCGGCAACCGTGCGCTCGAGGGTCTGCGCATCCAGACGCGCACCCTGCGCCCAGCTCCAGTACGGAGGAAGGTCGACCGGCTCGTCACGGGTGAACACGATCGTGCGCACCCCCGTCGCCGCGAGCTCGTCGCGGAACGCCAGCTCGGCGGCCTCGGATGCCACGTAGACGAGCACGACGTCGCGCTGCTCACCTGTCGCCTGCAGTTGTCGCAACTGGGACACGAACGGCGTCACACCGATGCCGGCGGCGACCATCAGCACGGGCTGCTCGCCGCGGGGCAGGATGAAGTCTCCCCAGGTGCCGGTGACCGCGAACGTGGCGCCCGGCTCCGCAGCCGCGAGGGCGCGCTTGTAGCTGGACGGATGCTTCTGGTCGCCGTTCTTGTACGCGATGCGCAGGGTCGGCAGGTCGGCCGGGGCCGACACGATGCTGAACTCCCGACGGGTGCCGCGCGCATCGGGGCGGTGGTGCGGTACGTCGAGTTCGAGGTACTGGCCGGGCAGGAACCGCACCCGCCCCTTGGCACGGAAGGTGAGCTCCTGAGCGGTCGGGGTGACGAACGCGCGCCGTTCCAGCACGAGGCGCACCGATCCGCGCAGCGCGAAGGCGAACGCCACCAGGTTCCCGATCAGCAGCGCGCGCTCCTGGCCGAGCGTGAACAGCCCCGCCACCGAGATCGGCCATCCGGCCAGCACACCCACGACGGCCGCGACGACCAGCTGCTGCCGGCGACGCGGCGGGAGCGTGAGCGGCTCGGAGAGCATGAAAGCGCCGAGGAACAGGAACGGCGACTGCAGCACGGCGAACTGCAGGGCCGTGACGACGTCGAAGGCGATGTCGAACTGCGCGGCCTGCACGGCCTGCCGCACCACGGAGGTGGCGACCGCGATGACGAGGAACACCAGCACCACGCGCACCTTCTCGGTGCGCCACAGCACCGCGAGCCCGAGGAGTGCCACCGGGATCGTCAGCACCGGCGTGCCGACCCACCAGGACGACGAGGTGCCCAGCCAGTCGAAGGCGCCGAATGCGCCGAGGATCGAGACCACGGCCGCACCGAACGCGGCCGGGTTGAAGATGTGCCGGCCACGCCAGGCGATCAGGTACTTCGACACGCTCGCCACGGCACCGGCGATCGCGAGTCCGAGCAGCGCGGCCGGCTCGACACCGGGACGCAGCACGAACAGCAGGATCAGCGCCGTCACGAGCGACGACTCGATGCGCCACGGCAGCCGCAGGATGCGCTGCGCCACGGCGTCGACCGCCGAGATGACGATCGCCAGCACGAGGAACGAGACGACGAGCTCGAGCGGTGTCGGCGAGACGATCACGCCGAACAGCGACAGCACGAAGGCGATGGCCGCCAGGGCGATGAGCGCGAACAGCACCAGGCGATACATCGACAGTGAGCCCAGGACCGCGAGGACCCGTTGGCGTGCGGCGGCGAATGAGGTGATCACGGTCTCCACTCTTCCCTAGTTCTGTGCGGCGGGGCGCGGCTTTCCGCCCGCGAGGAACAGCCCGGCCGGGCATTCGGGTGAGCGCTGCACCCGTCCGTCGGTGCTCATACGCACCCATTCCACACCCCACGCATCGGCCAGCGCGGGGCCGCCGTCGAAGAACAGCGCGGTGGCGATCGCATCAGCCGTCATGGCCTCCGGCGCGAGCGCCCAGGTCGCCGCCCACGTGCGCACGGGGAGCCCGGTGCGGGCATCCAGAACGTGGTGCAGTCCACTCCCCCAGGCCCGCCGGTTGATCGCCGAGGCGCACAGCGCCTGATCCCGCACCTCGACGACGCCGATCGCTTTCCGCGGATCATACGGATGCTCCAGACCGATGCGCACGCCGGCACCGCGCACCCGGATGTCACCACCGGCGTCCACGACGAGATCTCCTGGCACCTCCGCGAGGATATCCGTCACCCGATCGACCAGGCGTCCCTTGCCGAGCGCCCCTACGTCGAGCAGCGCCGGCGCGGATACCGCGACCTCGCTCGACGACCACGACACGGTCTGCTCCCACGTGGCGAGCGTCGGCACCGGATCGCCCGCCGCAAGCGAGTAGTCGGCGTCATAGCCGAGCGCGGCGAGGCTGTCGGCCACCAACGGATTCACCGCGCCGTCCGTCGCCACGGAGAGCTCCCGGTACGCATCGAGCATCGCCCCGGCATCCCGCGAGGCGAACGATCCGCCTATATGACCGAGACGGGTGACGTCGGAATCCGCCCGGAAGCGCGACCATTCCCGATCGAACCGCTCGATCTCGGCATCGACAGCGCGCCGCGCGGCATCTGTCAGCGGCTCGGTGGTCTCGATCTCCCAGTGCGTTCCGATGGCCTCGAAGCGCCAGCTCGCCATACGGCCTCAGGCGCCTAGGAGGCGGCCTGCTCCTTGATGGCCTCGACGGCCTGGTTGAACCCGCCGCTGGTGAGCGACGAGCCCGCCACACGGCTGACGTTCAGATCGTCGATCGCCTTGCCGTCGACCTCGTCGGCGATGCCCTCGATGAACTGGCCCTGGTACTGCTTGCTCTCGGGAGCCTGCGGGTCGCCCGTGACCTCGACGTCGGTCACGATGCCGTCGGCGAGGGTGAGGGTCACGGAGATCTTCTCGACCGTCTCGGGCGTCTGGTACGAGCCCTCGGCGGTGTAGGTGCCGTCGGCATAGGTGCCGGTGGCGTCGCCGCCCGAGGACTCGGACGAGGAACCGGTGCTCGGCGTGCTGCCTCCGTCGGCCGGGGTCTCGGCGTCGGCCGTGCCGGAGCACCCGGCGAGCACGAAGAGTCCCGCGATCCCGAGGAGCGCGGAGCCTTTACGGACAGAGGTCGGTACGGTCGTGCGGATCATGCTGGTCCTCCCGGCTCGGTGTCTGTCGACGTGCTCGCCGACTCTTCGACCGTAAGAGGCACGGCTATGCGCCACCTGTGCCGTGTCGATGCGTTACGCGTCGCCGCCGAACATGCTCGTGACGGAGCCGTCTTCGAAGACCTCGTGGATGGCACGGGCGAGCAGCGGCGCGATCGGGAGGATCGTGAGCTTGTCCCAGCGACGCGACTCCGTGAGCGGGATCGTGTCGGTGATGACGACCTCGTCGATCGACGAGTCCTGCAGCCGCTCCGATGCCGGGTCGCTGAAGATCGCATGGGTCGCGGCGACGATGACGCGGTGCGCCCCGTTGGCCTTGAGCGCCTGCGCGGCCTTGACGATCGTGCCGCCCGTGTCGATCATGTCGTCGACGAGGAGGCAGGTGCGACCGTCGACCGCGCCGACGATCTCGTGCACCGAGACCTGGTTGGCCACCTTCGGGTCGCGGCGCTTGTGGATGATCGCGAGCGGGGCGCCGAGGCTGTCGGACCACGTGTCGGCGACGCGGACGCGACCCATGTCCGGCGAGACGACGGTGAGGATCTCGCGGTCCTCCGGGGAGAGCGTGCGCTCGAAGTAGTCGAGGAGCACCGGCTTGGCGAACAGGTGGTCGACCGGACCGTCGAAGAAACCCTGGATCTGCGCCGCGTGCAGGTCGACGCTCATGACGCGATCGGCGCCGGCGGTCTTCAGCAGGTCGGCGACGAGACGGGCGCTGATCGGCTCGCGGCCGCGGCCCTTCTTGTCCTGGCGCGAATAGGGATAGTACGGCGCGACGACGGTGATGCGCTTGGCCGACGCGCGCTTGGCGGCGTCGATCATGATGAGCGTCTCCATGAGCCACTCGTTGACCGGCTCGCCGAACGTCTGGATGAGGAAGAGGTCGACACCGCGGATCGAGACCTCGAAGCGCGCGTAGATCTCTCCGGACGCGAACGTGCGGTGCTCGACCGGAGCGATCTCGGTGCCGAGGGCCGCGGCGACGGCCGCGGTCAGCTCCGGGTGCGAGCGACCGCCGGCGACGACGAGCCGCTTCTTGGTCTTCGCGATGATCCCGGGCGCCACACCGTTGTCGCGATCCAGATCGACCGTCTTCTTCTTGCGCGCCATGCTCCGCCTATTCCGCCGAATTCTCGCGGGACGCAGCATCCGCCGCGCCCGTGCCTGCTCTGTTCTTCTCGACCCAGCCTTCGATGTTGCGCTGGGGGGCGACGCTCATGGCCAGAGCGCCGGCGGGGACGTCCTTGCGGACGACGGCGCCTGCACCGGTCTTCGCACCGGCTCCCAGCCTAACGGGCGCGACGAGCACCGTGTGCGACCCGGTGTGCACCTCGTCGCCGATCTCCGTGCGGTGCTTGTTCACGTCGTCGTAGTTCGCGGTGATGGTGCTCGCACCGAGGTTCACGCCACGACCGATCGTGGCGTCGCCGACGTACGACAGGTGCGGGACCTTGCTGCCCTCGCCGATCTCCGCGTTCTTCGTCTCGACGTAGGCGCCGATCTTTCCCTTGGTCCCCAGCACCGTGCCGGCGCGCAGGTACGAGAACGGACCGACGGTGGCCTCCGCGCCGATCACGGCGAGTGTGGCGTCGGTCCGACGCACGACGGCGTCCTCCCCCACCTCGCAGTCGACCAGTGTCGTGTCGGGACCGATCAGGGCGCCGGAGGCGATGACCGTGGCGCGCAGGATCTGCGTGTTCGGCAGGATCGTCACATCCGGCGAGAGCACGGCATCGTCGTCGATCCAGGTCGTGGCCGGGTCGATCACCGTGACGCCCGCCAGCTGCCACCGGCGCACGATGCGCTGGTTGAGCAGTCGACCAACCTCCGCCAGCTGGGCGCGGTCGTTCACTCCGAAGGTCACCGAGACGTCGGAGACGATGGATGCCGCCACCCGGTCGCCGTCGCGACGGAGCAGCCCGGGGACATCGGTCAGGTACATCTCGCCCTGCGCGTTGTCGACGCCGACGCGGGGCAGGTAGGCGCGCAGGGTGGAGGCGCGGAACACGTACATCCCGGCGTTGATCTCGCGGACGGCCGCCTCCTCGGGGGTGGCGTCCTTCTGCTCCACGATGCGGTCGACGCCGCCGTCGGCATCGCGCAGCACGCGCCCGTAGCCGTTCGGGTCGTCGACGAGAGCCGTCATGAGGGTCGCCGGAGCACCGGAGGCCCGATGCTCGGCGAGGAAGGCGGAGAGGGTGTCCACGTCGGCCAGCGGGCAGTCACCCGAGAGCACGAGCACGTCGCCGTCAAAGTCGGCGGGGAGCGCGTCGACGGCCACCTGCACCGCACGACCGGTTCCGGGGATGTCGTCCTGATCGACGAACACCGCGTCCGGATAGTCCTCGGTGAGTGCGGCGACGACCTGGTCGCGCTCGTGCCGAACGACCACCTCGACGTGCGCCGCGTGCAGGCGCCCCGCCGTGGTCAGCACGTGCCCCACCAGTGGGCGACCGCCGATGGGGTGCAGCACCTTCGGCAGCCGCGACTTCATGCGGGTTCCCTGCCCTGCGGCAAGGACGATGATGGCGAGATTGTTCCCAGTCATGCTCCGCCGCCAGGACTCGAACCTAGACCTCACAGCTCCAAAGGCTGTCGTGCTGCCATTACACCACGGCGGACCGCGACCCCCACGAGGGGCCGCAGTGATCAAGTCTGCCATGTCCCGCCCCCTGATCCGCTGACCCCGCCGTCCGTCATCCGTCCGAAACACGACCCTGCGATGCTGGCGTGATGAGCATCCTGATCACCCGCGTCGAGACGGCCGACCCCGCCGTGGCCGCGTTCCTGTCCGCGCATCACGCGGAGTTGGAGCCGACCGCGCCCGCCGAGAGCAGACACGCTCTGGACTTCGAGCGCCTGCTCGCCCCCGAGATCCGCCTGTTCGCGGGGTACCTCGACGGCCGACCTGTCGCCACCGGCGCCCTGGTGGGCGTCGAGGACGGCCACGAAGAGCTCAAGTCCATGCGCACCGACCCGGCGCAGCGGGGACGAGGCCTCGGACGGGCGATGCTCACCTTCCTCCTCGCCGATGCGCAGGCACGCGATGTGCGCCGCATCTCGCTCGAGACCGGGAGCGCGGAGTTCTTCGTCCCGGCACGCGCCCTGTACGCCGGTGCGGGTTTCCGCGAGTGCGGTCCCTTCGGCAGCTACCCCGCGGACCCGCACAGCACGTTCATGACGCTCGATCTGCCCGCGGCGTCCGTCGCGGTGGCCTCCGGCACGCGATAATGAGCGGATGAGCGAGGTGGATGAGGTCGACCGGATCGTCGGCGCGTGGAACACGCAGCGACCCGACCTCGACTTCTCCCCCCTCGAGGTGCTGTCGCGGATGGACCGCCTCTCGCGGCACCTCGACCGCGCCCGCCGTGACGTGTTCCGCCGCAGCGACCTGGAGCACTGGGAGTGGGACGTGCTGTCGGCGCTGCGCCGGGCGGGGTCGCCGTTCCAGCTCTCCCCCAAGCAGCTGCTGCAGCAGACGCTGGTGTCGAGCGGCACCATGACCAACCGCATCGACCGGCTCGTCGGCCGCCGCTTCGTGCGCCGCGAGGCCGACCCCGGGGACGGCCGCAGCGTGCTGGTGACGCTCACCGACGACGGCCGCATGCGCGTGGACGCCGCCATCACGCGGCTCGTCGACGTCGAGGCGGAGCTGCTGCGCGCCCTCACCCGCTCGGACCGCGACCGCCTGGCGGGCCTGCTGCGCAAGCTCAGCCTGAGCTTCGACACCTGATGAGTCTCGCCTGATGGGCATGCCCTCTCCCCTCCCGATGCGGGACGGTGTGGGAGCGACACGACTGCACGTGCCGCTCGCCGGGCCGTGGCCGACCGTCTCCTCGTTCATGGTGGAGCGCTTCTTCCACCTCGAGCCCGAACGTCTGCTCGAGCGCTTCGACCGCGGCGACATCGTCACGAGCGACGGATCCGCGGTCCCCCGCGACGCTCCGCTCGGCAGCGTCGAGTTCGTCTGGTACTACCGCGAGCCACCGGCCGAGACGCGGATCCCGTTCGAGATCGAGATCCTGCACCAGGACGATCACCTGGTCGTCGTCGACAAGCCGCACTTCCTGCCCACCACCCCAGGCGGCAAGTTCCTGCAGAACTCCGCGCTGGTGCGGTTGCGCAACCTGCTCGACATCCCCGAGCTCGCACCGATCCATCGCCTCGACCGGGCGACCGCCGGTCTGCTGATGTTCTCGACCCGCCCGGCGACGCGCGGCGCCTACCAGCTGATGTTCGAGAAGCGGCAGGTGCAGAAGACCTACGAGGCGGTGTCGGCCATGCCCGAAGACGGCGCCCTCCCGGCATTCCCCGTCGTCTACCGCACCAACATCGTGAAGCTGCGCGCCCAGGTGCGGGTGCAGGTCGACGACACCGCGGAGCCGAACTCGGAGACCCTGGTCGAGCTGATCGGCCGCGACGACCGCGTCGTGCACACCCTGCTCCGGCCGCACAGCGGCAAGATGCACCAGCTGCGCGTGCATCTCGCCGGCCTCGGCATCGGCATCCTGAACGACCGCTTCTACCCCGAGCTGCTCGCGGACGGGCCCGACGACTTCACCCGCCCGCTGCAGCTGCTCGCGCGCGAACTCCGCTTCGTCGATCCGCTGAGCGGCGCCGACCGGGTCTTCACCACCCGGCGCACGCTGCAGGAAGCGCCCGTCGGCGAATCCTGAGTCAGCGGCGCATGATCCTGCGGGCCAGGCGCGTGCCGAGCATCTGCACGAGATGCACGAACACCACGATCAGCACGATCGCCACCCACATGACCACGGGCTCGAACTGCCGGAAGCCGTAGATCTGCGCGAAGGCGCCGAGACCGCCACCGCCGATCAGACCGGCCATCGCGGTCATGTCGATGAGGGCCACGACGATGAACGTGTAGCCGAGGATGAGCGGTCCGAGCGACTCGGGGATGGCGACCGTGAACAGGATTCGCCAGGGACCGGCGCCCATCGACCGGGCCGCCTCGATCACCCCCGGTGGCACCGACACCAGGTGCTGCTCGACGATGCGGCCGATCGCGAAGGCGGCGGCGAGGGCGATCATGAACGCACCCGCCGTCGTGCCGATGCCCGTGCCGACCACGACGCGCGCGAGCGGCTGTGCGACGGCCACGAACAGCACGAACGGGATCGGGCGGAAGAAGTTCACGCCCAGATTCGCGATGAAGGCGACGGGCTTGTTCTGCGCGAGCCCGCCCGGGCGCGTGACATAGAGGATGACACCGATCGCGAGTCCGAGGATGCCGCCGAGCACGAGGGCGAACGTCGTCATGTACAGGGTCTCGAGCGCGGCCTTCCACAGCTCGGGCCACAGTTCGTTCAGACGATCCATCAGCGCGCCTCCTCTTCGGCGAGCTCGGTGACCTCGACGCGCTCCGCGATGCGGGCGAGGGCGTCGTCGATCGCGGTGTCCTCCCCGCGGATCGCGAGCGTGAGGTGCCCGAACGCGCGTCCGCGGATGTCGTTGATGCCGCCGTAGACGAGTTCGAAGTCGAGCCCGGCCGTGGCGAGGTCGAGGAACACCTGCGCCTGCGAGGAGTCGCCGTCGCGGAACGAGAACGTGACGAGACGTCCGCGGTGGCGCTCGCGCAGCACCGCCGACTCGGCCGGCGACGGCACACCCTTCACGACCGTCCCCACGAAGCGCTGCGATGCGGGGTTCTGCGGTGCCGAGAACACGTCGAACACGTCGCCCTGCTCGACGACGCGCCCGTTCTCCATCACGGCGACCTTCGTCGCGATGGTCTGGATCACATCCATCTCGTGCGTGATGACGACGATCGTGACGCCCTGCTCCCGGTTCACGCGCGCGAGGAGGTCGAGCACCTCGCGTGTGGTCTGCGGATCGAGGGCGCTCGTGGCCTCGTCGGCCAGCAGGATCGCCGGTCCGGTGGCGAGGGCGCGGGCGATGCCGACGCGCTGCTTCTGCCCCCCGGAGAGCTGCTCCGGGTAGGCCTTCGCCTTGTCGGACAGCCCCACGAACGAGAGCAGCTCGGCGACCCGCGCCTCGATGTCGGCCTTCGACCAGCCCGCAAGCGTGAGGGGGTAGGCGATGTTGGCCTTCACGGTCCGCGACGAGAACAGGTTGAACTGCTGGAAGATCATCCCGATGCCGCCGCGCACCCGGCGCAGCTCGCGTTCGGTGAGCGCGGTGATGTCGACGCCGTCGACCGTGATGGTGCCGCCGGTGGCGGGCTCCAGCGCGTTGATCAGCCGCACCAGCGTGGACTTGCCCGCGCCGGAGTAGCCGATGATGCCGACGACGTCACCCTTCTCGATCGAGAGGGTGACGTCGTCGACGGCGACGATCTCGGACTCGCCCGCTGTGCGGGGCGGGTACGACTTGGAGACGTTGGTCAGGGTGACGATCGGCATGTGCTGCTCCGGTCTCTCCCTCGCCTACTTCTTCGCCGCGGAGTCCTTCTGGACCTTCGCGAGCGAGGCGACCAGGTCCTTCACCGGCGTCTGCAGCGGCACCGCGGTGTCACCGGACGACTCCAAGAGGCCCTTCTGCACGGCCTCGTTCGTCTGGAAGATCTCCACGAGCTTCTGGTACGTCTTGTTGTCGGCGTCTTCCGCGCGAGCCGCGAAGATGTTCACGTACGGCAGGGCGCTGGGGTCCTCGGGGTCGTCCTGCGCGATCGCGTCGTCGAACGTGAGACCGGAGTCCTCCACGAAGTCGTTGTTGATGATCGCGGCCGCCACATCGGGCAGCGAGGTCGGGATGAGGGCGGCCTCGAGCGCGGTGACCTTGACCTTCGACTTCTCGGTGTCGACGTCGGCGAGGTCGGAGTATGGCGTGCCGCCGCTCTTGAGCTCGATGAGGCCGGCCTGCTGGAGCACGTTCAGCCCGCGCGCCTGGTTGGACGCGTCATCCGGCACGGCGACCGTCTCGCCCTCGGGGATGCTGTCGACATCGTCGTACTTCTTCGAGTACAGGCCGAGCGGGTAGATCGCGGTCGACCCGATCGGGGTGAGGTCCGAGCCGGAGGCGTTGTTGTACTCGGCGAGGTAGATGATGTGCTGGAACTGGTTCAGGTCGATCTCGCCCTCCGTCAGCGCCGGGTTGACCTGCTCGTAGGAGCCGAAGTCGACCAGTTCGACGGTGATGCCCTCCTCGGCGGCGGCATCGACGAACGCGGGCCACTGGGCGTCGGCCTTGCCGACCACGCCGATCTTGACGACCTCGTCGCCCGTCGATCCCTCGCTGCCGGATCCGGCGTCGGAGGATGCCGTCGCGCAGCCTGCGAGCGCGACGAGCAGCGGAACCGCGGCGAGCGCGGTGAGAACGGAGGTGGTGCGGCGTGACATGAGTGGGAGTTCCTTCCTGGCGGGACTCGACTACGTTAGGCAGCCCGGAGCGCGCACCCGGAATCGTGTGTCACACGACGTCACAGCCGGCCGACGGACCGGTCAGTCGAACTCCTCGATGCCCTGCAGTCGCACCTGTTCCAGGTCGAGCCGCGCGGAGATCCGCCGCACGATCATGTCGTCCACCGTGCCCGCACCGCGCAGGCCCAGCAGCACCTCGCGCTTGCGGTCGATCAGCGCGAGCTTGAGCCGCGAGTGCTCCTCGTGACGGATCAGCGGCGAGCGCTGCGCGAGGTCGACGTCGGTCGAGGTCGCGATGATCTGCAGGACCGTCCCGTCGGTGGCCTCGGTCGACGCCGGCGTCGGCGGCACCGGGGACCCGAGGGGGTCCGCGCCGTCCGAGCCGTTCGCACCATAGGGGTCGGGCTCTCCGAGCATCTCGTCGAGCGCTTCGGCCTCGGCATCCACGAGCGCCTGCTCGCGGGCCAGCGTGCGCGCGTTCGCGAACTCCAGCATCTGATAGCCCTCGGCACGTACGCGGTCGCGGACCTCCTGCCCGATGCCGTGCTCGGCGGCCAGTTCATCGAGCGCCGCCAGGGCCGCACCGGAGATCGCGCGCTCCGCGAGCTCGTACTCCTCGTCCTCGACGTGGTCGACGGGGAACCGCGCCCACCGCACCATCGCGGGCAGGAGCATGCCCTGCACGAGCAGGCTCAACAGGATGACGCCGGCCGTGACGAACACGATCTCATCGCGTCCGTTGATCGCCCCTCCCGCGGTGACCGTGGTGGGCACAGACAGCGCGATCGCCAGCGACACCGCCCCGCGCATGCCAGCGACGGTCGACACGGCCCGCGCTCTCGCTCGGGCGCCGGGCGCCGGACGCGGTGTCTGCTGACGCTGGAAGGGCACGTTGAGCAGCTGGAACAGGTAGCGCACGACCAGCAGCGTCGCCCACACGGCGAGCGTGATCAGCACGAGCCGGCCGATCGCCGCCGCCGAGATCTCGTGCACCACGTACTGCACCTCGAGGCCGATCAGCACGAACAGGGCGCCGTTGAGCAGGAAGACCCCGAACGGCCACGCCGCATCGGCCTGACGACGCGACGACGCGGTCGTCACCCTCGGGGACACGTACGCGACGATGAGGCCGGCGACCACGACCGCGAGCACCCCCGAGGCGTGCACCATCTCGGCCGCGAGGAACGCCGTGAACGGGATCAGCAGCAGGGCGACGTTGATCACGATGGTCGACGACGTGCGACGCAGCAGCAGGTATCCCAGCCCGGCGATCATGACACCGGCCGCGATGCCGCCGACGTAGGAGACGAGCACATCGAGCGTGACCGACAGGGGCGTGATCTGACCGCCGAGGGCGAGCGACACCGCGATCGCGTACAGCACCAGCGCGGTGCCGTCGTTCGTGAGACTCTCGGCTTTCAGCTTCATGAACATGCGACGCGGCAGCAGGCGCCCCAGGGCGGCGACGGCCGTGGCATCGGGCGGGGCGACCGCGGCACCCAGGATGAGCGCGATCTCCCACGGCATCCCGAACAGCACACCGATCCCGGCGACCGCGAAAGCGGACGCGACCACGAGCACCGTGCTCATGGGCAGGATGTACCGGAAGTCGCGGCGGATCGAGCGCAGCGAGGTCGTCAGACTCTCCCAGAACAGCATCACCGGCAGGAACAGCAGCAGCACGGTCTCGGGCGGCAGTTGCACCTCGCGCAGCGGCGGCACGAATCCGAGCAGCAGCCCGAACACGACGAGGACGAGCGGCAGCGCGAGGCGCAGGCGCGGGGCTATCAGGGTTCCGACGAGGATCGTGAGTCCCAGCAGGACGGTTACTTCGAGGCCTTCCATCTCTACCTCCCAACAGCGTTGAGAGAAGGATATTCCTCGGTCAGCCGATCTCCTCGGTCAGTTCGAACCAGCGCAGCTCCAGCTCCTCGATCTCGGCCTGCTGGTCGCTGATCTTCTTCATGCGCTCACCGAGACCTGCGTAGTCGGACTGGTCGTGGTCGGCCATCGCGGTCTTCGCGGCATCCACCTGCTGCGTGAGCTTCTGGATGCGCCGTTCGAGGGCCGACACCTCCTTCTGGGCGGTGCGCAGCGCCGCCCCGTCGAGGCCCTTCGCCGTCGTCGCGGCGGTCGTGGTCGCCGCAGCCGTGGCGGACTGCTTCGCCCCGGAGGCCGCCTGCAGGGTGCGCAGGCGCAGATACTCGTCGACCCCGCCGGGCAGGTGCCGCAGGTGGCCGTCGAGGATCGCGTACTGCTGATCCGTCACGCGCTCCAGGAAGTACCGGTCGTGGCTGACCACCAGCAGCGTGCCCGACCAGGAGTCGAGCAGATCCTCGATCGCGGCGAGCATGTCGGTGTCGAGGTCGTTGGTGGGCTCGTCGAGGATCAGCACGTTCGGCTGGTCGAGCAGCACGAGCAGCAGCTGCAGTCGACGCTGCTGACCACCCGAGAGGTCCTTGACCGGAGTGGAGAGCTGCGCGGAGTCGAAACCGAGTCGTTCGAGGAGCTGGCCCGGAGTGAGGTCCTGCGCCTTGGAGCCCGCCCCCATCGTGTATGAGGTGCGCAGACCCGAGATGATCACGCGCACCGGGTCGTTCCAGTGCTGCGTGAGCTCGTCGAGACGCTGGGTGAGCGTCTGCACCTTGACGGTCGTGCCGCGCTTGACGCGACCCGAGGTCGGTTCGACCGTGCCCGAGATGAGTCCGAGCAGGGTCGACTTGCCCGCGCCGTTCACACCGAGGATGCCGGTGCGCTCCCCCGGCGCGATGCGCCACTCGATGTCGCGCAGCACGACCTTCTCGCCGCCGTCGGCCGTGGGATACGTCACGCCGACGTCGAGCAGATCGACCACGTCCTTGCCGAGGCGCGAGACGGCAAGCGACTGCAGGGAGACCTTGTCGCGGATCTCGGGGACGTCGGCGATGAGCTCGTTGGCGGCCTCGATGCGGAACTTCGGCTTGCTGGTGCGCGCGGGGGCACCGCGGCGGAGCCAGGCGAGCTCCTTCTTGGCGAGGTTCTGCCGCTTCGCCTCGATCGTCGCCGCCATCCGGTCGCGCTCGACGCGCTGCAGGATGTACGCCGCGTACCCGCCCTCGAAGGGCTCGACGATGCGGTCGTGCACCTCCCAGGTCTCGGTGCAGACCTCGTCGAGGAACCAGCGGTCGTGGGTGACGACCAGGAGCGCGCCGGAGTTCGCCGACCAGCGCTTCTTCAGGTGGCCGGCGAGCCAGGTGATGGCCTCGACGTCGAGGTGGTTGGTGGGCTCGTCGAGGGCGATGACATCCCAGTCGCCTGTGAGGAGCTTCGCGAGCGAGACCCGCCGGCGCTGGCCACCGCTGAGCGAGCCGATCTCCGCATCCCAGGGCAGGTCGGCGAGCAGTCCGTCGATCACGTCGCGGATGCGGGCATCGCCCGCCCACTCGTACTCCGGGGTGTCGCCGACGACCGCGGCGCTGATCGTGAGGTCGTCCGGGAGGGTGTCCGCCTGATCGAGCACGCCGATCCGGGTGCCGCCGCGCACGGTGACGCGCCCCGAGCTCGGCTGCTTGATGCCCGCCAGCATCCCGAGGAGGCTGGACTTGCCGTCGCCGTTGCGGCCGACGATGCCGATCCGATCCCCCTCCTCGATGCCGAGGGTCACGGAGTCGAAGACGACCCTGGTCGGGTATTCGAGGTGGAGGCCTTCGGCCCCGAGAAGATGTGCCATGTCCTGTCCAGGGTAGTCGCGGCATGCCCGCCCCGGCGACCTCGGCACCTGTGCGCGAGCACTACGTACGCCGCGGGGATCACTACGTACTCCGCCCCGACGGTTCTGACATAGATCATTCACACCACGTCGTCGTAACACGCTACCCGCTACGGCGCCCTCGGTCGCGCGACCATCGATGAAGCGACGCACCTCGGCCACGGCGAGGAGGACGCCGCACCCATCCGCGATCCGACCGCGGATGCTCCGCACCGGTGCGAGAGCGGTCTCCTCCGTCCACCGGAGGCGGACCGCTGCACCGAGGGCGACTCCTGACCCACTCTCAGAAAGCCGGCAGCATCCATGAAGAACACCTCCCAACGATCACGACGCGGTCTGCGCGCGCTCCTCGCGGGCGTCGTCGCACTGACCGCAGGACTCGGCGCAGCGGTGGTCGTGCCGATGGCCGCGAGCGCCGCCGAACTCGACGCCGTCACCGGCGTCCAGATTGTCTCCTCGATGGACTCGCTCCACGTCGACTCGACGTTCGACGTCACCGCAACCTGGGCAGCCCCGACCGGGGCGACCGCGGGCGACACCTTCTCGCTCAGCTTCCCCAGCCCGGTGGAGGCCTACGCGTCGCACTTCGACCTGAAGGACGACACCGGAGCCGTCGTCGGCAGCTGCGATGTCGGGGCGAGCTCGTTCCTGTGCACGCTGAACGACTACGTCGACACCCACCAGAACGTGCACGGGAACCTGTGGTTCCACGCGAAGGCGAGCGAGGTCACCGACACCGGCTCGCTGATCTTCGAGACGGGCAACCAGGTGCAGATCAGTGCCGACATCCCCGGCGGTCCGATCGGACCGGGAATCGAGTACCCCTTCCCGACCGGTGTCGACAAGTCGGGCTGGTTCGACTCCGACGGGCAGACGATCAGCTGGCGTGTGTACGTGCCGGCGAGCGCACTCATGCCCGTCAACGGTCAGGACGTCGTCTTCACCGACATCTACGACGCCGGATTGCAGTTCGATCCCTCCACGTTCCAGGCGGCCTGGTCGCCGACCTCGGCGTGGCCGACCTTCCAGTACAACGTGCTCGCCCAGGGCACGGCAGCGAACACGTACAGCTTCGTGAACTCGCCGGAGACGAACTCCTTCCAGGTGGTCTTCCACGGCCCGGTGACCGACGGGACGCGCCTGTACGAGTTCACCTACAAGACGAAGATCCCCGCGGGTGCCGTGGATGGCACCCGCTTCGGGAACAAGGTGCAGGTCGCAGGCAAGGACGCGTCGTCGTTCCGCGTGCGCTACGTCGCGGCAGGCGGCGACGGCGGCGGCGATCTCAAGACCGGTGGCCTCAGCGTCACGAAGTCGCTGAGCGGCACGGGCGCAGCCCTGGTCGACGCCGGCACGACCTACACGGTCGACTACTCCTACACCGCCGCGGGCACCCCGGTCTCGGGCTCGTTCGCGATCGGCGCCGGACAGACCGATGGACTGTCGAACCTCCCCACGGGCACGGTCGTCTCGCTGTCCGAGGCCGCCCCGGCCGCCCAGGACGGGCTCACCTACGGCACACCGGTGTTCAGCGGTGAAGGCGTGACGACCACGGCGACCGGCGCCACCGTGACGATCGGCAACGGCACCACGGTCGCCGTGTCGCTGGAGAACCCGGTCGCCCAGCAGGTCGGCGGATTCACCGTCACGAAGTCGTTGACCGGAACGGGTGCGGCATTGGTTCCGGCCGGCACCACCTACACGATCGACTACTCCTACACCGCCGCGGGGACCCCGGTCACGGGCTCCTTCGACATCGGAGCGGGCCAGACCGACGGACTCGACGGGCTCCCGGCCGGCACGATCGTCACGCTCTCCGAGGCCACCCCTGCGAGCCAGACCGGCCTGAGCTACGGCACCCCGGAATTCAGTGGCACCGGCGTCACCGCGACCACGACGGGCGCGACCCTCACGATCGGCGACGCGACCACGGTCGCGGTCGCCCTGAAGAACCCGGTCACCCCGGTCGTGCCGGCCACGCCCCGCACACCGGGCACCACCACCGGCACCCTCGCGATCACGGGCGGCGAACTCGGCCTCGCCGGCATCGTCCTCGGCGGACTGCTACTGCTGGCCGGAGCCACGACACTCCTGATCCGCACGCGTCGGACGTCCGACGCGGCATAGGACGGACGGCGGTTCCACGGAGGGGCGGCGCGCGAGCGTCGCCCCTCCGTGCATCTGTACCGAACATCACGCGACCTAGGATCGACGGGTGCTAAAGAATCGACGAGTGTTCTCGATCTCGCTGGGCGATCGGACGGCGAAGCTGATGAAGTCCAAGCGGCGACCCGGTCGCTACGAGCTCAGCGTCGATGGAATCCCGCAGTCCGTCGTCTCGATGATCGAGCCCACCGCACTCGAGTACGCCTACATCCAGCACATCGCCCGAGCCATGGATGCGGCAGCCGCACCCGGCACGCCCCTGTTCACCGTGCATCTGGGTGCCGGGGCACTCACACTCGCGCGCTATGTGGAAGCCACACGTCCTGGATCCCCGCAGCTCGCGGTCGAGTTCGAGCCGGACCTCTATGCGGCGATGATCGACGCACTGCCACTCGCCCCCGGCACCGATCTGCGCGTCATCTTCGGCGACGCGCGCGCGGTCGCCGACGCGGAGCTTCCGGACGAGGCGCGATCGTCCGCACCATCGTCCCCCGCCCTCGCCGACGTCGCGACCGGCAACTCCGCGGTCGACGCCGAGTGGGTGGACGCGGACTTCACCGTCGTCGACCTCTGGGATGCTGCGGTCATCCGGCACCGTGTGGCCAGCCTGGAGTTCTACCGCCGCGTGGCCGCCCGCTCGTCCGCGGACGGTGTGGTGGCGGTGAACCTGCTCGACGGGCACCCGTTCGAGTACTCACGTCGGCAGGCTGCGACCCTGCGCCGCGTGTTCGCGCACATTGCCGTCGTGCTCGATGCCGAACCGCACGACGACGAAGGACCGCTCGGCAACGTGGTCGTCTTCGCCAGCGATGCGCCGCTGGCCATCGTGACGAACCCCGAGATGCTCGGCGTACCGCGCCCGCACCTCCTCCACGGCGGTGCCCTGACGTCGTGGATCGGTGACGCGCGCATCATGACCGACGCCGACGGCACGGACTCCCCTGACCCCGACGATCCGGTCTGGGACTAGGTCTCCGCGCTTCGCCGCAGCCGCGTGACGGTCGGGCGCGACAGCGCGGATCGGATGCCAGAATCCTGGTGAACATTTGTTCGAATGTCGGTGGTCGGTGATGGACTGACGTCATGACAGCACTGCTCGACGCGACCGACTCCCAGATGGCGATGCTCGCCGACCTGGTCGCATCGATCGAGGCGGCCGAGACGACGCTGAACCGCATGCAGGCTGCCCGAGACGGCATGCTCGCGCTCGCGGGACGGCTGGCGATCGACATCGCCCGTGAGGCTGCGCACCCCGATCACGGCGACATGGCGATCCGCACGGTGGCCGCCGAGATCGGCGCCGCGCAGCATCTCAGCGACCGCACGATCGAACGACGCATGGCCGAGGCGTCCTGGCTCGTGGAGCGGTTCCCTGCGGTCTGGGCAGCGCAGGGCGAGGGGCGCATCACCGCGGCACACTCGCGGGCGATCGTCGACGCGGGTGCGCACCTTGACGATGCTTCCGACCGGGCGGCCTTCGCTGCGGAGGCGGTGGCGCTGGCCGAGGCCGAGTCGCCGAACCGGCTGCGACGGCTCGTGCGACGGCTCGCCGAACGATTCCAGGAGCGCAGCATCGTCGAGCGGCATCGCGATGCGCGTGAGCTGCGGCGCGTGTGGGTGAAGGACCTCGACGACGGGATGGCTGAACTCGGCATGAACGGACCCGCCACGCTCGTGCACGGGGTGTTCGACCGGTTGTCGCAGATGGCACACGCGCTGAAGGAAGAGCACGCGCGGGTGGCGAAGGATGCTCGGTCGACGAACGGCGAGCCTTCCGATGCCCGCACCGCGGATGACCGCACTGTCGATACCCGCACCATCGACCAGCTGCGAGCGGATCTGCTGGCCGACCTTGTGCTCACGGGCACCCCCACGGGACATGACACGGCGGACGGACTGCTGGGCGAGATCCGCGCGCGGGTGGAGATCACGGTTCCCGTGCTGACGTTGATGGGCACCGGCGAGGCCGACCACTCGAGCTCGCCGGCCGAACTCGACGGCACGGCCCCGATCGATCACGCGACCGCGCGCACGCTCGCCGGCCTCGCTTCCGGATGGGATCGCGTGCTCACGCATCCGATCTCGGGCGCTCTGCTCGCCGTCGACCGCTACCGTCCGAGCGAGCAGCTGCGACGGCACCTCCGTGCGCGGGATCAGCGGTGTCGGTTCCCCGGGTGCGGCATCGCGGCGCGGAAATGCGACCTCGACCACACTCATGCGGCGTCGGCCGGCGGCGCGACGTCCGACGTGAATCTCGCCGCGTTCTGCCGACGACATCACATGCTCAAACACCACTCGCCATGGCAGGTCGCACAGCGATCGGGTGGCGTGCTGGAGTGGACGAGCCCGACCGGACGCACCTACATCGACCGACCGCCGCCCCAGAACTCGGTCGTGTTCACAAGCGCCGGAGCAGACGCCGACGTAGGACTCGCGCCTTTCTGAGGAAGACGCGTGCCCGATACGGGGAACAGCACCAGAAACAGGCACGCACCGGGAACACATACGGCCAGAAACAAGCACGGGCCGCCCGAACCCGAAGGTCCGGACGGCCCGTGGATCCGCAGCCACGAAAGCTACGGGATCACGATGATGCGATGTTGCTCGCGCGTGTTACTGGTACGACTTCACGATCTCGAGGAGGCTCGGGACGTTCTTGTACGCCTCGGCCGCGTTCTCCTTCGTGACGATCACCGGAGGCAGCAGGTACGCGGGAACGACCTTCACGCCGTTGTCGTACTGCTCGGTGTCGTTGACGTCGACCTTCTCGCCCTTCTGGAGCTGGCCGACCATCTTGATGGCCTGCTCGACGAGGAGCGTGGTGTCCTTGTTGATCGTGGAGTACTGGATGCCCTCCATGATCGACTTGACCGACTCGACCTCGGAGTCCTGACCCGTGACGACCGGGACCGGCTTTCCGGCACCCTGCACCGAGGTGATGATGGCGCGGGCGAGCGTGTCGTTCGGGGACAGGACGCCGTCCAGCGTCTCCGAGCTGTACGTCGAGGTGAGGATCGAGTCCATACGACGCTGAGCGTTCTCGGCCTTCCAGCCCTCGGTCGCCGTCTGGGCGATCTCGGTCTGGCCCGAGAGGACCTTCAGCGTGCCGTCGTCGATCTTCGGCTGCAGGACCTCCATGGCGCCGTTGAAGAACACCGCGGAGTTCGCGTCATCGGGCGAACCCGAGAACAGCTCGATGTTGTACGGGGCGTCGTGACCGGCACGCTCGGCGAGACCGTCGAGGAGAGCCTGGCCCTGGAGCTTGCCGACCTCGAAGTTGTCGAACGCGACGTAGTAGTCGACAGCCTTCGTGTTCTCGATCAGACGGTCGTACGCGATGACGGCGACGCCGGCGTCGTGCGCGGCCTCGACCTGCGTGCTGAGCTGCTTGCCGTCCTTGGCACCGATGATGATGACCTTGGCGCCACCGGTGACCATCGCCTGGATCTGGTTCTGCTGCTCGGCGACCGTGTTGCTGGCCGGTGCGTACTGCACGTCCGGTTTGAACCCGGCCTTGGTGAGGCCGTCGGTGAACAGCTGACCGGCGAGGACCCAGTTCTCCGAGGTCTTGTCCGGGAGAGCGACACCGATCGTGGCGTCGGCGGCGAAGCCCTTGGCGGTCTCCTCCCCCGCTCCCGATCCGGTGCCACCGCGCTCCGAGGAGCAGCCGGTGAGGGCGAAGGCGCCCGCGACGACAAGCGCTGTCGCCGACAGAAGAATCTTCTTCATGTGATCTCTTTCTCTGGTGTTTCTCTGGTGTGTGAAGGTCTCGTCGCGTGTGCGGTACGCGGCTCGACCCCTACTTTCCGCGCGTCTCTTCGACGGCGGGGGCTTCGTACTTCTGGCTGGTGGGGTAGTTCGCCTTGGTGGGGTCGAACGTGTCGGTCATCGGATCCTGCTTGCGACCGAACCGGCGGGTGAGGAAGCCGATGATCGACGGGCGGCCCTGCTGCTTGTTCCAGACGTCGACACCGACGGCGAACAGGAGCACGAGGCCCTTGATCATCGACACCACGTCGGCGCCGGCGCCGAGCAGAGCCAGACCGTTGTTGAGGAACGCCATCACGAGACCACCGATGATCGACCCGATCACAGTTCCGATACCGCCCGAGACGGCCGCACCACCGATGAACACCGAGGCGATCGCGTCCAGCTCCCAGCCGTTGCCGTCCTGGGGACCAGAGGCCGTGGCCCTGGCGACGTAGATCATGCCGGCCAGCGAGGCGAGGACGGACATGTTCATCATCACGAAGAAGTCGACCCAGCGGTCCTTCACACCCGACAGGCGCGCGGCCTGGCGGTTGCCGCCGACCGCGTAGATGTGACGGCCGAACACCGTGTTGTTCGTGATGAACGAGTAGAGGATGACGAGCGCGAGCAGGATCACGCCCGAGATCGGGAAGCTCGTGCCCTCACGGCCGGTGGCGAACAGCCAGCCCGCGATGAGGATGACGGCCGAGATGAGCACGACCTTGGTGACGCTGACCCAGAGCGGTGCCATGTCGGCACCCATCTTGTGCTGGATGCGACGCGTGCGGATCTCCCAGAACACGATCCACAGCGCACCGAGGAGCGCGAGCAGCATGGTGAACACGTTGAACGGCACCGGGATGAACGGCAGCTCGGGCAGGTAGCCGGCACCGATCACCTTGAAGCCTTCGGGAACCGGCACCGACTGCGAGTCGCCGACCCACTGGTTGGCACCGCGGAAGAACAGCATGCCGGCCAGGGTCACGATGAACGCGGGAACCCCGACGTACGCGACCCAGAATCCCTGCCAGGCTCCCACCAGCACACCCACGCCGAGCCCGAGCAGGATGCCCAGCGGCCAGGGGAGGTTCCAGTCGGCCATCGCCTTCGCCACCACGATGCCCGTGAACGCGGCCACCGAACCGACCGACAGGTCGATGTGGCCCATGATGATGACCATCACCATGCCGATCGCGAGGATCAGAATGTACGAGTACTGGTTGACGACGTTGATCAGGTTGCCCGAGGACAGCGTCAGACCCGCACCCTTGAAGATCCAGGTGAGCACCTGGAACACGACGAGGATCACGACGAGGCTGCCGAGGATGCCGAACTGACGGAGGGTCGACTGCCCACCGCCGAACATCTTCGTGATGTCCTTGAAGTGGAAGCCGCGCTTCGTTGCGGTGGTGTCGGTGGTCATGCGGATGCTTTCTGGGTCGCGGAGGTCATGCTGCGCATGAGGTCCTCAGGTGTCGCCTGATCGGCCGGGATGCAGTCGGTGACCCGACCTTCGAAGACGGTGTAGATGCGGTCGGAGATGCCGAGCAGCTCGGGCAGCTCGCTCGAGATGACGATCACGCCCTTCCCCTGCGCCGCGAGCTGGTTGATGATCGCGTAGATCTCGTACTTGGCACCCACGTCGATGCCGCGCGTGGGCTCATCGAGGATCAGCAGGTCGGGGTCGGTGAACATCCACTTCGCCAGGACGACCTTCTGCTGGTTGCCGCCCGAGAGCTTGCCGACGCCCTCCTCCACCGAGGGTGTCTTGATGCGCAGCGCCTTGCGGTACTCCTCCGCGACCGCGAACTCCTCGCGGGAGTCGACGACGCCGCGCGTGGCGATCTTGGAGAGCTTGGCCGCGACGATCGACCGCTTGATGGTGTCGAGGAGGTTGAGCCCCAGCACCTTGCGGTCCTCGCTCACATAGGCGAGGCCGTGCTTGATCGCCGCCGACACGTCGTGCAGGGCGACCTCCTGGCCGTCCTTGATGAGCGTGCCGGAGAGGAAGGTGCCGTAGGAGCGTCCGAAGATGCTCATCGCGAACTCGGTGCGCCCCGCGCCCATGAGCCCGGCGATGCCGACCACCTCGCCCTTGCGGACGTTGATGCTCGAGCCCTTCACGACCATGCGCTCCGGGACGGTCGGGTGCTGCACCCACCAGTCCTTGACCTCGAAGAACACCTCGCCGATCTCGGGCGTGCGGTCCGGGTAGCGGCTCTCGAGCGAGCGGCCGACCATGCCGCGGATGATGCGGTCCTCGTTGATCTCGCCGCGCGAGATGTCGAGCGTCTCGACCGTGCGGCCGTCGCGGATGATCGTGATCTCGTCGGCGATCTGCTCGATCTCGTTGAGCTTGTGGCTGATCATGATCGACGCGATGCCCTTGGCCTTCAGCCCCAGGATCAGGTCGAGCAGGTGCTGCGAGTCGTTCTCGTTGAGCGCGGCGGTGGGCTCGTCCAGGATCAGCAGCTTGACGTCCTTGTTGAGCGCCTTCGCGATCTCGATCAGCTGCTGCTTGCCGACGCCGAGGGTCTTGATCTGCACGTCGGGGTCTTCGCTCAGACCCACGCGGGCGAGCAGCTCGATCGTGCGCTCCTTCTGCGCCTGCCAGTCGATGCGGCCGCCGTGGGAGATCTCGTTGCCGAGGAAGATGTTCTCCGTCACGGACAGCTCGGGGATCAGCGCGAGCTCCTGGTGGATGATCGCGATGCCGGCCTGCTCGCTGGCGACGATGTCCTTGAAGCGCTGCTCCTCGCCGTAGAGGAGGATCTCGCCCTCGTAGGTCCCGTACGGGTACACCCCGGAGAGGACCTTCATGAGCGTCGACTTCCCGGCGCCGTTCTCGCCGCAGATCGCGTGGATCTCGCCGGCCCGGACGGTGATGGAGACGTCGGCGAGCGCCTTGACGCCCGGGAACTCCTTGGTGATGCTGCGCATCTCCAGGATCGGGCCTGACACGGTAGGCAACGTTGCTGTGGTGCTCACGGATCTTTCCTTGCGACGTGCGGTCACCTTCGATGTGACCGTTCACATTGGATTACATCGTCCACGTACGACGAACCGCTGTCAAGTCCGCGTCGGGATTTCGTGTCGCTACCGTGATGCAGCGGATTCGCGCGCGCGCAGGATCGTCTGCAGCGGCCCGAACTCCGGCACCTGCTCCCCGCGGATCTGCGCGAGGAGGATGCGCACGGCACGACGTCCGAGCTCAGGGAAGTCCTGATGCACGGTGCTGAGCGTCGGGGCGACATGTGCCGCGACGGGAATGTCATCGAAACCGATCACGCTCACGTCGTGCGGCACCCGCACACCGGAGTCGCGGAAGCCGTGCAACAGCCCGATCGCCATCAGATCGTTCGCGGCGAACACGGCCGTGAAGTCCCGGCGGAGCGAGAGCTCCTTGCCCGCGAAGTAGCCGAAGTCCGCCGTCCAGTCGCCGCGGATCGGCGGGAACGTGGGCAGGTCGGCCTCGCGCAGACCGTCGAGGTAGCCTCGCATGCGCGACTCCGCCTCGATCCAGTCCTGTGGGCCCGCCAGATGCAGGATGTCGCTGTGCCCGAGGGAGATCAGGTGCTCCGTGGCCGCCCTGGCACCGGCCACCTGGTCGGCGGACAGGCTCACCCCGTCCGAGCCCGATGCCGTCTGCAGCGTCACGAACGGCATGTCCACCGACATGCCGCGCAGGACATGGAACACCCGCACCTGCGGCGCGAGCACCACGATCCCGTCGACCTGCTCGCGCGACAGCTGACGCACCGCGTTGCCGATCGCCTCGGGCGTCGTGTCCGCGAGGTTGAGCGTCGAGACCGAGTACCCCTCCTCGCGCGCCGCATCCTCGATGCCGGCGATCGACGAGGTCGGACCGAACTCCCCGATCGTGGCGGACAGGATGCCGAGCATGTTCGACTTGCTGGTGACCAGCGCCCTGGCCGCGAAGTTCGGGCGGTAGTCGAGCACCGCGATCGCGTCGAGGACCTTGGCCTTCGTCTCGGGGCGGATGCTGGGATGATCGTTCAGCACGCGCGAGACGGTCTGGTGCGACACCCCCGCCAGTCGCGCGACGTCGCGGATACTGGGCAGCCGCGCACGCTCGGAGGCGCTGGACATCACTTGCCTCCTTGCGTGTGCACGGTCACATCGACACCATATTATGGCGCGCAGGCTCCTCCGTGCACCTCTCCCGCGCAGGAACGCCTCTCCCCGGGTTGTGCGCGAGCACCGGAACACCCTCGCGCTTTCGTGCCCTGGCACCGGAACCGCCCCGCCGCGCATGGCATCGTGGCCGCGTGGACACTCTGCTGCGCGGCGGGCGCGTCATCGACCCGAAGACCGAGACCGACCAGGTCGCCGACCTCCTCATCACGGACGGGCGGGTCGCCGCGATCGGCGACGGACTCACCGCCCCGGACCACGCCGACGTGGTCGATGCGGCGGGCCTGATCGTCGGCCCCGGTTTCGTCGACCTGCACAGCCACGTGCACTCGATCGCCGGTCAGCGGCTGCAGGCGATGGACGGCGTGACGACGGCGCTCGACCTGGAAGCCGGACTCATGCCGATCGCTGAGGCACTCGCCCGTGCCGCCGCGGACGGGCGACCGCTGAACTACGGCTTCTCGGCGTCGTGGTCGCAGGCCAGGGCCTACGCCCACCTCGACCGCGTGCCCGTCGCCGACTTCACCGCCTCCATGGACCTGCTCGCCAAGCCCGACTGGCAGCGCTCCTCCTCCCCCGCCGAGCGCCGCCGCTGGCTCGGGCTGCTGGAGGACGAGCTCGGCGCCGGGGCGCTCGGCATCGGCGTGCTGATGGGATACGCGCCACGCTCCGACCCCGACGAGTACCTCGAGCTCTCCCGCCTGGCCGCCGCCGCGCACGCCCCGACGTTCACGCACGTGCGCGAGCTGATCGAGGCCGACCCGCGCACCCCGATCGATGGTTCGGAGGAACTCGTGCGTGCGGCGGCCGAGACCGGAGCAGCCATGCACCACTGCCATGTGAACAGCACGTCGCTGCGACACGTCGACCGGGTGCTCGCCCTGCTCGACCGCAGCCGCGCCGCGGGGTCGCGCGTCACCGTCGAGGCATACCCCTACGGTGCGGGCAGCACCGCGATCGGCGCGTTCTTCCTCGCCTCCGAGAAGCTGCCGGGACTCGGCATCACCCCCTCCTCTCTCGTGCTCGTCGAAACCGGCGAGCGCATCGTCGACGAGGCGCGGCTGCGCGAGGTGCGCGCGACCGACCCCGGAGCCACCTGCATCGTGACGTTCCTCGACGAGGCCGACCCGTTCGATCGCGCACACCTGCACCGTGCCCTGGCCTACCCCGACTCGATCGTGGCGAGCGACGCCATGCCCGTGTCGTGGACCGGCCCCGATGGCGCCACGGTGCACGAACAGCGCGAGTGGCCGCTCCCCGCGGGCGGCCACACCCACCCGCGCACGGCGGGGACGTTCGCGAAGTCCCTGCGCCTGATGGTGCTCGACAGCGGCACGTGGAGCTGGACCGAGGCCTTCCGGCGGTGCTCGTACCTGCCCGCCCGCGTGCTGGACGAGGTGTCGACGGGCATGCGTGCCAAGGGGCACCTGACCGTGGGGGCAGACGCGGACATCGTCGTCATCGACCCGGCCATGCTCACCGACCGCGCGACCTACACCCACCCCACGCGCCCCTCCCGCGGCGTGCGCCAGCTGTACGTGCACGGCACCCCGGTCGTGCACGCCGGGGAGATCGTGATCGACGCCCTCCCCGGACGCGCCGTGCGCGGAGACGCCTGAGGTTCGTCCGGACGAACCAACGTGCGCGCAAGTCTCGTCGGGCGGTACCAACGCACCGACGAAACACGCGAATAGTCTCGGCCCATCGCCGTCACCCCCTCGCCGTCACCCGGACGACGACGACGGCCCACTCGATGAAGAGGAGCGCACGTGTCCGACCTGAACGAAATCGGCAGCTGGGTGCGGGAGAACCTTCCCGCGATGCTCGCCGACGCGCACATCCCCGCGGCATCCGTCGCGATCCTGTCCGACGGCGAGATCGCCACCTGCGCCGCCGGCATCCTGAACCGCAACACCGGCGTCGACGCCGACGAGGACTCGGTCTTCCAGATCGGCTCCATCACGAAGACCTGGACCGCGACGCTCATCATGCAGCTCGTCGACGAGGGACTGCTCGACCTCGACGCCCCGGTGCGCGACATCGTCCCCGCGTTCGCGATCGCCGACGACGCCGCCGCGAGCGCCATCACGTCCCGCCAGCTGCTGAGCCATGTGAGCGGCTTCGAGGGCGACCTGTTCAACGACACCGGGGTCGGCGACGACGCGGTGGAGAAGTACCTGGCGACCATTGCCGACGCACCCCAGCTCTTCGCCCCGGGCGAGCGCTTCTCGTACAACAACGCCGCGTTCGTGGTGCTCGGCCGCATCGTCGAGGTACTGCGCGGCACGTCGTACGACCAGGCGCTGCGCACGCACCTCGTCGCACCGCTCGGCCTCACCCACGTGGCGACCTCGGCCGCCGAGGCGATCATGTTCCGCGCCGCGCTCGGCCACATCCCGACCGAGGGCACCGACAAACCGGTTCCCGCCCCCGTGTGGAGCCTGGTCCGGTCGAACGCGCCGGCCGGATCCATGCTGGCCATGACCGCCCGCGACCTGCTGACGTACGCCCGGATGCACCTGGACGGCGGCGTCGCAGTCGACGGCACCCGCGTGCTCTCCGAGGCGAGCGTGCGGGCGATGCAGGAACGCCAGGTCGAACTCCCCGAGTTGGGGCTCATGGGCGACGCCTGGGGTCTGGGCTGGGAGATCTTCGACTGGGACGGCGGTCCCGTCATCGGTCACGACGGCGGCACGATCGGACAGAACGCCTTCCTGCGCATGGTGCCGTCGAAGGGCGTCGCCGTCGCCGTGCTCACCAACGGCGGGCGCACGGTCGACCTCTATCACGCGATCGTCTCGAAGGTGCTCGCCGCCCTCGCCGATGTCACGGTCCCCGCGCTGCCGACAGTCCCCGCGTCCCCGGTCGCCGTCGACCTGGAACGCGTCCTCGGCACCTACTCGTCCTCCGTCTCGGATTCCACCGTGCGCGTCGACGACGACGGCCGCATCTGGCTGGAACGCACCATGAAGGGCATCTTCGCGGAGCTCGGCCCGGCCCCCGAGCCTGTCGAGCTCATCGGGTGGGAGGGCGACACGCTGCTCCCCCGCGAGGCCCAGAACGGGATGCGGATGCCGCACGCGTTCGTCGGCGACGACGGCAACGGCCGCGCGCTCTACCTGCACACCGGACGAGCCGATCGGCGGATCGACGCATGAGTGCCGGCACCACCGTCTCGTCGTCGGCCGAGCCCGCCCTCGCACCCGAGCTCGCGGGGATCTTCGCGGAGGCCGGAGCCTCGGGCTACCTGCACGCCCGTGAGATCGGCGATGCCGCGGGCGCAGACGTGGGTCTCGGTGCCGACGAGCCGGTGGTGCTGGCCTCGGTCTTCAAGATCCTCGTCCTCACCGCGTATGTCCGTGCCGTCGCCGCGGGCGAGCTCGACCCGACCGAGCGCACCACCGTGACCGCGCGCTACCGCATCGGCGGGGTGGGCACGGCGGGGTTCTCGGACGACGTCGAGGCGAGCTGGCGCGACCTCGCGCTGAACATGATGTCGATGAGCGACAACGCCGCCACGGACGTCATCTTCCACCGCCTCGGCGCGGACGCGGTGAACCGGGTCATCAACGACCTGGGGCTGCGGCAGACGCGGCTCATCGGGTGCTGCGAAGACCTGTTCGCGTCGGTCATCGCCGACCTCGGCGGAGCACCCGACAGCGACCTCGACGAGATGTTCACGGGCGCGACGGCGGAGCAGATCCTCGCCCTCGACGCCGTGCACCCGGTGAAGACCTCGCACTCGACGCCGCGCGACGTCACCACGCTCCTCAACGCCCTGTGGACCGACGCCGCCGCTCCCGCCGACGCCTGCCGCCAGGCGCGCGACATCATGGCGCAGCAGATCTGGCCGCATCGGCTCACCTCGGGGTTCCCCGCGGACGTCCGCATCGCGGCGAAGACCGGCACGCTGCCCACCTGGCGCAACGAGGCGGGCGTCGTGACCTACCCCGACGGGCGTCAGTACGCGGTCGCCGTGTTCACCCGCGCCGCATCGCTCGTCGACCGGCAACCGCGCGTGGACGGCTCGATCGGCCGCGCCGCGTTCGCCGCGGTCGAACACCTCCGCGCCGACTGACGCGCACCACACCTGCACCACCACCCGCACACCAACACCCCTGCACCCATCCCGAACACTGCACCACCACCCCTGCACCATCCCGAACACTGCTGGAGGCTTCTGATGCGTTCTCGTACCCCGCTCATCGCCCTCGTGGGCGTGGCAGCGCTCGCCCTGACATCCTGCGCGGCAGGAACCGGATCCGGCGGCGGAGGTGATCCCACGGAGGGAACGCTAGCCGACGGCAAGACCTTCACCTCCGTGATCTCCACCGACCCGGGCAACCTCGACCCCTTCGTGACCGTGATGTCGGTCGCGCGATCGATCGACCGCTTCCTCTACGCCCGTCTGGTGGAGGTGATGGAGGACGGCAGCATCGCATCCGGTCTCGCCGACTCGTGGGAGGCCGACACCACGACGGCCACGTTCACGCTCCGCGACGGCCTCACCTGCGAAGACGGCACGCCGCTGACGGCGACGGACGTCGCCGCGAACATCACCCACATCGGCGACCCGGACAACGGCTCCCCCCTCATCGGCCTGCAGGTGCAGCCGGGAACCAGCGCCGTCGGCGACGACGCGAACGGCACCGTCACGGTCACCAGCGGCCGCCCCGATTCCTTCCTGCTGGAGAACATCGGCAGCATCTCGATCGTGTGCGGCTCCGTGATCGACGACCCCGATGCACTCGCGAAGGGAGAGGGATCCACCGGCATGTTCACCATGACGAAGATCGCCCCCAACAGCGAGTACACGCTGACCCGCCGCGACGACTTCGCCTGGGGTCCCGACGACTGGGATCCGAAGCAGAAGGGCCTCCCCGACACCGTCGTGTTCCGGGTCATCCCGAACGAGACCACCGCGGCGAACCTGCTGCTGTCCGGCGAGGTCAACGCCGCGCTGGTCATCGGGCCCGACCGGACCCGCCTGTCCGACGCCGGTCTCTTCAGCACCGAGATGCTGGTGCCGGCCGGACAGTTCACCTTCAACCAGGCGACCGGACGCCCGACGGCCGACCAAGCCGTCCGTGAAGCGCTCCTGAAGGCGCTCGACCTCGAGCAGATGCGCCAGGTCCTCGGCGGCGGCACCGCCACCGTGCCCACCGGAATGGTCACGGTGTCGCCCAACCCGTGCCGCGCGGATGTGCTCAAGGGCTACATCCCCTCGTTCGACGCGAAGGCCGCGGCCGCCGAGTTGGACAAGGCCGGCTGGAAGGTGGGCTCCGACGGTACGCGCAGCAAGGACGGCGAGCCGCTGACCTTGAAGATGATCTACTCGTCCTCGCTCGGCGATGCCGGCAACGCGACCGCCGAGCTCGCGCAGACCTCGTGGAAGAGCCTCGGCGTCGACGTCACGGTGGTATCCGTCGACTCCCCCACCCTGAGCGAGACTCTCTTCTCCACGGGCGACTGGGACATCTCGGCCGCCAGCCTCACGGTGTCGCTGCCGAGCATGCTGGTTCCGTTCTTCTCCGGTCCCACACCTCCCGATGGCACCAACTTCGCCTCGATCGTGAACCAGGACTACGTCGACGCCGTCACCGCCGCCTCCGCCAAGGCCAGCAGCGAAGGATGCGACGACTGGGGCAAGGCAGAGCAGGCTCTGTACGCGACCAGCAGCGTCATGCAGTACGCCAACCTCAACCAGTCGACGTTCGCGAACAAGGCGACGTTCACCTCGGGCGACGGGATCGACCCGACGTCGATCCGCATGTACGAGTAAGCGCACGTCGAACAACAGAGCCGGAGGCAGCCGATGGCCAGCACCACCACCGCCACACAGGCGATACTGATCAGATCCGCACGGTCGGACAACCCTTGGGTGTCCTTCCTGGTCCGTCGCGGAGGGCAGTTCGTCCTCTCGGTCTGGGTGCTGGTCACGGCTGCCTTCCTCATGATCCACCTCGTGCCGGGTGACCCGGTGCGGGCAGCCCTCGGGATGAACGCGCCCGCGGAACTCGTCGAGGCCAAGCGCGCGGCCCTCGGTCTCGATCAGCCGCTCATCGTGCAGTACTTCCGCTACATCGGCGGACTCTTCACGGGCGACATGGGCACGTCGATGATCACCAGCCAGCCGGTCGGCGAGATCATCTCGTCCCGCCTCCCCGCGACGCTGCAGCTCGCCCTCCTCGCCGTGCTGCTGGTCCTGCTCGTGTCCGTGCCCGTCGGCGTCACGATGGCGGTCGCCACGCGCGGTGGGCGCCGGAGGGGCCTGGAGCTCGGCTTCGCCACGGTCACGGTGATCCTCGCAGCGATTCCCGAGTTCCTGCTCGCCGTCGGCCTCGTGTACGTCTTCGCCGTCTCGCTCGGCTGGTTCCCTGTCGCGGGCAACACCGCGCCGTTCGCCCTCGTCCTCCCGGTCATCGCGCTCGCCGTCGGACCCATCGCGGTGTTCTCGCGCATCATCCGCGTCGAGGTGCTGTCCGTGCTCGGCCAGGACTTCATCCGCACCGCCCGCGCCAAGCGCCTCGCCCCGCACCGCATCTACTCCCGCCACGCGCTGCCGAACGCGATGACGGCGACGCTGACCCTCACCGGCCTGCTGCTCACGGGCATGGTCGCCGGCACCGTGCTGGTCGAGAACGTGTTCGCGTGGCCGGGGCTCGGCACCATGATCGTGCAGTCGATCCTCACCAAGGACTACTCCGTCGTGCAGGGCATCGTGCTCGTGTACGGCATCGGGGTGCTGCTGGTGAACCTGGTGATCGATGTCGTCCTCGCGCTCCTCGACCCCCGCTCCACGATCAGGGAGGCATGATGGTCGGCACCGGCAGGAAACTGATGGCGATCGTCCGCTCACCACTCGGCGCGACAGCGGTGGCTCTCGTCGTGCTCGTCGCCCTCACCGCGATCTTCGCTCCCATCATCTGGGGCGCGCAGGCAGAGCAGGTGGATCCCACCGCGACCACGCAGGGGCCGAGCGCCGCGCACCTGCTCGGCACCGACACCCTCGGCCGCGACGTGCTCGCACGGGTGCTGGTCGCCACCCGGCTCTCGATCGTCCTGGCCGTGCTGGCGGTCGTCATCGGCGTCGTCGCCGGTACGCTCCTCGGCACCGCTCCGTCCGTGCTCCCGCGCTGGGCAGGTCGTCCGATCGTCGGATTCGTGAACATCGCGGTCGCCTTCCCCGGGCTGCTGCTCGCCCTGTTCTTCGCGGTCATCTTCGGCGTCGGATCCACCGGTGCCGTGCTCGCGATCGGATTCGCGATGGCACCGCAGTTCGCCCGCCTCACGCAGACGCTGTCGGCGGCGATCGCCGGACGCGACTTCATCTCCGCCGCGCAGGTGGCCGGCGTCTCCCGGTTCCGCATCCTGATCCGGCACATCCTGCCGAACATCGGCGAGCCCCTGATCGTGAACGCGACCGTCGCCGCCGGATCCGCACTGCTCGCGTTCGCCGGGCTGTCCTTCCTCGGACTGGGCGTGCAGGTGCCGGAGTACGACTGGGGCCGTCTGCTCGGTGAGGGCCTGAATCGCATCTACCTCAACCCCGCCGCCGCCATCGGCCCCGCGATCGCGGTGATCATCGCCGGGCTCGCCTTCAACCTGCTCGGCGAGACGGCCGCGGCCGCCCTCGGCGGACGATCGGGCCGCAAGCGCTTCCGCCTGCCCTCGATCGCCCTGGCCGCTCCGCGTCCGGAGATCGAGCCCGATCCGGCCGTGGACGACGTGGTGCTCCGGGTCGACGACCTGCGGGTCTCCTTCCCCTCGCCGACCGGCTGGGTCACCCCGGTCCGCGGCGTCTCGTTCACGGTGGCACGCGGCGAGGCGATCGGCGTCGTCGGCGAATCCGGTTCCGGCAAGAGCCTCACCGCGCTCGCGGCTGCCCGCCTCATCGAGCGGCCCGGTCACACCGATGCCGCCCGCCTGGAGTTCTGCGGCACACCGCTGCTGACCACGCCGGAGCGGACCCTGCGTCCCCTGCTCGGCACCTCGCTCGCGATGGTGTTCCAGGATCCGATGACCTCCTTCAACCCGACCAGGCGCATCGGGGCACAGCTCGCCGAAGCCGCCTCCGAGCACCAGGACATCACGAAGAAGCAGGCCATGGAGCGCGCGGTCGAACGGCTCCAATCCGTGCGCGTACCCGCGGCCTCGCGCCGTGCCCACCAGTACCCGCACGAGTTCTCCGGCGGCATGCGGCAGCGGGCGATGATCGCGATGGGTCTGATGAACCACCCGCGGCTCATCATCGCCGACGAGCCGACCACCGCCCTCGATGTCACGGTGCAGCGGCAGGTGCTGCAGCTGCTGGCCGGGGTGCGCCGTGACACCGATGCCGCGATCCTGCTCATCAGTCATGACATCGCCGTGGTCGCCCAGACCTGCGACCGGGTGCTGGTGATGTACGCGGGGCGGATCGTGGAGGACCTTCCCGCGTCGGACCTGCACACCGGCGCGCAGCACCCCTACACCCGCGCGCTGCTCGAGGTCGTCCCCGAGCTCGACGCCGACCGTGACGCGCCGCTGAAGATGATCCCCGGGCGCCCGCCCGCACCCGGGGCGTTCCCGACCGGATGCGCATTCGCCGACCGCTGTGCGTTCGCCACCGCGGTCTGCCGCGAGCGCGACCCCGAGCTGGCCGCGGTGGGAACGGCGCACCGGGTCGCCTGCTGGAACCCGGTCATCGAGGACTCGACCGTCGGGGTCGACGAGGACGAGAAGGTGCTGCGATGAGCGAACTGCGCTTCCAGAACGTCAGCGTGCGCTACGGCTCGCACCGCTCCGGACTCACCGCGGTCGACGACGTCAGCCTCACGGTCCCCTCCGGCTCGGTCGTCGGCCTCGTCGGTGAATCCGGGTCCGGGAAATCGACTCTGGCCAGAGCCGCGATCGGTCTGGCGCCGATCAGCGACGGCGCGATCACGCTGGACGGCGTGGACGTGCGCACCTTCCGCCGCCGCCGTCCGATCCAGATGGTGTTCCAGGACCCGTTCTCGTCGCTCGACCCGCGCATGACCATCGGCGAGTCGATCGCGGAGGCCCTCCCTCGCGATGTCCGCGGCGCCGCCCGGCGCGCCGAAGTCGCCCGCCTGCTCGACCTGGTGAGCCTCGACGCGGATCGCGCCCAGTCGCTCCCGGCGGCGCTCTCCGGCGGCCAGCGTCAGCGCATCGCCCTGGCAAGGGCCCTGGCCGCCCGCCCCGAGGTGGTCATGGCCGACGAGATCACCTCCGCCCTCGACGTCTCGGTGCAGGGCTCCGTGCTCAACCTGGTGCGCGAGCTGCGTGGCGAGCTCGATCTGACCATGCTCTTCATCTCGCACAACCTGTCCGTGGTGCGATACCTGAGCGATCACATCGCCGTGATGTACCTCGGCAGGATCGTCGAGGTCGGACCCACCGAGCAGGTGCTCGCCGACCCGCAGCACCCGTACACCCGCGATCTGCTGCAGGCGGCGCCCACCCGGCACGGCGACCTGCTGGCGGTCGACCCCCTGGCCCCGGTGGACGTGGAGCCCGCAGACCCGCACGCTCCGCCGAGCGGCTGCCGCTTCCACCCGCGCTGCCCCATCGGCCCCGCCGCACGCCCCGACCGCCAGATCTGCGTGCTGACGGAGCCGGCGCGCCCGACGGGCGGGGTGGGGGCGGCCTGCCACTTCGCAGGGACCGGTGCGGACGCGGCGATCGGGACTGTGCCGACGCCCCAAAGCACCATCCTGCTTTCGGCCGCATCCACAACATCCTCACCGCTCGCAGCGGACACAGTGAACTGACCACCCGATAGGAGCCCTCATGAAAAGCGTCACCGTCGACGACCTGCTCGCCATCCGGTCACCGGAGCAGCCCGCCCTCTCCCCGGACGGCACCCGCGTCGTCTTCACCCTGCGCACGACCGACCGCGACGGCGACCGCGACACGCGTGCGCTGTGGCACGTGCCCACCGCGGGCGGCGAGGCGGCTCGGCTCACGCAGGGCACGGCAGACTCCACCCCGGTGTGGAGCCCCGACGGCACGCAGCTCGCGTTCCTGCGCGCGCAGGACGGTCCGGCGCAGGTGTGGCTGCTCCCTGCGGGCGGCGGCGAGGCCCGCCGGCTGACGACGCTCCCGCTGGGCGCCGGCACGCCGACCTGGAGCCCCGACGGCACGCGCATCGCGTTCGCCGCCGCTGTCGACAGCGCGGCTCTGCCCGGCGACGGGGTCGACACGATCCTCGCCCGCCGCGCGGCACCGGCCGCGACCGACCGCCTGGGCTACAAGGCTGACGGCGCCGGCAACCTCGGCACGCTCGTGCAGCAGCTGCACGTGGTCGACGTGGCATCGGGCACGGTCACCGCGCTCACCCGCGGGCGCTCCCACGCGACCGATCCCTTCTGGTCGCCCGACGGCACCCGCCTCGCCTTCTCCTCGGCCGCGGCGGACGATGCCGACCTGACGATGCGGATCACGGTGTTCACGGTCTCCGCGTCCGACGCGAACAGCGCGCCGGTGCCGGTCGGACCCGCCGACGTGCAGGCGGCCGTCGTGGGATGGGCCCCGGACGGCGCGCACCTCATCGCCGCCGGTCGCACCGACACCGAGATCGGCAACGCCGACCTGCTGCTCTTCCCGCCCGACGGCGGCGAGGTGCGCCGCATCACGGGTGCGCTCGACCGCAACGTGATGCCGGGCGGACCCGGCTACCCCGGCGGCATGCCGCAATTCGACGGCGCAGGGAACCTGGTGTTCTGCCTGCGCGAGAACGGGTACTCGCACGTGCACCGGATCGCTGTCGACGGCTCGGACGCGACACCACTCGTGACCGGCACCGCGAACGTGTCCGGCCTTTCGGTCGTCGGCTCTTCCGCCGCGATCATCCTCGCCAGCCCCGATTCGTTCGGGGACGTGGCTCTCGTCGACATCGCCGACGGCACCACGCGGGTGCTCACCTCCTTCGGTGAGGTCGCCGACCTCGGCCTGATCCCGGCTGTGGAGCGGCGCTTCACGATCTCCGACGGCACGGTCGTCACGGGGTGGCTGCGCCGCGACCCCGACGCGGCGGGCCCGCTCCCCCTCCTGCTCGACGTGCACGGCGGCCCGCACAACGCATGGAACGGCGCCGCCGATCTGTTCCACCCCTACCACCAGCTGCTGGCGCATCGCGGCTGGGCGATCCTGACGCTCAACCCCCGGGGCAGCGACGGCTACGGCGAGGAGTTCTTCCGTGCGGTCGCCGGCGGCTGGGGTGTCAAGGACAGGAACGACTTCCTCGAGCCAATCGACGAGCTCGTGGCCGAAGGCATCGCGGATCCCGCCCGCCTCGCGGTCACCGGATACAGCTACGGCGGCTACATGACCTGCTACCTGACGTCGCGCGACGACCGCTTCGCCGCGGCTGTCGCGGGCGGTGTGGTCTCGGATCTCTCCTCGGTCGGCGGCACCTCGGACCTCGGCCACTTCATCTCCGGCGCGGAGAACGGCGGACTGCCCTGGCGCGATCAGGAGCTCCTGGCCGCGCAGTCGCCGTTCACGCAGGTCGACCGCGTCACCACGCCGACCCTGATCCTGCATGGCGCCGCCGACGACCGCTGCCCGGTCGGTCAGGCGGAGCAGTGGTTCGCGGCGCTGCGCGAACGCGAGGTGCCGACGCGGTTGGTGCTCTACCCCGGCGGCTCGCACCTGTTCATCCTGTCGGGTCCGCCCTCGCACCGCGCCGACTACTCCCGGCGCATCGTCGACTGGGTCGAGCAGTACGCGCCGCCCGCCGGAAAGCCCGTGCGGGAACGCCTGGACGCCCGGCACTGGCAGCAGCGCCTGAGCACCCTGGCCGCCGCGCACAAGGTGCCCGGGGCCACGCTCGGCATCCTCCGCCTCGGCGAGGATGCGGTGTATGCCCACCACGGCATACTCAACGTGCGCACCGGCATCGAGACCACCGACGACTCCGTCTTCCAGATCGGTTCGATGAGCAAGGTGTGGACGACGACCGCGATCATGCGGCTCGTGGATCAGGGCGTGCTCGACCTCGACGCGCCGGTCGTGTCCTACGTTCCGGAGTTCTCCTCGACCGACCCCGAGATCACGCGGTCGGTGACCCTGCGCCACCTCCTCAACCACACGAGCGGGATCGACGGCGATGTGTTCACCGACACCGGCCGCGGCGACGACACCCTCGAGAAGTACGTCGCCCATCTGGACGGCGTGGCGCAGAACCACCCGCTCGGCGCGACGATGTCGTACTGCAACTCGGGCTTCTCCCTGGCCGGCCGCGTGATCGAGAAGGTCACCGGAACCACCTGGGATCAGGCGATGCGCGACCTCGTCATCACGCCCCTCGGGCTCACCCACTCCACGACGCTCCCGGAGGAGGCGATCATGTTCCGGGCGGCCACCGGTCACACCGTGGTCGATGAGGACGGTCCGCACCTCGCCCCCGCCTGGATGCTGCCGCGATCGATGGGACCGGCCGGCCTCATCAACTCCACCACGGCCGATGTGCTCGCCTTCGCCCGCATGCACCTGAGCGGCGGACTGGCCGCCGACGGCACCCGCGTGCTGTCCGAGGCCGCGGTGGCGCGGATGCAGGAGCGCGAAGTGGACATGCCCGACCCGTATTCGCTCGGCGATGCCTGGGGCGTGGGCTGGATCCTGTTCGACTGGGACGGCCGCCACGTGATCGGACACGATGGGAACACGATCGGGCAGGCGGCGTTCCTGCGCATCCTCCCCGAGGAGGGGCTCGCGGTGACGCTGCTGACCAACGGCGGCAACACGCGTGACCTCTACGACGAACTGTTCGGCGAGATCTTCCGCGAGCTGGCGGATGTCCGTCTTCCGGAGGGGCTGAACCCGCCCGAGGAGCCGTTCACGGGTGACTTCTCCGAGTTCGAGGGCGTCTACGACCGCTCGGGCGTGCGCACCGAGATCTTCGCGGACGACGACGGGCTGCGCATGCGCACCACGTTGAACGGTCCGTTGGCGGCCCTGCTGCCCGATCCGGTGCAGGAGCACCCCCTCGTGCCGGTGCGGCCGGGCGAGTTCGTGATGCGCTCCGAGGGCGAGCAGGGCTGGCATGCCGTGATCTTCTACTCGCTGCCGACCGGAGAACGGTACCTGCACCACGGCGTGCGTGCGGCACCGAAGGTGTCGTGATGACGGTGCAGGCGGACGTCGACCTCGACGTCGTGCTCGCCGACATCGAGACGCTGATCTCGTGCGAGTCGCCGTCGGACGACCTCGGCGCGGTCTCGCGCAGCGCGGATGTCACCGCCGCGCTCGGGGAAAGGCTCCTCGGCGTCGCCCCCGAGCGCATCGTGATCGACGGCCGCACGCATCTGCGGTGGCGGTTCGGCGAGCCCACGGTGCTGGTGCTCGGGCACCATGACACGGTGTGGCCGCTCGGCTCGCTGCAGCGGCTGCCGTTCCGCATCGACGACGGAGTGCTGCGCGGTCCCGGATGCTTCGACATGAAGACCGGAGTGGTGATGGCGTTCCATGCGGTGGCCGCGCTGGCCGACCGCACCGGGGTCAGCATCCTGATCACGGGCGATGAAGAGCTCGGCTCACCCAGCTCGCGCGAGCTCATCGAGCAGGAAGCACTCGGCTGCAGGGCCGCATTCGTGCTGGAGGCCTCAGCCGACGGCGGCGACCTGAAGACGGAGCGCAAGGGCGTGTCGGCCTACCGCATCCGGGTGACCGGTCGCGCCGCCCATGCCGGCCTGGAACCCGAGCGCGGGATCAACGCCGCCGTCGAGGCCGCGCACCTGCTGCTCGCGGTGGCTGCTCTCGGCGATCCCGACCGGGGTACGAGCGTGACACCGACCACGGTCCGTGCCGGGAGCACCACGAACACGGTGCCGGCCGATGCGGAGTTCGCGGTCGACGTCCGGGCGCGCACAGCCGCCGAGCAGGATCGGGTGGATGCCGCCATCCGCGCCCTGCCGACGACCCTTTCGGGCGCCACGGTGGAGGTGGAGGGCGGCCCGAATCGTCGCCCGCTCGGCGCCGAGGCCTCCGCGGGACTGTTCGCCGACGCGGTGTCGATCGCGGAGAGCGCCGGTCTCACGCCGTTCGACGGGGTCGCCGTGGGCGGCGGTTCGGACGGCAACCTCACGGCGGGCATCGGGGTTCCCACCCTCGACGGCCTCGGAGCCGTGGGCGGCGGGGCGCACGCCGATGACGAGCACGTGGTCGTCGCGCTGATCCCCGAGCGCATCCACCTGCTGGAGCGGCTGGTGTCGCACGCATTGGCCTCAGCACCCGCATCGGTCGGAGAAGGAGCATGAGCATGACGGATGCCGCCGCGGAAGACAGGGCCGAGCTGCGGACCGCGTCTCCCGCCGAGGCTGCGGAGGCCGCGCTCGTTGCGGCGGACAGAGCAGAGGTGCAGATCCGGTTGCTCGGTGATGTCGACGAGTTCGCACTGGTCGCTGATCTGTTCCAGAGCATCTGGGCCAAGCAGGGCGAGAACTCCCCGGTGAACGTCGAGACACTGCGCGCGCTCTCCAAGGCGGGGAGCTATGTGGGCGGCGCGTTCGAGCACGGTGAGCTGGTCGGCGCCTGCTTCGGGTTCTTCGCCGCCCCCGACCAGCGCGCCCTGCACAGCCACATCGCCGGCGTCTCCCACCGGATGCGGGGTCGCAGCGTCGGCTTCGCCCTGAAGGTGCACCAGCGGGCGTGGGCTCTCGCCGAGGGACTCGACGAGATCTCCTGGACGTTCGATCCGCTCATCAGCCGCAACGCCTACTTCAACCTCGTGAAGCTCGGTGCGATGCCGACGTCCTACCACCGCAACTTCTACGGGCACATGGCCGACGCGCTCAACGGCAGCGACGACACCGACCGGATGCTGGTCACCTGGCGCCTGCGCGATCCGCGGGTCGTCGCGGCGTCCCACGCGGCTCCGGAGCCCACCCCGTTCGCCGAGCAGGCGACCGGCCGAGCCGAACCGCTGCTCGGCGTCGGAGACGACCTCGATCCGGTGATCCATCGCACCGATGCGCGCCTGGTGCGCGTGGCGCTGCCACGCGACATCGAGGCCCTCCGCATCACCGACCCCGAACGTGCCACCCGCTGGCGGCTGGCGCTGCGTCAGACGCTCGGAGATCTGCTGGAGACCGGCGGACGCGTGCTCGCGTTCGACCGCTCCGGCGCCTACACCATCGACAGAGGAGAACAGGGATGAAGCTCACCGGATTCGAACTGCGCGTGATCGAGATGCCGCTGGTGTCGCCGTTCCGCACATCGTTCGGCGTGCAGACGGTGCGCGAGGCGCTGATCGTGCGCGCCGTCGGCGACGAGGCGGAGGGCTGGGGCGAAGGCGTCGCGATGAACGACCCGCTGTACTCCTCCGAGTACGTCGAGGCGAGCGTCGATGTGATCACCCGGTTCCTGCTGCCGGCGCTCGCCCAGGTACCCGACCTGGATGCCGCGGGCGTGGCGCCCGCTCTCGCGAAGTTCAAGGGCCACCGCATGTCGAAGGCGGCGGTGGAACTGGCGATCCTCGACGCGGAGCTGCGGGCGAAGGGCGTGCCGCTGTCACGTGAGCTGGGCGCCGTGCGCGACCGGGTGGACTGCGGTGTGTCGGTGGGGATCATGGACTCGATCCCGGAACTGCTCGACGCGGTGGGCGGCTACCTCGATGAGGGGTACGTGCGCATCAAGCTCAAGATCGAGCCGGGCTGGGACATCGACCCCGTGCGCGCCGTGCGCGAGCGCTTCGGCGACGACGTGCTGCTGCAGGTCGACGCGAACACCGCCTACCACCGCGGCGACGCCCGGCACCTGGCGAAGCTCGACCCGTTCGACCTGCTGCTGATCGAGCAGCCGCTCGACGAGGAGGACCTGCTCGGTCACGCGCAGCTCGCCAAGGCCATCACGACCCCGGTCTGCCTGGACGAGTCGATCGTGTCGGCACGGGCTGCGGCGGATGCGATCGCCCTGGGCGCGTGCTCGATCGTGAACATCAAGCCCGGTCGCGTCGGCGGCTACCTCGAAGCGCGGCGCATCCACGACGTGTGCGCGGCGAACGACATCCCCGTGTGGTGCGGCGGCATGCTGGAGACGGGGATCGGCCGGGCGGCGAACGTCGCCCTCGCGGCCCTCCCCGGGTTCACGCTCCCCGGCGACACCTCGGGTTCCGGGCGCTATTACTCGCGCGACATCACCGATCCGTTCGTGGTCGAGGACGGCACGCTCGCCGTGCCCACCGGCCCGGGCATCGGCGTCACGCCCGATCCCGACGCGCTGGACGCCGTGACCGTGCGCACGGAGTGGATCACGTTCTAAGAGAGAACTTGTGGGGCACTTCTAGGAAGAGAACTGTCGGATGCAACGAAACGCCGATACAGTTTCGTCGTGCCCCACAGATCCGCGGCGATCGGTCGCCCCCTACTCTGGGCCTTGTGCTCATGTCAGTGACGACACGGCCGCGCGCCAGCCTCGGCCGAGTGATCGAAGATCTCGGGAACACGCTTCTCGAGGTCGTCAGCGGCGCGGCCGACGACGACACCGAGATCGAGACGGTCGTGATCCACGACGTGCTCGACGACGCGATGCCCACACGAGGAGCCCTGGTGCTCGGAGTGGGCCTGAGCGATCCCGACGAGATCGCCGATCTGCTGCGCACGCTCGCCGACCAGCATGCGGCGGGCCTCGTGCTCCGCGCTCCCGTGCGCACCGAGCAGCCGGTGCGGGAGGCCGCCGAGGCCACCGGCATCCCGGTCCTCGCGCTCACCCGCGGCGCCTCGTGGGCGCAGCTCGCGGCGATGCTCCGTTCGCTCATCGCCGAGGGTGACGTCGGGGATCAGGCGGCCACGACCCTGGGCGGCATGCCCTCCGGCGACCTCTTCGCCCTCGCCAACGCGATCGCGACACTCTTGAACGCCCCCGTGACGATCGAGGACCGCAACTCCCGTGTGGTCGCCTTCTCCGGACGACAGCACGAGGCCGATCCCGCCCGCATCGAGACGGTGCTCGGACGGCAGGTGCCGGAGCGCTTCGCCCGTCAGCTGGAGGAGCGCGGCGTCTTCCAGGAGCTGTACCGCAGCGAGGACCCGATCGACGTCGGGCCGGTGCTCAACACCGAAGGGCTCCCCTCGTTCCCCCGGGTGGCGCTCGCGGTGCGCGCGGGCGACGAGATCCTCGGGTCGATCTGGGCCGCCGTGCAGGAGCCCCTCTCCCCCGACCGGGTGCGCGCCCTCAAGGATTCCGCGGGACTCGTCGCTCTGCACATGCTGCGGCTGCGGGCCGGCGCCGACGTGGAGCGCCGTCTGCGCGCCGATCTGCTGGCCACGATCCTCGAAGGCGGACCTGGCGCCGCCGACGCCACGGCCCGGCTGCGCCTGAGCGATCACCGCTGCGTGGTGCTCGCTCTGTCCGCCGCGGAGGAGGCCGACGACGACCCCTCCGCCGGTGCGCGCGGGGTGGCCGAGCGACAGCGGATCGCGGACGCCTTCGCCGTCCACCTCGGCGCCGTCTATCTCCGCTCCGCCGTCGCCGTGATCGGCAATGTCGTGTACGCGGTCGCGGGCAGCCGCCCGGAGCAGGGCGACGCGGACTCCGGCCCCGAGCACAGCGACGCCGACAGCAGCGCTGCACGCGTGGCGACCGACTTCCTCGGACGACTCGGGGCGACCAGTGAGATCCGCATCGGCGTCGGCACCGTGGCGGACGACGCCGCGGGCATCCCGACCTCGCGCGCGAACGCCGACCGTGCCCTCCGCGTGCTTCGCCAGTCGTCTCTGCGCGAACCGGTCGCGCGCTTCACCGCCGTGCAGATGGAGGCGCTGCTGGTCGAGCTCGGCGACCTGGTGCGCGCCCGCGGCGATCAGCCGACCGGCCCCGTCGCACAGCTCCTCGCCCAGGATCGCGAGAAGGGCACGCATCTGGTCGAGACGCTGCGGGCCTGGCTCGATGCCTTCGGCGACGTGGCGGTGGCTGCGGCCCGCGTCTACACGCACCCCAACACGTTCCGGTACCGGCTGCGCCGGCTGTCTGAGATCAGCGGTCTCGACCTCACCGACCCCGAGGCCCGGTTCTCGGCCATGGTGCAGCTGCGCCTGCTCCTCCCCCGCGAGTGACGCGGCGACCGGAGACAGCGCCCGCCCCGCCCCGTGCCGGACGATGCCGCCGAGGGGACGGGGCCGGCTGAGGCTCGTGGCCCGTCGCCGTCGACACCCGGCACCTGCGGCTCGTGGCCTCCCGGTCGGGTGCGCGTGATGCCCGCTCGCGGCAGACATCCTGCGTATCTGACACTCATTTCAACACGAGCCGGTCATCCAGACCATAGAGTGGATTCTGATTGATCGATCTGATCAATCTCCACCCGACGATGAAGGCGACGGTGATCGAAATGGCCAACCTCCTCGACGAGACCGACCGGAGGATCCTCACGGTGCTCGACGGCGACCCGCGACGGCCGGTCGCCCTGATCGCGCAGGACCTCGGCCTCGCCCGCGGCACCGTGCACGCCCGGCTCGAACGACTCGAGTCCGGCGGCTACCTGCGCGCGCACAGTTCCCGCGTGCTCCCGCGGGCGCTGGGTCGCGGTGTCTCCGCCTCGATCATGGTCGAGCTCGACCAGCACCAGATCACCGCCGCGATCAACGCACTCAGCCGCGTGCCGGAGGTGCTGGAGTGCTTCGCCCCCGCCGGCGACACCGACCTGCTGCTGCGGGTGGTCGCCAAGGATCCCGACGACCTCTACCGCGTTGCTGAGGTGGTGCGGCTCTGCCCCGGCATCCTCCGCACCTCGACCAGCCTGTTCCTGCGCGAGGTCATCCCCTACCGCGTCAGCGCGCTCCTGCACGCGGACTGAGCGGCGCAGATCGCGGGATGGTGTCGGCAGACGCGGCTCAACCGATGATGCGGGCGCCGGCCACGGGTCCGTGCACGTGCAGCGGATCGAGTCCCGCCTCGCGCAACGCCGTCTGCACCGCCTGCGCGGTCTCCGGATCGGGGCACAGCAGCGCCACCGTGGGACCGGATCCTGACACGATCCCCTGCAACGCACCCGCCGCGACACCCTGACGGATCGTCTCGGCGAGATCGGGCCGCTCGTACAGCGCGGCCACCTGCAGGTCGTTGGCGAGGGCGTCGGCGAGCAGTGCCGGATCGCCCGACCGCAGCGCCTGGAGCACGGGGATGGGCACGTCGAGCGACAGCAGCGGGTCGTCGGCGAGGGCGCCCTCCTCCTCGCGCAGCAGGTCGAGGCGCTCATAGACCACGGGTGTCGACAGCCCCCGGTCGCTCGTCACCAGGACCCAGTCGAACCGTCCGCGCGCGAGGGCGGGGTTGAGCTGGTCGCCGCGCCCCGTGCCCACAGCCGTGCCGCCGTGCAGCGCGAACGGCACATCGGCTCCGAGCCGGGCGGCGAGATCGTGCAGCCGGGCCGGCGACAGCCCGGTGCCCCACAGCGCGTCGCAGGCCACCAGGGCCGCCGCCGCATCGGCTGAACCGCCGCCCATGCCCCCGGCCACCGGCACGCTCTTGCGGATCTCGAGCGCGACACCGCCCGGGTGCTCGACCGCCGTCGCCAGCAGTTTCGCCGCCCGCATCGCGAGATTGCGGTCGTCGAGCGGCACCCCGCTCATGTCCTCGTATCCCGAGACCGTGATCGAGAAGTCGTCGGCCGGCCGTGCGATCACGTCCTCGTACAGCGACACCGCCTGGAAGACCGTCGCGAGCGAGTGGTAGCCGTCGTCGTGGCGACCGCCGACGCCCAGATACACGTTGATCTTGCCGGGCGCGCGCACGTGCACGGAGTCGGTGGACGCGGCGAGGCTCATGATCGGGTCACAGCTCCGACGACGTCGCCCACAGGTTCACGTCGATGGCACCGGCGAGTTCGTCGATGCGGGCGAGCTCCTCCGCCGTGAACGCAGGCCCGCTGACGGCCGCGATGTTCTCGTCGAGCTGCGCCGGGCGCGAGGCGCCGATCAGCGCCGACGCGACCACGGGGTTGCGCAGCGTCCACTGCAGCGCGAGCTGCGCGAGGGACTGACCGCGCCCCTGCGCCACCTCGTTCAGCGCACGCAGCGTCTGCACGGCCCCGTCGGAGAGACGCCCCTGCGGCAGCGAACCGCGCTGCTGCGCACGCTCGGCCGTGCCGTCGCCGAGGTACTTGTCGGTCAGGAGCCCCTGGGCGAGCGGGGTGAACGCGATCGCCCCGAGTCCGGACTGCTCGAGGGTGTCGGTCAGCCCGTCCTCGACCCAGCGGTTCAGGATCGAGTACGCGGGCTGGTGGATGACCAGCGGCGTGCCGAGCTGCTTCGCCACCGCGACGGCCTCGGCCGTGCGCTCGGCGCTGTACGACGAGATGCCCACATAGAGGGCCTTGCCCTGACGCACGAGCGTGTCGAGCGCACCCACGGTCTCGGCGATCGGGGTGACCGGGTCGACGCGGTGCGAGTAGAAGATGTCGACGTAGTCCAGGCCCATGCGCGTGAGCGACTGCTCGGCGCTGGCGAGGATGTACTTGCGGCTCGCGAAGTCGCCGTACGGGCCCGGCCACATGTCCCACCCGGCCTTCGAGGAGATGATCAGCTCATCGCGGTACGGGCGGAAGTCCTCGGCGAAGATGCGACCGAAGTTCTTCTCGGCCGAGCCGTAGGGAGGACCGTAGTTGTTCGCGAGGTCGAAGTGTGTGATGCCGCGGTCGAACGCGTGACGCAGCAGGTCGCGCTGGTTGTCGAGCGGGATGTTGTCGCCGAAGTTCCACCACAGGCCGAGCGAGATCGGGGGCAGGTACAGGCCGGACGTGCCGACCTGGCGGTAGGCGAACTGCTGATAGCGGTTCTCGTCCGCCGCGTAGGGGCGGTGCAGCTCGGGGACGTCGGGACGGAAGCGGGGGGAGTCGGTCACCGTGCCAGATTACTGCGTGGGAGCGACCTCGTCAGCGAGAGGAGCATGCTGCGCGATGCGCTGGTAGTCCTCGACCGTGAGATCTTCGCCGCGCGCCGTGGGGGCGACACCGGCGGCGATGAGCGCCTCGGATGCCGCGGCCGAGCTGCCGAAGATCCCCGACAGCGCCTGCCGGAGCATCTTGCGGCGCTGGTTGAACGCCGCATCCACGATCTGGAAGGTGCGCTGCCGCTCCTCCTCGGTGCCGCGCTCCCCGTCGGAACGGTCGAACCCCACCAGCAGGCTGTCGACGTTCGGGACCGGCCAGAACACCTGGCGGGACACGTTCCCGCACAGCTTCCACTCGCCGTACCAGGCCGCTTTGACGCTGGGCGAGCCGTAGATCTTCGACCCGGGCTTCGCGGCAAGGCGCTCGGCGACCTCGGCCTGGACCATCACGACACCGCGCTGAAGGTACGAGAAGTTCTCCAGGAAGTGCAGCAGCACCGGGACCGAGACGTTGTAGGGCAGGTTGGCGACGAGCACCGTGGGTTCACCGGGAAGCTCGGTGATGCGCAGCGCATCCGCGTCGACGACCGTGAGCCGGTCGGCCTCGACGCCGTGCTCCGCGGCGGTCTGCGCCAGTCGCGCGGCGAGGCGGTGGTCGATCTCGACGGCGGTGACGGATGCCCCGGTCTCCAGGATCGCGAGGGTCAGGGAGCCCAGACCGGGGCCGACCTCGACCACGCGCTCGTGCGGCTGCACCCGGGCGGCCTGCACGATCTTGCGGACGGTGTTCGCGTCGGTCACGAAGTTCTGGCCGAGCTTCTTCGTCGGGGTGACGTCGAGCTCGGCGGCGAGGCGGCGGATCTCGGAAGCGCCGAGCAGGGTGACGGTCATCCCCCCATTCTCCCCCACGCCGCCGATGTCCCCCGCCCTCAGTAGTCTTCTCTGGTGCCTTCCCTCGGTGAACTCGTCGCGCCCCGCCGCCTGGGCCGCGATTTCCGGTGGCTGCTCGCCTCCTCGTGGACGAGCAACATCGGCGACGGTGTGGCACTCGCCGCCGCGCCGCTGCTGATCGCCTCGATGACGTCGTCGCCGATCCTGGTCGCGGCGGGCGCGATCCTGCAGTTCCTGCCGTGGCTGCTGTTCGGCCTGCACGCCGGGGCCATCGCCGACCGTTTCGACCGACGGCGACTGGTCATGTTCGCGAACGCCGCCAGGGCCGTGGTGCTCGCGGCGCTGTGCGTGTTCCTCATCACGGGCGTCGCCAACATCTGGGTCGTGCTCGCGGTCGCGTTCCTCTACGGCACCGCCGAGGTGTTCGTCGACACAGCCGGCAGCACTCTGCTCCCCATGCTCGTGAAGCCCGTCGACCTCGGCATCGGCAACGCCCGCCTCCAGGCGGGATACCTGGTGGCGAACCAGTTCGCCGGCCCTCCGCTGGGCGCGTTCCTGTTCGCGGCGGGCACCGCGTGGCCGTTCCTGCTCGAGGTCGTGTGCGTGAGCCTCGCCGTCGTGCTCATCTCCCGCATGGCCCGCACGCCGGTGCCACCCCGCGACACCGACGAGCGCACGCCCGTGCACACCGATATCGCGGAGGGCGTGCGCTGGCTGTGGCGCAACCCTCCGGTGCGGATGCTGACCATCATCATCCTGGTCTTCAATGTCACCTGGGCCGCCCCCTGGGGCGTGCTCGTGCTCTACGCCACCGAGCACCTGCACATGGGCGCCGTCGGGTACGGCGCCCTCACCACGGCATCGGCGGCCGGGGGGCTGCTCGGCACGTTCAGCTTCGGCTGGCTGGAGCGACACGTGTCGTTCGCGACGCTCATGCGCATCGTGCTGTCGATGGAGGTGCTCATGCACCTCGCCTTCGCCCTCACCACCACGGGCGTCGTCGCTCTGGTCATCATGTTCTTCTTCGGCGCGTACGCGTTCGTGTGGGGCACCATCTCCACCACCGTGCGGCAGCGCCTCGTGCCGACCGCACTGCAGGGCCGCGTGGCTTCCGTCAGCATGGTCGGCGTGTTCGGCGGCATGGTCATCGGCCAGGCGCTCGGCGGCGTGATCGCGCAGATGTGGGGGCTCACCGCGCCGTGGTGGTTCGCGTTCGGCGGCGCGGCGCTCACCCTGCTGCTGGTGTGGAAGCCGATCTCGCAGATCGTCAGCGCGAAGCCGGTGGAAGAACCGAACCCGGTAGACGGGGAATCAGAGAGTCAGTCGGCGAACGAACCGTAGACCCGCAGGGTGTTCTCGGCCAGCTGGGCGGAGAGCTCGTCGACGTCGATGCCGAGCTCGGCGGCCATGAACCGCACGGTGATCGGCACCAGGTAGGGCGCATTCGGGCGGCCGCGCAGCGGTACCGGCGTGAGGAACGGGGCGTCCGTCTCTACCAGGAGGCGATCGAGCGGGGTGACCTTCAGCGCGTCCCGCAGATTCTGCGCGTTCTTGAACGTGACGTTGCCGGCGAACGACAGGTGATATCCGGCGTCCGCGCAGATGCGGGCCATCGCATCGTCGCCCGAGAAGCAGTGGAACACCGTGCGCTCCGGAGCGCCGACGCGGGCGAGCGTCTCCAGCACCGCGTCATGCGCGTCGCGGTCGTGGATCTGCATCGCGATGCCGTGCTTCTTCGCAAGCGCGATGTGCGCCTCGAACGACGCGAACTGCGGCGCCTGCCGCTCGGGCTCGGTGCGGAAGAAGTCGAGCCCCGTCTCGCCGATCGCCCGCGTGCGCGGATGCGCGGCGAGCTCGTCGATCACGGCGATCGCCTCATCCAGGCGCCCCTCCTCCGCATAGGTGGGCGCGTCGTTCGGGTGGATGGCGACGGCGGCGAGCACGCGCGGATCGGACGCCGCGGCTTCGACCGCCCAGCGCGACGACTCGATGTCGCCCGAGGCCTGCACGACCCCGGCGATGCCGACGGCCGCCGCGCGGTCGAGCTGCTCCGTCAGCGACAGCGGGTCATCGCCGTCCACGATCTCGAGGTGGGCGTGGTTGTCGTACACCGGCACCGCGAGCGGCTCGGGCGCGGCCGGATATCGCAGATCCTTGCGCCCGTCGCCGTCGCGGCGCTGCACGTACGTCCCCGACATGGCTCAGGCCGACTGCTCCACCCGCGGGAACAGCGGCGCGAGACCGTTGACGCTGGTCCCGGGGCGCAGCACGCCCCAGGCGCCGGCTTCGCGGATCGGCTGGTCCTGCAGGCGGCCGATCGTCTCGGCGGCGCCGAGCGCGACCCACAGCTTCTCGGTCGACTGCGGCATCACCGGCGAGAGCAGCACCGCGAGAGCGCGCAGACCCTCCGCACACGTGTACAGCACGGTGCCGAGGCGCGCGAGCTGGTCTTCGTCTCCGCTGTTGGCCTGCTTGGCCAGCGCCCACGGCTCGTTCGCGGTGATGTAGCCGTTCAGCGCGTCGACGATCGTCCAGATCGCCGAGATCGCCTCGTCGATGCGGAACTGCGCGATCGCGGCATCCGCGTTCGTCGCCGCATCCGCCACGATCTTCTGGATCGCGAGGTCGTTCTCGGTGTACTCGGCCGCAGGCGGCACGATCCCCTCGAAGTACTTCTCGATCATCGCGGTGGTGCGCGAGGCGAGGTTGCCGAAGCCGTTCGCGAGCTCGGCCTGGTAGCGCGCCGACAGGTCCTCCCAGGAGAACGAGCCGTCCTGCCCGAAGGCGATCGCGGAGAGGAAGTAGAAGCGGTACGCGTCGGAGCCGAAGACGTCGGTGATCTCGGTCGGCGCGATGCCGGTGAGCTTCGACTTCGACATCTTCTCGCCGCCGACCAGCAGCCAGCCGTGCGCGAAGACGCCCTTGGGCACGTCGACGCCCGCCGCCATCAGCATCGCCGGCCAGATCACGGCGTGGAAGCGCAGGATGTCCTTGCCGACCACGTGGTACGCGGGCCAGCGGCGCTCGAACGTCGCGTCGTCGTCGCCGTAGCCGACGGCCGTGGCGTAGTTCAGCAGCGCGTCGACCCACACGTAGATGACGTGCGACTCGTCCCACGGCAGCGGGATGCCCCAGTCGAACGCGGAACGCGAGATCGACAGATCCTTGAGGCCCTGACGCACGAACGACACGACCTCGTTGCGCGCCGACTCCGGGCGGATGAAGTCGGGCTCGTCCTTGTACAGCTCGAGCAGACGGTCCTGGAACTCGCTCAGCTTGAAGAAGTAGTTCTTCTCCTGCAGCAGTTCGAGCGGCTTCGAGTGGATCGCGCAGACCTTCAGGCCTTCGAACGGACCCGTGCCGTCGAGGATCTCCGACTCCGGCTTGAACTCCTCGCAGCCCACGCAGTACAGCGCCTCGTACTCGCCCGCATAGATGTAGCCGCGGTCGTAGATCGCCTGCACGAACTTCTTGACGCGCTCCTCGTGGCGCTCCTGCGTGGTGCGGATGAAGTCGTCGTTCGCGACGTCGAGCGTCTTCAGCAGGGGGAACCAGCTCTCGCTGACGAGCTTGTCGACCCACTCCTGCGGCGTGACGTTGTTGGCCGCGGCGGCGCGCAGCATCTTCTGGCCGTGCTCGTCGGTGCCCGTGAGCATCCAGGTGTCGTCGCCCGCCTGACGGTGCCACCGTGCGAGAGTGTCGACGGCCACCGTCGTGTACCCGTGGCCGATGTGAGGCACGTCGGACGGGTAGTAGATGGGCGTGGTGATGTAGAAGGATTCGCCTGCGGGCATGGGGACAATTCTAGGTGCCCCCATGCCCGTGGTTACGCTCTCAGAGGCCGTTGCGACGCGCGACCTCGCCGAGCCACGCGAGCGAGGGCTTCGGGGTGCGCGCGAACGTCTCGTGGTCGAAGCCGATGAGGCCGAAGGTGGGCCGGAAGCCGCTCGCCCACTCGTAGTTGTCCAGCGCGCTCCAGTGCTGGTAGCCGCGCACGTCGATGCCGTCGGCGATGGCGCGGTGCAGTCCCTCCAGCGCACCCTGCGTGTAGGCGATGCGGCGGGTGTCGTCGGCGGTCGCGATGCCGTTCTCTGTCACCAGCACCGGCACGCCGCCGCTGCGCTCCCACGCGCTGCGCACGCCCAGTTCGAGGGCGTCGGGGAAGAACTCCCACCCGGTGAGCGTGGTCTCCACGTCGTCCGCGACCGGTCGCGGCCCCTCCGGCCCGATGAACGTGCGTGTGTACGCCTGCACCCCGACGAAGTCGTCGCCCGCGGACTGCTCCAGGTACCAGTGGTCGCGGGGGTCGCCGTACTCGGCCAGCATCTCGTCGGCTCCCGGCTCGCCGGTGGAGTGGAACGCCTGCGTGGCGATCGTCCATCCGGCCTTGACGCCCGGCACCGCGTGCACGATCTCCGATGCTCTCCGGTGCGCCGCGAGCAGGGTGTCCGCCACGGCGAGGTCGGGGTTCGGGAGCCCGAAGGCCACGAGGTTCGCGGCGTCCTCTCCCCCGGCGAGCATCGCGGCGATGTTCGGCTCGTTGATCGTGCACACGTAGTCGATGCCGTCGAGGAGCGGCAGCACCGTCTCGACGTAGCCGGCGAACAGGTCGACCGCGTCGTCGGCACGCCAGAAGCCGTCCTTCTGGAACCAGTGCGGCACGGTGAAGTGCAGCAGTGAGATCGTCGGGTCGAGTCCGTTCTCGCGCGCGGTGCCGATCATGCGGCGGTAGTGGTCGAGCATCGCACGCGAGACGAAGCCCCGCTCCGGCTCGATCCGCGCCCACTCCAGCGAGAACCGATAGGAGTTCAGGCCGGCGTCGGCGAGCAGCCGCATGTCCTCCGGGTAGCGGTGCAGATGGTCGGCGGCGTCTCCGGAGGGCTCCACCATGGGCGAGTCCGGCGCATGTTCCATCGCCCACCAGTTGCTCGTGGTGTTGTTGCCCTCCACCTGGTGGGCCGCGGTCGCGGCGCCCCACAGGAAGCCGTCGGGGAATGCGAGCACGAGTGCTCTCCTCTCTTTCTGGGATGCCGCGCTCTAGCGAGCGCGTGCGGGGTTGGGAACGGCGTCGAGCAGCTGGATCGTGTACGGATCCTCCGGATGCTGCAGCACCTGGGCGGTCTCGCCGCGTTCGACCACGCGCCCGCTGTGGAGCACGAGGATGTTCTCGGTGACCAGTCGCGCGCTCAACAGGTCGTGCGTGATGTAGAGCATGCTGATGCCCCACCGCTCGCGCAGATCCTCCAGCAACGCCAGCACCCCGGCCCGCAGCGAGACGTCGAGCATCGACACCGGCTCGTCGGCGATGAGCACCTGCGGGTCGCTCGCCAGCGCCCTGGCGATCACGACGCGCTGCCGCTGTCCGCCGGAGAGCTGATGCGGCAGCTTGGCCGCGAACTGCTCGACCGGCGTGAGCCCGACCGTCTCCAGCAGTTCGAGCACCCGAGCCCTGGCCTCCGGCCCACGCAGCTTCGTGTAGTTCATGACCGGGCGGGTCAGGGCGTATTCGACCGTGTGCAGCGGGTTCAGCGCCGCATACGGATCCTGGAACACCATCTGCACGTCCTTGCGCAGCTCGCGCAGGCCGTGTCGCTTGAGCGTCGCCACGTCGACATCGCCGAAGCGGATGGTGCCCGAGGTGGGCTTCTCGACCCCGGTGAGCATCTTGGCGATGGTCGACTTGCCCGAACCCGACGCGCCCACCAGAGCGAGCGCCTCCCCCGGTTCGAGCCGGAACGAGACGTCGTCGACCGCGGTCACGGCGCTCTGCCCTCGTCGCGGGGCCGGGTAGTGCTTCGAGACGCCCTCCACGACGATCGCGGCGTCGGCGCGACGGGTGTCACGGGTGTGGACGGAGGTGGAAGAAGACTCCCGGTCGACGAACCCGGGGATCTCGATGTTCTCCGCTCGCGGGTCGGCGTAGTGGCTGAGCAGCATGCGCGTGTAGTCGTCCTGCGGGCGTTCGAGGATGTCGATGCTCCTGGCGTCTTCGACGATGCGCCCCTCGTGCATCACCATCACGCGGTCCGTCGCCTCCAGCACGATCCCGAGGTCGTGGCTGATGAGGATGGCGGTGAACTGCTCGGCGTGCTGCAGCTCCTTGATCGTGTCCATGACCGCGTGCTGCACGAGCACGTCGAGGGCCGTGGTCGGCTCGTCGAACACCATCAACTGGGGCTCGAGCGACAGTGCGAGGGCGATCGAGACGCGCTGCCGCATGCCGCCGGACAGCTCGCCGGGGTAGCGGGCGAGCACCGAGGCGTCGAGGCCGACCTTGCCGATCAGCTCGCGGGCACGCGCATCCCGCTCGTCACGCGGCACGTGTCCGTGCGCGGCGAAGATGTCGCGGAAGTGGTTGCCCACGGTCCGCACCGGATTGAGGGCGTTCATGCCCGACTGCAGCACCATCGCGAAGCCGCCCTGGCGCTGGCGTCGCAGCTCCTCGGCATCGAGCTCGCGGATGTCGCGGCCGCCGAACAGGATGCGCCCGCCGCTGATGCGCGCCGGGGGCTTCTGCAGCCGGGTCAGGGCGAATCCGAGCGTCGACTTGCCCGATCCCGACTCGCCGACGAGACCGACGAACTCCCCGCGACGCAGCGAGAACGAGACGCCCTCGACGGCGCTGACGGGCTTCGTCCCCGGCGACGCGTATTCGACCGAGAGGTTCTGCACCTCGAGCAGAATGTCCTTCGAGTCCATGGCGGTCATCGCCCCTTCCCCTCTCGCAGGCGCGGATTGGAGATGCCGTCCACGCCGAAGTTGATGAGCGTCAGGCTCAGCGCCAGCAGGGCGATGCACAGACCGGGGGCGAACAGCAGCAGCCACTGGCCCGTGAGGAGCGAGTTGGAGTTCTGCGCCCAGTAGAGCATGGTGCCCCAGCTGACGATGCTGGAGTCGCCGAGCCCGAGGAACTCGAGCCCCGCCTCCGCGAGGATCGCCGCCGTCGCCGCCCCGAAGAGCGTGCCGGCGATGATCGACGTCATGTTCGGCAGGATCTCGCGGAACACGATGCGCGTCCTGCTGTCGCCCGAGAACTGCGCGGAGGTGACGAAGTCGTTGCCGCGCAGCGACTGGGTCTGGCTGCGCAGCACGCGCGCACCCCACGCCCAGCCGGTCACCACGATCACGGCGATGATCATCAGGATGCCGCCGTTCTGCAGGTAGGCGGCGATCACGATCATGAGCGGGAGACCCGGGATCACCAGGAAGAGGTTGACGATGAAGCCGACCACCTCGCCGGCGAAGCCGCGCATGTAGCCCCAGCTCAGACCGATGAGCACCGCCACGATCGTGGACAGGATGCCCGCGGCGAAACCGACCAGCAGACTGACCTGCGCGCCGTAGATGAGCTGGCTGAGCACGTCCTCCCCCGCGGCCGTGGTGCCGAGCCAGTGCTCCCACGAGGCGTCGGCGTTGCGCTCGAAGCCGTTGTCCTTCGCGCCGTAGGGGGCGAGCAGCGGCGCGAACACCGCGACCAGCACGAAGAAGGCGAGCAGGCACAGTCCCAACCGTGCCTTGCCGTTGCCCCAGAGGGTCGCGACCATGCGCCCGAAAGCGCGCCACGGGCTGGGCGCGGCGATGCGCTCGGCAGGGATCTTGACGTTCATGGTGGAGGGTGCGTGATTCGGAGTAGTCATCGGCGAGTCCTCGGGTCGAGAACCCCGTAGAGGATGTCCACGAGGAAGTTGGCGATGAGCACGCTCACCGTGATCATCAGGAACAGCGCCTGCATGAGCGGGTAGTCCTGCCCGATCACGGCGTTGAAGAGCAGGTAGCCGATACCGGGGTAGCCGAAGACCTGCTCGACGAGGATCGATCCGCCGACGACGCCGCCGAGCGTGAGCCCGAAGCCGGTGAGGTTCGGCAGGATCGCGTTGCGCGCGGCGTAGCGGAGGGCGATCGTGCGGCCGTGCAGGCCGTTCGCCTCGCCGAAGGTGATGTAGTCCTCGCCGAGCGTGTTGATCATGGCGTTGCGCATCCCGATGATCCAGCCGCCGAGCGACGTGAGCAGGATCGTCAGGGCGGGGAGGAACGCGTGGCTCAGCAGATCGCCGAGGAAGTCCCACGTGAACCCGGGGGTCGTGGTGGCCGAGTAGGCGCCCGTGGTCGGGAACCAGTGCAGCACGTAGCCGAAGAAGAACAGCAGCAGCAGCGCCGTCCAGAAGTAGGGGAACGTGCTCAGGAACGAGCCGGTCAAGGTCGGCAGCGTGTCGAGCCAGGTGCCGCGGCGCCAGGCGGCGGCGACGCCGATGAGCGTGCCGATCACGAACGCGAGGATCGTGACGATGCCGACCAGCCCGAGCGTGTACGGCAGGGCCGTGGACACCATGCTCGCGACGCTCTGCGGATAGAAGGTGTACGAGACGCCGAAGTCGAGCCGGACCACCTGACCGAGATAGGCGAGGTACTGGTCCCACAGCGATCCGGTCGGCACGCCCAACTGCGCCTCGATCGCCGCTCGCGTCGCGTCGGACACCGGCCCGTTCTGCGACAGCTTCGCGATCGCGGCGTCCGCCGGCGAGCCCGGCATCATGCGCGGAAGGAAGAAGTTCAGGGTGATCGCAGCCCACAGCGTGAGCACGAACAGGCCGAACTTCTGCAGCACGTACTTCATCGGTCGTCCCCCTTCACGCGCGTCAGGTGGGTGAAGATCATCAGCGGCGCGGAGTCGTAGTTCTGCGGAATCATGTACGGGTCGTCCTCGCTCGGCCAGCCGGTGAACTTGGCGTCGTTGAACAGGCCCCAGATGCCGCCGTAGTAGAGGCCGATCACGGGCAGCTCGTCGTAGACGATGCCCTGCAGCTGCGTCACGATCTCTTCCTGGCGCACAGGGTCGACGGTCTCGCGGTACTCGGCGAGCAGCGCATCGGCCTCGGGAGACCGGTAGCGCTCGAAGTTGTTCGCGGTCGGCTCTCCCGACGGCACGTAGAACTCGCTGGAGAGCAGGTTGTTGTAGGCCTGGTACACGTCGCCGTTGCCCATGCCGCCGATCGCCATCTCGAAGTCGCCGTTGCTGATCGCGCTCTGGTAGCCCGCGGGTTGCGGGAGCTTGAGCGTGACCTTCACGCCGACCGCGGCGAGCTGGCGCTGTACGGTCTGCGCTGCGCGGGTCCAGTCGGTGAAGCCGTTCGCGGTGGTGAGGGCGAACTCCAGTTGCTCCCCGTCGGCGTTCACGAGCCGGTCGCCGTCGAGCGTGTACCCGGCCTCGGCGAACGAGGCGAGTGCGGCGTCGGTGTCCTGGGTGATCATGCCCTGGTCGGGGATGCTCGGATCGAGGTACTCCTGCTGGTTCGGGAGGATGAGCCCGGTCTGACCGGCCGGCTTCATGTATCCCTCGGAGGCGGTCTCCGCGATCTCCTCACGGTCGAGGGAGAGGGCGATGCCGCGGCGCACGTTCACGTCGTCGAACGGTGCGACCTCGAGGTTCGGCATCAGCGCGATCACACCGCCCGGCGGGAACCACCAGGAGTTGTGCTCGCTGGCTGCACCCCAGGTGCCCTCGACATCGGAGATGAACGCGTATGCCCAGTCGTATCCGCGGCTGACGGTGTCGAGCTGCGAGTTCGTGGCGGGGAGGATGATGTGCTCGATCTCGATCTTGTCCGCCTGCCAGTAGTCGGGGTTGCGGTCCATCGAGTACTGCTGGTCGTTGTAGTTGCCGAGCACGAACGGCCCGGTGCCGACCGGCTTCTCGTTGCGGTAGGTCCCGGGGTCCTTCACGTCCGACCACAGGTGCTCCGGCACGATCATGGTCTGCCCGAGGATCGACAGCGACGGCGCATCCTCGGTCTTGAGGTGCAGGATCACGTCGCTGCCGTCGGTCTCGACACTGTCGAGGTGCTGCCACGCGCCCTTGATGTCGAGCGAGGGGTTGTCCTTCAACAGTTGGAAGGTGAAGGCCACGTCGTCCGCGGTCAGGTCCTCGCCGTCGCTCCAGGTCACGCCGTCGCGGATCGTCATCACGATCGTGCGGGCGTCGGGCTGCGTCCATGCCGACGCGAGCCACGGGTTCAGCGTGCCGTCGAGCGGATTCACCAGGATCAGCGGCTCGTAGATCCACCGTGACGCGGTGCGCGTGTTGGTGAGGTATGGGTTGAAGTTCCTGGTGAAGAACGGGTTGCCGTGGTCGGCGTTGATCAGCATCGTGTCCTCGCCGATGGACGGGTCGGGCTGCGACGTGATCTGGATGCTGCAGCCGGTCAGGGCGATGGCCACCGCCGCGATCCCCACGACCGCGACGCGTCGCCACCGTCCGAACATCCGTGTCTTCGGCCCTCTGCGATCGGCCACTCTGCCACCTCATGTCGTCTCTGTCATGACGGGCTCTCCGCGTCGGATCACCCGCACGGCTCGCGCCGCCTCAGCGAGTGTAAGCGCATACATTTTGCGATCGCAACCCCTTGACACGGATCCACCGACATGCGTCCGGCGGGTCAGGAGGGGCGCTGCGAGCTCTGTCGGAGCAGGATCCGCACCGGCAACCGGGCGACGATCGGCGCGGAATCCGGGCGCTCCAGGCGGCGCGCGAGCACCTGCACCGCGGCCCGGCCGAGCTCGATCATCGGCTGCCGGATGGTCGTCAGCGGAGGGGTGGACAGCACGGCGGCCTCGATGCCGTCGAACCCCGTCACGAGCGTGTCCTCCGGCACCCGCACCCCGGCCGCGCGGAGCGCATCCATCGCACCGAGCGCCATCTGGTCGTTCGCCGCGATCAGCGCGGAGGGCACCACGGCACGGAGCAGTTCCTCGCCGGCGCGCCGGCCCGAGGCGCGGGTGAAATCGCCGCGCACGACGCTCACGGCATCGAGCGGGATCCCGGCGTCGGCCACCGCGGTCGCGAACCCCTCCCACCGCTGCGCGCCATCGGGCGAGTCTGCCGGCCCGGCGAGGAACGCCAGCGGACCGTCGCCCACCTGCGCCAGGACATGTCGGGTGAGTTCGGCCATCGCCTCGGCGTTGCCCACCAGCACGTGGTCGTAGTCGTCACCGCGCGGAGGCCCGGACAGCACCACCACGGGGATGCGCCGCGCCAGCCCCGCCAGCACGTCGTCGGGCACGCTGCTCGCGAGCACCATCAGCCCGTCGACACGGCCGGCCATGTCGCGCACGATCGACCGGTCGGGGTCGTCGCGCCCCACGCCGACCATGAGCACGAACCCCTGCTTCCAGGCCTCGAGCTCGGCCCCCCGCAGCACCTCGTCGAGGAACAGCATCGTGGCATGGTCGCCGTCGTCCGCATCGCCGTGGACCACGGTGAACGGCGGTGCCGTCTCGGCGGAGAGCGCGTCCAGCGCCGGCGCCTCGTCTGCGGCGTCGAACCCGGGGAAGTACAGCCCGAGCACCCCGGTGCGACGCTCGGCCAGGCCGCGGGCGCTGCCGCTGGGCACGTAACCGAGCGCGGTCACGGCATCGAGCACGCGCTCACGAGTGGCCGGACGCACCGCATCCGGCGAGCGCAGCACCCGCGAGACGGTGGCGATCGACACTCCGGCACGGTCGGCGACGTCATAGACGGTCGCTGCCTTGCTCACGATCAGGCTCCCCTCGGTCCGCCACCAGGTTACCCACCCCGCTCCGCCGGCCTCTCCCCTCCACCCCCTCGCCTCACCCCACCCCTCCCCTCACGGAAACTCGCAGAACTGCAGAAACTTCGCAGAGATCCGCGGAACCGCTGCGAGGTTTCTGCTGTTCTGCGAAGTTTCGTCGGGGGTCAGCGCGCGGCGAGGGCCGCTTGGTAGAGGTCGCGGGACGAGAGACCCGTGAGCGCGGCGACCTCGGACGCCGCATCCTTCAGCCGGATACCGTCGGCGACGAGCTGCTGCACCTGAGCCAGGGCATCTTCCGGGGAGATATCCCGACGCGTCGCCCCCTCGACCACGACCACGATCTCGCCCTTGACGCCGTTCTCGGCCCACGCGACGAGCTCGGACGCCGTGCCTCGGCGCACCTCTTCGTACATCTTTGTGAGCTCGCGGCACACGGCGATCCGCCGCTCGTCGCCGAACGCCGCACCCATGTCGGCGAGCGAGCTCGCCAGGCGGGAGGGCGACTCGAAGAACACCATCGTGCGGGGCTCGGCGGCGAGTGCGCGAAGAGTCGAGCGCCGCTCCCCCGGCTTGCGCGGCAGGAACCCCTCGAACGTGAAGCGGTCGGTGGGGAGGCCGGAGATCGCGAGCGCCATCAACACCGCGCTCGGTCCGGGGATCGCGGTCACCGTGACCCCCTGGGCCACCGCCTCGGCGACGAGCCCGTAGCCGGGGTCGCTCACGGTCGGCATGCCGGCGTCGCTCATCACGACGATGTCGGTCTCCACCGCGAGCGACGCCAGCTCGGCGGCCTTCTGCTTCTCGTTGTGGTCGTGCAGGGCGATGAGCCGGGGGCGGTTGTCGATCTGGAGAGCCTTGAGCAGGCGCTGCGTCGTGCGCGTGTCTTCCGCGACCACGACCTCGGCGTTCTCCAGCACCTCCACGAGGCGCCGCGACGCGTCGCCGAGATTTCCGATCGGAGTGGCGGCGAGGATGATCACCCGCCCAGCTTAGGCGGAGCGGTCTGCAGCCGATCGAGAAGCCCCGTTGTCTAGGCTGGACCGGTGACCGCACCCGAGCCCCTGCTTCCCCCGACGGAGGAGCGGTCGACGCGCTACGGGCAGCTCCGCGATCGGCTGCTCGGCGATCCGGACTGGGGACGCGCGATCCGGTGGCTCGCTCCGCTCGTGATCACCGCCGTCGCCGCGCTGCTGCGTCTGGTCAACGTCGCGCACCCCCACCAGCTCGCGTTCGACGAGACCTACTACGTCAAGGACGCCTGGTCGCTCTGGACCCTCGGCTACGAGGGCACCTGGGGAGAGAACGCGAACGACGCGTTCGTCACGCTGCGCGAGCTGCCCCTCTCCGATCAGGGCGCGTTCATCGTGCATCCCCCGCTGGGCAAGTGGCTCATCGCGCTCGGCATGGCGATCGGCGGCCCCGACAACAGCGGCGGCTGGCGACTGGCGACCGCGGTGCTGGGCACGGGATCCGTGCTGCTGGTGTACCTGATCGCCCGACGCCTCAGCGGCTCGATCGTCGTCGCGAGCGTGGCGGGCACACTGCTCGCGATCGACGGGCTCAGCATCGTGATGAGCCGCATCGCCCTGCTCGACGGCATCCTCACCTTCTTCGTCCTGCTGGGGGTGCTGTTCGTGCTGATCGACCGGCAGCGCACGATCCCCCTGCTCGAGAGGCGCGACCCCGACGCACCCGATCCGTTCTGGGGTCCGGTGCTCTGGCGTCGCCCCTGGCTGATCGCCGCGGGTGTCGCGCTCGGTGCGGCGTGTGCGGTCAAGTGGTCGGGCCTGTACGTGCTCGCCGGCTTCGGACTGTACGTCGTGATCACCGATGCGCTCGCGCGACGCCGCGCCGGCGTCGTCCTGTGGCCGACCGCCGCTGCTTTCCGCCAGGGGCCCGTCTCGTTCGTGCTGCTGGTCTTCCCCGCCCTCGCCGTGTACCTGATCAGCTGGACCGGATGGCTCGTGACCGCGGGCGGCTACGACCGGCAGAGCGACGCGAATCCGCTCATCGCCCTGTGGAAGTACCACCAGTCGATACTCGGCTTCCACGTCGGACTCACCCGGGGGCACCCGTACGCCAGCCCCGCGTGGGAGTGGCCGTTCCTGCTGCGCCCGACCGCGGTCTGGGTCGACTCCGACCCCACCGGCTGCGGAACCGACCACTGCATCGGCGTGATCTCGGCGATCCCGAACCCGCTCATCTGGTACGCGGGCGTCGCTGCGGCGGTCTACCTGCTGTACCGCCTCGTGCGGGGCTGGATCACGAAGCAGCCGGTCGGCCCGGAGCTGAGCATCCCCCTCGTCGGCCTCGCCGTCACGTACCTGCCCTGGTTGATGTTCCCCGAGCGGACGATCTTCCAGTTCTACACGGTCGTGATGATGCCGTTCCTCGTGCTCGCCCTCGCGATGACATTGCGGATCATCGCCGGGAGACGGGAGGATCCGCTGCACCGACGGCAGTCCGGTGAGCGCACCGTGATGATCTTCCTCGCCTTCGTGGTGCTGGTGTCGGCGTTCTTCCTTCCCCTGTGGACCGGGATGAGCGTGCCCTACGACTTCTGGCGGCTGCACAACTGGATGCCCGGCTGGGTGTGACGGGTCAGGAGCAGGACCGCGAGCGCGGCGGCAGTCAGGACTGACGCGACCCAGAACGGAGCGCGCAGCCCCCACCCCGCGCTGAGCGCCACCGCCCCGAGCACAGGTCCGACGGCCGCCCCGACGTTGAGTGCCGCCGTGGCGTACGAGCCGCCCATCGTGGGCGCGCCCGATGCCGCGTAGAGCACGCGGGTGATCACCGTGCTGCCGACCGCGAACGACAGGACGCCCTGGACGAAGACGAGCGCGAGGAGCGCGGCCGGGACGGAGGCGAGCGCCGCCAGCACGACCCAACCCGTGAGCAGCAGCGGTCCGCCGACGAAGAGCACGAGGCCCGGCTGTCGGTCGGAGAGCCGGCCCGCGAGCGTCACTCCCAGGAAGGAGCCGACGCCGAACAGCACCAGGGCCACCGGCACCCAGATCTCCGCGAGACCAGCGGTCTCGATGACCACTGGCGCGAGGAACGTGAAGGCCGCGAAGGTGCCGCCGTTGATCAGCGCGCCGATGCCCATGGGCAGCAGCAGATGCGGCGTCGCCAGTTGACGGAGTTCGGAGCGCAGGCTCGGCGATGCGCTGGATCCCTCCGCCGCGTCCGCTGTGCGCGAGACGCCGCGTGCGACACCGACGATCGCGGGAACGCACAGCAGGGCGACGGCCCAGAAAGTCGTCCGCCATCCCAGCGCTGAGCCGAGCATGGAACCGGCCGGCACCCCGGCGACCGTGGCGACCGTGGTTCCGGCGAGCAGGATCGCCAGCGCCCGCCCCTTCCGGTCGGCCGGAACCATGTCCGTCGCCGCGCGCAGTGCCACCGCGAGGAAGCCGGCGTTGGCGAGAGCCGCGAGCACGCGCGTCAGGAGCAGGACCGGGAACATCGCGGTCAGTGCCCCGACGACGTGGCACCCGGCGAACAGCGCGAGGCACACGATCAACGTGCGTCGCGGCGGCCATCGACGAGCGGACGCGGCCATCAGCGGCGCGCCGACGACCATGCCGACGGCGAAGGCCGAGGTGAGCAGTCCCGCTGTGCCGACGGAGACGTCGAGATCGGCCGCGATCGCCGGCAGCAGACCCGCGAGCATGAATTCGGATGTGCCCATGACGAAGACGGCAAGGGCGAGCAGATAGAGAGCAGAGGGCATGGGAGTACTCCGAGGTGAGAGATCAAGAAGGGGGCTTCTCGTCACCACGGCCGGCATCCGGAGATGCGCAGCTACAGGGTCGCAGCTATCAGCGCACGGGGCCGGCGGTGTGACCGACGGCCCCCGATTCGTCTGACTCGGGACTCGACATGCTCGAACTCTATCGCGCTAGGGACCGTCGTCGGTCGCGACGTGATCCACCAGCGGCAGCACGCGACCCGAGAGGTGCGTGCGCATCGCGATCGACGAGGCGGTGCGCGCGACCCCCGGCACCAGGGCCACCCGATCGAGCACCTCCTGCAGCCGCGTGGCGTCGCGCGCCACCAGCCGCAGCTGCATGTCGCTCGCCCCCGTGACCGTGTGCATGTCGACGATCTCGGGCACCGCATCCGCGAGCGCCGTGGCCACCTCGTCGTGGCCCACCTTCTGGTCGATCTCGACCAGGCAGAACGCGACCACGCCGTAACCGAACCCGGCGGGGTCGATGCGCGGCACGATCGCCTCGATCACCCCGCCCTCGTGCAGGCGTGCCAGGCGGCTCGTCGCGGTGCCGCGGGCGATCCCGAGGCGGCGCGCGCACTCCAGGATCGGCAGCTGCGGCGACTCCGTGAGCAGCCGGATGAGCTGGGCGTCGAGGCGATCGATCCGCACGACTACTCCCGCACCACGCCGGGGCGCGCGACCGCTCTCGTCGCCCGCGCGACCACGAGGAGCACCGCGGTGAGACCGAGGGTGAGTAGCAGCTGCGTGCGCGCCGCCTCGTCGATCATCGAGAGCGCGGTCACCGCAGCCAGCAGCACCAGGCACAGCCATGACAGCCAGGGGAAGCCCCACATCCGCATGGGCATCACCTCATCCGCACGATCGGCACGACGGCGCAGGATGATCTGCGACACGGCCGTCGCCGTCCAGATCACGAGCAGGGTCGAGCCGACCACGTTGAGCAGGGCGGGCAGCACCACATCGGGGAACGCCCAGTTGAGACCCACCGTCACGAATCCGAAGGCGACCGATGCCAACACGGCGACGAACGGCACGCCCTTGAGGCTGGTGCGGGTGGCCGCCAGCGGAGCGAGACCGCGCTCCCCGAGCGAGTACGCCATGCGCGAGGCGCCGTAGATGTTCGCGTTCATGGCCGACAGCAGCGCGATGACGACGATCAGATCCATCACGAGACCCACGCCGGGCACGTTCAGGGTGTCGAGCACGGCGGAGAACGGCCCGTCCTTCACCGCCGGGTCGTTCCAGGGCAGCACGGCGACGATCACGAAGATCGAGCCGACGTAGAACACCAGGATGCGTACCAGCACCTCGCGGACGATGCGGCGGATGTTGCGGGCGGGGTCGTTCGACTCGGCCGCGGCGATCGCGACGACCTCGGTCCCCCCGAACGCGAACACCACGATCAGCAGCGCCCCGGCGATGCCGGTGATGCCGTTCGGGGCGAAGCCGCCGTTGTCGACGAGGTTCGCGATGCCGGTGGCGGGCAGGCCGGGGATGAGGCCGACGATCGCGCACACCCCGACCACGAGGAACGCGATGATCGCGGCGACCTTGATCGCCGCGAACCAGAACTCGAAGCGGCCGTAGTTGCGCACGCCGAACAGGTTCACCGCGGTGAGCGCCACCACGAAGATCAGCACCCACGCCCACGCGGGGATCCCCGGTGTCCAGGCCGAAACGATCCCGCCGGCGCCGGTCGCCTCGGCCGCGATCACGACGACCAGCTGGATCCAGTAGAGCCAGCCGACCGCGCTGCCCGCGCTGCGCCCCATCGCCTTCTGCGCGTACGAGCTGAACGCACCGGAGCTCGGTCGCGCGGCGACCATCTCGGCGAGCATCGCCATCACGAGCACGACGATGCCGCCCGCGACGAGATACGAGACCAGCACAGCCGGGCCGGCGATGCTGATCGCCTGACCCGATCCGACGAACAGGCCGGCGCCGATCGCGCCGCCCAGCCCCATCATCGAGATCTGGCGTCGGGTGAGCCCCGGATGCAGGCCCTTGGTGGTCGTGGTGGTCGGCGGCACCTCGGTGGAGTGAACTGCGGTGGCATGAGCTGCGGTGGCGTGAGCTGCGGTGGCGCGGGACTCGGTCGCCCGGTCGCCGGTCATGCGCCGACCTCGACGCGAGCAGCGGTGAGCGCTGCCTCGACGCGGTCGATGTCGTCCGCGGAGCCCGCGGAGATGCGCACGCCCTCCCCTGCGAAGGCACGGGCGACCACGCCGCCCGCCTGCAGCAGACCATCCAGCTCCTCGGTGCGATCCGCCGACGGCACCCAGACGAAGTTCGCCTGCGAGCGGACGGCAGGCCAGCCTGCGGCGGTGAGCGCGGCATGCAGCCGGTCACGCTGCGCGACCACCTCGTCGATGCGCGCCGCGAGCTCGTCTTCGGCGTCCAGCGACGCCAGCGCCGCTGTCTGGGCGAGGTCGGTGACGCCGAACGGCACGGCCACCTTGCGCTGGTTCTCGGCGACGTCGGCCGGGGCGATCGCGTAGCCGATGCGCAGACCGGCGAGCCCGTACGCCTTCGAGAACGTGTGCAGCACGGCCACATGCGGATGCCGGTGGAACAGCTCGATACCGGCACCACGGCTCTCGGTGCGGTCGAAGTGCACGTACGCTTCGTCGATCACGACCAGCACATCGTGCGGCACGGCGGCGACGAAGCGTTCCAGCTCGTCGGCCCCGACCACGGTCCCCGTCGGGTTGTTCGGATTGCAGACGAAGATCAGACGCGTGCGCGAGGTGATGGCCGCTAGCATCGCGTCGAGATCGTGCCCGTGGTCGGCGTCGAGCGACACCGGGACGGGCGTGGCACCGGCGATGCGCACGAGCGACGGGTACGCCTCGAACGAGCGCCACGCGAAGATCACCTCATCGCCCTCGCCGGCCACCGCATGGATGAGCTGGGCGGCGATCTCGACCGAACCCGCCCCCACCGTCACCTCGGACGCGTCGACGCCGTACCGCGCGGCGAGCCGTTCGCGGAGGACGGCGGCGCTCATGTCGGGGTAGCGGTTGATGCCCTCGAGGCGGTCGCGCACGGCCCGCACGACCGACGGCAGCGGCGGATGCGGCGACTCGTTCGAGGAGAGCTTCGACGCACCGGCCGGGGCTGCGCGCCCCTGCCGGTACGCGGGAACGGCGTCGAGTCCTGCGCGGGAGGGAAGGGGCATCGTCAGAGCATCCTTGCTGTGAGTCGGTGGCGGCCCGAGCGGCGCCGCCTGCTGTCGCGCAACAGTAGAACGGATGCGAGGCACTGGGCAATCGGTGCATCGAATGCTGCGCAGGTCGCGCAATCAACGACCGCTTGACCGCTTCACGCTAGGCAGTCTGCACAGCCGCAGCGGCGAGGCGGAACCCGATGCCGACCGCCACGAGATCGGTCTCGTAGGCGCCGTGCCGTCGGGCGCAGCGTGCCAGGTCGACGTCGTGACGGAACGCTCCGCCGCGCGTGATGTGGGGATCGGCGGCCCAGTCCTCGACCGCGGCAACGTCGGCCGGGGCGCCGGGGTACGGGGCGTACAGCGTCGAGGTCCACTCGTCGACGTTGCCCGCCAAGTCGAGCACCCCGAAGGGACTGGCGCCATCGGGGAACGACCCGACGGGGGTGGTGGCGCCGAGCCCGAGGTCGTGCAGATTCGCCCGACCGCGCACGTACTCGTCACCCCAGGGGAACTCCCGGGTGTCGTCGCCGCGGGCCGCCCGCTCCCACTCGTCCTCGGTCGGCAGCCGCACCTCGTCGCCGAGCTGCGCGGCGGTCCACTCGGCGAACGAGGACGCCTCTGCCCAGGTGACCCCGACGACCGGATGATCGTCGATCCCTGGAATGGCACGCGCACCCGTCTTCGCAGCGAACTCCGCCCACTGCGCGACCGTCACCGGGGTGCGGGCGAGACGGAACGCCGGGACGGACACGCGCGTGCGCGGCGTCTCCTTCTCGTACCACGCGCGCGGAACCCCGGTATCGGCGTAGCGTGCGGTGAGCGCGTCGACCTCGTCGGCCGGCGTCCCCCGCTGCACGTCGCCCGCCGGGATGTCGACCCAGTCGGTCCGCACCCTGCTCATCGGCGTCCCCTGCTCATCGGCGTCCCCTCGCACTCGTGTGGCTCCCAGCGTAAAGGCCTCGGCCGGGACGAGGGCCGAACGCCGGCGAGCCACCCGCAGCGGATACGATCGCCGGATGGGGACACCGGCAGGATTCGAGTACGTCGTTCGCGGAGACGACGTCGTCATCCGTCATCACGGCATCACCGCGACCGTGCTTCGCGGCGCGCGGGCGCAGGACTTCCTCGCCGAGGCCGCGCTCGGCGACGCCCAGCTGCTGATGGCGAAGACAACCGGGAACTACCGCCGCGGCACGGAGCGCACTGCGCGACGCCATCCCCGCAACCAGGGCTGATCCTCAGCGCGTCGGCGACACGTCAGTCGGGTCGCTCACCGGCAGTCGGCACACGAACGCGCGACAGTCGTAGGCGCGTTCCGCGGTCGCGTCCTTGCCCTCGAACAGCTCGAATCCGGCATCCGCGAAGGCTCTCGCCTGCGCCGGGGTGACCACGGTCACGACCTCGGCATCGGCACCCCTGGCGGCCGCGGCGAGAGCGCCATCCTGCGCGGCAGTGACCACGACGAGTTGACGGGGAGGCACGGCGAGACCGGCCGCGACCCGCAGCAGCGTGCCGTGGGCGAACGGCTGCTCCCGCGAACGCTCGGCGAGAGCGCGAACCGTCTCCACGGCGGCGACACGGTATCGGTCGCCCGCACCCAGCCACCACGCCGTGAGAGCCGCGCCGGCCACCGCCGCGGCATCGGAGGGCAGGTCGCCGTCGGTCTGGTCGGGCGAGGTGGCGATCCCCTGCGCCGACAGCAGCGGGTCATCGCCGGCGGTGCCGTCGAGAGCCCGGTCGAGGATGCTGCGTGCCGTGACCGCCCACTCCGCCCGCCCGGTCGCCAGGGCGAGCGCGAACAGTCCGTCGGCGAGGAGGCCCAGATCGGCGGCGGTCGCCACCGCCGCCGATGCCCGTCCGTCGAGCGATGCCCGCACGAGAGCGCCCGCGGCATCGCGGTTCCCCCGCAGCACCTCGTCGGCGGCGGACGCTGCCGCATCGATCCAGCTCTGCTCGCGGAGGGCCGCTCCTGCCCGGGCGAGCGCACCGATCGCGAGCCCGTTCCAGCCGGTGATCACCTTGCCGTCGACGGCCGGGGGCTCCAGCTCCCCACGCTCGGCGACCGGACGACGGTAGTACCCGCCCTCATTGCGCGCACCGTCGATCGTCGACTCCGAGTCCTGCGCCGCCCCGAACCCGCCGCCGTCCCGCCGCAGCACGTCGACCAGGAACGCGGCGATCCCCCGCGCGGTCGCGTCATCCCCCGCATCCAGCGCGACGTCGAGCAGCTGCGCGTTGTCGGTCAGCATCCGCTCATAGTGCGGCACGCTCCAGTCGCGCTGCGTCGCGTAGCGGAAGAAGCCGCCGTCGGCATCCCGCAGGTCCGAGTCCGCCATCGCGGCGAGCGCCCGCACTGCCGACGCCGCCGCATCCGGGGCGGCGTCCCGCACGAGCGGATGCTGCAGGAACCGCAGCGTCGTCGCCACCGGGAACTTCGGGGCACCGCCGAAACCGCCGAACTGCGGATCCTCCCGTTGCGCGATCGCTTCGGCCGCGGTCGAGAGCGCCACCACGTCGGGCAGCTCCGACGGCGCGGACTCCGCCGCACGGGCGAGCGCGTCGGTCACCGCATCCGCCGACTCCTCGGCCTGCGTCCGCCGCAGCATCCAGGCTTCTCGCGCCGCGGCGAGCACGTCACGGAACGCCGGCAGCGGAGGGCGGGCCTCGGGAGGCCAGTAGGTGCCCGCGTAGAAGGCGCGGCCGCGCGGGGTGGCGAAGACCGTGAGCGGCCAGCCGAGATTCTGCGTGAACGCCGACGCGGCGGCCATATAGGCACCGTCGACCTGCGGATGCTCCTCCCGGTCGACCTTGACCGCGACGAAGTCCCGGTTGATGAGATCCGCCGTGGCCGGGTCGGCGAACGACTCGCGCGCCATCACGTGGCACCAGTGGCACGTCGAGTACCCGATCGAGATCAGCAACGGCACGTCGCGACGCTGCGCCTCCGCGAACGCCGCCTCACCCCAGGGATACCAGTCGACGGGATTGTCGGCATGCGCGCGGAGGTACGGGCTGAGCGTGTCGGCGAGCCGGTTGGTCATGACTTCACGCTACGCCGCGCGCAGCGGGCGAGGCGAGGCCCGGGTCAGCCGACGAGCAGCTCGACCGGACGCGAGGCCGCATATCCCACGAGCGGCAGAGCGCGGTCGGCAGCCAGCGCGATGCGGGCCTGCAGCACCTCGGAGGAGATCTCGTAGCCGTCGAAGTCGGTGTTGCTGGCGTAGACGCCGAGCGGCAGCGTCAGCGCCTGGAAGAACGCGAACAGCGGCCGCAGCTGGTGCTCGATGATCAGGGCGTGCTTCTCGCCGCCGCCGGTCGCCGCAAGCAGCACCGGCTTGCCGACCAGGTCGTACTGGCCCACGAAGTCGAACAGGTGCTTGAAGAGACCGGTGAACGACGCCCGGTAGACCGGGCTTCCCACGATCAGCAGGTCGGCGGACTCGATCGCCTGCAGCTGCGCCTCGACCTCGGGCGGCAGCTGGTCGCGCTGCAGCGCACCCGCCAGACCCGGACCGATCTGCGTGAGCTCGATGAGCTGCGACTCGACCTCGGCGCGCTCGGCGATCGCGGCCGTGATCGCACGGACGAGGGCGGTCGTCTTGCTCGGCTCGTGCAGGGAACCCGACACGGCCACGACGCGGAACGGAGCTGTCATGCCTCGACGGTACTCACGACGACGCCCCGTGTCGCGCGATGCGACACGGGGCGTCATATGGCCGGGGACCTGCCGGTCAGTGCCCGAAGGCCCTGCCGTCAGTTGACCTCGTCGGGGTGCGAACCCACACGGCCGGAACCGTCGAGCGGGTCGAGCGCGTCGGGGCTCGACGATCCCGCGGTCAGTTCACCTCGTCGGGGTGCGAACCCACACGGCCGGAACCGTCGAGCAGGTCGAGCGCGTCGATGGCCGCGATCTCGGCATCGGTCAGCTCGAAGCCGAACACATCGAGGTTCTCCCGCAGACGTTCGGCCCTGACCGACTTCGGGAAGACGATGATGCCCCTCTGCAGGTGCCAGCGCAGCACCGCCTGTGCCGGGGTGACCCCGTGCGCCGCCGCCGCATCCGCGACCGCCGGCGTGCCGAACAGGTCGTACTTGCCCTGGCCCAGCGGGCCCCAGGCCTCGATGCGGATGCCGTGCTCGTCGGCCCAGGCCACCACGTCACGCTGCTGGTACGCGGGGTGCAGCTCGATCTGGTTCACGGCCGGCACGACACCGGTCTCCTTCACCGTGCGCTCCAGATGCGGCACCAGGAAGTTCGAGACGCCGATGCTGCGGGTGAGCCCTGCCTCGCGCAGCTCGATGAGCTTCGCGAACGCGTGCACGTAGTCGTCCTTGGCCGGGGTGGGCCAGTGCACCAGGTACAGGTCGACCTTCTCCAGGCCGAGCTTGTCGAGGCTCTCCGCGATGGCCGCACGCGGCTCCTCGCCGTGGTGGCGGTCGTTCCACAGCTTCGTCGTGACGAACAGCTCGTCCCGTGCGATGCCGGACGAGGCGATCGCCGCGCCCACACCCTCTTCGTTGCCGTAGATCGCGGCCGTGTCGATGTGGCGGTAGCCGATCTCCAGCGCCTCGCTCACCGCGCGCTCGGTCTCTGCCGGCGGCACCTTGAAGACGCCGTAGCCGAGCTGCGGGATGGAGTTGCCGTCGTTCAGTTCGAGTGCAGGAATGGTCATGCCTCCAGCCTAGAACGGGGTTTCGGCACCGAGGCCATAGCGACCGCTCCCTTTCCGACCAGCCGCTCCAGTGGACCCCGCCCGAGGAACATCGACCAGAGCGTCGTCATCAGCAGCAGCCCGAGAGCGGTCGCCAACCAGAACTCGTTGCTGGAGAAGAACGCACCGGGCCCGCCGACCGCGACGATCGAGATGACATGCGCGCTGTATGCCGTCAGCGGCATGGAACCGAGCGCACCGAGGGGCAGGAGCACCCAGCGCAGAGGCCGGCTCAGCAGCAGGCACAGCGCGATGACCGCGACCGCGAAGCCACCGGAACCCAGGATCTCGGCCGTGCCGCCGCTGTGGGGCTCGACCCCGAACACGGCGCGCAGCACGGCCCCGAGCGGGTCGGCCTCGGCGAGCGCACGCGGGTAGTCCGCCCAGCCGGTCGGCGTCTCCCAGGACCCGTCGGAGCCATCGACGAACGAGCTGCTCCCGCCGGAGGAGGCGGCACCGGCGGCCTGTCCGACACCGCCGAGCCCGTATCCGATCACGGCGAGCGAGAACCCGACGCCCAGAGCGATCCACGCGGTGCGCACCTGCTCCACGCGCAGTCGGCCCAGCGCCATGCCGCCCAGCACGAACGCCATCCAGACGGTGATCGGATAGGTGCCGAACAGCACGAAGCTGATCCCGGACCCGTAGGGATTGAGCATGAGGGCGTTCAGGAACGCCAATACCGCGGGCCCTGCGAGAGCGAGCACCGCGGCAGCCGTCAGCAGCTGCCACGGCCGCCAACGCAGGAACGGGATCACCGCCACGTACAGCAGGCCGTAGAGGGTGAGGATCACCGCGATCGAGGTGTTCAGCATCTCCAGCGTCAGACCGATCACGAAGATCACGGCGCCGCGGCCGATGAGGTTCAGTCGGATGCTCGGCAGTCGCTCGGGCTCGGGGAGCTGGTGGCGTCCGGTCATCAGCGCGATCGAGATCCCGGCGAGTACCGCGAACAGGATCGAGGAGCGCCCGTGCACCAGGTCGGTCCACGTCGCAGGGTCGCCCCAGTCGAAGGTCCTGGTGTCGCCGATGTGCGCGCCGGCCATGCCGAGGATGGCAAGCCCTCTGGCGATGTCGAGGCCGAGGATGCGCGGGGGCCGCCCGAATCCGCGGAACCAGCGGACGGGAGCGAGAGCGTTGATCACCAGATGATCGTAGGGGGCCGACGGCGGCATACGATGGAGGGCTATGTCCTCCCCCGTGATCTCCTTCCCTCCGGAGCTGCCCGTCAGCGCTGCTCGGGCGGAGATCGCCGACGCCATCCGCGACCATCAGGTCGTGATCGTCGCCGGTGCGACCGGCTCGGGGAAGACGACGCAGCTGCCGAAGATCGCCCTCGAACTCGGCCGCGAGCGCATCGCGCACACGCAGCCGCGACGCCTCGCCGCGCGCACGATCGCCGAGCGCGTCGCGGAGGAGCTGCAGGTCGAGCTGGGCACCCTGGTCGGCTACAAGGTGCGCTTCACCGACAAGGTGTCCGACGACACCCGCATCGCACTGATGACCGACGGCATCCTGCTCAACGAGATCCATCGCGACCGGCTGCTCACCCGCTACGACACGATCATCATCGACGAGGCGCACGAGCGCTCCCTCAACGTCGACTTCCTGCTCGGCTACCTCGCCCGCATCCTCCCGGAACGCCCCGACCTGAAGGTGATCATCACCTCGGCGACGATCGATCCGGAGAGCTTCGCGAGGCACTTCGCCGCCGCGGACGGCACCCCGGCGCCGATCATCGAGGTGTCCGGACGCACCTATCCGGTCGAGATCCGCTACCGCGGGCCGGTCGACGACACCGACGACGAGGATGCACCGGCCGAGCCGGAGGACGAGGTGTCGGCGATCGTCTCCGCCCTGCGGGAGCTCGACCGGGAACCGCCGGGAGACGTGCTCGTCTTCCTCCCCGGTGAGGCCGAGATCCGCGACGCCGCAGACGCGGTGCGCGGCGCCTACTCGAACGACCGCTCCCCCACCGAGGTGCTGCCGCTGTTCGGCCGTCTCTCCGCCGCCGACCAGCATCGGGTGTTCGAGCGCAGCCGTGTGGCGGGGGTGCGCCGCCGGGTCATCCTCGCCACGAACGTCGCCGAGACGAGCCTCACGGTGCCCGGCATCAAGTACGTGATCGACACGGGCACCGCACGCATCTCCCGCTACAGCAATCGTTCCAAGGTGCAGCGGTTGCCGATCGAGCCGGTCTCGCAGGCGTCCGCGAACCAGCGTTCCGGCCGCGCGGGCCGCACCAGCGACGGCATCGCGATCCGCCTGTACTCCGAGGACGACTACGAGAAGCGTCCGGAGTTCACCGAACCCGAGATCCTGCGCACGTCGCTCGCCTCCGTCATCCTGCAGATGCTGTCGCTCGGTTTCGGCGACATCACGGCGTTCCCGTTCCTCACTCCGCCGGACTCCCGCGGCGTGAAGGCCGCGTTCGATCTGCTCACCGAGCTCGGCGCCGTCGAGCCGTCCCGTCGCGACGGCTCCCCGCACCTCACCCGCACCGGGCGCGACATCTCGCGCATGCCGATCGATCCGCGGTTCGCCCGCATGCTGATCGAGGCCGGACGCCACGGCGTCGTGCACGACGTGCTGCCGATCGTGTCGGGAATGACGATCCAGGACGTGCGGGAGCGACCGGAGGAGCGCCGCGAGGAAGCCGATCGCCTGCACGCGCGGTTCGTCGATCCGACCAGCGATTTCCTCACCCTGTTGAACCTGTGGAACCACCTGCGCGAGCAGCAGCGCGCGCTCGGATCGAGCGCATTCCGTCGGCTGTGCCGGGCCGAGCATCTCAACTACGTGCGGGTGCGCGAGTGGTTCGACGTGCACCGCCAGCTGCGCACGCTCGTGAAGACGCCCGACCGCGGCGGGAACGAGACCGGCGCGAGCGACCCCGATGCGATCCATCGCGCTCTGCTCTCCGGCCTGCTCTCGCAGATCGGCATCCTCGACGAGCGCACCATCGCGAAGGACAAATCCAAGGGCAAGGGCGGCGCGGAGTACCGCGGAGCCCGCGGCATCCGCTTCTCGATCTTCCCCGGCTCGGGCCTGCGCAGGAAGAGCCCACGCGCGGTGATCGCCGCCGAGATCGTGGAGACCTCGCGCACCTTCGCCCGCACGGTCGCCGCGATCGACCCGGCCTGGGCGGAGCCGCTCGCCGGAGACCTCGCCAAGCGGCAGGTCACCGAGCCGCACTGGTCGAAGGATGCCGGCGCCGCCGTGGCCTTCGAGAAGGTGACGCTGTTCGGGCTCGAGATCATCCCGCGGCGCCGGGTGCAGTTCGCCCGCATCGACCGCGCCGCCTCCCGCGAGCTGTTCGTGCGCCACGCACTCGTCGAGGGCGAGTGGGATCCGACGCGGATCGACAAGCGCGTCAGCGCGTTCTGGCGCAGCAACGCCGAGCTGCGCAAGCGCCTCGAGAAGCTGGAGGAGCGCGAGCGCCGCCGCGACATCCTCGCCGGCGACGAAGCCGTGTTCCGGTTCTACGACGAGCGCATCCCCGCCGACGTGTTCGACGTGCGCTCGTTCGAGAGCTGGTGGCGTGAGGCGATGGCCACCACGCCGAAGCTCCTCGTGATGCGCGAGAGCGACCTGATCGACGACGCCGAGCGCGCGGACCAGCGCGAGTTCCCGACCCGGTGGACGCAGGGCGACCAGGTACTCGGCCTCGCGTACCGGTTCGAGCCGGGTGCCGACGACGACGGTGTCAGCGTGGTCGTGCCGCTGCCCCTGCTCGCGCAGCTCGACGACCGCGGCTTCGACTGGCAGGTGCCGGGACTGCGCGCCGAACTCGTGACCGGGCTGCTGCGCGCCCTGCCCAAGGCGATCCGTCGCCACGTGGTCCCCGCCGCCGACTGGGCCGAGAAGTTCGGCGCCGAGCTCGTCGAGGAAGGACCGGAGTCGCACGGCGGGCTGCCGCCGCGCACCCTCAAGGAAGCCCTCGCTCGTCGCATCCAGCCGCTCGCGAACCAGCTCGTCTCCGCCGCCGACTTCGACGACGAACGCGTGCCGGCGCACCTGCGGATGAACTTCCGCGCGGTCGATGAACGCGGACGCGTCGTGGGCTCGGGGCGCGACCTGCGCGCGCTGCAGGAACGGCTGTCGGACCGCGCGCGCAGCAGCGTCGCCCGTTCCATCGCGGCCCCCGCCCGACCCGGTGCCGCCGGCCGCAGCGCGGGGGCCGAACGCGTCGCCGCCGCTCCCGTCGAGCAGACCGGATTGACCGCCTGGACCTTCGGCGAGTTGCCCGAGGTCCTCGACACCCGGGTCGCCGGTGGCGTGGTGCGCGGCTATCCGGCGATCGTCGACGCGGGCAAGAGCGTGTCGGTGCGCGTCGAATCGACACCGGATGCTGCAGCCGCCGCCACCCGCGACGGCGTGCTGCGCCTGGTGCTGCTGGGCGTGCCCTCGCCGTCGTCGTACGTGCAGGAGCACCTGACGAGTCAGGAGAAGCTCGCCCTCGCCGCCTCCCCGTATCCTTCTGCCGCGGCCCTGATCGAGGACTGCCGCGCCGCGGTCGCACGGAAGGTCATCCAGGGACTCGTGCCCGATGGCATCGTGCGCACCGAGGCGGAGTTCACGCGCGTGCGGGATGCCGTGTCGGCGGCCCTCGTCGACGAGCTCTTCGCGTGCGTCTCGCTCGTCGCCCGCATCCTCACGAAGTCCCGCGACGTCGAGCGCGGCATCAAGTCGCAGAACTCGCTTGCGCTCCTGGTGCCGTTGAACGACATCCGCACCCAGCTCAGCGGGCTGCTGCATCCGGGATTCGTGTCGGCGGCGGGGACCGACCGGCTCGCCCACTTCCCCCGGTACCTCGAGGGGATGCTCGACCGTCTGCAGACCCTCGCGAACGAGCCGGGCAAGGACCGCGCCCGCATGACCGAGTACGAGCGCATGTCGACGGCGTTCCAGGAGGCGGGCGGCACGATCCCGCTCCCCTCGGGCGCGCCGCCCGTGCTGGTCGAGGTGCGCTGGCTGCTGGAGGAGTACCGGATCAGCGTGTTCGCGCAGCGGCTCGGCACCGCGCAGCCCGTGTCGCCGCAGCGCATCATGAAGGTGCTGGCGGGGCGCTGACCCGGCACGGAGGCCGGAAGACGGCCCGGAGTGCGAGGCCCCCGACGGGGCGCGAAGGAGATCTCCCGATTCGAAGGAACGTTTCCGGCGGGCGCTCCTTCGGATCGCGTGATCTCCTTCGTCACCGCGGTACGAACCGCGCGGGTGTCGGGCATAGGGGAACGCCGACGCCGTTGGCGGGAGACGCCGCTAGCCTGGATCCATGGCTCGCGCGATCGTCTACACCGAACTCGGCTCCCCCGCTGTCCTCTGTCTGATCGAGATCCCCGATCCCGTCGCGGCGCGCGGCGAGGTCGTCGTCCGCATCGAGGCCGCGGGTGCCAACCCGATCGACGCGAAGCTGCGGGCCGGCAAGCGCCCCTCGCCGCCCATCACCGAACCGCGCCCGGTCGGCTTCGACGGCGCCGGGGTGGTCGAGGCACTCGGCGAGGGCGTCGAGGACTTCGCCGTGGGCGACCGCGTCGCGATCCGCGAAGGGCACGGCACCTACGCCTCGGCCCTGGCCGTCTCGACCGAGAACCTCGCTGCGCTCCCCGATTCCGTCACGGCCGCCGAGGGCGCGGGTATCGGCATCCCCGCCGGCACTGCCTACCAGGCGCTGCGTTCGCTCGGTGTCGGCGCAGGCGACGTGCTGCTCGTGCACGGCGGCTCCGGCGCGGTCGGACAGGCCGCGGTGCAGTTCGCCGTGGCGTGGGGCGCGACGGTCGTCGCGACCGCGAGCCCGGCACGGCACGCGCAGCTGCGCGAGCTCGGAGCGATCCCGGTGGCCTACGGCGACGGCCTGCTCGACCGGGTGCGCGACGCCGCTCCCGCGCCGGTCACGGTCGCCCTCGACTGCGCAGGCACCGACGAGGCCATCGAGACCTCCCTCGCCCTCGTGGCCGACCGCGACCGCATCGCGACGATCGTACGGGGACCGGATGCCGCATCGTTCGGCATCCGCGCGTTCTCCGGCGGCTCGCCCGTGCCGCTGACCGAGCAGGAGCTCGCGTGGCGCGCCGAGGCGCTTCCGGAGACCATCGCACTGCTGGCCTCCGGGGACTTCGTGATCGACCTCGGCCCCGAGCTGCCGCTCGCCGAAGCGGCGCAGGCCCATGAGCTCATGGAGTCCGGCGCCGCCTCGGGCAAGATCATCCTCGTGCCGTAGCGACGAGGACTGAGCTCAGGCCGGTGCCACCGGGCGGTGGGCCAGACCGGCAGGACCGGGCGGCAGATCACGAAAGTGCCGCCCGGCTCCGCGTCAGGCCGGTGCCACCGGACGGCCGATGGACAGCATCAGCCGGTTCGCCCAGTTGAAGAACGCCGCGCCGTGGATGACATCGGCGATCTCGAGGTCGTCGAGCCCGACCGCACGCAGCCGCGCGATCTCGTCCGCCCCGAACCCGGTGGGCGTGTCGGTGAGCGCGATGGAGGCCGCGACGATCGCGTTCCACCGCTCGCCCAGCTCCGCATCCACGCCCTCGTCCAGCAGCAGATCGACGTCGTCGACGCGCTTGCTGTGGTGCGCGGCGAAGCGCGAGTGCACGGAGGCGCAGAACACGCAGCCGTTGCGACGCGAGGCCGCTGTCGCCGCCAACTCACGGTCCGCCCGCGGGAGACCTTCCGCCGCGTTGTAGAAGATGTCCTTGTCGACGAGGGTGCGCGCCTTCAGCACCTCCGGGTCTCGGGCCAACAGGCGGAAGTAGTCGTTCTTCGCGCGCGCGGCCTCGACCAGACCGTCGAAGTGGCGCTCTGTCAGCTCCTCCTCGGCGAGAGGGGCGAGGTGCGGCACCCAGCCGACCTCACCGCGCGTGAAGGCGTGCGGGTGCGGGGCGTCGTCGTGCCGGAGCACGCTCTGCTCGGTGCTCATGCGGCCAGGTCCGTCGTGTTGAGCCCCGACGCGGCGAGCACACGAAGACCCGTGATGACGCGCTGCTGGAACGCGAGGAACGACACCAGCTGCGACAGCGTCACGATCCCGTCCGTCGACCAGCCCGCATCGAGCAGGCGCCCGAGGTCGGCACCGGAGGCCTCACGGGGACGGAACACCAGCAGATGCGTGTGCGCGAGGGCGGCAGCGAGACGCTCGCCCACGGCCGCGGTGACCTCGGCCGAGGGCTCGTACCGCTCCCCCTCGCTGTTCTCGTCCTGCAACCCGAGCTCGGTGTAGGCGCCGAACGGGCCGGAGACGGCGGCCGTGCCTGCCTCGGCGCGCACGAGCTCGGCGCGCTGCGGGTCGGCCTGCTGTGCCCGGTCGGCGTAGAACGCCGCGGTGGCGTCGCCCGCACCGGCGAGCGCCGTGGCGAACGCGGCCACGAGCTCGCGCTCCGCCTGCGAGACGTGCGCGGCCGACACCGGAGCGAACAGTGCGTCGAAGCTCGCCTGCAGCTGCTCCCTGGTGACCGGACGGCGCCGCCGCAGGGCATCCAGCGCGGGCGTCACCCCCGCGATCCGATCGACGATGTCGTCTGTCATGCCTTCTCCTTGATTGCCTCGGTGGTGATGGTCTCTGCGGTGGTGGTGGTCGTACTGGTCTCGTCGAGCGCGTAGCCGAGCGCCGGGACGACCTCGGTGGCGAACAGCTCGATCGACCGCAACAGCTGCTCATGCGGCGCGTCGACCGAGTGCACCTGGAACGCGACCTCCGTCGCACGGCCGAGCGTGGCGTCGGCGGCCAGCGATGCGGCCACGTCCTCGGGCGTGCCCACGTGGGTGTCGAGCGCGACGATCAGCTCCTCGATGCTGTCTCCGGGGATCGTCTGGCCCTGGGCACGGAAGCCCTCCGCGGCACGTCGGAGGCCGACCTCGGCGAAGCGCAGCGCCTCGGCGCGGTCGTCCGCCACGAACACGGTGCGCGAGGCGGTGATGCGGGGGGCGACGCCCGCGGGCAGCGCGTCGAGGTAGGCGTCGATGATCGGATCCTGCAGCGCCGACAGCGGTGCGTGCAGTCGATCGGCCGGACGCGGCTGCGTGCGCGACAGTAGCAGACCGTGGCCGTGGATGCCCGCGCGATGCCCGCCCGGCACCGAGAAGGTCGCCTGCCAGACGCGGTCGGCGAGGTCGACGGCATCCGGGTACAGCGTGTTCCCGGCTCCCACGTCGCGACCGGCCAGCGCATCCAACAGCACGCCGAGCTTGCGATCGTAGGTCGGGCCCTTCTCGCGCACGTCCTCACCGAACGGCGCGAAGGACGACGGGGTGCCGCCGCTGCCGAGCCCCAGATCCAGTCGCCCTCCCGAGAGCAGGTCGGCGACCACGGCGTCCTCGGCCACCCGCACCGGATCCTCCAGGGGCAGAGTGATCACCCCGGTGCCGAGGCGGATGCGACTCGTGCGAGCCGCGACATGCGCGAGGAACACCAGCGGCGACGGCAGCCCGCCCTCCGCGGCATGGAAGTGGTGCTGCGCGACCCAGGCCCGGCCGATGCCGTGACGCTCGGCCTGCTGGATCTGCGCGGTCGCGAGCGCATACCGCTCCGCCGGTGAGGCGTCGTCGAGCAGGCGCGTGAAGAAGGCGACGGTGGGTGCGGTGGTCATGCGACGGTCTCCGATCGTCCGGGCACCGCGGCGAGCAGCTCCCGGGTGTAGCCGTGCTGCGGGTCGTGGAACAGTTCTTCGGTCGGCCCCTCCTCGACGATGCGGCCGCGGCGCATCACCGAGACCGTGTGGCTGATCCGACGCACCACCGCGAGGTCGTGGGAGATGAACAGGTAGGTGAGGCCGAGCTCGGCCTGCAGCGAGGTGAGCAGTTCGAGGATGCGCGCCTGCACCGTGACATCCAGTGCCGACACGGCCTCGTCGAGCACGACGATGTCCGGGTCGATCGCGAGCGCCCGGGCGATCGCGACGCGCTGACGCTGTCCGCCCGACAGCTCGCGCGGAGTGCGGCGGGCGACGTCTGCCGGCAGCGAGACACGATCGAGCAGCGCGAGTGCGCGCTCCCGGCGGTCGGTGCGCGAGCCGACCCGGAAGTTCCGCAACGGCTCCGCCACGATGTCCTGGATCTGCTGCCGCGGATCCAGCGAGGCGAACGGGTTCTGGTACACCAGCTGGATGCGCCGGCGCAGGGCGCGCAGCTGCTCCCGCTTCGCGTGCGTGACGTCCTCGCCGTCGACCTCGATGGTCCCGGCATCCGGCTGGTGGAAGCGGGTGATGAGCCGTGCGGTCGTGGTCTTGCCCGACCCCGACTCCCCCACCAGCGCATGCGTGGTGCCCTTGCGCACCCGGAACGAGACATCGTCCACGGCGCGGAACCGCTCGCGTCCAGCCACCCGGAACTCCTTCACGAGGCCTTCCGCGACGATCGCATACGGGTTCTCGGCCGCCACGGCCGCAGCATCGCGCAGGAACGGCGGCGCATCGGGACGGCGGAAACCCGTCGCGAACGCGGGGGCGTCGGCGAGCAGCTGCGTCGTGTAGGGATCGGTGGGCGCGGCCAGCACGGCGGCGCTCGGGCCCTGCTCGACGATGCGTCCGTCCTTGAGCACGACGAGCTGTTCAGCGCGATCGGCCGCGACACCGAGGTCGTGGGTCACGAGCAGGATGCTGGTGCCCTCCTCGCGCTGCAGCTCGTCGAGCAGATCGAGCACCTTGCGCTGCACCGTCGCGTCCAGGGCACTGGTCGGCTCATCGGCGATCAGCAGTCGGGGGCGCAGGGCGATGGCGGTGGCGATCAGCACGCGCTGGCGCATCCCGCCGGAGAGCTCGTGCGGGTACTGGCGGGCGCGCAGGTCGGGGTCGTCGATGCCGACGCGATCGAGCAGCTCGATCACCCGCGCTCGGCGCGTGCGGGCATCCCGGTGGCCGTGCAGACGCAGGATCTCCTCCACCTGCACCCCGATCGGACGCACCGGATCGAGCGACGTCGTCGGGTCCTGCGGCACAAGGCCGATCTCGGCACCGCGGATGCCCCTCAGCGCCCGATCCGACCAGCCGGAGATGTCGAGGTCGCCGAGCACCACCCGACCGCCGTCGACCCGCCCACCCGACGGAAGCAGACCGAGCAGCGCGTGCGCGGTCGTGGACTTGCCCGACCCCGACTCGCCGACGAGTGCGAGGGTCTCCCCCTCCGCGATCTCGAACGAGACGCCGTGCACGACCTCCTTCTCGCCGTACGAGACCGTGAGGTCGGTGGCGGTGAGCACACTCATGACCCGTTCCTTCCGATGCGATGGCTGATGCGGTTGGCACTGAGCACCACCGTGACGACGACGAGACCCGGAAGTGCCGTGAGCCACCAGGCGGTGCCGACGTAGTTGCGCCCCTCGGCGATCAGCAGACCCCACTCCGGCGTGGGCGGCGGGGCGCCGTAGCCGAGGAAACCGAGCGTGGAGATCGCGAGGATCGCCGTGCCGAACTGCAGGGCGGCGAGCGCGACGATCGGGGTGAGCGAATTGGGCAGCACGTGCCGGCGGAGCACCGCGAAGAACGTGGCGCCGCTGCCGAAGGCGGCCTCGACGTACTCGGTGCGGCGCACCCTGGCGACCTCGGCGCGCATCAGACGGGCGAAGGCCGCGACACTGCCGAGGCCGACCGCGAGGGCCGCGTTCACGGTGCCGAACCCGAGCAGGATGATCACCGACAGCGACAGCAGCAGGCCCGGGATCGCGAGCAGCACATCCACGACGCGCATCAGGATGTCGTCCACGACACCGCCGACCGCACCCGCGATGGCCCCGAGCACGGTGCCGAGGGCGAGACCGACGGTGACGGCGATGAGCGCGCCCGAGAGCGAGTTCACGGCCCCGTGCACCACCCGGCCGAACAGGTCGCGGCCGAGTGTGTCGGTGCCGAACCAGTGCGCGGCGCTCGGCGGCAGCAGCTTGTCGGCCGGGATGCCCGTGAGCGGGTCCCCCGGGGCGAACACACCGGGGATCACCGCCCACAGTACGGCGAGGGCGATCACGACCACGGCCAGGTACAGCCCCCACGCGCGTCCGCGCAGACGGCCGCGGCGGCGCGGGGCACCCGGCTTCTGCGGGGAAGGCGCGGCCGGTGCGGTGTCGGTCTCGATGAGCGCATCGGCGATCACGGGAGCGGTCATGCTGCCACCTCCTGGGGCGCGCGGCGTGCGGAGGGGGCCCCGGTCGAGCGCGCGATCGTGCGCTGGCGCGGGTCGATGAGCGGGGTGACGAGGTCGACGGTGAAGCTGATGATCACGAAGCCGAGGGCGGAGAGCAGCACCACGCCCTGCAGCACCGGGATGTCCTGGTTCGCCACGGCCTGCTCGGTGAGGCGGCCGATGCCGGTGCGGCCGAACACGGTCTCGGTCACGACCGCACCGCCCACGAGTTCGCCGAACAGCACACCGGCGATGGTCAGCGTGGGCACGGCGGCGTTGCGGGCGACCGAGCGGGTGAGCACCCACAGCGGCGGGGCGCCCTTCGCGCGCACCACGGTGACGAACGGCTGCGCCTGCACCTGGTCGATCGCACGGACCAGCACCTGCGCGAGCGGCGCCGAGATCGGCACGGCCAGGGTCAGCACCGGCAGGATCAGTCCGCGCACCGGGTCGGCGCCGACGATCGGCACCCACCCGAGTCCGAACGAGAACACCTGGATGAGGAGGATGCCGAGCCAGAAGACGGGCACCGCCACGAACAGCCCCGGCACCTGGCGCAGACCGTCGCGGAGCCAGCCGAAGCGGGCGAGCGACGACAACCCCGCGATCAGGATCGCCAGCACCAGGGCGACGAGAAGTCCGAGCGAGGCGAGCAGGAGCGTCGCGGGGAGCGCCTCGGCGAGCATCGTCAGCACCGGGGTGCCGAACTGCGTCGAGAAGCCGAAGTCTCCGGCGAGGAAGCCGAGCCCGGCATGCAGGTACTGCTCCCACCACGGCAGGTCGGCACCGTAGGTGGCGCGGATGCTCGCGAGCTGATCCGGTGACAGCCCGAGGCTGGGGTCGGAGAACTTGATCAGGAGCGCGTCGCCGGGCAGCAGCTGCAGCAGGAAGAAGGTGGCCGTGAAGGCCGCGATCAGAACGATCGCGGCCTGCCCGGCTCGTCGGAGGACGAAGGTCATCGATGCACCATGCCGATCAGTGCTCGGCGAGCCAGACGCCGGAGAACGTCGGGCGTCCCACCGACTCGAAGGCGACGCCGTGCACGTAGGTCGCGGTGCCGTACACCTGCGGCTCCTCGAACAGCGGGATCACGTACGCCTGCTCGGCGATGTAGTCCTGCACGGCCTGGGAGGCGGCGATGCGCTTGTCGGCGTCGGGCTCGGAGGCCACGGCGAGCAGCAGCTCGTCGAGCTTCGCGTCCTTCGAGATCAGCACGTCGCGGTTCTTGGTGAAGTACTGGCTCTTGATCACGTCGAGGTCCGCGCGTCCGACCATCGAGTGGTAGAAGCCGGTCTTCAGCGGATCGCGGTTGTCCTCGGCGGCGCTGCCGGCGTCACCGGGCTTGACCGAGAGCTCCACGCCCACCTTCGCCAGCTGCTGCGCGACCAGCTCGAGCGTCTGCTTCGACAGCGGCTGCGGCTTGGCCTCGTAGACCGTGAACGACAGGCGCTCGCCGTCCTTCTCGCGGATGCCGTCGGCACCGGGCACCCAGCCGGCCTCGTCGAGCAGCTTCGCGGACTTCTTCGGGTCGAAGGCGTAGTGCTCCGACTCGTCCTTGTATCCGACGGCCTGCGAGGACAGCACCGACGTCGCCTGCGGGTAGTTCTCGGTGAAGAGGGTGTCGACGACCTCTTTGGCGTCGACGGCGGCGATGATCGCCTGGCGCACGCGGATGTCGGAGAGCAGGGGGTTCTCGGGACGCAGGGCGATCGAGTTGTTCACACCGCGGGTCTGCGGGGCGTACAGCGTGAAGCCGGCGCTCTCGACGCGGTCCTCGTCGAAGGCCTGCACGTAGCGCACGTAGTCGGCCTGCCCGGCGAGCAGCGAGCCGATGCGCACCGAGTCCTCGGGGGTGATCAGCACGTGCACGGCGTCGAGGTAGGGGCGTCCGTCGTTGTCGACGGAGTCAGGGCCCCAGTCGTAGTCGTCGCGGGCGGTGAGCGTGTACTCGGTGCCGAGCTTCTCGTCCGTGACGGTGAACGGGCCGGCGCCGATGATGTCGGCGGCGTTGCCCGCCCCGAAGTCCTCGATCGTGCCGTCGAGGGTGTCCGGCGAGAGCAGGCCGGAGTTGATGGTCGAGGTGGCCTGCAGGAAGCCGGGCGACGGAGCGGTGAAGTGGAACGTGACCGTGTCGTCGTCGACGACCTCGCTGCTGGCGTAGTTGTTGATCGCCTCGGAGACCGTGAGACCGCGCGCGGTGTCGCCCAGGCCGTAGGTGTCGAAGTTCTTCGCGACGGCCGCGGCGTCGACCGGGGTGCCGTCCGAGAAGGTCACGTCCGGGTTCAGGTTGAAGGTGTACTCGGTGGCGTCGTCGTTCACGGTCCAGTCCGAGGCGATCCACGGCTCGATCTCGAGCGTCTCCGGGTTCTGCCAGGTGAGCCGCGCCGCGATGTTGTTGACGATGCCGCCGTTCGGGTAGAAGCCGGCCTGCGGCGGGTACAGGTTCGTGTACGCCTGGTGCTCGAGGTAGGTGAGGGTGCCTCCGGAGACGGGATCGCCGGCGGCATCGGGCGAGTTGGCCGGGGCCGGGGTGGATGCGCACGCGGCGAGGCTTCCCGCCAGGACGAGCGGGAGCGCGATCGCGGCGGCGCGGACGAGACGACGGTTCATGGGGTGGACTCCTCGGGGGGCTGTGTGGTTCGGGGGGCTGTGCGATTCGGGTGGGGCTGTGCGATTCGGGTGCTGCTGTGTGGTGATCACGCTAGGAATCGGGGGTGCTGCGGCGCGAGGCGGCGGACACCGGGTGTCGCGTGACGACACCCCTGGTCACGCATCGACATACGAGGTAATGCGCAGCCGGTCGCGGAGCGTCGTGCCCTCGCTCTCATCGGGGGCGCGCAGCAGCCCGCGGCGCCGCAGCTCGGGCGCCGCGCTCCGTGTGAAGGCCTCGAACTGCGCGGGTTGGAAGGCGGAGAGCACGTTGAAACCGTCCGCCGCGCCCTCGTCGCGCCAGGTCTCGAAATGGTCGGCGATGGTGGTGGCGTCGCCGACCACGAAGGCGGCGGGCACGGCATGGGCGGCGACCAGGTGCCGCCAGGTGAGCGCGTCCCCGTCACCGGCTCCGGTCACACGCAGGCCGGCGATACGGGCCAGGCGCTCGATCAGCGCGGCTCCGCGCTCCCCCAGCCGGCGCGCCTCGTCGGCGGTCACCGGTGCATCGAACGCCGCAGCGCGCAGCGGATCGTTCGCGGGGATCTCCAGCGCGTCGGCGAGGGCGGCCACCGTGCGGTTCGCTGGGAATGCGGTCCTGCTGCTCTGGTGACCCTCCGCGAGCGGCACCAGGGCGAGCAGGCGCTCCACGATGCGCCGGGCGTCGGCGTCGGTGTCGGCGACGACGGGCAGCACCGGGGCGATCACCTTCAGCGCATCCGGCGAGCGCCCGGCCTCCGCGGCGATGTCCCGCAGCAGTCGCCGCGTGGCGATCGCGTCGGCGAGGGTGGGCGCGGCGGTCAGGGCGAGGTCGGCCTCGGTGGCCGCGAGCGCCCGCGAGCGCGGCGAGGTCCCGGCGTGCACGATCGGGATGCGGCCCTGCGGCGGGCGGGCGACGTTGAGCGGTCCCGTGACCCGCACCTGCGTGCCGTGCAGGTCGGCAGCACGGAGGCCGTCGGGGTCGATCAGCACGCCACGCTCGGCATCCGCGATCCAGGCGTCCTCGTCCCACGAGTCCCACAGTCGCCGCAGCGCCTCGACGAACTCCTCGGCGCGGTCGTAGCGGGTCTCGTTGTCGGCATGGGCGTCTCGGCCGTGGTTGCCCGCGGCGCGGGGTTCCGCACCGGTGACGAGGTTGATGCCCGCGCGGCCGCGCGTGAGCACGTCGAGCGAGGCCAGCGAGCGCGCCGTCGTGTAGGGGTCGGCATACGTGGTGTTGACGGTGGCGATCAGACCGATCCGCGAGGTCACCCCCGCCAGGAAGAGCACCGCGCTGACCGGGTCGATGCGGGCGAGCAGGTACGGGTCGCGGAACTCCAGATCGGCCCCGGTGGCGAGCCAGTCCCCGAAGAAGAGGTAGTCCAGACCGGCGTCCTCGCCCTCCCGTGCGATGTGGCGCAGGATGTCGGCGTCGGCGGCCGGATCGCGATGTGCTCCGGGCTGGCGCCATCCGGACGGATAGGCGCCGAGCGTGCGCACCATGGCGCCGATGATGAGGGGTTCGGTCATGCCCGTCACGGTAGGAGGCCGTGTTCGCCGGGCGCCACGGCGCCGATGCCGGGCGTCACGCGATGTCACAGTCCGACACACAGGTCGCACCCCCTACGCTGAGACCATGACTGGTCTTCGATGGGGAATCCTTGCGACCGGCGGCATCGCCGGCGCCTTCGCGTCCGATCTGCGCACCGCAGGGCTGGACCTCGCCGCCGTCGGCTCGCGCTCGCAGGAATCTGCGGATGCGTTCGCGGCGCGCTTCGACATCCCCCGCGCGCACGCGTCGTACGAGGCGCTCGCGACCGACCCCGAGGTCGACATCATCTACATCTCGACGCCGCACCCGATGCACCATGAGAACGCCCGGCTCGCCCTCGAGAACGGCAAGCACGTGCTCGTGGAGAAGGCCTTCACGCTCAACCGCGGCGAGGCGGAGGACCTGCAGGCGCTCGGCGCGGAGCGCGGGCTGCTCGTGATGGAGGCGATGTGGACGCGGTACCTGCCGCACATGGTCCGCGTGCGCGAGCTGATCGCGGCGGGCGCGCTCGGCGAGATCCGCGCGGTGAGCGCCGACCACACGCAGAGCCTGCCGACCGACCCGGCGCACCGGCTCAACGACCTCGCGCTGGGAGGCGGGGCGCTGCTCGACCTCGCGATCTACCCGCTGTCGTTCATCCACGACATCCTCGGCACGCCCACCAGCATCCGCAGCGTGGCCCGCCTGGTCGAGACGGGTGCCGACTCCGAGGTCGCCACCGTCATGACGCATGAGGGCGGCGCGATCTCCACGAGCCTGTCGTCCTCGCGTGCGGCCGGCCCCAACACCGCGATCATCCTCGGCACGCAGGCGCGCATCGAGATCGAGCGCTTCTGGTGGTCGCCCTCGGTGGTGCGCCTGATCGATCCGGACGGCGTCGTGCTCGAGGAGTTCGACGGTCGCGTCGGATCCGAGGCGGAGGGGCGCGGCATGCAGCACGAGGCATTCGCCGCCGAACGCCTCGTGCGCGACGGCATCCTCGAGGGCGACATCCTCCCGATCGCCGAGAGCGTGGCGATCATGGGAACCCTGGATGAGATCCGCCGGCAGATCGGGGTCAGCTACCCCGGGGAGGCGAGCAATGGCTGAGACGAACGATTCGCGCGTCGCGGTCTACCTCGACTTCGACAACATCGTCATCTCCTGGTACGACCGGGTGCACGGGCGCAACGCCTACGGCAAGGACCGTCAGCGCATCAGCGAGAACCCCAACGATCCGGAGGTCGCCGAGCGCCTCAACCAGGCGATGATCGAGGTCGGCGCGATCATCGACTACGCCGCCTCGTTCGGCACGCTGGTGCTCACTCGGGCGTACGCCGACTGGTCGTCGCCCGTGAACGCGGTCTACCGCTCCCAGCTCGTGGCCCGCGCGGTCGACCTCGTGCAGCTGTTCCCGGCGGCGGCCTACGCCAAGAACGGTGCCGACATCCGACTCGCCGTCGATGCGGTGGAGGACATGTTCCGCCTCCCCGACCTCACGCACGTCGTGATCGTCGCGGGCGACAGCGACTACGTGCCGCTCGCGCAGCGGTGCAAGCGCCTCGGCCGCTACGTGATCGGGGTGGGCGTGGCGGGTTCCACCGCGAAGTCCCTCGCCGCCGCGTGCGACGAGTTCGAGGCGTACGACTCGCTGTCCGGCGTGGTGCGGCCGAAGGCTCCCGTCGTGGCGGCACCCGCCGTCGACGCCCCGGCGGAAGCGGCCACCGCACCGGCCGAGGCGGCAGCCGACGCCCCGAAGAGCAAGAGCCGCTCGCGCGCCAAGACCAAGGCGGCCGCACCCCCGAAGGTCGACGAGCAGAGCGAGGCGACGCAACTCCTCGAGCGCGCGCTGCGACTGGGGCACGACAAGGGCGATGCCGATGAATGGCTGCACAGCTCCGCGGTGAAGACGCACATGCGCCGCATGGATCCCTCGTTCAGCGAGAAGGCGCTCGGCTACCGTTCGTTCTCCGACTTCCTGAAGTCGCGCGACGACATGGCCGAGCTCGAGGAGACCGGCCACGAGCGTCTGGTGCGCCTGCGCGACCACTGATCACCGCGACCGCTGATCGCCGGGCTCACCGCGCCGAGCGCAGCCCCCGCCAGGAGAGCGCGACGAGAAGCGCGGTGACTCCGCCGACGGCGGCGTAGGCGATGCGCGGGTCGGTGAGATCCGCCAGGCCGCCGACCAGCAGCCCGGTCACCACGCTGGATCCGGGCAGAGCCATCGCCCAGATACCCATGACCCGGCCGCGGACGGCGGTGGGCGTCGACAGCATCACGAACGCGTTGGCGCGGGCGATGAACCACATCACCACCGTGCCCACGGCGGCGAGACCGACGAACAACAGCGGGAGCGACGGCGCGGCGGCGGCGAGCAGCACGGCCGCGGCCATCGCGACGGCCATTGCCCGCACCTCGCCGCTGCGGGGCATGGTCGGCCCGGTGGCCGAGAAGAATGCGCCGGGCAGCGCCCCGAGGCCGAACGCCACGGCGAGCGCTCCGTACGTGCCGCCGTCGGCGCGGAACACGTCCGCGACGATGAGCGGCACGACCACGGCGATGTTGTAGCTCGCGGCGGCGCACACCGCGAGGAGCAGGGTCGCCCGGATCGCCGGGGTGTGCATCGCGAACCGCCAGGCGCCCACCGCCCGCTCCGCCGACGGTGGAGCGGGCACAGGCGCGACCGGCCGCAACGACAGCAGCACGAAGATCGACGGCACGAACAGCAGCACGTTCAACACGAAGCACCACCCGGCGTCCGAGACGACCAGCAGCACCCCGGCGATCGCGGGTCCGATCACACGGGCGCCGTTGATGATCACCTCGTTCATGCTGACCGCGCTCGTCATCCGCTCCCGACCGACGAGGTCCATCACGAGCAGCTGGCGCGCCGGGTTGTCGGCGGCGAAGGCCACACCGTGCGCGAGCGAGAGTGCCAGGAGCATCCACAGCTCCAGCGCCCCGCCGAACGTGAGCGCAGCGAGCACGCCGGCGATCAGCATCTGCGCGACCGCGGTCACCAGGAGCACCGCGCGGCGCGTATGTCGGTCGACGAGGACCCCGATGAACGGACCGAGCAGCAGCGTCGGCAGCATCATGCACGCCGTCACCGCACCGAGGGCGATGCCGTCTCCGCCGAGCTCGACCACGAGCCACGCGATCGCGATCTGCGAGGCCGCGGCTCCCGCACCCGAGAGCAGTTGCGCGATGCTCCACCGTCGGTAGTCGCGGACGCGCAGCGCCAGGAACGAACGGGTCAGGGCCTCCCGGGTGAATCGCGCACGCAGGGGCTCCCAGAACACGAAGCCCCTACTGGTTGCGGAAGGCGGCGTCGAACGAGGCGGTGGGTTGCGGCCACAGCAGGGACCGCACGAAGCCGACGGCCTGCGCCGCGCCGTGCAGCCGATCCATGCCGGCGTCCTCCCACTCGATCGAGATCGGACCGGTGTAGCCGATCGCGTCGAGTGCGCGGAACGAGTCCTCCCACGGCACATCGCCGTGCCCTGTCGAGACGAAGTCCCAGCCGCGGCGCGGGTCTCCCCACGGCAGGTGAGACCCGAGCACGCCCGCGCGGCCGTTGTGCGGGCGCATCCGGGTGTCCTTGCAGTCGACGTGGTAGATCCGATCGGCGAAGTCGACGATGAAGCCGACCGGGTCGATGTTCTGCCACATCATGTGCGAGGGATCCCAGTTGAACCCGAACGCCTCCCGATGGTCGATCGCCTCCAGGGCACGCACCGACGACCAGTAGTCGTAGGCGATCTCGCCGGGGTGCACCTCGTGCGCGAACCGCACGCCCTCACCGTCGAACACGTCGAGGATCGGGTTCCAGCGGGCCGCGAAATCCTCGAAACCGCCCTCGATCACCTCGGCGGGCACCGGCGGGAACATCGCCACGTACGGCCAGATCGACGACCCCGTGAAGCCGACGACGGTGTCGATGTCGAGCTTGCGCGCCACCCGGGCCGCGCGCTTCATGTCCTCCGCGGCGCGCTGCCGCACACCCTCGGCCTCACCGTCGCCCCACACGTAGTCGCGCAGGATGGCCTGGTGGCGGAAGTCGATCGGGGCGTCGCACACCGCTTGACCGGCGAGGTGGTTCGAGATCGCGAAGATCTTCAGGCCGTGCCGGTCGAGGATCTCCTTGCGCGACGCCAGGTACGCATCGTCCTCGTCCGCACGGCGCAGGTCCAGGTGGTCGCCGGACGCGGCCACCTCGAGACCGTCGTAGCCCCACTCGGCGGCGAGCCGTGCCACCTCCTCGAAGGGCAGGTCCGCCCATTGCCCGGTGAACAGGGTGACGGGATGCGTGCTCATGACGGCTCCTCGGATGACGGGTAGTTCTCGGCGATCCACGCCCAGCTCGTCTTCGCGCTCTCGAACGGCTCCATGCTGGGCTTGTCGACCTCGATCAGCACCGTACCGCCGAAGTCGTCCGGGAGCTCGGCGAGCGCGTCGCGGATCGGCACATCGCCCAGGCCGGGTTCGAGGAAGAACCGCTGCGCCATCACGTCGAAGTACGGCGTGCGTGCCTCACGAGCGCTCTTCGCGAGTGCGAGGTCCATGTCCTTCACGTGCAGGTCGGAGATCCGCTCGGCGTGTGCGGCGACCCAGGCGACGACGTCCGTCCCGGTCCATGCGAGGTGCCCGAGGTCGGGACCGGCGGCGAGCAGCGACGGCGAGACGGCGTCGAGCACGTACTCGTACTCCTCCTCGGTCTCGATCCAGGTGCCGACGTGATTGTGCAGCGCGGCGGTCACGCCCTCGGCGGCGAGCACCTCCGCGGCCTCGCCGATCATGTTCGCCACCCGGTCGAGGCGGGCCGCGTCGAAGGCGTGACCGGATGCGGCGGCCTCATCGATGCGCGGCCGTCCCGGCGCCATGTCGGCGGCGAGGAACACCCGGTCCAGGCCCATGAACCGGGTCTCCTCCGCACGGCGACGGATGCCGTCGAACCAGCGGAAGTGCGCCTCGTCGTCGCCGGTGTGATCCAGACCGAACTCCTCGGGCAGCCCGATGTGCACGTAGCCGGGCGTGACCTGCAGGCCGGAGTCGGCGACGACACGGGCGTACGCCTGCAGGGTCTGCGTGGGCAGCACCTCCAGCATCACCGACGAGAACCCGGCGTCGCGCACCTGGCCGAGCACGACGGGCTGGCGGGCGAGGAAGCTCGGTCGATCGAACTCCCACCCGACGCTGCCGGGCTCGCCCGTCGACTCGCCGAGCGAGACGGTGATCCACTGGAGGGTGTTGAGCGAGAAGTGCTCCTGCGTGAGGGTCATGAGATCAGGCCGTGATCTCGGCGACCCAGCCCGCGGTGTGGCGGGCGCTGGCGATCGGGTCCATGCTGGCGCGGTCGACCTCGATGATCACCCAGCCGCCCCAGCCCTCGGGCAGCGCCTCGAGCGTGCCGCGCAGGTCGATCTGGCCGAGACCCGGCTCCAGGTACAGGCCCAGGTCGGTGGCGCGCTCGTAGGTGAGGCCCTCGTCGCGGCTGCGGCGGGCCAGATCGAGGTCGAGGTCCTTGAGGTGCAGGTCCTGCACCCGGTCGGACCATTTCGCGATGGCATCCTTCGCGCTGATGCCCGCCCATTCCAGGTGGCCGATGTCGAAGGCCGCCCCCAGCCGTGCGGCGTCGATCGACTGCAGGACGTGCTCGTACTCGTGCTGCGTCTCGATCCAGGTGCCGACGTGGTTGTGCAGTCCCGGCTTCACGCCCTCGGCGTTGAGCACGTCCACGGCCTCGTCGATCAGGTCGGTCAGCTCGTCGAGTCGGTCCTGCGAGAAGTCGGCGCCGACGGCCGGCTGCTGCCAGCGGATCGCGGTCTGGTCCACCTCGGCGGCGAGGAAGATGGTCTTCAGACCGAAGTAGTTCGACTCCTCGGCCTTGCGCCGCACACCGTCGAACCAGTGGATCCGCTCGAACGTCCCGCGCTCGAGGCGCCCGCCGTGATCGCTCGCGAGCGGCACCTGCACGTAGCCGGGGGCGAGGACGAGCCCCGATTCCTCGACCATCGCGGCGTAGTTCTGCAGCGTCTGCGTGTCGAGCACCTCCAGCATGGTGGCGTCGAACCCCGCCTCCTTGATCGCACGCAGCACGCCCGGGTACTCGGCGACGAACGACGGATCGGCGAAACGCCAGAGGCTCGCGCTGTCCAGGTCGTCCGGGTCCTCCTTGACGTTGATCCACTGGATCGCGTTGAGGGCGAACTTCAGATCCTTCACGGCCATGAGACGGGTCCTTTCAAGGGGGAAGACGAGGTCACTTCAGCCCGGTGGCGGCGACGCCCTGGATGAAGTACTTCTGCAGGAACAGGAAGAGGATGAGGATCGGCAGCAGCACGACCATGGCACCGGCCAGCAGCAGGCCGAACGAGATCGTGTTGGACGCCTGCGACGCGACCGAGAGGCCGACCGGCGCGGTGTACGTGTCCTGCGACTGCGCGACCACGAGCGGCCAGAGGAAGTTGTTCCACGAGGTGAGGAACGACAGGATCGCGACGGTCGCGAGTCCCGGCCCGGTGAGTGGCAGGAACACACGGAAGAAGATCCGCGCCTCCCCCGCACCGTCCAGCCGTGCGGCCTCCATCAGCTCGAACGGCACGCCGTGCGCGAACTGGCGCATGATGAACACGCACAGCGGCAGCACGAGCACCGGCAGGATGATGGCGATGAGCGAGTTCACGAGACCCATCTGCACCACGATCACGAACTGCGGCACGAACAGCGCCACATAGGGCACGATCATCGAGGCGATCACGAGCGGGAACACGAGACCGCGACCGCGGAAACGGAGTTTCGCCAGCGCGTATCCCGCCATGGCGCTGAAGAGCACGTTGCCGACGATCGCCACGCTCGAGACCACGATGCTGTTGAGCATGTAGGTGCCGAAGCCGCGGTCGGCGAACAGCTGGATGTAGTTCTGGATCTGGAACGACTCCGGGAACCAGGCGCCCGGGTTGCCGAGGAACTCGGACTGCGTCTTGAACGATCCGAAGAACACCCAGACGAAGGGCAGCAGCATGAAGACGGTGATGACGACGAGGGCCGTGTAGTTCAGGGCCTGCCGCGTCGGAGACAGGGTTTTCAATGTTTCGGCCTCAGGATTCTGAACTGGACGATCGCGACGACGCCGACGAGCAGCAGCAGGAGCACGGAGCCCGCCATGGAGGCGGAGACGTTGCCGAATCCGAACTGCTCGTAGACCCATACGGCGATCGACTTCGTGGAGCCGAGCGGCCCGCCCTTGGTGAGCAGGTAGGGCTCCTCGAAGATGTTGAGGAACGACACCGTCTGCAGCACCGTGACGAGCAGTGTCGTCGGGCGCAGCAGCGGCAGGGTGATCGACCAGAGCCGGCGCCAGGCGCCCGCGCCGTCGGTGGCCGCGGCTTCGTAGATCTCCTCAGGGACGGCCTGGAGGCCGGCGAGGAAGAGGATCATGCAGGTGCCGGTGGTGCGCCACACGCCCATCATGACGACGGTGGTGATGGCCCATCCGGGTTCACCGAGCCAGTTCGGCTCGGGCAGCCCCAGGTCGCCGAGCGTGGAGTTGACGGGTCCGGTGATCGAGAACGCGTACTGCCAGATCACGGCCGCCGCGACGATGTTGGTGATCACGGGCACATAGGCAGCGGCGCGGAAGACATTGCGCAGGCGCCGGATGCCGTTGTTGAGCATGAGTGCGAGGGCGAGTCCGAGCGCCATGCTGAGCGGCACGCAGATCACCACGAACATCACGGTGTTCCCGAACGCACTCTGGAATCCGGGGTTGTTGATGATGTCGATGAAACCCTGGAAGCCGGTGAAGTTGACGTTGAACGGGTCCCGGATGTCGCGGGCGCTCATGTCGGTCAGGCTGGCACTGATGGCCAGGACGGCGGGGATGCCGGTGAACAACAGGAAGATCGCGAGGAACGGGGCGAGGAACAGCCACGCGGTGGTGGCTTCGGCCCGCGAACCCTCGTGCGTCTTCCTGCCCCCTCGGGGACGCCGGGCCGGCGTCCCCGAGGTGACCATGGTGCGGGTCGCAGTGGTGGACATGAGAGGCGTCAGTGCCCCATCCCGATGGCTTCGGCCTGCGCCTGAGCCTCGTCGAGAGCGTCCTGGGCCGACATTCCGCCGCGGACGACCTTCTCCATCTGCTCGCCGATGACGGTGCCCACCTGGCTCCAGGTGGAGACCTTCGGCAGCGTGATACCGGTCTCGAGGCCGGCCTCGACCGTCTCCAGCAGGCGGTTGCCGGCCAGGGAGGGGTCGTCCCACGCCGACTTCACGGCCGGCATGTTCTTGAAGATGTTGAACCACTCGACCTGGCTCGACGGCTCCGACATGAAGCGGGCGAACTTCCACGCCGCGTCCTTGTTCTCGGAGTCGGAGGGCACGAACCAGCTGCCGCCGCCGACCGTGGTCGCGGCGTCGCCGTCGGGACCCACCGGCATGGTGGACAGCGACAGGTGCTCGTCGGCCCAACCGGCGCCGTTCGCGTCGTCGAACCAGCCGACGAACCACGGGCCGCCGTCGATGATCGCGGCGTTCTTGCCCGTCGAGGTCCACGAGACGGTGTCGAGGAAGGCAGGGCCGTCGGGCGAGGCCAGACCGTCCGCCATGAAGCTGGCCCAGTACTCGAGCGCCTCGACGTTCTCGGGCGAGTTGATGGTCCACTTCGACAGGTCGTCGGAGATGAACCCGCCGCCGTTCTGCTTCGCGAAGGTGAGCAGCTGGCGCGCGGTGTACGCGTCGTAGGCCGCGTACAGCGCGAGCGGGTACTCGACACCGGAGGCCTTGAGCTTCTCGCCGAACTCGCGCAGCCCGTCCCAATCCTTCGGGGCCTCGGCGCCGGCCGCCTCGGCGAGGTCGGTGCGGTAGATCACCATGTCGGCGTAGGCGTACCACGGCACACCGTAGGCGACGTCGTCGTACACCGAGTTGTCCCAGATCACGTCGAAGAAGTCGTCGGGGTCGACGAGGCCGTCGGGCACGGCGTCGAATCCCCCGGTCGAGATCAGCGACGACTGGGTCTCGGTGAAGGCGTAGATCAGGTCGGGGACGGTTCCCGCGGTGATCGCCGCGGTCATCTTCGACGCGAACTCCGCTTCCGGGATCTGTGTCATCTTGATGTCGACGTCCGGGTTGTCCTTCTTGAACTCGTCGAACATCTGGGGCAGTTCGGCGCCGTCGGCACCCTGCGTCCAGATCTCCAGCGTTCCGGTGGCCGGCTTGTCGTCGACCTTGGTGGATTCGCCGGCGCTGCCGCCGCCGCTGTCGCCGCTGCGGCCGCAACCGGTCAGCAGCAGGGCACTGGATGTGACCAGCGCGATTCCGAGCATCGTCGCCCGGCGTCGCGAAGAGGTGTGAGTGTGCATCGCGAACATCTCCTTGGTGGGTAGGGGTACTGCAGGGTCAGAGGGAAGCGGCGACCGCGCGGGCGATGCGCACCGAGAGCGTGGCTCCGGTGAGCGTCGAGTTGCACGTCAGCGCGGTCGGGATCACACCGTTGCCGGCGAGGTAGAGGTTGTCGAAGCCCCACACACGGCCATCGGTGTCGACGACGCTGGTGCCGTCGTCGGCGGTGCCCATGCGCACGGTCCCCGTGTAGTGGAGGGATGCTCCGGGAGGCTGGATCTCGCGATCCTCGGTCGGGAAGTCGCCGATCACAGCCGCGGCGGTGCGCTGCACCTCCTGCGTGCGGCGGATCTCGGCGAGGTCGGCCTCCGAGTACGAGAAGTGCACGGTCATGTGCGGCATCCCGAGGGCGTCGGTGAGCTCGTCCGAGAACTCGATGCGGTTCTCGGCGCGGATCTCGGTCGCGCAGTACCAGCCCACGCTGAGCTTGTGGCGCCCCTCGAACATGCGCTCCATGAGCTGTCCGTGGGCGGGGCGCGTGGCGCCGATCGACGGGCTCCAGAACGAGCCGATGAAGGGCTCACCCGCGGGCGGTTCGATGATGTCGGCGTCGGTCAGTCCGAAGCGTGCCGCGTCGATGTCGACCTCGCCGTCGATCGTGGCGTGCTCGTTGAGGTATGCGCCGAGGGCGGCGGGACGGATGCCGGAGGCCCACAGCAGCTGCGGCGTGCGCAGGGAGTCGCCGGCGATCAGCACCTGTGCGCCGTGCACGGTCGTCTCCTCGCCGGTGACGAGGTCGCGGTAGGCGAGGCCGGTCACGCGCGTGCCGTCGTGCTCGATCCGGTGCACGAGCACGCCGCTGGTGAGGCTCACGTTCGGCACGCTGCCGTCGAAGACGAAGGGCGCGATGTCGCGGGGGCCGGTGCGGGCGAACGGCTGGCCCACGCGGGGCATGCCACCCATCGGCATGTAGCCGAACTCGCGGGCGGGGTCGGGACTCGGAACGGCTTCGCGCAGTGCGGCGAACAGCGGCTCCTCGAACGGGTTCGTGACGCCCGCGACGAGCGGCCCGACGTAGGTGCGCAGCAGTCCGCGGGCGGTCTCGAGGTCGGCATCCCACTCGTCACGGGGCAGGAAGGCCGGGATCTCCTCGGCATACGGCCACGGGGTCGCGGCCGTCCAGTGCACGCCCATGCCGCCGATGTTCCAGGCGACGGATGCTCCGGGGAAGGCCGCGAAGTTGTGCCCGAAGAATGCCGCGGGGAACACCCCCGAGGACTCGGGGTCCCATCCGTCGCCGTCGATCTCGTTCATCGAGACGGCGTCCTTGACGTATTCGATCTGGCGGGCGCGGCGCATGAGGTCGTCGTAGGACGCGTTCATCGCGCTCTCGTCGGCCTCGACCAGGTGCTCGCCTGCGACGCCGGTGATCTCGCGGCCGGCTTCGAGCACGAGGATCGAGGCCTCCGGCACCTGCTGGTGCACCTGGTTGGCGATGATCGCACCGTTCGGCCCCGAGCCGACGATCACGAGGTCGTAGTTGTCAGTCATGTCTGTTCCTTCTGTCTGCGTTGAATCAGGAAGCGTGGTGTCGGGGTCGTTCAGGGGGCCGGGGTGTCGACCCAGCGCTCGTCTCCGGCGGCGAGCAGCACGGCCTCGGTGAGCTGGGCGGCGCGCACGCCGTCGGCGAAGGTGGGGAGCCCGTCCGGGGTCTCGCCGCGGATCGCCGCATAGGCATCGGCGACGAAGCCGTTGAAGGCGTCCTGGTAGCCCTGCGAGTGTCCGGCCGGGACGACCGAGAACCGGGCGACGCCGGGGTGGGCGGTCTGCGGGTCGCGGAACAGGTGCCGGCTTCCGTCGCGCTCGCCGACCCAGAGCTCCTCCGGGCGTTCCTGGTCGAAGCGCAGACTGGCTTGAGCACCGTGCAGTTCGAGCGTGAGGGAGTTCTTGCGTCCGGCGGCCATCTGCGAGATCAGCAGGGTGCCGATCGCACCGGATGCCATCTCGACGAGGATCGACACCGCGTCCTCGTTGGTGACGGCACGTCCGCCGCGCTCCTCGTACACGCGGCGCGTGCGGGCGGTGAGGCGGACGATCCGCTCCCCCGCGACGAATTCGAGCAGGTCGCACAGGTGCGAGCCGATGTCGGCGAAGGCGCGGGAGGGGCCGCCGTCTGCCGAGGTCACGCGCCAGTCGTCGTCGCCGGGAAGCAGCATCCAGTCCTGCAGGTAGCCGCAGTCCACGGTGAGCAGGTCGCCGATCTCACCAGCGGCGACGCGCGCCCGCGCCTCGCGCACCATCGGGTGGTAGCGGTACACGAACGGCACGGCGGCGACGATGCCGCGTTCGGCGGCTGCGTCGGCGAGCGCCCTGGCATCGTCGACGGTGGTGGCGAGCGGCTTCTCGCAGATCACGTGGATGCCCGCGGTGATCACGTCGAGAGCGAGGGCCGCGTGCGTCGCGTTGGGGGTGCACACGTGCACCACGTCCACGTCATCGGCGAGGAGCTCGGAGATGTCGGTCGCCGCGCGATCGATGCCGAGCTCGCGGGCGGCGGTGAGTGCACGGTCGAGGGAAGAGCTCGCGAGCACCGCGGTGGTCGCACCTGCGGCGCGCGCCGCGCGACTGTGCACCTGGGCCATGAATCCCCCGCCGAGGAAGCCGGATCGGATCGTTCCGACGCCGGTAGCTGTGACGTCCGTTGTCATGTCGACGATTCTGACACAGCTCGACATACTTTTGCTACATCTTCGTCAAAAGATTTTTCTCCACCGTCAGATCTCTTACCGCAGAGCGCGGAAGTCCTGTGATTTACTGACCCCTATGAGTGACGCGGAACGCATCTTCCCCAGCGCCTCCACGGGTGCCGGAGACATCTTCCAGCTGCTGCTGGATGGACAGGCGCGCACCAAGGCCGATCTCGTGCACCTCACCGGGCTCGCCCGCTCCACCGTGTCGACGCGTGTCGATGCGCTGCTCGCCACCGGGCTGCTGGTCCCGGCAGGCGAAGCCGCCTCGACCGGGGGGCGTCCACCTTCCCGTGTCGCCTTCAACCCGCGCGCGGGCCTCGTGCTCGCGGTCGATCTCGGCGCCTCCCATGCCACGGTCGCGATCGCCGACCTCGGCGGCCGCATCCTCGGCTCCACCACGCACGCGCTCGACATCGCGAGCGGACCGGAGCCGGTCCTGGATCGCATGCTCGCCGAGGCGCAGACCCTCCTCACCGAGCTGTCGACCGCAGCCACCGCGATCGTCGGCGTCGGCATCGGCGTGCCCGGACCGGTCGAGCATTCGACCGGACGCCCGTACAACCCGCCGATCATGCCGGGGTGGGACCGGTTCGACATCCCCGGCTACGTGCAGCAGACGTTCGACGTCCCGGTCCTGGTCGACAACGACGTGAACGTCCTTGCGCTCGGCGAGCAGACCACGAGCTTCCCCGACACGACCGACCTGATCTTCGTGAAGGTCGCCACCGGTATCGGCGCGGGCATCATCGCCGGCGGCCGACTGCAGCGCGGCGCACAGGGGTCGGCAGGAGACATGGGTCACGTCCGCGTGCCGCATTCGGCCGAGTCCACACACGCGGCTGACGAGGAGCGCGACCTCGAGGATCTCGCGAGCGGCAGCGCGATCGCGGCGTCGCTGCGCGCTCAGGGCATCGACGCCGAGACCAGCCGTGACGTCACCGAGCTCGTCCGCAACGGCAACACCGCCGCGATCGAGGCGCTCCGCCAGGCGGGGCGTGATGTCGGCGAGGTTCTCGCGACCGTCGTCAACCTCCTCAACCCGTCGATCGTGATCCTCGGCGGCAGCATCGCGCGCGCGGGCGAGCACCTGCTGGCCGGTGTGCGCGAAGTGGTCTACCGCCGTTCGATCCCGCTCGCCACGCAGCATCTGGCGATCGTGCAGTCCCCGACCGGCGAGCGCGCGGCCGTGCTCGGCGCCGCGATCATGGTGGCCCGTGAGGTGCTGTCTCCGGCGAACGTCGACGCCCGCGTGACGGCGACGTCGCGCGGCTGACCTCCGCCGCGGCCGGGCTAGGCTCGAACCGTGACGCTCGTAGCGCAGTCCCCGTACGTTCCGGACCCCCGAGTCCGGAAGGAGGAGCGGAGCGCATGAGCACAGGCCGGGTCGTCATCGGCGGATCCACGGGCTTCATGGGGAGCTTCCTCGTGCCGCGGCTGCGTGCCGAGGGCCGCGAGGTCGTCACGATCTCCCGGTCGGGAGCGGACATCCGCTGGGGCGATCAGGTCGCGATCGATCGCGCGGTCGACGGCGCCGCGCTGGTGATCGGGTTGGCCGGCAAGAGCGTCAACTGCCGCTACACACCGGAGAACCGGGCGGAGATCTTCCGGTCCCGGCTCGACACGACGGCGTCGCTGAGCACGGCGATCGCGCGGGCGTCGACTCCTCCCGCGCTCTGGGTGAACTCGTCGACGGCCACGATCTATCGGCACGCCGAAGACCGCCCGATGACCGAGTCCACCGGCGAGATCGGCAGCGGGTTCTCGGTCGAGGTCGCGAAGGCATGGGAGGCCGCGCTCTACGCCGAGGATCTCCCGGCGACCCGTCGCGTCGCGCTGCGCAGCACGATCGTGCTCGGTCATGGCGGCGTGCTCGCCCCGCTTCGGAATCTCGCGCGTCTCGGCCTCGGCGGCCCGCAGTACGACGGTCGATGGCCGGTGAGCGCCGCTCGCCGCGCGGCAGGGACGGGGCATGCCCCCGGGGCTCGCCGCGGTCGGCAGCGCTTCAGCTGGGTGCACATCGAAGACGTGGCCCGCATCATCGACTTCCTCGCGCGCACGCCGTCGCTCGACGGGCCGGTGAACGCGGCCTCCCCGCATCCGGTCGACAACGTCGAGTTCATGGCGACCGTCCGACAGGTGCTGGGCGCGCGTATCGGTCCGCCGATGCCGCGCTGGATGCTCGAACTCGGGGCCATCGGGATCCGCACCGAGACGGAGTTGATCCTCAAGAGCCGCTGGGTGCTGCCGGAGAAGCTGCTCGCCGCCGGCTTCGTGTTCCGTCATCCGGCACTCGAAGAGGCGATCCGCGAGTCCTTCGATCGCGAGCCGGTCGGCTAGGACGACGGACCGGGCGTTCCGCTCGTGCCGTCGCCGTCGCGGCGGCGCTTCTCGATCTCCTCGCGCAGGCGCCACTCCTCGATCTCGCGGTCGAGGTCGGCGATCTGCTGCTCGGTCGTGCGGGTGTCGGTGGGTGGAGCCGGTCGAACGTCGGTGCGCGGAGCCGTCCGCTCGGGCCGCCGCATCCTCGGGATCGCGATCCCACTCTCGCCCCATTCCCGGCCGACCGCGAACCACAGGATGCTGCCGATCAGCGGCAGCAGGATGACGACGATGATCCACACGAACTTCGGCAGGTGCTTCACGAGGGAGTTGTCCCGCGTGATGATGTCGATCAGCGCGCCGATCATCAGGGCGATGACGAGAAGCGAGAACAGGAACGACATGTGTTCAGGGTAGACGACGCCAGGGGTCGTGGCGCGGTCTACGGAAGCACATGCCCCGCTGCACGGAACAGCTCGTACCACTCGGGGCGGGTCAGCTCGATGTGAGCGCCGGCCGCGGCATCCTGCACCCGCTGCGGTGTCGTGGTGCCGAGCACGACCTGCATGCCCGCGGGGTGCCGGGTGATCCATGCGGTGGCGATGGCCAGCGGGCTCACCGCGTACGCCCCTGCGAGCCGGTCGATCACGGCGTTGAGCTCGGGATACGCGGGGTTGTCGAGGAACACCCCCTGCCCATGACCGGCCTGGAACGGCGACCAGGCCTGGATCGTGATCCCGTTGATGCGGCAGTAGTCCACGATGCCGCCGCCGTCGCGCACGACCCCCTGCTCCTGCCCCTCGATGTTCGCGGCGACCGGCTGGGCGAGGATCGGCGCGTGCGCGATCGACAGCTGCAACTGATTGGCGACCAGGGGCTGCCGCACGGCGGTGCGCAACAGGTCGATCTGACGCGGGGTGTGGTTCGAGACGCCGAACGCGCGGACCTTGCCGGAGGACTCCAGGTGGTCGAAGGCGCGGGCGACCTCGTCCGGCTCAACGAGGATGTCGGGGCGGTGCAGCAGGAGCACGTCGATCCGGTCGGTGCGCAGGGCCGCGAGCGAGCCCTCCACCTGGCCCACGATGTGCTCGTAGGAGAAGTCGTACATCCCCTGCGACGGCACGATGCCGCACTTCGTCTGGATCACGATCTCGTCGCGCTCCGAGGACGTGAGCCCCAGCGCCTCGGCGAAGCGCTCCTCGCACCGGTGCATGCCGCCGCCGTAGATGTCGGCATGGTCGAAGAAGTCGATGCCGGCCGCGCGCGCCGTCGCGTACAGCTCGCGGATGTGAGCGTCGTCCTTGTCGATGATGCGCATCATTCCGGCGACGACGGCGGGAGCAGTGGTGGATCCGAACGGTACGGTCTTCATGGCCCCACGCTACCGCGCGCACCCTCGCCATCCCTCGGCATCCCTCGGCATCCGCCGGTCGTCAGCCGTCTTCGCCGACTGCGCCGGGGAGCAGCGTGGTGACCGGCACGTCGAGAACCTCGGCGATCCGCACCAGGTCGACGATCGTGAAGTCCTCACGCCCGTCGAGCAGGTCGGCCAGCGCCTCGCCTCGGATCCCCGTCGCTTGCGCCAGTCGCGAGAAGCTGACTCCGGCGTGAACGCGCGCGCCTTCGACTTCGGATGCCAACAGATGACGCAAGACTGTCCCCATCCGTCTACAATACACCCCCACCTGTCACCCTCTAGCGTTCGCATGGACCAGAATGGCAGCATTCTGGGGTCGATCCGCTGCTATGGTGAGGCGGGTGAAGACACCTGCCGAGGAGTTCAACGACGCTGTCGGTCGCCAGTTGCGCGCGGAGATCGCCGCCTCACGGAGCAGCATCGCAGCGATGGCCCGCAGCATCAACATCGCGCGCAGCGCACTCGACAACTACGTCACGGGCAAGCGCGCGATCCCCGTCCCCGTCGTCTACGCGGTCTGCGCCACGCTGGGACTCGAACCCCACGTGCTGATCTCGCGCGCCGAGGAGCGACTCCGCGCCGACGGCGAGCCCACCGCGCGCATCACCCCGATCCGCCGCACCCCCGATGTCGCCGGCCCACGCGAAGATATCCCCGAAGTCGCCTTCGACTCCCCGGTCCGGCACGACGCCGACACGGACGACCTCTACTGAGGAGACCCATGCAGCAGCTGCTCCGCCTCGCCGAGGAGCAGAGGCTGCGTGTCATCGAACGTCCGGGACGCACGTGCGGCGGGTACGACCCCGTGGCACGCACCATCCGCCTCGCACCAGGGATGAGCGCACGCACCACCCGCAGCGTCCTGGCGCACGAACTCGGCCACGCGCGGCTCGGTCACGCTCCCACGGCGTCGGCGGCACGGCGCGAACAGCAGGAGCGCCAGGCCGACGAATGGGCTGCCGGTCTGCTGATCACCCCGCAGGCCTACGCCGACGCCGAGGAGCTGCGCGGCCCGCACCTTGCCAGCCTGGCATTCGAGCTCGACGTCACGATCGAGCTCGTCAGCGCCTACCAGCGCCTGTTGCGCCGAGGCGCTCTCGCTCGCACTGGTTGAATATCGTCATGGCCTTCCTCGTCACGCCCGCACCCGTCACTCTCTCCGGCGATCTCGTGGAGCTGCGCCCCCTCGATCGCGCGCACGTCGACGGGCTGATCGAGGCGGTGCAGGAGGGCGACCTGTGGAAGTCGGCGTGGTACACCTCGGTCCCCGCACCCGACGGAGTCGCCGCCGAGGTCGACCGACGCATCGGGCTGATCGAGAAGGGCGAGATGGTGCCGTTCACCGCGTTCGATGCGACGGGCCGCATCCTGGGGCTCACGTCGTACTACGACATCGTCGCCGACGTCCCGCGGCTGCACATCGGGTTCACGTGGAACCGTCCGTCGGCGCACGGATCCGGCACGAACGCCGAATCGAAGCTCCTGCTCCTCCGGCACGCCTTCGAGACGCTGGGGGTCTTCCGCGTCGGCCTCACCACGCAATGGGTGAACTTCCAGTCGCGCGCGGCCATCGAGCGGCTCGGCGCCAAGCAGGACGGCGTGATGCGGGCCATGAGCCGCTACCGCAACGGGGCGCTGCGCGACAGCGTCGAGTACTCCATCATCGAACCGGAGTGGCCCGCCGTGAGGGCGAACCTCGAGGCGCGACTCGCGCGACGGCGCTGAGCGGTCAGGACTGAGCGGTCGGCGTCGTCGAGACGCCGAATCGCGTCAGATCAGTCGGTGGCCTTGCCCGACCAGTTGTTCGACCGGCGGGTGGCCGTGCCGCGCTCCCGGAAGATGAACGCGAGCGAGAGGGTGACCAGCAGGAGTCCGCCGCAGAAGGCGAGCGCCTGGAACTCGGGCAGGCCGAACGACATGCCCATCACCAGGATCCCTCCGATGAAGAGGATCATGAAGAAGAGGAAGCTGAGGATCACGGGATCTCCTGTCGTCGGTGCCGTTTACCAGGATAGCCCGGACACGGAAAGCCCCTGTGCACCCCGATCATCCCGTGGTGTGCTCGGGACATGAAGAGCCCGCTCACCGCCCTCGCAATCTCGTGCACGCTGAAGCCCTCCCCTGCGGCGTCCAGTTCCGATCTGCTCGCCTCGCAGCTCCTCGATGCCCTCGCCGGGCACGGCATCACGGGCGACCTGGTCCGCGCGGTCGATCTGTCCCTTCGCCCCGGCGTCGAGAAGGACATGGGCGGGGACGACGAATGGCCACGCATCCGACGACAGGTCCTGGACGCCGACATCCTCGTGTTCGTCACGCCGACCTGGATGGGCCAGCACTCCAGCGTCGCGCAGCGCGTACTGGAACGCCTCGACGCCGAGCTCGCCGAGACCGATGCCCGCGGGCGGCCCACGCTGTTCGACAAGGTGGCGATCGCGGGCATCGTCGGAAACGAGGACGGCGCCCATCACATCGCAGCGATCCTGTTCCAGTCGCTGAACGACGTCGGCTACTCGATCCCCGCGCAGGGCTCGGTCTACTGGAACGGCGAGGCGATGCACACGACCGACTACAAAGATCTTGAGGAGACGCCGGAGAAGGTCGCTTCGGCGATCGCGACGGCCACGAGGAACGCCGCGCACCTCGCACGCTCACTCAGGGAACAGGAGTACCCGGCGGGCTCGTGAGGTCGAGAGCCCACTCGTTCATGACGAGCTCGGCGCCGCGGAACTCCTCGCCGATGGTGCCGACCAGCGCGAATCCGTTCCGACGGCACACACCGTTGGATGCCGCGTTATCGACGCCGGGGAAGGCGGTCAGGAACCGGCGAGCGTCACGGTGGGCGCGGGCGTCGTCGATGAGCAGAGCGAGTGCTGCCGACGCCACACCGCGCCCCTGAGCCTCCGGGAGAACGAACCACCCCGTCTCGAGCGCGGGCTCGTCCCGCCAGTCGACACGCCAGTGACCGATCGAACCGAGTGCGAGACCGTCGTCGTCTTCGATCACGAACGTCCGCGCCTCGCCGGATTCCAGGAGCCGGAGGTAGCGGGCGTGCCGCTCCACGATCTCCTCCTCGCTCTCGGGCCCGTTCAGATGCGCGGTCATGGCCGGGGTGTTCGCGGCGTGCAGCAGCTCGATGTCCTGCGCGGACCAGAGACGGAGTCGAAGGGATTCCATGTCCCGGATCGTCGCACGCACCACCGACGTCGGACTCGCGGTGTTGCACGATCATCGCCGGAAGGTGATCACCTCGTCACGCCGCGACTTCTCGACGGAGAGTCCGGCGAGCTCCAGCCGTCGAAAGACTCTCCTCGGCAGTGCAGGGAGCTCGGCGGAGAAGCCCGTCGGCGGCTTCGCGAGTCCGGTCACGATGGAGAGGTCCACGTCCGCGCCGGAGCGGACCTCGAGGCGCGCGTACTCGCTGCGCGAGCGCCAGCGCAGGTACTCCAGCTCGCGGAACGGCACGGTGTACACCGCGGACCCCACCCTCACGCGGATCTCGTCGTTCCCGAACGCGACAGCACACTCCTGCGTACGACGTCGCAGGAGGGCGGCGAACAGCAGGTACGCGGGAAGACCGACCACCACGCCCATCAGGATGATCGCGATGCGCGGACCGATCCGCATCACGATGTCGTCGAGGGCGATCAGCAGGGCGACACCGAACAGGCCGACGACCAACACGATCGCGACGATCATCTGGGTGAGCCTGCGCATGCGCAGTTCTATGCCGGGGAAGCGCACGATCGAACCGTCTCCGCTCTCGTCTCGCTCCCAGTCCGGGCACACGAGCGGAGGACGCTTCTTGGCGTCCCGTCGCCGGATCAGATCAGTCACGCGGCTGATGACCCCGAACCAGATCCATCCGGTCGCCGGTATCGCCGCCAGTTGCAGCACGAGGACGACCGCGCGGACCGACTCGGGCAGAGGGCCGAGCAGGGCTCCCCCGAACTCCGTCATGAACACCATCAGCGCGCCGAGCACGACGGCCACTCCGACGTGCAGCGCCGCCCCGTTCCGAGCGGGAACCATGCCCAGCGTAGTGTTCACGAACGAGAAGCCGAAGCACCACCCGCCGACGAGCATGAGCAGGAACGGGAAGAAGCTCAGGTCGTCGCCCGCGAGCGTGAATCCGAGCGCCGCGAGCAGCAGCAGAGCGCCCCAGATGGCCGGGTTCCGCACGAGCTTCCGGGTCACGGTCGCCGGGACGCGCGCGTCGGTGACGGTCTCCTCGGTCATCCCGACGAGTCTAGGCGTCGGCGGTGCTCCCGGATCGTTGCGCACCTCCGAACAACAGCTCCACGCCATCGAGATACCGGCCCTCGTCGAACCCGGGCACGAGAGCGAGCTGCAGGATGAAGCCCTGCACGAGCGAGAGCAGCACCGGCAGCAGGAGCTGCGCCTGCTGCTCGGCCTCCTGACGTCCGAGCCCACGGCTCGCCTCGAGCCAGCGGATGAGGTGAGTGCTGTGCAGATCGCGCACCTCTGCGAAGGCGGCCGCGGCGATCTGCTCGAAGTCGGGGTCACTCGCGGCCTCCCCCCACATCTGCACGATGAGCGAAGGCGTGGCGGCCTTGCCTGCGATGGAGCCGGCGATCATCCGGATCACCTGGGGCGGGCGGACGTTCGCGCTCTCGGAGAGCGCCTCGAGCTCCTGTTGGCGGCTCGCGACCTCGCGACGCATCACTGCGACCGCCAGATCCTGCTTGCCCTCGAAGTAGCCGTAGATCGCGCCGGCGGAGAGTTCCGATTCGGCGATGATCTCCGCCATGGTCGTCGCGCGTACGCCACGGCGAAGGAAGCAGGTGACGGCGGCGTCGAGAATCTGATCGCGTCGGGATTCGCGATGAGCCTCGCTGACTTTCGGCATGCTCTCATCCTCTCTGATTTCGATGCCCGGGACTTGCGGCACCCCCGTCGTCGTATTATAAAGAACGTACATTCGTTTTTTTTGAACTGAAGAGGCACCATGTCCGATTCCGCCCCCGCTCTCGCCGCATCGGGACTCCACGCACCCCACACCCCGTGGGCACGCGCCACACTCATGGGCGTCGTGCTCTCCGCCGTCGTCTGCCTGGTGGTGCTCGCATTCTCCTGGCCGAGCGCCACGGTCGACCCGAAGAACGTCCCGATCGCGATCAGCGGCCCGTCCGAGGCGCTCGCGCCCGTGGAACAGGCCCTCGAAGAGCAGGGCGACGGCGCGTTCGACCTGATCGAGGTGTCCGATCGCGCGGCAGCCGTCGAGGCGATCAAGACGCGTGAGGCGTACGGCGCGATCATCCTCGGAACCGAGCCCGAGGTGCTCACCGCGTCGGCCGCGGGATCCGCGACGTCTGCGATCATGACCCAGCTCCACGCGCAGCTGCAGACGATGGCGCAGCAGCAGGCCACCGCGGCGGCAGCCGCAGCGGGTGCCCCGACGACGCCTGTGGTGACCGTCCCGCTCACCGACATCGTGCCCCTCGTGAGCACCGACACCCGTGGCGTCGGCCTGGCATCCGCCGCGCTCCCGCTCGTGTTCGGCGGGATGATCGGCGGCATCGGCATCGTGTTCGCGGTTTCCGGAGCCTGGCGCCGGGTCACCGCCCTGGTCGTCTACGCCGCCGTCGGCGGCATGGCGATCGCCGGGATCATGCAGGGATGGTTCGGGTTCCTCGGCGGCGACTACTGGGCGAACGCGGGTGCGTTCGGGCTCACCCTGCTCGCGATGGGCGCCACGATCGTCGGCTTCGCGTCGATCTTTGGCCGCCCCGGCATCGCCGTCGGTCCGGTGCTGTTCATGCTGATCGGCAACCCGATCTCGGGCGCACAGCTTCCCAAGGAGTTCCTCGCCACGCCATGGGGTGCCGTCGGACAGTGGCTTCCGCCCGGAGCGGGCAACTCGCTGCTCCGCGACACGTCGTACTTCCCCGACGCCAATGTCACCTTCCCGATCCTCGTTCTCGCGGGGTGGGCAGTCGCCGGCCTCGTGTTGGTCGTCATCGGGCACTTCCGCGACCAGGGGAGACTCGTCGTGGAAGAGGACCCGGCCGATGCGCCTGTGACGCCGGCAGTGGCGACCGCCTGAGCCTACGGCAAAGCCCCCGGCGGGATGCTCGATCAGAGCGACCCGCCGGGGGCTTTGCCGTCGTCAGCGCATCCGCCGCCGACTCACGACACTCAGAAGTCCCAGTCGTCGTCTTCCGTGGCCTCGGCCTTGCCGATGACGTACGACGAGCCCGACCCCGAGAAGAAGTCGTGGTTCTCGTCCGCGTTCGGCGACAGCGCCGACAGGATCGCCGGGTTCACGTTGGTGACGCTGGAGGGGAACATCGCCTCGTAGCCCAGGTTCATGAGGGCCTTGTTGGCGTTGTAGTGCAGGAACTTCTTGACGTCTTCGGTCAGACCGACGCCGTCGTAGAGGTCCTGCGTGTACTGCACCTCGTTGTCGTAGAGCTCGTACAGCAGCGAGAAGGTGTAGTCCTTCAGCTCGTCGCGGCGCGCCTGATCCGCCGTCTCCAGGCCGCGCTGGAACTTGTAGCCGATGTAGTACCCGTGCACGGCCTCGTCACGGATGATGAGGCGGATCAGGTCAGCCGTGTTCGTCAGCTTCGCCTTCGACGACCAGTAGATCGGCAGGTAGAACCCCGAGTAGAACAGGAACGACTCCAGCAGGGTGGAGGCGACCTTGCGCTTGAGCGGGTCATCGCCCTGGTAGTAGTCCATGATGATCTGAGCCTTCTTCTGAAGGTTCGGGTTCTCGGTGGACCAGCGGAACGCCTCATCGATCTCCTTCGTCGACGCGAGCGTCGAGAAGATCGAGGAGTAGCTCTTCGCGTGCACCGACTCCATGAACGCGATGTTCGTGTACACGGCCTCTTCGTGCGGCGTGATCGCGTCGGGGATCAGCGACACCGCGCCCACGGTGCCCTGGATCGTGTCGAGCAGGGTCAGACCGGTGAACACCCGCATGGTGAGCAGCTGCTCGTCGGGGGTGAGCGTGTTCCACGACTGCACGTCGTTCGACAGCGGCACCTTCTCCGGCAGCCAGAAGTTGTTCACCAGACGGTTCCAGACCTCGAGGTCCTTGTCGTCCTGGATGCGGTTCCAGTTGATGGCCTGGACGCTGGACACCAGCTTGAGTCTTTCGGGAGTCATTGTTCTTCGTCGTTTCTCGGTATCAGATGCGTTCGCGGGTCAGCGGGTCAGAGCATGCACGAGACGCACTCGGCCATGTCGGTGCCCTCGAGCGCCAGCTGACGCAGACGGATGTAGTAGATCGTCTTGATGCCCTTGCGCCATGCGTAGATCTGCGCCTTGTTGATGTCGCGCGTGGTGGCGGTGTCCTTGAAGAACAGCGTCAGCGACAGACCCTGGTCGACGTGCTGGGTGGCTGCCGCGTAGGTGTCGATGACCTTCTCGTAGCCGATCTCGTACGCGTCCTGGTAGTACTCCAGGTTGTCGTTCGTCATGAACGCCGCCGGGTAGTAGACGCGACCGAGCTTGCCTTCCTTGCGGATCTCGATCTTCGACGCGATCGGGTGGATCGACGACGTCGAGTTGTTGATGTACGAGATCGAGCCGGTCGGCGGCACCGCCTGCAGGTTCTGGTTGTAGATGCCGTGCTTCTGGATCGACGCCTTCAGCTCGGCCCAGTCATCCTGCGTCGGGATGTGCTTGCCGGCGAACAGCTCCTTGACCTTCTCGGTCGCGGGAACCCAGGCCTGGTCGATGTACTTGTCGAAGAACTCCCCCGACGCGTACTTCGAGTCCTCGAACCCGTCGAACGTCGTGCCGCGCTCGATGGCGAGGTTGTTCGACGCGCGCAGCGCGTGGAACAGCACCGTGTAGAAGTAGATGTTCGTGAAGTCGATGCCCTCTTCCGACCCGTAGTACACGTGCTCGCGAGCGAGGTAGCCGTGCAGGTTCATCTGGCCGAGGCCGATCGCGTGGGAGCGGTCGTTGCCGTCCTCGATCGAGCGCACCGAGCCGATGTGGCTCTGGTCGCTCACCGCGGTGAGGGCGCGGATCGCCGTCTCGACGGTCTGGCCGAGGTCGTCGGCGTCCATCGACAGCGCGATGTTCATCGACCCGAGGTTGCAGGAGATGTCCTTGCCGATGTTGTCGTACGACAGGTCGTCGTTGTACGTGGTCGGCGTGTTCACCTGCAGGATCTCACTGCAGAGGTTGGACATGTTGATGCGACCCTTGATCGGGTTGGCCTTGTTCACCGTGTCTTCGAACATGACGTACGGGTAGCCGGACTCGAACTGGATCTCGGCGACCGTCTGGAAGAACTCGCGCGCGTTGATCTTGGTCTTCTTGATGCGCGAGTCGTCGACCATCTCGCGGTACTTCTCGGTGACCGAGATGTCGCCGAACGGCACGCCGTAGACCTTCTCGACGTCGTAGGGCGAGAACAGGTACATGTCCTCGTCGTTCTTGGCGAGCTCGAACGTGATGTCCGGCACGACGACACCCAGCGACAGGGTCTTGATGCGAATCTTCTCGTCGGCGTTCTCGCGCTTGGTGTCGAGGAACCGCATGATGTCGGGGTGGTGCGCATTGAGGTACACCGCGCCGGCGCCCTGACGCGCGCCGAGCTGGTTGGCGTAACTGAAGCTGTCTTCGAGGAGCTTCATCACGGGGATGATGCCCGAGGACTGGTTCTCGATCTGCTTGATGGGCGCACCCGACTCGCGGATGTTCGAGAGCAGCAGAGCGACACCGCCGCCGCGCTTGGAGAGCTGCAGCGCGGAGTTGATGCCGCGGGCGATCGACTCCATGTTGTCTTCGATGCGCAGCAGGAAGCAGCTGACGAGCTCGCCGCGCTGCGCCTTGCCGGCGTTGAGGAACGTCGGGGTGGCCGGCTGGAAGCGGCCGGAGATGATCTCCTCGACGAGGTTCACGGCGAGCTTCTCGTCGCCGTCGGCCAGACCGAGGGCGGTCATGACGACGCGGTCCTCGAAGCGCTCGAGGTAGCGCTTGCCGTCGAACGTCTTGAGCGTGTAGCTCGTGTAGTACTTGAACGCGCCGAGGAACGTCTCGAAGCGGAACTTCTTGCCGTACGCGAGATCGTTGAGCTTCTGGATGAACTCCATCGAGTACTTCTCGATGACCGCGCCCTCGTAGTACTCCTTCTCCACGAGGTAGTCCAGGCGCTCCTTGAGCGAGTGGAAGAACACCGTGTTCTGGTTCACGTGCTGCAGGAAGTACTCCCGCGCTGCCCGCTTGTCGGCGTCGAACTGGATCTTGCCGTTCGCGTCGTACAGGTTGAGCATCGCGTTCAGCGCGTGATAGTCGAGCCCCTCATATGCCGGGTTCGCCTTGAATGCCACTGTCTCAGTCACTGGAGCTGCCACCGTCGTTCCAATCCGTCGCTCACGCGATCCACATCGTCTTGTGTGCCGAAGATCTCGAGCCGATACAAGTGAGGCACGTGGCACTTGCGGCTGATGATGTCGCCGGCGAGGCAGAACGCCTCGCCGAAGTTGGTGTTTCCCGCGGAGATCACTCCCCTGATGTGACGCCGGTTGCGCTCGTCGTTGAGAAACCGGATCACCTGCTTGGGAACGGCGCCCTTCTCGACGCCTCGTCCGACTCCCCCGCCATAGGTCGGGGTGACCAGCACGAAGGGCTCGTCGATGACGAGGTCTTCGTCTTTTCGGGTGAGGGGGATGCGTCGAGCCGGAAGCCCGAGCTTCTCGATGAATCGCGCGGTGTTACCCGAGACGCTCGAGAAGTAGACCAGGAGCGGCGCTGCGGTCGCGACGGCGCTCATGGTGTGTCACGCCAGGCGGGTGGCGAGCTCGTCGATCTTGTCGGGACGGAAGCCCGACCAGTGACCCTCGTCGGTGACGACGACGGGCGCCTGCATGTAGCCGAGCGACTTCACGTGCTCGAGAGCCGTCGGGTCCTCGGACAGGTCGAGGATCTCGTACTCGATGCCCTTGGCATCCAGGGCACGGTAGGTGGCGTTGCACTGAACGCAGGAAGGCTTGGTGTAGACCGTGATCGACATCGTTTCGTAACCCCTCAAATCTCTGGCCTGCGTGTCTCGTCAGGCGTTTTCCCGGTAGACCCCTGCCGGGACTTCAATACTACATATGGGGACCGACATTGGGGGCGACCACAAGGGGTAGTAGTTACATCCGTGTAGTTATCCACCGTTCTCCACGGGTACAACACAGGTTCTCCACCGTTTCTTCCACAGGCGAAGCCCCTCCCGAAGAGCACTCGAACCGCGGGAAATCGCGGCTGGGAAGCCCCTGTGAGCGATCCATCCACAGGGGGCACGGTACGCCCAGCTTCCGACATTCGGATTCCTGTGGAAATCGTCCTTCGGCGTGTCGCGGGCGTGTCGCGGATCGCCCCCTTCGACGAGCGGACCCGCCGCCCGGTACCGTTGCCTGGTGGCGGGATATCGGGATCTTCTTCGCACGCCCGGAGTGGCGCGCATGATCGCTGCTCAGCTGACCGCGCGATTCCCCAACGGGATGATGTCGCTGGCCATCCTGCTGCACGTCGAGCAGCAGACCGGGTCGTACGGATCCGCCGGGCTCGTGCTCGCCGCGACCAGCGTGGGACAGGCCGTGGCCGGTCCCATCACGAGCCGCTGGATGGGCGTGTGGGGCATGCGCCGCGTGATCACCCTCACCCTGTCGGTGTGCGTGCTGGCCGTGCTGTGCCTCGCCACGCTTCCGCTCAACGTGCCGGGCTACATGGCGCTGGGCATGATCGCCGGACTCTCCACCCCGCCGATCCAGGCCGCGGTGCGCACCATCTACCCCAAGCTCGTGAACTCCTCGCAGCTCACTCCGCTGTTCTCCCTGGATGCCTCGCTGCAGGAGATCATCTGGATCCTCGCCCCGGTCGTGATCACGCTCGTCTCGACGCAGATCGGCACCACAGAGGGACTCCTGCTGGTGGCGATCATCCTCGTGCTGGGCGGCACGTGGTTCATCCTCTCCCCGGAGGTCGGCCGTGTGCGCATCCCGCGCAGCCGCAACGCGCTCGGCAAGGTCGTGCTCAAACCGCCGGTCCTGCTCGCCACCGTGATCGGCTTCCTGCTCATCGGGGCCTGCGCCGCGGTCGAGGTGGGCGTCGTCGCGACGTTCGAGCACGGCAGCCTGGCCGCCGGGCTCGTGCTGGCCGTGTTCTCGGTCGGCAGCCTGGCGGGCGGTCTGGCGTTCGGTCACATCCCGATCGGCCCCTGGGCCATGGCCCGCCGCCTGCTGATCGTCACCATCGGACTCGGCCTCACGATGGTCATGCTCAACGTCTTCTGGCTCGGCGGCACACTGATCCTCGCCGGCATCGGCATCGCCCCCGCCCTCGCCGTGCTGTTCGCGATCACCTCGGCGAGCGTGAAGTTCAGCGAGACCGCCGAGGCGTTCGGCTGGGCCGGTACCGGCCAGCTCATCGGCGCCGCCGCCGGATCTGCCGTCGCCGGGTTCCTCGTCGACGTCAGCGACTGGCGCGGTGCCTACCTCGCCGCCACGATCTTCGCCGCGGTCGGCCTGATCGTCTCCGTCGTCTTCGTCCGTTCCTTCCCCGACCTGCGTCACCGCGACGCGAGCCCCCATCCCGACACCGAGCCCCTGGCGGTCACCCCTTCATGAGCACTTCCCCCTCCTCTCTCTCTGCTCCGGCCATCGTGTGCGTCGGCGAGTCGATGGCGCTGGTCACCCCCACCGGCGCCGGTCTCGCCGAAGCGGACACCGCGACGATCACCCACGCCGGCGCCGAGGCGAACGTGGCGGTCGGCGTCGCGCTGGCCGGACACCGGGCCGTCTGGGCCTCGCGGCTCGGGCAGGATCCCCTCGGCACCCGGCTCGCCACCGAGCTCGAACGCCGCGGCGTGGAGCTGTGGGTCGAGCGGGATGACACCGCGCCCACCGGCGTCATGTTCAAGGACCCCGGCGTCGAATCGTCGGCGGTCTACTACTACCGCCGCGGATCGGCGGCATCCCGCATGGAACCGGGATTCCTCGGCGCCGCTCATCTCGACGGCGTGCGCATCGTGCACACCACCGGCATCACGCCCGCCCTGTCGGAGACGTGCCTCGCGATGGTGGAGCGACTGTATGACGACGCCCGCGCGGCCGGCGCCCTGGTGTCGTTCGACGTGAACGACCGCCGTGCCCTCTGGAGCCCCGAGGAGGCGGCTCGGACCCTCGCCCGCCTCGCGGATGCCGCCGACATCGCGTTCGTCGGCCGTGACGAGGCCGAGCGGATCTGGGGCACCGTGACCCCCGCGCAGATCCGTGCGTTCCTTCCTCACTGCGCACTGCTGATCGTCAAGGACGGCGACATCGGCGCGACCGCCTTCGACGGAGACGCCGAGCCCGTGTTCGTGCCGGCGCCCGTCGTCGAGGTCGTCGAACCCGTCGGAGCAGGTGACGCCTTCGCGTCCGGTTTCCTCGCGGCGACGCTGGAGGGGGCCGACCTCGCCGCCCGCCTCTCCGCGGGCCACGCCGCCGCGGAGCGCGTGCTGACGATCGCCGCCGACCTGCCGCCGCTCGACTGAATCGAACTCTCGATCCGGGAGCACGGAGCCCCCGACTCCCGCGGTCGTAGGCTGGTGCAATGGCCGCACCGCTCACCCTGCCCCGCATCGCGTGGGGGTCTCCCACCGCCGCTCGACGCGCCCTCCTGGTCCATGGGCTCGGCTCCTCCGCCGCCCTGATGTGGCGTCTCGGCGACGCTCTCGCCGCGGCGGGCTGGCATGCGACGGCGGTCGACCTGCGTGGCCACGGCGACGCCCCGCGATCGCTGGACTACTCCGTCGGCGCGTACGGTGCCGACCTCATCGACACGCGTCCCGCCGACGGCGACGCGTGGGACGCGGTCGTCGGGCACTCCCTGGGCGGGGCATCCGCCACCGTGGCCGCGGCATCGGCACCGGAGTGGACCCGGCGGCTCGTGCTCATCGACCCCGCGATCCACGTCGACGGCCGGGACGCGTCGATCGTGCGCAAGAGCCAGGAGCGCGCGTTCGCCGACACCAGGCTCGAGGTCGTGCAGGAGGAGCATCCGCACTGGCACCCGCAGGATCAGGAGCTCAAGGTGGATGCCGTGCTGCGCGCGAGCGCCTGGGCGGTGGAGCAGACCAGCGCGCAGAATCAGCCGTGGGATGTGCGTGCCGACGCCGCCCGCCTCGCGGTCCCCACGCACGTGATCGGTGCCGACCCCAGCGTCTACAGCATCTTCACGGGCGACCTCGCCGAAGAGGTGCTCGCCGCGAACCCGCGGATCACGATGTCGGTGGTCGAGGGCGCCGGGCACTCCCTGCACCGCGATCGCCCGGAGGAATCGATCCGACAGCTTCTGGAGGCCCTGGCATGAGCGGCTTCGATCCGTCCGCATACCTTCCCGACGACCTGCTCGCGCGCATCCGCGAGCGCGCGCCGATCCACGACCGCGAGAACACGTTCCCGCAGCAGGATCTCGACGAACTGCGTGCCGCGGGCTACCTGTCGATCCTGGTCCCGACCGAGCGTGGCGGCGCGGGACTCGGACTCGCCGAGGCCGCGATCCTGCAGCAGCGCCTGGCCGGAGCTGCCCCCGCGACCGCCCTCGCGATCAACATGCACCTGGTGTGGACCGGCGTCGCGAAGGTCTTCTCCGACCGCGGGGTTCCCGGCCTCGAGTTCGTGCAGGACGGGGCTGTCGCCGGCGAGGTGTTCGCGTTCGGGATCAGCGAGGGTGGCAACGACCTCGTGCTGTTCGGCAGCGATACCGCCGCCGTACCCGACGCCGACGGCGGCTACGCGTTCACCGGCACGAAGATCTTCACCTCGCTCGCCCCGGTCTGGACGCGACTCGGCCTGCACGGGCTCGACACCACCAGCGCGGATGCCCCCAAACTCGTGTTCGCGTTCATCGAGCGGACGGACGCCGTCACCACCTCCGATGACTGGGACACGCTCGGCATGCGGGCGACGCAGAGCAGGACCACCCGCCTCGACGGCGCCACGGCGGACGCGGCCCACGTGGTGCGGCGCATCGACCCCGGCCCCAGCCCCGACCCGATCGTGTTCGGCATCTTCTCCGTGTTCGAGATCCTGCTCGCCTCCGTCTACACCGGCATCGCCCGGCGCGCCCTGGAGCTCTCGGTCGCGACGGCGCAGAAGCGGCACTCCAAGAAGACCGGCCTGGCATACAGCCAGGACCCCGACATCCGGTGGCGCATCGCCGACATGGCCATCGCCTACGACGCGCTGCCCCCGCAGATCGCCGTGCTCGCCCGCGACGTCGACGACCGGGTCGACCACGGGGCCCGGTGGTTCCCGCAGTTGTCGGGTGTCAAGCACCGGGCGATCACCATGGCCAAGCACGTCGTCGACCAGGCGATGCTCGTCGCCGGCGGCGGCTCGTACTTCTCCGCCAACGAGCTGTCCCGGCTCTACCGCGACGTGCTGGCGGGAGCTTTCCACCCCTCCGACCCCGAATCCGCGCACTCCACCGCGGCGAGCGCCTGGCTGGGACCGCTCGACTCCTGATCACTTTCGTACTGATTCCGCTGGTCGAATCGCTCGATTCTGCGAGATCGGTTGCTGAGAGCGCGTCCAAGTGCGAAGATCGCACCATGAGCCCGGCTAAGAAGCACCCCTCCCTCGATGCGGTCTCGAAGACGATCGTCGAGCTGCTCCAGGAGGACGGCCGCCGTTCGTACTCCGACATCGGCCGCACCGTGGGGATGAGCGAGGCCGCCGTGCGCCAGCGCGTGCAGCGACTGACCGAGTCGGGCGTCATGCAGATCGTGGCGGTCACAGACCCGATGCAGCTGGGCTTCCACCGGCAGGCCATGATCGGCGTGCGCGTGTCGGGCGATGCGCGGCGGGTCGCCGAGGCCATCGCCGCGATCGAGACGGTCGACTACGTCGTCATCACGGTCGGCTCCTTCGATGTGCTCGCCGAAGTCGTCTGCGAGGACGACGACGACTTGCTCGCCCTCATCAACGACGTCATCCGCCCCATCGAGGGCGTCCTCTCCACCGAAACCTTCATCTACGCCAAGCTGCAGAAGCAGCTCTACAACTGGGGGACCAGATGAGCAATTCACGCACCATCCCGTCGGAATCCGCGCTCCAGACGATGGCCAAGGACCATCTCTGGATGCACTTCACCCGGCAGTCCACGATGGCGGAGTCCGGCGTCCCCATCATCGTCAAGGGCGACGGACACCGGATCTGGGATTCGAAGGGCAAGGAGTACTTCGACGGTCTCGCAGGCCTGTTCGTGGTGAACGCGGGTCACGGGCGGCGACGGCTCGCCGAGGCCGCGGCGGCGCAGGCGTCCGAGCTGTCGTTCTTCCCGCTGTGGTCGTACGCTCACCCCGCCGCGATCGAGCTGGCCGACCGCCTGGCCGATGAGGCACCCGGCGACCTCAACCGCGTCTTCTTCTCGACCGGCGGCGGCGAGGCGGTCGAGACCGCGTTCAAGCTCGCCAAGCACTACTGGAAGCTGCAGGGCCAGCCCACCAAGCACAAGGTGATCTCGCGCGCGGTCGCCTACCACGGCACCCCGCAGGGAGCCCTGGCGATCACGGGCATCCCCGCCATGAAGTCGATGTTCGAGCCGGTCACCCCCGGTGGCTTCCGCGTGCCGAACACGAACTTCTACCGCGCCGCCGAGATGGGCGGACCCACCGACGACATCGAGGCGTTCGGGCTCTGGGCCGCCAACCGCATCGAGGAGATGATCCTGTTCGAAGGCCCGGACACGGTGGCCGCGGTGTTCCTCGAACCGGTGCAGAACTCCGGCGGATGCTTCCCGCCCCCTCCCGGGTACTTCGCCCGCGTGCGCGAGATCTGCGACAAGTACGACGTGCTGCTCGTGTCGGACGAGGTCATCTGCGCCTTCGGCCGCCTCGGCCACACCTTCGCGTGCACCGGACTCGGCTACGTGCCCGACATGATCACGTGCGCCAAGGGCATGACCAGCGGATACTCCCCCATCGGCGCCACGATCGTCAGCGACCGCATCTACGAGCCGTTCTCGAAGGGCGACACCTACTTCCCGCACGGCTACACGTTCGGTGGGCACCCGGTGTCGGCCGCCGTGGCGCTGGAGAACCTGGCGATCTTCGACGAGGAGAACCTCAACGCGAACGTGCGCGAGAACTCGCCGCAGTTCCGCGCCGAGCTCGAGAAGCTTCTCGATCTGCCGCTGGTCGGCGACGTGCGCGGCGACGGCTACTTCTTCGGCATCGAGCTCGTGAAGGACAAGGGCACGAAGGAGACGTTCGACGACGCCGAGTCCGAGCGTCTGCTGCGCGGCTTCCTCTCCCCCGCGCTGTTCGAGGCCGGACTGTACTGCCGTGCCGACGACCGGGGCGACCCCGTGATCCAGCTCGCTCCGCCGCTCACGATCGGCCCCGCCGAGTTCCGCGAGATCGAGCAGATCCTGCGGGATGTGCTGACGCGCGCGCAGTCCGCGCTCTAGACCCGTGTGGCGCTCCGCCGTGCCGAGAGGGCGAGGTGGAGCGCCGCAAGGGTCTCGCCGTCGTCGAGATCGACGTCGAGCAGGTCGGCGATGACGGCGAGCCGCTGGTAGAACACCGACCGGGACAGGTGGCTGGCCGTTGCGGCCGCCGAACGGTTCCCGGGATGCGCGACGAGCGCGGTGAGCACGTCCAGCAGGTCGCCGTGGCGCTCCCGGTCGTGGGTGATGAGCGGCGCCAGCATGCGTTCGCTGTGCTCGTGCAGGCGGTGATCGTCGCGCAGGGAGGCGACGAGGCGTTCGAGCGGGCGGTCCTCCACCCGCCGCACCCGCGACCCGGTGCGGGACGGATCGCCCGCCGCCAGGTCCCGCGCCGCGCGCACGGATGCGAGCAGACCGAGGACGTCATCGGCGACCGGCCCCACGAACACCGTGCGATCGGGCCCGGCGATGCGGGCGAGCACGGCGTCGGTCAGCGGCACGGATGCAGGAGCCGACAGCAGCGCGACGTCGTCCTGGTCGACGCGGGCGGCGACCACCGCGCACCCGGCCTGTCGCGCCCGATACGCCAGCTCGCTCGCGGAGACGGCGCCGCGGGCGACGATGCCGTGGCAGTGATGGTCGGCGAGCACGAAGCCACCCGCGGCGAGCCGCGCGCGGATGTCGTCGGGATTCGCGAACCGTGCACCGAGCAGGTCGTCGATGAGGCCGCTCTGCGCGAGGACCGCCCACTCGGCGTCACCACCATCGGCGAGGCATCCGAATGCCAGCGCGGTTGCCCCCTGCTCGAGCACGGTATGCCGTCCCGCAGGATGCGACGGGCCGGGCAGCGCGGACAGCGTGCCCCAGCGCACCCCGCGCGCCTGAACCGGGACGGATTCCACGTCGACGTCGTCGAGCCCCGCGAGCACGTCCGCCACCGGCACGCGGAGCCCCTCGACGGCGATCACCTCGTGGGCGAGGTTCTGCAGCACGACCGGTGAGCCGAGCGCCCTGGCGGTCTCGGCCACGACCACATCGGCGGGAGCACCCTGCAGGCTGAGGGCGGTGAACAGCTCGTGCAGGTGCTGACGCTCGTGCAGGGCATCGGTCTGCGCCGCGATCAGCGCGCGGTGCACCGCCTCCGTCACGGTGACGAACTTCACCTCGCTGGTCAGGGCGATCAGAGCCAGGCCGACCTCCGCGCACGCCTGCGCCACGGCATCCGGCACTCGCGGGTGCGAAGCGCCGAGCTCCAGGACGATCCCCGCGATGCCGACACGATGCAGCCCTCGTACGAATGCGGTCTGCTCCTCCGGGCGCTCCGGCCAGCCGGCACCGGTGCTCAGCAGCAGCTCGCCGCCGTCGAGCAGGCGGGCCACGCCCGCGCTGTCGGACACGTGGGCCCAGCGCACCTCGGCGTCGAGCGCGCCGCCGCCGACGACGACCTCGGGCTCGCCCGCCTGCAGCGCCGACTCCGCGAGCACCTCGGCGACCGTGAGCAGCACGCTGGCGCGTGTCGGACGATCTGTCCGGTCCGCGACGAACTCCTGACGTTCTGACATCACGATTCACGACTCCGCTCTGTGATCATTGAGGAGTATCAGCGTACCGAACCTCGGTCAGAGTGTTCGAGAATCCCCATCTTCAGCAGTCGGAGGAACACCGTGGACATCGTCCGTCACGTCATCAACGGCGCAGAGACCGCGGAAGCGGTCCGCACCGGTCAGGTCTTCGATCCCGCCACCGGCGAGGTCACCAAGCAGGTCGCCCTCGCCTCCACCGCCGAGGTGGACGCCGCCGTCGCCGCGGCAGCCGCTGCCCTCCCCGCCTGGCGCGAGACCAGCCTCATCAAGCGCGCCGACGTGTTCTTCCGGCTGCGGCAGCTGCTCAAGGAGCGCACCCCCGAGCTGGCGGCGATCGTCACGTCCGAGCACGGCAAGGTGCTCTCCGACGCCGCCGGCGAGGTGTCGCGCGGCATCGAGAACGTCGAGTTCGCCGCCGGCCTCGTGCACCTGCTCAAGGGCGAGCGCAGCGAACAGGTCGCCCGCGGTGTCGACGTGCATTCCGTCAAGCAGCCGGTGGGTGTGGTCGCCGCGATCACCCCGTTCAACTTCCCCGTCATGGTGCCGCTGTGGATGGTCGCCTCGGCGATCGCCTGCGGCAACACGGTCGTGCTCAAGCCGAGCGAGAAGGACCCGTCCGCCTCGATCTGGCTCGCCAAACTGTTCCAGGAGGCCGGCCTCCCCGACGGCGTGCTCAACGTCGTCAACGGCGACAAGGAGGCCGTCGACGCCCTGCTCGACTCCCCGCGGGTCAACGCCGTCAGCTTCGTCGGCTCCACCCCGATCGCCCGCTCGATCTACCAGCGCGCCTCCGCTGCCGGCAAGCGCGTGCAGGCGCTCGGCGGCGCGAAGAACCACATGGTCGTGATGCCGGATGCCGACATCGACGCCGCCGCCGACGCCGCCGTGTCCGCCGCCTACGGCTCGGCCGGCGAGCGCTGCATGGCCGTCTCCGTCCTGGTCGCCGTGGGCGATGTGGCCGACGACCTGGTCACCGCGATCGCGGACCGCATCGGCGGACTCACGATCGGTGCCGGCACGGATGCCGCGAGCGAGATGGGGCCGCTCATCACGCGCGAGCACCGCGACAAGGTCGCCTCGTACGTCACCGGCGCCGCCGCCGAGGGGGCCACGGTCGTCGTCGACGGCACGCAGAAGGAGTTCGACTCGAACGGCTTCTTCCTCGGCGTCAGCCTGATCGACCAGGTCGCCCCCGGCATGAAGGTGTACGACGACGAGATCTTCGGCCCGGTGCTGTCGGTCGTGCGCGTGGACACCTACGCCGACGCGGTCGCCCTCGTCAACAGCAACGCCTACGGCAACGGCACCGCGATCTTCACGCGCGACGGCGGCACGGCCCGCCAGTACGAGTTCGACATCGAGGTCGGCATGGTCGGCGTCAACGTGCCGATCCCCGTGCCGATCGGCGCCTACTCGTTCGGCGGCTGGAAGGACTCGCTGTTCGGCGACTCGCACATCTACGGCCCCGAGTCGGTGCACTTCTACACGCGCTCCAAGGTCGTCACCACCCGCTGGCCCGACCACACCCCCTCCCAGATCGACCTCGGCTTCCCGAGCAACCACTGACAGGAGCCATCACGATGACGAAGTACACCGACCGCCACGGCGTCTCGCACCCGCTTCCCGCCCCCGAGGCCGAGGCGCAGGTGCGCGCGGACGACCGCGGCCACGTGTTCCACTCCTGGAGCGCGCAGGGACTGATCGATCCGCTGCCCGTCGCCGCGGGCGAGGGGTCCACGTTCTGGGACTACCAGGGCAACGCGTACCTCGACTTCTCCAGCCAGCTCGTGAACCTCAACCTCGGGCACCAGCACCCCGACCTGGTCGCCGCGATCCAGCAGCAGGCCGGCCGCCTCGCCACCATCCAGCCGGCGATCGCGAACGACGTGCGCGGTGAGCTCGCCCGGCTGATCGCCGAGGTCGCGCCGGAGGGCCTGGAGAAGGTGTTCTTCACCAACGGCGGCGCCGAGGCGAACGAGTACGCGGTGCGCATGGCCCGCCAGTTCACCGGCCGCCGCAAGGTGCTGTCGATGTACCGCAGCTACCACGGCTCCACGTCGACCGCGATCTCGCTCACGGGCGACCCGCGCCGCTGGGCGAACGACACGGTCGACTCCGGCGCCGTGCGCTTCTTCGGCCCGTACCTGTACCGCTCGCCGTTCCACGCCGAGACCCCCGAGCAGGAGTCCGAGCGTGCCCTCGCGCACCTCGAGCAGACGATCCAGCTCGAAGGACCGCAGACGATCGCTGCCATCATCATCGAGACGGTCGTCGGCACCAACGGCGTGCTCGTGCCGCCGCCCGGCTACCTGCAGGGCGTGCGCGAGCTGTGCGACCGCTACGGCATCGTCTACATCGCCGACGAGGTCATGGTCGGCTTCGGCCGCCTCGGCGAGTGGTTCGGCGTCGACGCGTACGACGGCCGCCCCGACCTCATCACCTTCGCGAAGGGGGTGAACTCGGGCTACGTGCCGCTCGGCGGCGTGGTCATCTCCGACCGCATCGCGAACGCGTTCGACACGATGCCGTTCGCCGGCGGCCTGACCTACTCGGGTCACCCGCTCGCCTGTGCGGCCGGCGTCGCCACGTTCGAGGTGTTCCGCCGCGACGGCATCCTGGAACGCGTGCGCGACCTCGGCGAGCGCATCGTCGAGCCCACGCTGCGCGCCTGGGCGCAGTCGCACCCGAGTGTGGGCGAGGTCCGTGGACGCGGCCTGTTCTGGGCGGTCGAGCTCGTGCGCGACCAGGAGACGCGCGAACCGCTGGTGCCGTTCAACGCCTCGGGCGCGGACGCCGCGCCGATGGGTGCGTTCGCCGCCGCCGCGAAGAAGGCAGGGGTCTGGCCGTTCACGCACTTCAACCGCGTGCACGTCGCTCCGCCGCTCGTGATCAGCGAGGACGAGCTGGTGCGCGGTCTCGCCGCGATCGACGGCGCCCTGTCCGTGGCCGACGAGGTCGCCGCGGGCTGACCAGCCACGCAGAAGGGCCCGGCGACTCGTGATCGCCGGGCCCTTCTGCGTGGAGGCGCCTGTTCAGACTGCCGCGTCGTACACCCGCTCCCCCTCGACCCAGGTGCCGCGCACCTCGGTGAGACCGATCTCCTCGATGGGATGCACGAACGGGTCGCGGTCGAGCAGGGCGAGGTCGGCACGCATGCCCACCGCGATCGTGCCGGTGTCGTCGAGGTGGTTCACCCGCGCCGAACCCGCCGTGTAGGCGACGAGCGCGGTGGCCAGGTCGATCGACTGCTCCGGCAGGAACGCCTCGTAGTCACCCTCCCACTCGGTCGGGGCGGAGCGGCGGTTCACGGCGACATGGATCGCGGCCATCGGGTTCGGGGTGCTCACCGACCAGTCGCTTCCCGCGGCGAGCGCGGCCCCCGAGCGCAACAGGTCTCCGAACGGATACTGCCAGGTGCTGCGCTGCGCGCCGAGGAACGGGATCGTGAGGTCGACCATCTGCGGCTCCAGCGTCGCCCACAGCATCTGCATGTTCGCGGTGACGTCGAGGGCCCGGAACCGCGGCACGTCGTCGGGGTGCACGACCTGGATGTGCGAGATGTGATGCCGGTTCCCGCGTGGGCCGTTGTGCCGCAGCGCCGCCTCGACCGCGTCCAGGCATTCCCGCACCGCCCGATCGCCGATCGCGTGGAAGTGCAGCGTGAACCCGAGCGCATCGAGCCGGGTCGCGGCCTCCTTCAGCAGCTCGGGCTCGACGAACGAGATGCCCGAGTCCTCGCGCGGATGTCCGTGCCCGTCGCAGTACGGTTCGAGCATCGCGGCGGTGAAGTTCTCGGCGACGCCGTCCTGCATGATCTTCACGCTGCGCGCGCGGAATCGACCCGCCGTGCTCTCGTCGCGCCGCCGGACCAGATCCTCGATCTGCTCGAGCCCGCGCGAGCGATCCCACCACAGCGAGCCGACCACCCGGCCGGTGAGCGCGCCGGACGACGCGGTGGCCAGGTAGGCGGGGAGCGGGTCGCCCGCATCGCCGTACTCGGTGCCGACGATCGCATCCTGCCAGGCGGTGACCCCGTACGAATGCAGGTAGCGCTGCCCCTGCAGGAGCGCGTCGATCAGGCGTTCGGGCGGCTCGACCGGCAGGTGCCGGTTCACGAGACTCATCGCGCCCTCATGCAGCGTGCCCGTCGGGGCACCCGACGCGTCGCGCTCGATACGACCGTCCACCGGATCCGGGGTGTCGCTCGTGATGCCGGCCAGCGCGAGTGCCCGGGAATTGACCCACGCACCGTGCCCGTCCCGGTTCGGCAGGAATGCCGGGCGATCGGGGAGCACCGTATCGAGGTCGGCCGCGGTCGGGGTGCCACCGGGGAAGGCCGACATCTGCCAGCCCCCGCCGAGGATCCACTCGTCCCCCGGATGCGCGGCCGCGTACTCGGCGATGCGCGCCAGATACTCGTCCCGCGTCGCCAGGGCGGACAGGTCGCAGCGGAGCATGTCCAGCCCGCCCCACACCGGATGCACGTGCGCGTCCTGGAAGCCGGGCACCAGCAACCCACCCGCCAGGTCGACGACCTCGGTGTCGGGGCCGATCAGCGCCGACACGTCGTGCCCGACCGCGCTGATGCGGCCGTCCGTGACGGCCACGGCGTGGGCGGTGGAGCGTGCGGCGTCCGAGAGGAACACCCGACCTCCTGCGGCACCGCCGGTGAAGACGAGATCTGCGTAGGCCACGGTCATCCTCCTGCCATCGTGCGGGCGATCTCGGTGGCCGAGTCCCCCGCCCTCTTGAGCACCACGGCCACCAGTGCGAGCGCGAGCAGCGTGAGCACCAGCATGATCGTCGACACCGCGGCGATCTCCGGGCGCAACCCGCTGCGCAGTGCGCTGAGCACGTACACCGGCCACGGCGTGGTGCCCGATACCTGCACGAACGCCGACACGACGGTGTTGTCGAGGCTCAGGGTGAACGAGAGCAGGAACCCGGCCAGCACGGCGGGCATCGCCAGCGGCAGCGTGACCTTGAAGAACGTGCGCACGGGCGGTGCGTACAGGTCGGCCGACGCCTCCTCCAGTCGCGCGTCGAGTCCCACCAGCCGCGCCCGCACGATGTACGACACGATCGCGATCGAGAACAGCGACTGCCCGACCACGAGTCTCATGGTGCCGTCGTTGAAGATGCCGATGCCGGCATCCTGCCCGAGGAACACCAGCCACGGCAGCAGTGCGACGGCATCCACGATCTCGGGCGTGACCGAGACGAGCAGCAGGAGCCCGAGGAACCACCACACCCACTTGCCCGGGTTGCGGGCCATCGCGATGCCCGCCAGCGTGCCGAGTGCGGTGGCGAGCAGGGCGGCGAGGAGTCCGGTGCGCACCGACACGAGCACGGCATCGCGGATCGCCGGCTTGTTGACGATCGCGAGGAACGACTCGAAGCCGAAGTGGTCCCACGACACCAGCAGGCGTCCCACGTTGAACGAATACGCGATGATCACGAGGATCGGCAGGAACAGGAACAGGAACACCAGCGCCGCCCAGATCGGGAGCACGAAGCGTCCCGCCCCTCGTCGCACGCGGGGTGCCGGTGCCGCGGACGTCGGGGCGGTCATGGTGGTCGCATCGGTCTTGGTCTTCGTGTCGGTCATGATCCCTCCCCCAGGACGAGTCGGTTGCGCTGTCTCAGTGGCAGCGTCAGGAGCCAGAGCAGACCCGCGGCCACCGCGATCGAGAGCATGATGACGATGATCAGCAGCACCGCCATCGCCGAGCCGAGTGCCCAGTTCTGCGCGGTCTGGAACTGACTCGCCACGACCTGCCCGATCATGTTGCCCTTCGCGCCTCCCAGCACCGTGGCGGTGATGTAGTCGCCCATGAGCGGGATGTAGACGAGGAGCACACCCGCGATGATGCCCGGCCGGGCCAGCGGCACCGTCACCCGCAGGAGGGTGGTGATGCTGTTCGCGCCGAGGTCCTTGCTCGCCTCCCGCAGCGGACCGGACACCCGGTCGAAGGCCACGAACAGCGGGAGGATCATCAGCGGCAGATAGTTGTAGACCACGCCGAGCAGCACCGCCCCGCGCGAGTAGAGCAGATCGAGCGGACCGGGGATGATGCCGATGCCCTGCAGCAGCTGCGAGAGCCAGCCCTCCGGGGCGAGGATCACCTGCCAGCCGATCGTGCGCACCAGGAAGTTCGTCCAGAACGGCACCATCACGAGGGCGAGCAGCAGCCCGCGCTTCGAGGGCGGCGCCTTCACCGCGATCCAGTACGCGACGGGACCGCCGATCACCAGGCACAGCAGCGTGCCCAGGATGCCGATCCACAGGGTGTTCAGGAACGTGCTGAAGAACGTCGGCGAGAGCGCTTCGAGATAGCGGTCGAACGAGAGGTGGTCGAGGGCATGCGTGGCGAAGATGCTCGGCTTGTAGCCGAAGCTGAACACCACGACCATGAAGATCGGGGCGACGAAGAAGACGAGCAGCCAGATCCAGGCGGGGATCGCGAGACCGAACTTGAGCTTAGGCACCGGCGGCCGCCTTCATCGAGTTCCAGATCTCGACCACGCGATCCTGCGCCTCCGTCAGCTTTCCCTCATGCATCGTCTGCACCTGCTCCTCGTCGAAGAACACCATGTCGAGCCGTTCCAGCCCGGCCGCCTCCGCCTCGTCGCGGATGCCCGAGATACCGGTGTCATACCCGATGTAATCGACCTGCGCGAGCTGTACGTCGGGCTGCAGCACGAAGTTGATGAACGCGTGCGCGGCCTCGGGGTGCGGCGCACCGGCGGCGATGGCCCAGTTGTCCATCCACAGCTCGGTCGCCGGACTCCCCAGCACCCACTGCCAGCGGTCGGGGTCGTCGGATTCGAAGATGCCGAGCCGTGCATCGCCGTTGTACGACTGCAGCAGCGCGTGCGAGGCCTGCGGGATCGACGAGCCGCCGGGGTACGAGTCGAACGCCGAGACGTGTGGGGCGAGCTCCTTCACGAGGAACTTCTCGACCGCGTCGAGGTCGGCGGGGTCGGTGGTCGTCCAGTCGATGCCGTTCGCCCAGAAGTAGATGCCGAGAAGCGGCGCCGGGTCGTCGAGCACCGAGGTGGATCCGGACGCCTCGTTCTGCGCGGCGTCGATGAAGTCGCTCCACGTGGTGAGCTCCCGCGAGATCACGCGCTTGTCGTACACGAACCCGGTGGTCCCCCACGCCTTGCAGACGGAGTACTCGTTGCCGGGATCCCACGAGCGCCCGCGGAACTCGGGTGCCACGTGCGTCATGTTCGGCAGCAGGTCGAGGTTGAACTTCTGCAGCAGCCCGTTCTCGGCCATCGGGCCCACGAACACCCCGGTCGGCACGACGATGTCATACCCCGAGGTGCCGCGCGCTGCGACGAGCTTGGCGATCAGTTCCTCATTGGAGTTGAACGCGTCGAGCACGATCCTCGGCCCGTTCTCGGCGGTGAACTGTTCGAGCACCTCGGGGGCGTCGTAGTCGCCCCAGCTGTAGATCGACAGCTTGTCCTCGAGCGGTCCGCCCTTCGCGTGCACGGCGGCGGCGTTCTGTCCCGGCGCGCACGCGCTCAGCAGCACGGCGCCGCCCGCGGCGAGCGCAGTGGCGAGGAATCCGCGGCGGGTGAGTTCGGCCGTGATGACGCGAGCAGCGCTCCGATGCGCGAGCACGCGCACCGGAGGAGCGCCCGTCATCGGCCGCCGCCCTGCGGGAGGGTGATCACGTGGGTCGCCGTGGTCGGGATGCCGTCGGCGGCGAACAGGCGGGCGTCGGCCGCATTCCACACGCACCGCACCTCGTCGTCGACGCCGACGGGCGGGGCGGTCGGCGCAGGCATCCGTGAGAGGAACGTGGCGTCCTCGCCGACGCGCACGGCCACCTGCAGGGTCTCGCCGAGATGCGAGACGCCGAGGACCCGTCCCGGCACGCCGGCTCCCTCTCCCTGTTCCAGCCGCACGTACTCGGGGCGGATAGCGGCCACGGCGGGCTGTCCCGCAGCGACCGGCTCGCCGCCCCAGCGTCCGGCGATCGCGCCGATCGCGGTGTCGACCGCGGCTCCGTCCGCGCGCACCATGCCGTGCACGAAGTTCTGCTGCCCGATGAACGAGGCGACATAGGCCGACGCGGGCTCGGCGTAGATCGCGGCCGGCGCGTCGAGCTGCTCGATCCGCCCCGCCCGCATCACGGCGATCCGGTCGCTCATCGACAGCGCCTCGGCCTGGTCGTGCGTGACGAACACGAACGTCGTGCCCAACCGCGCCTGGAGCAGCTTGAGCTCGAGCTGCATCTCCTCGCGCAGCTGACGGTCGAGCGCGGCCAGCGGCTCGTCGAGCAGCAGCACGCTCGGACGGTTGATGAGCGCGCGCGAGAGCGCGATGCGCTGCTGCTGCCCGCCGGAGAGCTGGGTCGGCTTGCGGTCGGCGAACGCCCGCAGCTGCACCATGTCGAGCGCCTCGCTGACCCGCTCCCGCTGCTCCGCCTTGGGCACGCGCTTCTGCTGCAGACCGTAGGCGACGTTCTCGGCGACCGTGAGGTGCGGGAAGAGCGCGTAGGCCTGGAAGACGGTGTTGACCTCACGCCGGTAGGGCGGCAGGGTCAGCACGCTGCGACCGGAGATGAGGATGTCTCCGGCATCCGGATATTCGAACCCCGCGATCATGCGCAGGGTGGTCGTCTTGCCGCAGCCGGAAGGGCCGAGGAGGGAGAGGAACTCCCCCGGCTGCACGTCGAGGCTGAGGTCGTCGACGGCGGTGGCGGTGCCGTAGCGCTTGGTGACGCGGTCGATGCGCACTCCACCGGTCACGGTGGGTGCGTCGAGTGTGGCCGTCGACGTTCGGGTGGTGTCGGGCATGGAGCCTCCCCATTGAGATTCGCTTGCCGCGAGTCTGTCAGAGAAATGACCGCAGGTATAGCGAAATGGAAAGTCTCGTGCTCGAGTCGCAACGGTATCCGTTGCGATTCGCGAAACTCACGACCGATTGGCCCGGATCAGATCAGGAAGCCGCGCAGCAGGGCCTCGGAGCCGGCGAGGTGGTCGCGCATCGCCGCGTCCGCCGCATCCGGGCGTCCGGCGAGGATGGCGGTGACGATGCGTTCGTGCTGCTCGCCCGAGTGCTGGATGTTGCGCGGCATCAGGGGGAACGTGTCGAGCCAGGCGTTGACGTCGGCGCGGTTCTCCGCGACGAGTGCCACGAGCGAGGGGATCCCGGCCGCCTCGGCGATCGCGAGATGCAGCAGGGTGTCCAGGCGACGGTACTCGTCCGGACCGGCCGGCAGCGCCGCCTCATGCCGTGCCCACAGGTCGGCGCGGGTGGCGGCGTCCAGCGTGCGCCCGGCCGCCGCCCGGACCGCACCGGTCTCGAGCACCCGCCGCAGACCCAGCACGTCGTCGATCTCCTCGGGCGTCACGGTGCGCGCCACCGAGGGGTGCGGCAGCGGGTCGGCCACGAACGTGCCCCCGTACCGTCCACGGCGCGCCCGCAGGTAGCCGGTGTCGGCGAGCTCGCGGATCGCCTCGCGCACCGTGTCCCGGCTCACGCCGAACGAGGCCGCGAGCTCGCGCTCCGGAGGCAGCGACTCCCCCGGGGCGACGACGCCGAGACGGATGGTCTGCACGAGGCGGGCGACCGCATCCTCGAGCGCGTTGCCGCGCCGCAGGGGTCGATAGACCGCTCTGCGCACCTCGACGAGGTCGCCGTCGTGGAGGTGATCGCTCATGCCTTCACCCTGTCACAGCGAGGTGAGGGCCGCTCACAGCGGGGTGACGTAGGCGTTCGTGATGCCGCCGTCCACGACGAACGCACTCGCGGTGATGAAGGACGAGTCGTCGGAGGCGAGGAACGCCACGGCGGCGGCGAGTTCCGCGGGCTCGGCGAAGCGTCCCATCGGCACGTGCACCAGGCGCCGCTGGGCGCGCTCCGGATCCTTCGCGAACAGCTCCTGCAGCAGCGGGGTGTTCACCGGCCCGGGGCACAGTGCGTTCACGCGCACCCCCTGCCGGGCGAACTGCACGCCCAGCTCGCGCGACATCGCCAGCACGCCACCCTTCGACGCGGTGTAGCTGATCTGCGACGTCGCGGATCCCAGCAGCGCGACGAACGACGCCGTGTTGATGATGGAGCCCTTCCCCGCCGGCACCATGTGCCGCAGCGCCGCGCGGCTGCACAGGTACACGCTCTTGAGGTTCACATCCTGCACCCGGTCCCAGGCCGGGAGCTCGGTCGTCTCGATCGAGTCGTCGTCGGCGGGCGAGATCCCCGCGTTGTTGAAGGCGATGTCGATGCGCCCGAACTCGGCGGCGACACCGTCGAACAGTGCATCGACCTTCGCCTCGTCGGCGACGTCCACGGGACGGAACACCCCGCCCACCTCCGCCGCAGCCGCCTCGCCGGTGGTCGGATCGACGTCGGCGATGACGACGAAGGCGCCCTCGTCGGCGAAGCGCCTCGCGGTGGCGAACCCGATGCCGCTCGCACCGCCGGTGATGATGGCGACGCGGTCCTTGAGACGCTGGGTGAGATCGATGCTCATGTGGGTTCTCCGTTCAGAGTGTGGTGGGCGGTGACGCGATCAGTGGTCATCGGTCGCGAAGAAGACGTTCTTGGTCTCGGTGAAGTGCTCGGCCGCGTCGGGCCCGAGCTCGCGCCCCAGCCCCGACGCCTTCATGCCGCCGAACGGGGTCGCGTAGCGCACCGAGGAGTGCGAGTTCACGGACAGCACCCCGCTGCGCACACCGCGGGCGACACGCACACCCCGCCCGAGGTTCTGGGTCCACACCGAGCCGGCGAGTCCGTACACGGTGTCGTTCGCGAGGCGGATCGCGTCGGCCTCATCGTCGAACGGCATCACCGCGACGACCGGTCCGAACACCTCCTGCTGGGCGATCCGGTCGGCAGGGTCCGCGAGCACGACCGCAGGGGCGAACCAGAAGCCGTCCCCGTCGGGAGCCGTGCCACGGAAGGCGATGTCCGCCCCGTCGAGGAACGAGGCGACGGTGTCGCGGTGTCCCGCGGAGATCAGCGGTCCCATGTCGGTGTCGGGATGCGCGGGATCTCCCACACGCCAGGCGGCCACGGCCGGTTCGAGCAGTTCGAGGAAGCGGTCGTACACCGAGCGCTGCACGAGCAGGCGGCTGCGCGCACAGCAGTCCTGTCCGGCGTTGTCGAACACCGAGCCGGGCACTCCGGCCGCCGCACGTTCCAGGTCGGCATCGGCGAAGACGATGTTGGCGCTCTTGCCGCCGAGTTCGAGCGTCACGGGCTTGAGCGCCCGCGCGCAGCCCGCCGCGACCTCGATGCCGACCTCGGTCGATCCGGTGAAGACGACCTTGCGCACGTCCGGGTGATCGACGAGTCGCTGACCGACCACCGAACCTGACCCGGTGACGACCTCGAACAGTCCCTCCGGGAGCCCTGCGTCGAGGGCGAGCTCGCCCAGGCGGATCGCGGTGAGCGGGGTCAGCTCGGCCGGCTTCAGCACGACCGCGTTGCCCGCGGCGAGCGCCGGCGCGAACGCCCAGGAGGCGATCGTCATCGGGAAGTTCCACGGCACGATCACCCCGACCACGCCGTACGGGTCGTGGAAGGTGACATCCAGCCCGCCGGCGACCGGGATCTGCCGGCCCGACAGTCGTTCCGGGTCGGCGGAGTAGTAATTGAGCACCTGTGCGACGTGCCCGGCCTCCCAGCGTGCGGAGCCGATCGGATGCCCGGAGTTGAGCACCTCCAGCTGCGCCAGCTCCTCGGTCGCGGCTTCGACCGCCCGCGCGAAGGATCGGAGCGCGTCGGCCCGGGCGACGGGGGCGAGCGTGGCCCACCGTCGCTGCGCCACGACGGCGCGGGCGATCGCGGCGTCTGTCTCGCCGACATCCGCACGGGCGACCTCGCGGATCGCGGCGCCGGTCGACGGATTGATGACGGTGAACGCGCTCATCGGGCGCCTCCCTCTCTGGTCTCAGCGAATGCACGCGCCTGCGCGACGAGGTCGGCGAAGAGCCGCCGGTCCTCCGCGTTCTCCTCCGGATGCCATTGGATGCCGACGAGGTGGCCCGCCGAGTCGTCGACGAAGGCCTGCACGAGACCGTCGTCGGAGCGCGCAGCGGCCACCAGCCCCTCGCCGAGCCGGTCGATGCCCTGGTGGTGGTAGCTGTGCACGCGCACGTCGCCCGCGCCGAGCACACCGGCCAGCGCGGTGCCGTCCGACACCTGCACCTCGTTCTCGGCGAAGACCCCGCCGCCGATGCGATAGCGCTCGGTGCCCAGCGACTCGGGCAGATGCTGCTGGAGCGTCCCGCCGCGGGCGACGTTGACCAGCTGCAGCCCCCGGCAGATCGCGAGCACCGGCATGCGCCGTCGCTCCGCCGCCCGGAACAGCGCGAGCTCCCACGCATCGCGGTCGACACGGGCGGGGTCGGTGAGCGGATGCCGTTCGGCGCCGTAGAGCTCGGGCGCGACGTCCGCGCCGCCGGAGAGGATCAGCCCGTCCAGCCCCGCGATGGCCGCATCCGCCGCATCGGGGTTCTGCGGGGGCAGCAGGATCGCGATGCCACCGGACGAGGTCACACCGGTGAGGTACTGCTCGGGGAGGAACGCGGCACGCACGTTCCACACCCCCTGCTGCGCCTGCTCGAGATAGGTCGTGACGCCGACCAGGGGTGCCGTTTCAGAGCCGCTCGAAACCACGGATGCGCTCCCAGTCGGTGACGGCGGCGTCGTAGGCCTCGACCTCGATGCGCGCCTGGTTCAGGTAGTGGTCAACGACGTCGTCGCCGAAGGCCGCACGGGCGATGGACGATTCGCTGAACAGCTGCGCGGCCTCACGCAGCGTCGTGGGCAGGTGATCGACGCCTGCCTCGTAGGCGTTGCCGGTGAAGCGCTCGGGCAGCGGCAGCTCGTTCTCGATGCCGTACAGGCCTCCGGCGATGATCGCCGAGATGCCCAGGTACGGGTTCACGTCGCCGCCCGGCACCCGGTTCTCGACCCGCAGCCCGGAGCCGTGCCCGACCACGCGCAGCGCGCACGTGCGGTTGTCGATGCCCCAGGCGACCCCGGTGGGCGCGAAGCTGCCTTTCGCGAAGCGCTTGTACGAATTGATGTTGGGCGCGTAGAGCAGCGTGAACTCGCGCAGAGTCGCGAGGATGCCGGCGATCCAATGCTCCATGACGGGACTGAAGCCGTGCTCGCCGTCGCCGGCCATGACGGGTGTGCCGTCGTCGGCGCGCAGCGAGAGGTGGATGTGGCAGCTGTTGCCCTCGCGCTCGTTGAACTTGGCCATGAAGGTGAGCGCCTGGCCGTGCTGCTCCGCGATCTCCTTCGCGCCGTTCTTGTACAGCGCGTGCTGGTCGGCGGTCTCGCGCACCTCGGCGTAGCGGAACGCGATCTCCTGCTGACCCAGGTTGCACTCCCCCTTCACGCCTTCGCAGTAGAGCCCGGCGCCGTCCATGCCGTTGCGGATGTCGCGCAGCAGCGGCTCGAGCCGCGTGGAGGCCAGCAGGTTGTAGTCGACGTTGTAGTCGGTGGCCGGGGTGAGCCCCTCATACCGGCGCGCCCAGGCGTCGCGGTAGGTGTTGTCGAAGACGATGAACTCCAGCTCGGTGCCGGAGAACGCGGTCCATCCGCGCTCGGCGAGGCGTTCGCGCTGCCGGTCGAGGATCGCCCGGGGTGACGGGCCGACCGGTTCGCCGTTCTGCCACACCAGGTCGGCGATGACCAGAGCGGTGCCGTCCAGCCAGGGGATGCGGCGGAGGGTTTCGACGTCGGGCCGCAGCACCATGTCGCCGTAGCCGCGGTCCCAGCCGGACATCGCGTAGCCGTCGACCGTGTTCATGTCGACATCGACCGACAGCAGGTAGTCGCAGGCCTCGGCGCCGTGGTGCAGGATGTCCTCCTGGAACAGCCGCGCGGACACCCGCTTGCCGACCAGTCGTCCCTGCGCATCGGCGAAGGCCACGATCACCGTGTCGATCTCGCCGGCGGCGATGCCGGCGTCCAGCTGCTCGATGCTCAGGTTTCCCGACATCTTCTCGCTCCCGTCGTCGTGGTGAAGCGATCGTTCGACCGGCTTCGCCCTCAGAGTAGATCACACCTCGACGTTTAAAGGTAGACGAAACCACCATTGACTGCCACAATCATCCGCAAGGTGCACGCGGCGCCTGTATGCATGCGAACGGAGAGCGGATGTCTGAGCAGAGCAATGAGTCCCGCAAGGTCGCTGGGGCGACCTATACACGCGCCGGGAGCGAGTACTTCGAGAAACGCACGCTGAAGAGATCCGCCGGCGTCTGGGGCCTGTGGGGCCTCGCCGTCGCGGCCGTCATCTCCGGTGACTTCTCGGGCTGGAACTTCGGCATCGACTTCGCGGGCTTCGGCGGGATGCTGATCGCGTTCGTGATCCTCGTGCTCATGTACTACGGCATGATCTTCGCGATCGGCGAGATGGCGGCGATGATGCCGCACACCGGAGGCGCCTACTCCTTCGCACGCTCGGCCATGGGGCCGTGGGGCGGCCTGGTCACGGGCGCGGCGGAGACGATCGAATACGTCGCGACGACGGCGGTGATCGTCTACTTCTCGGCCTCGTATGCGAACGGCATCACCAGTGAGCTGCTCGGCCTCGAGCTGCCGGGGTGGCTCTGGTATCTGATCCTCTACGTCGTCTTCATCGCCCTCAACTCCGCGGGAGCGGCGATCTCCTTCCGCTTCGCGATCATCGTCTCGATCATCTCGATCGGCATCATCCTGGTGTTCTCGCTGATGGCGATCTTCTCCGGCGCGTTCAGCTGGGATGCCCTGTGGGACATCGCGCCCGACCCGGGCCAGACCGAGTTCCTGCCGCACGGCGTGCTGCCGATCCTCTTCGCCCTGCCGTTCGCGATGTGGTTCTTCCTGGGGATCGAGGAGCTGCCGCTGGCGGCCGAGGAGTCGCACAACCCGACCCGCGACATCCCGAAGGCCGGGTTCTGGGCGCGCGGCACCCTCATCGTCACGGGCCTGCTGGTGCTGTTCCTCAACACCGGCGTGATCGGCGCCGAGGCCACCGGCACCGCCGGCGAACCGCTGCTCGACGGATTCCGCGCGATCGTCGGTGACCAGCTCGCGGCCGTGCTCGCACTGTTCGCCCTGATCGGTCTGCTCGCCTCGCTGCAGGGCATCATGTTCGCCTACGGACGCAACATGTACTCGCTGTCCCGCGCCGGCTACTACCCGCGGTTCCTGTCCCTCACGGGCAAGCGGCAGACGCCGTGGGTGGCTCTCGTGGTCGGTGCGGCCATCGGCTTCGTCGCCCTCATCGTGCTCGATGTGCTCGCCGCGGTCGATGCGAAGGGCGCGGGATCCGTGGCCGGCGCGATCGTGCTGAACATCGCCGTGTGGGGTGCGGTGCTCGCCTACGGCCTGCAGCTCATCTCGTTCATGGTGCTGCGCAAGAAGTACCCGAACGTCGACCGCCCGTACCGCAGCCCCTGGGGCATCCCGGGTGCCGCCGTCGCGCTGGTCATCGCCGCACTCATCTTCGTCGGCTTCCTGCTGAACCCGACGTTCGGTCCGGCGATCATCGCGATCGCGATCGTCTACGTGGTGATCCTGCTCGGATTCGGGTTGTTCTTCCGCCACCGCCTGGTGCTCTCCCCGGAGGAGGAGTACGCGATCTCGGGCGGCTCGCACGGCGACCCCCAGGCCGAGGGGTACGACGCCATGGAGGACGAGGTCTTCGACGGCCGCTGAACCGCCGCGCGGCGCTCCGACGACTTCGTCGGGGCGCCGCGTCGTGTCTACTTCTTGTCGAAGTCGAACGCCTTGAGCAGCTCGACCACGGCCTTGTCCCGCTCCTCGCCGCCCTCGTCGAACATGTGCGTCACGTGCGTGCGCAGGTGGTTCTCCAGCAGCAGCCGGTTGAGGGATTCCAGGGAGCGCTGGATCGCACGGGACTGCGTGATGATGTCCATGCAGTACTCCTCGTTCTCGATCATCCGCGCGACGCCGCGCATCTGACCCTCGAGGATGCTGGTGCGGTGCAGTGCACGCTTCTTGATGTCTTCGATCACGTCTCGAGGGTACTCGCCCCGCGGCCGGCCCGGCTGTCTGAGCGCCGAGACATGGGCCGTCCGACGCCCGGGTCCGCACGGCGGGCGGCGTGAAAGGATGACGTCATGCCGCGAACACCGATGACGCAGCTCTCGCCCGCCGACCAGGAGCGTCTGCGCGCGCTCCGGCGCATGAAGGCGGTGGCGCTCGGTGCGCTGGTGTTCATGGCCGTCGTGTTCGTGTTCGCGTTCGCGTTCCAGCAGCGGATCGAATGGCTCGCGTACGTCCGCGCCGCCGCCGAGGGCGGCATGGTGGGTGCGCTGGCGGACTGGTTCGCGGTGACCGCGCTCTTCCGGCGGCCACTCGGCCTGCCCATCCCGCACACCGCGATCATCCCGAACCGCAAGGATGAGATCGGACGCACGCTCGGCGAGTTCGTCGAGACCAACTTCCTCGAGGCGAGCGTCGTGCGCACCAAGCTCTCCAGCACGCGGATCGCGCTGCGTGCCGGCGAGTGGCTGCGCGAGGCCCCGCACGCCGAGCGGGTCGGTGCGGAGGGGGCGACGATCGCCGCCGCCGTGCTCAACGCGCTCAGCGACGACGACGTGCGCGACCTCATCACCGACCTCGCCCGCGAGCACCTGGTGGCACCCGAATGGGGTCCGCCCGCCGGCGCCTGGCTCGAGAAGATCGTCGAGGCGGACGCCCATCACGGCGCGGTCGATCTCGCTGCGGACAGCATCGCCCGCTGGCTCGACGCCAACGCCGCGTCGTTCACGGGTCTCGTCTCGCGGCGCCTGCCCGGTTGGGTGCCGAAGCTCGCGCACCGATTCGTCGACGACACGGTCTACCACGAGGCGGTGAAGTTCGTCCGCGCGGTGCAGGAGGACCCCCGCCACCCGGCCCGCCTCGCGATCGACGGCTACCTCGCGCGCCTGGCCGACAGCCTGCAGAACGATCCGGCGACGCGCGCGAAGCTCGAGAACGCCAAGGCCTCGCTGTTCGACAGCCCGCGGGTCGGCGCCCTCGCCGCCGAGGCGTGGAACACCGCCAAGAACGGGCTGCTTTCGGCCCTCGCCGACCCCGACAGCGGGCTGCGCCGCCGGGCGGTCCAGGCCCTGCAGGAGGTCGGCGAGCGTCTGACGACGGATGCTGCGCTGCAGCAGCGCGTCGACACCTGGGTGTCGGATGCCGCGGTGTTCCTCGTCGACCGCTACCGCCACGACATCGCGTCGATCATCACCGACACCGTCGAGCGCTGGGACCCGGTCGAGACCACCGAGAAGATCGAGCTCATGGTGGGTCGCGACCTGCAGTACATCCGCCTGAATGGCACCTTCGTCGGGGCTCTCGCGGGTCTCGCCATCTTCACCATCGCCCACGCCCTGATCCCCGGAGTCTGACCATGGCCCCCGCATCCCGACAGCTCAGTCACGACCCGCTCTGGCCGCGCGCCGGCTCGTGGCCCGCCTTCGACGGCCACGCCGATGCCGTGGTGCTCGGCGTGCCGACGTGGCGCACCTCCCTCTCGCCGACGGGCGCGCATGCGACTCCCGCAGCGATCCGCGACGCGCTCCCCCGCTACGGGACGACGCTGATGGGACCGCCGGCACGGGATCTGAACGAGGTCCTGCGCATCGTCGATGCCGGCGACGTGACCGACCCCGACGGTGCAGCGGGCGAGGCGAGGGTCATCTCCCGCGTGCGCGAGCTCGCCGCGGCGGCCGGGCTCGTGATCGCGCTCGGCGGCGACAACTCCCTCACCTATCCGGTCGCGCTCGGCGCCGAGGCCACCGGGCTCATCACATTCGACGCGCACTTCGACCTTCGCGACGGCGTCTCCAACGGCACCCCGGTGCGGCGTCTCGTCGAGGACACCCCGACCGCGTCTCCCATCGACACCGCACGGATCGAACCCACGAGGATCGTCCAGATCGGCATCGCGGACTTCGCGAACTCCCTCGCCTACGCGCAGCGCGCAGCCGAGTGGGGCATCCGCGTCATCACCCTCGATGAGCTGCGCCGCCGCGGCGTCGACGACGTGGTCGCGGAAGCGCTGGAGATCGCGGGAGGCGGGAGCGCACCGCGCATCCACCTCGACATCGACGTCGACGTGTGCGATCGCTCTGTGGCGCCCGGGTGCCCGGCGAGTGTCCCCGGCGGCCTCCAGGCGTGGGAGCTGCGGGCCCTCACCCGGGCCGTCGCCGCAGATGCGCGGGTCGTCAGCGCCGATCTCGCCGAGGTCGACGCGACAGCCGACGCCGAGGATGCGCGCACGGTCCGGCTCGCCGCCCTGTGCGTGCTCGAACTGCTGGCCGGTTTCGCCGCCCGTCGATGAGGATCGTCGTCGCCGGCACGCATGCGAGCGGCAAGAGCACGCTGATCGCCGACTTCCACGCCGCGCTGCCGGAGTACCTGGTCCTCCCCGATCCGTTCGAGGACCTCGATCTGGACGACCCGGCGAGCGAGTCCAGCTTCGCCGTGCAGCTGCGGGTCTCCGCCTCGCGTCTGCTCGAGAGCGCGGGGCACGCGGCGCTGATCGCCGAGCGCGGACCCCTCGACTTCCTCGCCTACCTCGTCGCACTCGAGCGACTGGGGCGGAGCGACGGCGCGCTGCTGGGCCGGGCGACGCACATCGTCGAGGAGTCGCTGCCGACGTTCGAGCTGTTGGCCGTGCTGCCCCTCGAATCCGGGCGCCGCATCGCCGTCCCGGACGACGAGGACCCGGCCCTGCGCGAGGCGATGGACGAGGCGCTGCTCGACCTCGTCGACGACCTGGAGGATGACGAGCACGCTCCGCGGGTCGTGTTCCTCACCGGGGATCCGCAAGAGCGGCTGCACAACCTCCTCGATGCCGTGACGGCACGACCGCCGGGATCCTGACGCGGGATCGTACCCGCGGTCAGCGGACCACGAGCTCCGGGGTGATCAGGGCGTGGGCGGATCCGGCCTGCAGACTCCGCGGCGCGACGACCTCGCCCGTGGGCCCCATGAGGAGTTCCAGGACCGCCGTGGCGACGTCCTCCGGACGCTGTTCGACACTCGAGAAGCCCAGTGCCTCCGCCGTCGGCGTGTTGTCGAACCCGATCACCGGGAGAGTGAGTCCCGCCGCCGCGACGGCCAGCAGCGCACCGACGGCGAGCGAGTCGCTGGCGCACACGAGCGCGTCGGGGGCCGCCCCCGCGGCGAGCGCCGCTTCCATCCCGGCTCGCCCGAAGGGCACGCCTTCCTCTGCCGTCAGCCGCATGCCGTCGGCGCCTGCCGCATCCATGGCCTCACGCCAGCCGCGCTCGCGGTCGTCGCCGGTGCCCGAGCCCGAGGGCCAGCCGAGGAAGGCGACGCGGTGACCGAACGTGAGGGCGTGGGCGGTCGCGGCGCGCGTACCCGCGGCACCGTCGACGTCGACCCAGAGGTGGCGCGGATCGGCGATGTCGTCCTCGCCCCAGGGGCGGCCGAACGAGATGAAGGGCAGTCCGTCCTGGTCGAGGCTGCGCACGCGCGGGTCGTCTCGCGAGGTGCCGGTGATGATGGCGGCGTCGATCTCCGACCCCTCCCAGAGCTCGGCGAGACGGGCGATCTCCTCTTCGCGGGTGCGTGCGGCGTAGACGAGCATCCGCATGCCGCGTTCGCTCGCCCGCTCGGTGATCGCATGCACGAAGCGGTCGAGCACGACGCCGGAGATCCCGCCGACGTACGGATCGAGGCGGATGCCGATCGTCGAGCTGCGGCGTAGGCGCAGCTGGCGCGCCGCGGCATGGCGTCGGTAGCCGAGCTCGTGGATCGCCGCGATGACGCGTTCCCGGGTCGCCGGCCGCACGATGTCCGGCGTGTTCAGCACGTTCGAGACGGTCTGCCGAGAGACGCCCGCGCGCTCGGCGACGTCTTCGACGGTCGGCGCCTTCGCCATCGGACCTCCTCGCTCACGTCCGGGTTGACAGGTCCCGCGACTCCCGCCTAGCCTATTCCACGCAGAGTTTGATCGTTCAAATTTCTGCGACGATCCTGCACGGTCCACCCGAGGCCGTCGCCCGCAGTGACTCATCAAAGGAGAGAGACCATGACACGGCACACCACTCGCGCAGTCTTCGGAACAGGAGCGGTGCTGCTCACCAGCGCGCTCGTGCTCACGGGCTGCGGCTCCGGATTCGCCGGCGACGACCAGAAGTCGGACGGCGAGGGACTCACCTCCTCCGACGACGCGCTGACAGTGCTGATCGGCTCCTCCGGCGACGCCGAGACCGCTGCCGTGCAGTCCGCGCTCGATGCATGGTCGGCCGAATCCGGCACCAAGGTGAAGCTTCAGACCGCGAGCAACCTCGACCAGGAGCTGTCGCAGGGCTTCGCCGCGGGCGACCCGGCCGACCTGTTCTACCTCTCCACCGACCAGGCGTCCGGCTACGCCGCCAACGGATCCCTCAAGGCCTACGGCGACCAGCTCGCGAACAAGGACGACTTCTACCCCTCGCTCGTGGAGAACTTCACGGTCGACGGCACGTTCTACTGCGCCCCCAAGGACTTCTCCACCCTCTCCCTCATCATCAACACGCAGATGTGGACCGACGCCGGTCTCACCGACGCCGACCTCCCGAAGACGTGGGACGACCTCGCCGCTGTGGCGCAGAAGCTCACCACGGCCGACCACGTCGGTCTCGCATTCGGCGCCGAGTACCAGCGCGTCGGCACCTTCATGGCGCAGGCGGGCGGCGGTCTCGTCAGCGACGGCACGGTCATCGCGAACGACCCCGCCAACGTCGACGCCCTCGACTACGTCAAGACGCATCTCGCCGACGGCTCCTTCGCCTTCGCCAAGGACGTCGGGGCAGGATGGGGCGGCGAGGCGCTCGGCAAGCAGGCCGCCGCCATGGTGATCGAGGGCAACTGGATCACCGGCGCGCTCGCGAACGACTACAGCAGCCTGCAGTACACGGTCGCCGAGCTGCCCGAGGGTCCCGGCGGCAAGGGCACTCTCCAGTTCACCAACTGCTGGGGCATGGCCGCGGACAGCCCCAACCAGCAGGCCGCGCTCGACCTGGTCGAGTACCTCACCAGTGCCGACAGCCAGCTCGCCTTCTCGAAGGCGTTCGGTCCGATGCCGTCGATCAAGTCCGCCGCCGCCGACTGGACGTCCGCGAACCCCGACCTGGCGCCGTTCCTCGCCGGTGCGGAGTACGCACAGTTCCCGCCGAACCAGGCCGGCACGGCCGACGTCATCGCGGACTTCAACTCGCAGCTCGAGTCCCTGAAGACCGCCGACCCGAAGACGATCCTCGACTCCGTCCAGTCGAACCTCGAAGCGGTCGTCAAGTAACCATGGCGGTCAAGGCAGCGTCTCGTCGTGGTGGGGCCTCCGGGCTCCGCCGCGGCGAGGCGGCAGCCGGATGGCTGTTCACCGCGCCGGTGATCATCATCCTCGGCGTCTTCCTGCTCATCCCGGTCCTCATGGCGCTCTGGGTGAGCGTGTCGGACTGGGCAGGGCGCGGCAGCCCCCTCTCGGGCTCGGTGTCCTTCGTCGGCGGCGACAACTTCGCAGCGGTCCTCACCGACGGCGGGCTCGCCACCAAGGACTTCGGCACCGCGCTGCGCAACAACGCCTGGTACGTCCTGCTCGTGGTCCCCCTGCAGACCGCGCTCGCGCTGTTCCTCGCCATCCTCGTCAACCGCGCCATGCTGCGTGGTCGCGGCTTCTTCCGCACCGCCTACTACTTCCCCTCGGTGACCAGCACCGTCGCGATCACCGTGCTCTGGATGTTCCTCTTCACCTCCAGCGGCGCCGTGAACGACGTGCTCGCCTGGTTCGGCATCAACGGCCCCAACTGGTTCAACGACCCGCGCGGCATCCTGCACCTCGCGCTCGGCACGGTCGGCGTCGATGCCGGGCCCGCCGCCCTCACCCAGAGCGGCGCGCTCGGGGTGTCCTGGTGGGAGTGGCTCGCAGGGCCCTCGATCGCGATGAGCGCGTACATCCTGATGGCGATCTTCACGACCTCCGGCACGTTCATGCTCATCTTCCTCGCCGGGCTCCAGAACCTCGGCGCCGACGTCGACGAGGCCGCCATGATGGACGGTGCGAACGGCTGGCAGCGCTTCTGGCGCATCACGCTCCCTCAGCTGCGACCGACCCTGTTCACGGTGCTGACCCTGGGTCTGATCGGCTGCTGGCAGGTGTTCGACCAGATCTACACGGGCACCCGGGGCGCGCCGAGCAAGACGACTCTCACGCCCGCCTATCTCTCGTACCAGACCGCGTTCCAGAACCAGGAGTGGGGCCAGGGCGCGGCGATCGCGTTCATCCTGTTCGTCATCATCGTGGTCTTCACACTCCTGCAGCGCTGGGTCCTGCGCGATCGACCGGTCTCGAAGCGCCGCATCCGCGCCTACCAGTCGCCATCGAAGGGGGCATCGTCATGAGACGCCTCTCCTCGAAGCAGCTCACCTGGCAGGTCCTGCTGTACGCCCTGCTCATCGTCCTCGCGATCATCTACATCTATCCGTTCCTGATCCAGGTCGCGACGAGCTTCAAGACCGATGAGGATGCCGCGACCAGCGGCATCACGCTCATCCCGGACGTCTGGACGTTCGCGGCGTACGAGCGCCTCTTCCGCAACTCCGACTTCCCGTCCTGGTTCGTGAACAGCGCGATCGTGACGATCTTCGTCACCGCGGGACGGGTGTTCTTCAACTCGCTCGCCGGCTACGCGCTCGCCCGGCTCCGGTTCCGCGGTCGCGGGGTGGTCTTCGCCGCCCTGGTCGCGGTGATGTCGGTGCCGACCGTGGTGCTGCTGATCCCCAAGTTCCTCGTGATCAACCAGCTCGGCATCTTCAACTCCTACGCCGGGATGATCCTCCCGCTGCTCGTCGACGCGGCCGGGGTGTTCATCATGAAGAACTTCTTCGAGTCGATCCCCGAATCGGTCGAGGAGCAGGCGCGGATCGACGGGGCCGGCACGTTCCGGCTGTTCTGGTCGGTGGTGCTGCCGATGGCGACGCCGGCGCTCGTGACGATCGTGATCCTGTCGTTCCAGGGCTCGTGGAACGAGCTCAGCCACTTCATCGTGTCCACCAACGACCCCGCGCTGACCACGCTGACCAAGGGCGTCGCCTCGCTCGCCAGCGGCGGGCTCAGCCAGGGCACCCAGTATCCGCTCAAGCTGGCGGCCGCGCTCATCATGACGATCCCCGTCGCCGTGATGTTCTTCGTCTTCCAGCGCCGCATCATGAACTCCACAGAAGGAGCCGTCAAGGAATGACCCCCACCCCGCCCCTCCAGCCGCTGTTGGACGACGCCGTGATCATGCTCGAGGCGCCGACCCAGGCCTGGTCCGACGACCTCGGACGCATGGGCACGGCCCCGATCCACGGCATCTATCACGGCGATGTCCGGCACATCAGGAGCATCGAGCTCACGGTCGCGGGGACCGCGCTGGAGTCCATCGGCTGCGCCTCGCCGGAGCCCTCGCAGACGATCCTCACGGACCTCCTGCGTGGGCTCGATGACGACTCCGCCGACCCGAAGGTGCGGATGGATCGCGACCGCCGTGTCGCCGCCGGATCGTTCTCCGAGCGGATCACGGTGGCCTCGCATCTCGCGACCGCGACCCCGGTCACTCTCACGGTCCGGATCACCCCCGACTTCGCCCCCATGCAGCGGGTCAAGGCGGGGCTGGCCGCGGAGGAGGCGTGGAGCTGGGATGGCGAGGTCTGCCGCGCGGGCGAAGTGTCGTTCACGCTGACCGCTCCCGAGGCCGCAGTGACGCAGGACGGCGATGCCCTGGTGCTGCGCTGGCACGCGGTGGTGCCGCCGCGGGGATCCGTCGCCGTGGGCTGGCTGGTCGACCTCGACGACCCGACACTGGTCGTCACGGCCGCGCGTCCGTCGCGGGCCCCGCAGCCCGCCGTGCCCGCCGATTCCCGGGCCGCTCGCTGGATGGCTCAGGCCACGGCCGATCTCTCCGCCCTCCGCCTCGCCCTCCCCGCGCATCCGGACGACGCGTTCTACGCGGCGGGTGCCCCCTGGTTCTTCACGCTCTTCGGGCGGGATTCGCTGTGGGCCGCGCGGCTGGCGCTGACGCTCGACCCCGAGATCGCGGCGTCGACGCTGCGCGTGCTGGCGCGACTCCAGGGCACGACGCACGACGCCTCGACGGCCGAGGCACCGGGCAAGATCGCCCACGAACTGCGCAGCGGCGCACTGTCTCTGCCGAACGAGGGCGTGCACCTGCCACCGCTGTACTACGGCACCGTAGACGCGACTCCGCTCTGGATCTGCCTCCTCGCCGACGCCCACGCCGGGGGGATGCCCGAGCGTGAGGTGCGGGCACTGCTCCCTGCCCTCCGTGCGGCACTCACCTGGATGACGGTGCACGGCGACGCCTCGGGCAGCGGCTTCATCGACTACGCCGACGAGTCGGGACACGGTCTCGCGAACCAGGGCTGGAAGGACTCCGGCGACTCGATCCAGTGGCGTGACGGACGCCTGGCCGAAGGTCCCATCGCCCTCAGCGAGGTGCAGGGCTACGCCTACGAGGCGGCCGTCCGCGGCGCCGACCTCCTCGATACGTTCGGCGAACCCGGTGCGGGAGAGCTGCGCACCTGGGCCGCGGACCTCCGCGAACGGTTCCGATCCGCGTACTGGGTCACCACGCCCGAGGGACACTATCCGGCCATCGCCCTCGACGCGCACGGCGCCCCGGTCGACACGCTCACGAGCAACATCGGTCACCTCATCGGCACCGGCATCCTCGATCCTGAGGAGGAGCGGGTGTGCGCGGCCCTGTTGACCGCTCCCAGCATGTCGAGCGGCTACGGCATCCGGACGATGTCCACGGGTGCCGCCGGATACTGGCCGCTCAGCTATCACGGCGGCAGCGTGTGGGCACACGACACCGCGATCGCGGTGCACGGCATGTTGCGCGCCGGACTCGACAGCGACGCACGCCTGATCGCGGGGCAGCTGCTCGATCTCGCGGAGGGCTTCGACTACCGGGTGCCCGAGTTGCACGCCGGCGATACGCGAGTGCCCGGTGGCGCGCCGCTGCCCTATCCGGCCGCGTGCCGCCCGCAGGCGTGGTCCGCGGCGGCGGCGGTCGTCGTCGCGAGCGCTCTGGAGTGAACGCTCTGCGGTGACCGCGGTGGTCGGCTGAGCGCCGGGTGGCCTCAGCCGACCGCCGCGCCGTCCTTCCAGACGGTGTCCACGAGCGGCACACCGGGACGGTAGGCCAGGTGGATGCGCGTCGGCGCCGTCAGCAGCACCAGGTCGGCCCTGGCCCCCGGGGCGATCACGCCGATGTCGTCCCGGCGCAGCGCCCGCGCTCCCCCTGCGGTCGCCGCCCACACGGCCTCCGCAGGGCTCATCCCCATGTCGCGCACGGCCACCGCGATGCAGAACGGCATCGACGAGGTGAAGCTCGACCCCGGGTTGGTGTCGCAGGCCAGCGCCACGGTGACCCCGGCGTCGATGAGGCGTCGGGCGTCGGGGTACGGCTGTCGGGTCGAGAACTCGACGCCGGGCAGCAGCGTGAGCACGGTGTCGGAGCCGGCGAGCGCATCCACGTCTTCGTCGGTCAGGTAGGTGCCGTGGTCGATGGAGGCCGCGCCGAGCTCGACCGCGAGACGCACGCCCTCCCCGGGGCCGAGCTGGCTGGCGTGCACGCGAGGCACGAGCCCGCGTGCGATCCCCGCTTCCAGGACGCGCCGCGACTGGGCCACCGTGAAGGCGCCGGTCTCGCAGAACACGTCGACCCACTTCGCGTGCGGCGCGCAGGCGTCGAGCATGGGACCGATGACCAGCTCGACGTACGCGTCGGGTCGGTCGGCGTACTCGGCGGGGACGACATGGGCGCCGAGGAACGTGACCTCGGGCGTCACCTCCGCGGCGAGCCGCACCAGTCGCTCCTCCGCATCGACACTCAGTCCGTAGCCGCTCTTGATCTCGACGGTCGTGGTGCCCTGCGCGAGCATCTCGTCGAGGAAGCCCCGCAGTCGGCCGCGCAGCTCGTCCTCGGTTGCGGCACGGGTCGCAGCGACAGTGGAGCGGATGCCGCCGGCGGCGTACTTCTGCCCCGCCATGCGCGCCTCGAACTCGGCGGCGCGGTCGCCCGCGAAGACGAGGTGGCTGTGACTGTCGACGAACCCGGGGATCATCGCTCGCCCGGAAGCGTCCACGACCGCGTCGGCCTCCGGCGCGTCCGCGGCGGCACCGACCCACGCGATCCGCTCCCCCTCGATCAGCACCGCGGCATCGGTGAGGACTCCGGTGGGGTCGTCACCCGCGGCGATGTTCGTGGTCAGCTCCGCGATGTTCGTGATGAGCGTCGACATGTCCTGAGCCTCTCAGAGCATCGGCACGTTCAGGCCGCGCTCGCGGGCGACCTCGCGGGCATGCTCGTAGCCGGCATCGACGTGGCGCATCACGCCGGTGCCGGGATCGTTGGTCAGCACGCGCTCCAGCTTCTGGGCGGCGAGCTCCGAACCGTCGGCGACCGTGACCTGGCCGGCGTGGATGGAGCGGCCGATGCCCACGCCGCCGCCATGATGCAGCGACACCCACGACGCGCCGGATGCCGTGTTGAGCAGGGCGTTCAGCAGAGGCCAGTCGGCGATCGCGTCGGAGCCGTCCTTCATCGCCTCGGTCTCGCGATACGGCGAGGCCACGGAGCCGGAGTCGAGGTGATCGCGACCGATCACGATCGGCGCCGAGAGCTCACCCGAGGCGACCATCTCGTTGAACTTGAGTCCCGCGAGGTGACGCTCCTTGTATCCGAGCCAGCAGATGCGGGCGGGCAGCCCCTCGAAATGCACGGTCGAGCCGGCCTTCTCGAGCCAGCGGTGCAGGGCGGCGTCTTCGGGGAAGAGCTCGGCGATCGCCCGGTCCGTCTTGTAGATGTCCTCGGGGTCGCCCGAGAGCGCGGCCCAGCGGAACGGTCCGCGTCCCTCTACGAACTGCGGGCGGATGTACGCGGGCACGAATCCGGGGAACTCGAACGCCCGGTCGAAGCCGCCCAGCTGTGCTTCCGCACGGATCGAGTTGCCGTAGTCGAACACCGCAGCCCCCGCATCCTGGAACGCCACCATGGCCTCGACGTGCGCGGCCATCGATGCGCGCGAGCGGCGGGTGAAGTCCTCGGGGTCGCGCTCCGCCTCCGCCTTCCAATCCGCCACCGTGGTGCCGAGCGGGAGGTAGGCGAGCGGGTCGTGCGCGCTGGTCTGGTCGGTCACGACGTCGATCGGCACTCCGCGACGCAGCAGCTCGGGGAACACCGCGGCAGCGTTGCCGACCACTCCGACAGACAGGGCCTCCCCCGCGTCTTTGGCCGCGACGACGCGCGCGACGGCGGCGTCGAGATCGGTCGTGTACTCGTCGAGGTACCCGTGCTCCACGCGGCGCGCCAGGCGCGACTCGTCGACGTCGACGATCAGCACCGCCCCGTCGTTCAGGGTCACGGCGAGCGGCTGCGCGCCGCCCATTCCCCCGGCACCGCCGGTGAGGGTCAGGGTGCCGCGCAGCGAGTCGCGGCCGAGCGAGCGGGCCACGGCGGCGAAGGTCTCGTACGTGCCCTGCAGGATGCCCTGGGTTCCGATGTAGATCCAGGAGCCGGCGGTCATCTGTCCGTACATGATGAGTCCGAGCTCTTCGAGCCTGCGGAACTCCGGCCAGTTCGCCCAGTCCCCCACCAGGTTGGAGTTGGCGATCAGCACGCGCGGCGCCCACTCGTGGGTGCGGAACACACCGACCGGCTTGCCGGACTGCACGAGCAGCGTCTCGTCCGGTTCGAGTTCGTCGAGCGTGCGAACGATGGCGTCGTATGCCTCCCAGCTGCGCGCGGCTTTGCCCGTGCCCCCGTAGACGACGAGGTCTTCGGGGTGCTCGGCGACCTCGGGGTCGAGGTTGTTCATCAGCATGCGCTTGGCGGCCTCGGCGCCCCAGCTCTTCGCGGTGCGCTGGTTGCCGCGGGCGGCGCGGACGACGCGGGGACCGGAGGTGGTGTTCTCAGCCATGGACGTGCTCCTTTGCGATGCGGGCGACGGCGCCCGACTGGACGAGTGCGGTGACGGCTTCCATCTCGGGTGAGAGGAAGCGGTCGGGGCCGGGCCCGGCGGCGACGGTACGGACGAGGTCGCGGACGGCACCCGTGGCAGGACCGGCCTGCAACGGGGCACGCAGGTCGAGCGCCCGGGCACCGGTGAGGATCTCGATCGCCAGGACGCGGCCGAGGCCGTCGATCGCGCGTCGCAGCTTGCGTGCCGCTGCCCACCCCATCGACACGTGGTCCTCCTGCATCGCGGATGACGGGATCGAGTCGACGGATGCCGGTACCGCAAGGCGCTTGAGCTCGGAGACGATCCCGGCCGCCGCGTACTGCGCGATCATGAGGCCGGAGTCGACGCCGACCTCGTCCGCGAGGAACGGGGGAAGACCGTGGCTGCGCGCCGGATCCAGCGCCCGATCGGTGCGGCGCTCCGAGACCGACGCGACGTCGGCGACCGAGATCGCCAGGAAGTCGAGAACCGCCGCGACCGGCGCCCCGTGGAAGTTGCCGTTGGACTCGATACGTCCGTCCAGCGTGATGACCGGGTTGTCGATGACGCTCGCGAGTTCGCGTCCGGCGATCGTGGCCGCGTGGGCGAGTGTGTCGCGCGCGGCTCCGTGAACCTGCGGAGAGCAGCGCAGAGAGTACGCGTCCTGCACCCGACCGTCGTCGGGCCCCTTGTGGCTGGCGACCATCGGCGAGTCGGCGAGGAAGGCCCGCAGGTTGCCGCCCGACTCGGCCTGTCCGGTCTGGGGGCGGAGAGCCATCAGGTCGGCCGCGAAGACGGCGTCGGTACCGAGCTGCGACTCCACCGACATCGCCGCAGCGAGATCGGCGGTCAGCAGCAGCGTCTCGAGGTCGTGCAGGGCGAGCACCAGCATGCCGAGCATGCCGTCGGTGCCGTTGATGAGGGCGAGCCCCTCCTTCTCCACGAGGGTGAGCGGCTCGATGCCCGCGTCCGCGAGGGCGTCGGCGGCGGGCACCAGCTCACCGGATGCGTTGCGCACATCGCCCTCCCCCATCGCAGCGAGGGCGATATGTGCGAGGGGGGCGAGATCGCCGGAGCATCCCAGCGAGCCGTACTCGCGCACGACCGGCGTGATCCCGGCGTTCAGCAGGGCGGCATAGGTCTCGACGACGACCGGCCGCACGCCCGTGCGCCCGGAGGCGAGGGTCTGCAGACGCAGGAGCTGCAGCCCGCGCACCACTTCCCGCTCGACCTCGGCGCCGGTGCCGGCAGCGTGGGAGCGGATGAGGCTGGCCTGCAGCTGCAGGCGGCGATCCGGGGCGATGAACGTCGTGGCGAGTGCGCCGAATCCGGTGGACACCCCGTAGTGCGGATGCGGGTCGGCCGCGAGCCCGTCGATCACGCGGCGCGTCTCGGCGACGCGTTCGAGCGCGTCGGCATCGATCACGACAGCAGCGTCGAGGCGCGCGACGGCGACGACATCGGCAGGAGACAACGGGGCCGCGCCGACGAGAACGGAGACAGGATCACTCATGACTCGATTCCACACCCGGCCGCTCGCCCGGGACACCCGTTCGTGCGATGCTTTGTCTGTGATACCAGACAAGCAGGAAGCGGCACAGGTCCCGGCCGCAGAGAACACCCTGCGCATCCTGAGCTACCTCGCCGGTCGCCCTGCCCCGGTCGCGGCTTCAGCGATCGCCCGTGAGCTGGAGCTGCCGCGCTCGACGGTCTATCACCTACTCACCACCCTTGCCGCGCACGGCTTCGTGCTGCACCTGCGCGAGGAGCGACGGTGGGGTCTCGGGACGTCGGCGTTCGAGCTCGCCGGCGGATACACCCGGCAGCAGCCGCTGGCTCGACGTGGAAGACCATTGGTAGCTGCCCTGTCCGACCGCTTGGGTGAGAGCGCGCATCTGGCCGTGATGAGCGGTGGGGATGTGCTCTACATCGTCGAAGAGCGGGCACCTCGACGCCCGGCTCTGGTCACCGACGTCGGGGTCCGGCTTCCGGCGCACTTGACCGCCTCGGGCCGGGCCATGCTCGCGGCACTCCCCCGCGAACAGGTGCGGGCGCTCTACCCCGATGCATCGGCCTTCCCCGATCGCACGGGACTCGGGCCACGGACGCCGCGACAGTTGCGGGAGTTGCTGCGTGAGGTGCGGGTGCAGGGGTATGCGACGGAGAACAGCGAGATCGCGGATGGATTGCGGAGTGTGGGCGCCGCGGTTCTCGACGCGGCCGGATGGCCTGTCGCGGCTGTGGCCGTCACGTGGGGCCGCGACGATCTGGATGAGCAGCTTCTCGTGGCAGCGGTGCAGGAGTGCGCGGCCATGCTCGAGGCACGACTGAAGCGGTGAAGCTGCGAGGGAAACCCGCGCCTTAACGCAAGAAAGCCACCCAACATTGGGTGGCTTTCTTGACTAAAAGGAGTCCGGCGGTGTCCTACTCTCCCACAGGGTCCCCCCTGCAGTACCATCGGCGCTGTGAGGCTTAGCTTCCGGGTTCGGAATGTAACCGGG